>CAMDCO010000015.1 GCA_945890495.1 Bordetella parapertussis | reverse complement strand
AGCGGAAATCAAGCGAAAAAAGCTCCACATTAGACTTAAAAGACCAAAAACCGGCCTGTTTATTGAACTTTCTCCGGAAATTGAAGCGGGCATCTTCATCAACCTTCAGTAGCGGCCTTGATTTCCATGGCTGTGCAGAGACTCCCTAGGTTAACCTGATAAAGACAACAATGCGCAACGGGTTGCAATTCTGCCCCGCAGTGTGGAACATACCCGCCCATGGCCGAATCCCGCAAATATCATATTACCGTGACGACGCAGGTCGATTACCTGCCCGAGCAATCCGACGAGGCGAAGGATCGTTATATCTTTGCCTATACCATCACTATCCTGAATAGCGGCACGGTTGCCGCGCAACTCATCTCGCGCCACTGGATCATCACCGATGCCTTGCAACAGGTGCAGGAAATACGCGGCTTGGGCGTCGTCGGCGAGCAACCTATTCTGAAACCCGGTGAATCCTTCCAGTACCAAAGTGGCACCGGCCTAGCCACCCCAATGGGAAACATGCGCGGCCACTATCAGATGACCGCTGACGACGGCCACCCATTCGAGGTCGAAATCCCCGAATTCCTCCTCAGCATCCCGCGCGTCCTGCATTAACCGGCCAGACATCATCTGCCCCTATAATGGGCACCCATGTCACGCCTTATCCTCCTTCTCCCGCTTTTTCTCGTCGGTTGTGGTCTCTTTAGCTCCCGACCACCTGCCCCCATCCAGGGCAGCCCTTCGACACCCGCCACGACCCCCGCCAGCCCTGACGCGCCCGCGGTCACTCCGGCCGAGACCGCTATCAAAACCACGCCGGGGGCGATGCCTTGGCTCAAGCGTGCGGACTGGAGCGACCTCCCCGGCTGGCGCAACGATGACTTAGCCCGCGCCTGGCCAGCCCTGCAACAATCTTGCAAGACCCTGCGTAATCAAAGCGCCTGGCAAGCCACCTGCCGCGCCAGCGAGGGCTTAAGCGGCCCCTTAAGCGGCCCCTTAAGCAATCCCTTAAGCAATCCCTTAAGCAATCCCTTAAGCAATCCCGATACCGAGACGCTACAAGCCTTTTTTGAGACCTGGTTCACCCCCCATCAGATCCAGCAGGCCGATGGCAGCCTTGAGGGCTTGGTCACCGGCTATTACGAACCGCTGTTGCGCGGCAGCCGCACCCGTAGCTGGAAATATCGTTTCCCGCTCTACGGCCCTCCGGATGACCTACTCATCGTTGATCTGGCCGCACTCTACCCAGAGCTCAAGAATCAGCGTGTCCGCGGCCGTATTGAGGGCAACAAGGTCGTCCCCTATTACAGCCGCGCCGAGCTTTCCAGTGGCAAGGCCCCCCGTGTCGCCGGCAAAGAACTCGCTTGGGCGGATGATCCCGTCGAACTGTTTTTCCTCGAGATCCAGGGTTCCGGCCGCCTGCAACTTGAAAACGGCGATGTCATGCGGGTCGGCTACGCCAACCAGAACGGCCACCCTTACAAATCCGCGGGTAAATGGTTGATCGAAAAAGGTGAGCTCACCGCCGCGCAGGCCTCCATGCAGGGCATCAAGGACTGGGTACGGCGTAACCCGGAGCGGCTGAGCGAACTGCTCAATACCAACCCCAGCCAAGTCTTCTTCCGCGAATTACCCAACAATGGCAACGGCCCGCTGGGTGCCCTCGGCGTTCCGCTGACCGGCGAGCGCAGTATCGCCATTGACCCGCGCGGCATGCCCTTGGGCGCACCGGTCTGGCTGGCCACGACCCAACCCAACAGCAGCGAGACCCTCAACCGCCTGATGTTGGCACAGGATACCGGCGGGGCTATTCGCGGCAATGTTCGTGCCGATTTTTTCTGGGGCTTTGGTGACGAGGCCGGGAAAAAGGCCGGTGCCATGAAACAGAAGGGGCGCATGTGGGTCCTCCTGCCCAAGGACTACCCGTTCTTACGCAATGGGAACTAATAGCAACGGATCAAAATTCGTCTTTCAGGGAAAAGTTAATTCGCTCCTCGATCACGGCACGCACCGGGCGGCCGTCGCGTTGCGGAGGCTGGTAACGAGCCGCCATAAAAAAGGCCCGTACGGACGCATCAAATACACCCAATACACCCTCGGGCTGAGCCGAAACACTCTCCACCGCTTCAACCTCCCCCAAGGTATTGACCCGTAGCCGCACCTTGATGCTCCCCGTAACTCCACGGCGCTGCGCAGATTCAGGGTACGGCGGTTGCGTCCCACCCAGTCGGCGCGGGATCGCATCCAGCTTGCGCGCCGGATACCACTCGCCATCGGGAATGAGGCGAGGCGCTTCCAGGACAACGGGGTGCGATACCGCCGTCAAGACCACCGGAGTTACCGGTGTGTGCGTTGACGGCGCCGACGGTGTCACCGGCTGGACGGACGGCGTGGCGACGGGGGAAACAACAGGTGCGGGTGCGGGTGCGGGTGCGGGAACCACAATGGCAGGTGGGCGCGGCGCAGGCATCGGCATCGGCATCGGCATCGGCGATGGGGCGACCTGTTTCTGCGCCGGCGTGGGCGGCGGCAAAGCGGGTTCAGGCGGGGGCTCCAGCCGCGCGTCAATGACCGACGGCGGCGGCGTCATATCCCATACCGGTGCCTGAACCCAGGCCAAGGTCGCCAGATGTGCCGCCAGCGAAAACAGCAAGGCACGGCGGAACAAGGGATCAGTCGACGACATACTGCCCACGCCAGACATGATCAACCCGCCGATCGCTCCAGATGAAAGCTTGCCGTTCCCTGTGCCAGGCGGTCCTTCAAGACCGGCAGACAAGCCCGCAGCTCCGACTCCAGCGTCCAGGGCGGATTAATGATCACAAGGCCACTGCCATACATCCCGTACTCACCCGTCACCGGTTTGTACACCTCCAGACGGACATCCAGCCAACTTGGGGCCACCCCACGCAAGCGTTCCGGTAAGCGTTGCGCATCGGCTCGACCCAGGAGCGGGTACCAGATGGCATAAATCCCGGTCGCAAAGCGTTTCAGGCTGTCCTTCATGGCATCGACCACATGAGTGTAATCGCCCCGGTCCTCATACGACGGATCGATCAAGGTCAAGGCACGACGCTGCGGAGGCGGCAACAATGACTTCAGGCCGGCGAAGCCATCGCCCAGCGTCACCTGTACACGGCGTTTGTCCATAAAGGTGCGCCCCAGCAACTCGATGTCGGTCGGATGCAACTCAAACAGGCGCATCCGATCCTCGGGCCGCAGTAATTGCCGAGCGAGATAGGGCGAACCGGGATAGAGCTTGAGGTCTCCGGACGGATTCATGCCGCGAATCAGATCGACATAGTCCGCCAGCGGCTCAGGTAGATCGGTCTGCGTCCACAGCCGGGAAATACCCTGCTCGTGTTCCGCATTTTTGGTGGAATAACCCGCATCCAGGCCATAGACCCCGGCCCCGGCATGGGTGTCAATATACCAATAGGGCTTATCCTTCTGATTTAGGTAACGCAACAGGCGCACCAGCACGAGGTGCTTGAGCACATCGGCATGGTTTCCGGCGTGGAAGGCGTGACGGTAACTCAGCATAGGGGTGAACTCAACGCGCGGCCTCTTGCAACAGGGCCTCGATACGATTGGCCGGAACAAAGCCAGGTGCACGGTGACCGTTGGTAAAGATCAGGGTCGGCGTGCCATTGACCCGCATCTTCTGGCCCAGGGCCATGACCGCATCCAGGGGATTGGCGCAGTCACCCTTGTTGGCCGGCAGGGCCCCGTTCAGCATGTAATCCGTCCAGGCCTGACCTCGATCCGCCGCGCACCAGATCTGTTTTGACTTAGGAATCGCGGCCGGATGGGCGATGGGAAAGAGGAAGGTGTACACCGTCACATCGTCTACTTTGGCCAATTCCTTTTCCAAGCGACGGCAGTACGGGCAATCCGGGTCCGAAAAGACCACTAGACGCCGGCTGCCCTTGCCCTTGACAACCTTGACGGCCTTGTCGAGCGGCAGGCTGTCGAACTTCACCCGAGTCAATTCATCGATCCGCTCCTCGGTCAGGTTGCGTTCCTTCAGAATGTCGATCAACTCCCCGGCAAACGCATAGGTGCCCTTGTCATTGATATACACCAGCATCGGCCCCTGTTGGCCATTCAACACCACCTCATTCATCCCCGCCACCGGCGTCGGGCGTATCGAGGTCACCTTCACATCCGGTGCCAGACTATTGGCCGCTGCACGCACCGCGGCCTCGTCTGCGTAAGCCGCCGTAGCAAGCATCAAGATGGCCGTGGCGATCCATGTTCTGGTCATGTCTTTGTTCCCTTTCTTCATTAAAATCATTGCACAGCGTGGCGCATCAGGGCCTGTTTCAAGGGGGCCAAGGCATCTACGGCCGTCATACCCGTATTACGCCAGGCCCCAAACGGAGCGCCTAGTTCGTAAAAAGCGCGTTTCAGATTTCCCGTAACCGCTTGCATACCCAGCACATCCTCGCGTCGCCGCAGGGCATAGGATTGTAGCCGACCCATCTCTCCTGGATCCCCCCCGGATGCCAGCATTTCGGCGAGCAGGCGCGAATCCCGGAACCCCAGATTCACGCCCTGCCCAGCCAAGGGATGCACGGTATGCGCCGCATCACCCAGCAGGACCAGACCGGGCCGCACCCATTCATGCGCTAGGCGACGCTTGAGCGGAAAGGCCTGCGCCGGTGTGATCAAATGCAAATCGCCCAAGACATGCCCCCCCGCCTCGGCCACCTCGCGCGCAAGGGTCTCAGGAGACTGGGCAAGGCGTGCCGCCACGGCCTCGGTCGGCGTGGACCAGACAATAGATAGACGCCGCCCCGGCAGGGGCAAATAAGCCAGAATCCCGTCAGGCCGGAACCATTGCCAGGCAATACCGCGATGCGGCCGCTCGCACTCGAAATTGGCCACGACCCCTGACTGGTGATAGTCCTCGACATCCAGACCGATGCCGGCCTGCTGGCGCAACCAAGAATGGGCGCCATCGGCGGCCACCAGCAGTCGGGCCTCGAGAGAGGGCGCTGCGTCGAAACAGACACAATGCGCGGCCCCGTGCTCGCCCCATTCAACAGCGACCGGCCGCTCTCGCACGACAGCGACTCCGCGGGCCTGCAAGACCTGCCAGATCTGCCATTGCAAACCCCCGTTCTCTGCGATGAAGGCTAGGGCCGGCAGGCCGGTCTCTAGGGCATCAAAGGTCAAACGCCCTGCCGCGTCCCCGTGCACACGCATGGCATGGACCGCTTGCTGACGCAGGTTATCGCCCCACCCCCCCAGGCCCCGCAGCCAATCCACATTGCCAGGCGAATAGGCATAGATGCGCGCATCCCAATCCCCTGTGGGGGCTGCAGGAGGATGGGGTTCCACCAGCGTCACCTCATGCGGGCCATAGCTCAGCGCCAAGGCCAGGGCCGCCCCATTGAGCCCACCCCCCAGGATGACGATGTCGCGTTTAAGTCGCGCCGTTACCAAGTCCGCACCCCGTGCATCATCTTGCGTGCAAAACCGTTCTTGAGCGCCGGCAACAGATCCAGCGCCGTCAGAGCCGCCCCGCGCAGTCCGGCAATAACCGGCGGATCGTGGGCGAACACATCCACCAGAAAATCCGTCATGCGCGCCCCGGCCGACACATCGGCGCCGCGCGCACGGATATAGCGCAGCAAAAGATCGGCCCCATCCAGAGAAGTGGGTGGGCTATCCAAAACACACTCTGCCAATTGCCATGCATCACGCAAGCCTAGGTTAAACCCCTGTCCGGCCACCGGGTGCAGGAGCTGCGCCGCATTACCAATACGAATCAACCCCGCCGTATCGCCCGGCCCGCGTAAGGCCATGCGCAGCGGGAAGGCCGACCTCGCCCCGGCCGCCTTGAACCGTCCTTGTCGCTCACCAAAGGCCGCATAGAGCGCCACCAGAAAATCCGCGTCCGACAGCGCCAAGCGATCCTCCACCTGATCCACCGGAGTCGTCCACACCACGGCGTAGCGCGAGCCCATAGGCAGCAGGGCAATCGGCCCCTCGGGGGTAAATCGCTCGTAGGCGCGGCCGGCATGAGGCCGTGTGCTCTCCACCCAGCACACCACGGCGCTTTGCTGATAATCCTTTTCGGCGACCGCTGGCAAAGGCAGGCCGCGCCCGCCCTCGGCAAGCACCACAAGATCAGCCGCCAAATCTGCTGTGGCATGGCCTTGCTGGTAAGTCACGCGACCCGGTTCGGCGGCCGTCACCGATGCCGCATAACGAACCTCCACCCCGGCAGCAATGGCCTGCTCGACCAAGGCCGCATGCAGATCCTCATACGCGGCGGTGTAGCCCATGGCCGGCACATCCAAGTCGGCCGCGTTCAACACAGTACGGCCCAGATGCCCCCGCTGGGAGACATGGATGGTGGTGATCGGCGTAGTCCGCGTAACCAGCAAGCTCCAGACACCCAAGCGTTCCAGGATCAGCCGCGAGCCGTGCGAAAGGACAATGGCACGGGCATCCGTCACCGGCCCCTTCGGGCGGGCCTCCAGCACCGTCACCCCACGACCGGAATCGCGCAGCGCGAGGGCCAGAGACAGGCCGACTGGGCCACCGCCCACAATCGCGATATCGACCGGCGCGCCCGTCGCCTCAGTCATGGCGCATCGTCTCCTCGATCTCGGCCACCGTCTTGGGCGCGGCGGCGGTCAGGTTTTCCAGGCCCTCCGCTGTCACCAACACATCGTCCTCGATGCGGATGCCGATGCCGTGCAGGTGTTCCGGCACATCGGCCGCCGGCGGGATATAGAGGCCCGGTTCCACGGTCAGCGTCATACCCGGGGCCAACCGAACCCAGTCGTCCCCGTCCTTGTATTCGCCCGCATCATGGACATCGAGACCCAGCCAATGGCCGGTGCGATGCATGTAAAAGCGTTGGTAGGCCTCAGATTCGATCAATCCGTCCAGGCTGCCCTGCAACAATCCGAGATCCATCATGCCCTGAGTCAGGACACGGACCGCCGCATCGTGATAATCGATAAAGGCTGCGCCCGGCCGGATGGCCGCAAAGGCCGCGGTCTGAGCCGCTAGGACAATCTCGTAGGCTTCTCGCTGCGGCCCGGAAAAGCGGCCATTGACCGGGAAGGTGCGCGTGATGTCCGCCGCATAGCCCCGCAACTCACAACCGGCGTCGATGAGCACTAGGCTGTGCTCGCCCATCAGACGATTATTTTCCGTGTAATGCAGGATGCAGGCGGATACGCCACTAGCCACGATGGGCGGATAGGCATGGGCATCGGCCCCGCGACGACGAAACTCATAGCTTAATTCAGCCTCGAGTTCATATTCGGCCATCCCGCCCCCGCCCCCAGCGGCACGCATGGCCCGCACATGGCCCGCACAGGCAATCGCGCAGGACTGGCGTAGCTGGTCAATTTCATAATCATCCTTGACCCGGCGCATGGCATCGAGCGCCGCGTGCAAATCGTGCACCGCACGCGGTGGCCGCCGGCCCCGCCGCGCCTGACCGCGCAAGGACTGGATCAAGGCCGCAATACGCCCGTCCCATTCCGTATCCACACCCAGGCTGTGCCACAAGGTCTCCCGGTTGGCGAGCAGGTCCGGCAGACGCGTCTCCAGTTCACTGAGGGGATAGGCCGCATCAAAGCCGAAGGCCCTCTGCGCCGCCTCAGGGCCATAACGAAAACCGTCCCAAACCTCGCGCGTCTCATCCTTTTCGCGGCAAAACAGCAATGCTTGCGGCGCGCTATCAGACGCACTATTGCCCTGCCCACCCACCAAAACCAGTACCGCGTCAGGTTCCGGGAAGGCCGTCAGATACCAAAAATAGCTGTCAAAACGATACGGATGGTGGGTATCGCGGTTACGGACCCGTTCCGGCGCAGTAGGCAGGATCGCCACGCCGTTGCCCATCTGGGCTAGAAAACGCTGACGACGCGCCGCACAGGCTAAGTGATTCATGACAACTCCCGATCCAGCATGGCCAGTCGCTCAGGCGTGCCGACATCTTCCCAACGCCCGGCGAAAGGTTCTCCCGTCACCTGCTGCCGCTGCATCGCCGCCTTCAGCAAGGGCGCCAAGGCGGCCTTCTGTCCCGGCGCAATGCCGCCAAACAAACCCGGCTGATAACAACCAATACCCGAAAAGGTCAGCGTACCGATGGCATCAGCGGGTGGCAAAACGACCCGCCCTCCGTTCAGGACAAAATCCCCCTGCGCATGGTGCGGCGGATTATCCACCAGCACCAGATGGGCCCGCCGTTCCGCGTCAGCCTCCATCGCCGTCAACACCGGGATCAACCGGGCGTAGTCGAACGCCACATAGACATCGCCATTGGTAACCAGAAACGGCGCCTCGCCCAGCAACGACAGTGCGGTCGCGATCCCACCGGCGGTCTCCAACGGCTCCGCTTCCCGCGACCACTGGATATGGACACCCAACGCGGCCCCATCGCCCAGCGCCGCTTCCAATTGCGACCCCAGATGGGCGTGATTGATGACCAGTTCCGTGAATCCTGCCGCACGCAGGCGCTCAATCTGCCAGACGATCAACGACTTGCCACCAACCGGCAACAGGGGCTTGGGCGTGTGATCGGTGAGCGGCCGCATACGGTTACCCAGCCCAGCGGCCAAGATCATGGCGCGAAAGCCCACCATCAGAAGGTGTACCCCACATCCGTCGCCCGGTTCTCCAGCGCATCGAGCAGGCCCAACAGCGGATTGAGTTCGCGGTAGCGCTCACAGGCACGGCGCAGGTAGTTCATGACCAAGGGCATGTCTTTCAGATAAGCGTCCTTGCCGTCACGGTGACAGAGGCGGGCAAAGATGCCCAGCACCTTGATGTGGCGTTGCGCACCCATCCATTCAAAGTCGCGATAAAAGGCCCCAAAGTCGGGATGAACCGGCAATCCGGCCTTCTTTGCCGCCTCCCAGTAACGCACCACCCAATCCAAAAGACGGTCTTCGTCCCAGGCGATATAGGCATCCTTGTAGATCGACACCAGGTCATAGGTGATCGGGCCGTACACCGCGTCCTGAAAATCAACCACGCCGGGATTGTTGGCATCTGTCACCATCAGGTTGCGTGAATGCCAGTCGCGGTGCACAAACACCGGCGCTTGGGCGAGATTGTTATCGAGGAGGGCGCGGAACACCGTTTCCAGGCGATCGCGCTGGGGGTCGCTCAACGAGACACCCAGATGCTTGGCGACATACCAATCCGGGAACAGATCCAGCTCGCGCCGTAGCAGCGCCTCGTCATAGGGCGGTAGCACGCCGGGCTGACTGGCGAGTTGAATCTGGATCAGGCTGGCGTTGGCATCGCGATACAGACGGTCGGCCGTCGCCTCGTTGAGCGCCGACAGATAGGTCGTCGAGCCCAGATCCGACATAAGGATGAAACCCTCCGTCAGATTCTCGGCAAAGATCTCCGGCGTATTGGCCCCGGCCGCGCGGAACAAGTGCCCAATCTTCAACCACGGCCCGCAATCTTCATGGCTAGGCGGCGCATCCATGACAACAAAACTGCCGTCGGCCGTCCTTGCCCGAAAATAGCGGCGAAAGCTGGCGTCGGCCGAGGCGGGTTGCAAATCTATCAGCGGAGCGGGAAGCACAGAGGCCACCCAGTCACGCAGGCGTTCGATGCGTTGGTGTTCGGTATGTTCCAAGCTACAATCCAGCGACTTCAATAATGACCACCCAATTCTAGCACCGCACCCCTTATGCCGCCCTTGCGACTGCTCACCCTGACCCTGGCCCTGGCCGCAACCTTTAGCGAGGTTTGGGCCGCCCACGAGCCGTTGTTACTAAAGTCCAGTGAAGGGCTCCAGGTACCCCGCGGCTATAACACGGTGCAAGGCGATCAGATCGACGGCTCCAGCGGCCACTTTTTGCAGGCCGAGGGCCGGGTTGTCATCCGCGACGATCAGCAAGGCCAGATCGCAACCGACTGGGTACGCTACGAAGATGCCACCGACGAGGCCATCTGTCGCGGTCCAGCCACCCTGACCCGCCCGGGTGAGCGCATCACCGGCAAGGATCTCAACCTGCGTCTAACCCCGCGGCTGGGCGACATGCACAGCGTGACCTATTGGCTCGCCGGCAAGGGGAAACCCCTGCTACCGGTTCAAGGCGTGGCCCGGAAAATGTACTTCGAAGGTCCCGAAAAATACCGGATGGAGACGGTCACCTATTCGACCTGCACGCCGGATCGCCAAGACTGGGTCCTGCGGGCAGACGAACTGTCCATCGACTACAACACTAGCCTGGGCAAGGCGCGTCAGGCCCGGGTCGAATACCTGGGCATCCCCATCCTGTACAGCCCGTGGCTGCGTTTCTCGCTCGACAATGAACGCAAATCCGGTTTCCTGTCACCCACCTACGGGGTCTCGGATAGCCGTGGCCTGGAGGTTATCCTGCCCTGGTACTGGAACATCGCTCCTAATCGCGATGCCACCGTGGTGCCGCGTTACCTAGGCCGGCGCGGCCTGCAACTGGGCGGCGAATTCCGTTATCTCGAAAAGACCTACAACGGTCAGGTATGGGCCGACATCCTGCCCTCAGATAGCGTCGCCAAGCGCGACCGCTACCAAGTGGACCTGACCCACCAGCAACGCTTTTCACCCCGCCTTTCCGGCAACCTGCGTTTCCAGAAGGTCTCGGACACCGACTATTTCACCGACCTCTCCGGCCGTGTCAACGAGACCTCAACGGTCAATCTGCCGCGCGAGGCCAGCCTCGCCTATCAGGGTGACGGCTGGAATGGGGGTCTGCGCGTGCAGACCTATCAAGCCCTGGGCGGCGTCACTAGCGCCCCCTACGAACGCCTGCCACAGGTCACGCTCAATACCAGCCAATCCGATCTATACGGCAGTCGCACCCGGTTTGACATGGCCGCCGAGTTCGTCCATTTCGACCATCCCGCCAGCAGCTTCGTCAAGGGTCAGCGCGCCTATGCCTACCCCAGCCTAAGCCTGCCGCTGCAAACCACCTATGGTTTTCTGACCCCCAAGCTGGGCCTGCACCTATCACACTACCAACTCGACAGCCTCTCCGGGGGACTCCGCGACAGCATCGGCAACGAACCCACCGGAGGCTATCTCGACAGCACCCGCAGCCTGCCGATCTTCAGCCTCGATGCCGGAGTGTATCTGGAGCGCGACTGGCGACTGGGCAATACCACCTTGCTGCATACGCTCGAACCTCGCGCTTACTATGTACGCATCCCGCACACCGACCAGACGCGCATCCCCGTTTTTGACAGCGGCCAACAAGACATCTCTCTAGGCCAGTTATTCTCGGAAAACCAGTTCTCTGGGGTTGACCGCATCAACGATGCCAATCAGCTCACCGTCGGCATCACCAACCGCTTCATCAACGCCGACAAGGGCATCGAACGCCTGCAACTCACCCTCGCCCAGCGCTTCTATTTCCGTGACCAATCCGTCACCTTGCCGGGTGGAACCGCCCGAGCTACGAACTCCAGCGACATCCTTGCCAGCGCCAGTGCCCCGATCAATTCGCGCCTGCGCCTCAACGCCGGGCTGCGCTATGCCAGTGCCCATCATCTCATTGCCCAGGCCAACCTAGGAGGCAGCTATGACGGGGGCCCCGGCAAGCGCATCAATGCCGACTATCGCTATACCGACAAACTCTATGGCGCACTCAAATCGGTCGACCTGTCCTTCCAGTGGCCCCTCCAACCCCAGTGGTATGCCGTCGGCCGAGCCAACTATGCCTTCGTTGAGAATCGTCTTGCCGAAGGCCTGCTGGGTTTTGAATACAATCCCGGTTGCTGGTCCCTGCGCGGGGTCGTCCAGCAACTGGCCACCAACACGAACACCGCCACGACCGCGTTCTTTCTGCAACTGGAACTGCGCGGCCTGACCCAGTTGGGCCCCAACCCGCTGGATGTCCTTAAACGCAACATCTCCGGATATGTGAAAAGCGATGACATCAACCCTCCGTAATGGCCTCCTGATCCTCTGTTTCTGCGCGGCTGCCCCCTTAGCCGCCACACCCCTGCCCATTGATCGGGTCATAGCTGTCGTCAATAACGGCGTCATCACCGAGCAGGAACTCGCCCGCCGCGTTATTCAGGTGCAACAGCAACTGGCCCAGCAAAAGGTCGCCGCTCCCTCACGCAGCAAACTGGAACGGCAAATCCTGGAGCGCATGATCACCGAACGCGCCCTGCTGGATCTGGCCGAAGGCACCAGCCTCAAGATCAGTGCCGAGGCCCTGGATCGCACCCTGGCCCGCATGGCGACCGAGAACCGTCTCAGCCTGCCCGAGTTCCGCAAGGCCTTGGAGCAGGAAGGTCAGGACTGGGGCGGCTTCCGCGAACAGATCCGCAACGAGATGACCATTGCCCGTCTGCGTGAACGGGAAGTCGACAACAAGGTCAGCGTCACCGACGCCGAGATCGCCCTGCAACTGACCCAGCAAGGCGAAAAGAACGCCCAGGCCAAGGACGAGTACGAGCTCGCGCACATCCTCGTCACGGTCCCCGAGGCCGCCAGCCCGGAGGTCAGCGAAAAACGCCGCCAACGCGCTGAAGAGGCCCTCGCAAAGTTGCGTAGCGGCGATGACTTTGTCCAGGTATCGGCCCTCTACTCCGACGCCCAGAATGCCTTGGAGGGCGGCAAGCTCGGTTGGCGCAGCACCGCCCAGTTGCCGAATCTGTTTGCCGAGGCCGTCGCCGCGATCAAGCCCGGTGACACCTCGGCTATCCTGCGCAGCGCCAATGGTTTCCACATCCTCAAGCTACTCGGGCGGCGCGGCGCCAACACGGCCTACATCGTGCGCCAGACGCAGGCCGCACACATCCTGATCAAAACCAACGAACTGGTCAACGACAGAGAGGCCCAGCATCGCCTAAACGATCTGCGCGAACGACTAGTCCATAGCGCCCGCTTTGCCGATCTGGCCCGCCTCAACTCCGATGACCTATCCGCCAGCCGTGGGGGTGAATTAGGCTGGCTGAGCCCGGGCGATACCGTACCTGAATTCGAACGCGCCATGGATGCCCTCGCCCCGAACGAGATCAGCCAGCCCATCGTATCCCCCTTTGGCTGGCACCTCATCCAAGTCATTGCCCGGCGCGATCAGGACCTCTCAGAAGAGCGGCAACGCATCGAGGCCCGGCGCATAATCCGCGCCCGCAAGGCCGAAGAATCCTTCGATGACTGGGTGCGCCAGACCCGTGACCGCGCCTATGTTGAGATCCGGCTTGAGGATCGCTAAGACCTTGACGCCATTGGTTTTTACGCCCGGTGAGCCTGCCGGGATTGGTCCGGATCTGGCGGTCTGGCTGGCCCGGCAGCCGTCCGTAGCCACACCCATCGTCATCCTCTCCAATCGCCGCCTGCTGGATGAACGCGCCGCGCAATTGGGACAGACCTTTGCTGTACCCAACTATCACCCCGACACGACAGCAGCCATCAGCCTAATCGACCTCCCGTTGCCCGTCGCAGCCCAACCCGGAAAACCCGACCCGGCCAACGCAGGTTTTGTGCTCGACGGCCTGACTCGCGCAACCCGGGGCTGCCTATCTGGCGAGTTCTCAGGTCTCGTCACCGGACCGGTACACAAGAGCGTCATCAATGCAGCGGGCATCCCATTCACCGGCCACACCGAATTCCTGGCTGACCTGACCGGCACACCGCAGGTCGTCATGATGCTGGCCGGGCGCATGCACAGCCACAATACCTGGCTGCGCGTCGCGCTGGCGACCACCCACCTACCCCTGCGCGCCATTGCTGATGCCATCACGGTCGAATCCTTGACCTCAACGCTGACCATCCTCGACACCGCCCTGCGCCACGACTTTGGTCTGACCTATCCCCGTATCCTGGTCGCCGGGCTCAATCCGCACGCCGGCGAGGACGGCCATCTGGGTCGCGAAGAAATCGAGATCATCACCCCCGTACTGGACCGCTTGCGCAACCAAGGCATGAACCTCAGCGGCCCATTACCGGCCGACACCCTGTTTCAGCCCAAATATCTCGAACACGCCGATGCCGTGTTCGCCATGTATCACGACCAAGGCCTGCCCGTACTGAAACACACCACCTTCGGACGCGGCGTCAACATCACCCTCGGCCTACCCATCGTACGCACCTCGGTCGACCATGGCACCGCATTGGATCTGGCCGGAAGTGGTCAGGCCAACCCCGGCAGCCTGATCGTCGCCATCGAGGCGGCCACCGAGATGGCCAAGGCGCGGCAGACCCCGTAATGACCCACACATTCCCCGCGCACCAGGCACGCAAGCGTTTCGGACAAAACTTCTTGCACGATCGCCATGTCATCGAGCGCATCGTCGCCGCCATCCGCCCCCAAGCCACCGACACCTTGGTCGAGATCGGCCCCGGCCTCGCGGCCTTGACTCGACCGCTACTGGAAAGGCTGCCGCACCTGCATGTCGTGGAACTCGACCGCGACCTCGCCGCCCGGCTGCGCGCCGAATTCCCGGCCGAGCGCCTGACCGTGCATGAAGGCGATGCCCTGAAGTTCGATTTCTCCCAAATACTCCCCTCCCCCCTAGCGGGGGAGGGGTTGGGGGAGAGGGGGTTGCTGCGCATCGTCGGCAACCTGCCCTACAACATCTCCTCGCCGCTGCTGTTTCATCTGGCCGACTTTGCCACCCAGATCCGCGACATGCACTTCATGCTGCAAAAAGAAGTGGTCTGGCGCATGGCTGCCGCACCGGATAGCGCCGATTACGGCCGCCTGTCGGTCATGTTGCAGGCACAGTTCCGGGTTGAAAAACTGTTTATCGTCCCGCCGGGTGCCTTCACCCCCGCACCCAAGGTCGACTCGGCCATCGTCCGTCTCACGCCCCTCCCCGCCGATCAGATCGCCTGGCGCGACCGGGAGCGTTTTGCAACCGTCGTCGCCCAAGCCTTCGCCATGCGCCGCAAGACCCTGCGCAACAACCTCAAGGGCCTGATCACCGCCGAGGCCATGGAGGCCCTCGGCATTGACCCCAGCCGCCGTGCCGAGACCCTCTCCGTGGCCGACTTTGCACGCCTCGCCGCCATTGAGCCGTCCTTGAATTAAACAAACCATGACTGCTTACGACCTGATCCGCCCCCTGCTCTTTCGTCTTGATCCCGAAACCGCGCACCGCCTCACACTGCCACTACTCGCACAGATCGCGCGCCTGCCCCTAGCGGGGCCAACCGCCAACGCGCCGACCCGCGTCATGGGACTGGAGTTTCCAAACCGGCTGGGCCTGGCCGCTGGCCTCGACAAAGACGGCGAGGCCATTGATGCCTGGTTTGCCATGGGCTTCGGCCATGTCGAGATCGGCACCGTGACCCCCCGGCCGCAGCCCGGCAACCCGCGCCCGCGCCTCTTTCGCCTGCCCGAGGCGCGCGGCGTCATCAACCGCATGGGCTTCAACAACCACGGCATCGATGCCCTCCTGGCCCATGTCGCCCGTGCGCGCCGGCCCGGCATCCTCGGCATCAACATCGGCAAGAATGCCGACACGCCGATCGAACGCGCCACCGACGATTACCTGATCGGCCTCGCCAAGGCCTATGTCGCGGCCGACTACATCACCGTCAACATCTCCTCACCCAACACCAAGAACCTGCGCGACCTGCAAGGCGGCGCGGCGCTTGATTTTCTGCTCGGACATCTCAAGGCCGAGCAGACGCGACTCAGCGACCGGCACGGCAAATACACCCCCATCGCCATCAAGATCGCGCCCGACCTGGAACCCGCCCAGATCGATGAGATGGCTGACCTCTTCCGCCGCCACCGCATCGACGCTGTCATTGCCACCAACACCACCCTCGCGCGCCACGGCGTCGAACACCTGGCGCACGGCAATGAGGCCGGTGGCCTGTCAGGCGCCCCCGTATTTGCCGCCTCGACCCGCGTCCTGGCCGCTTTCCATACCGCCTTGGGCAACGAGATCCCGCTGATCGGCGCCGGTGGCGTTCTGTGCGGCGCAGAGGCACACACCAAGCTCGCGGCCGGAGCCTCCCTGGTGCAACTCTATTCCGGCCTCATCTATCGCGGACCGGCCCTGATCCGGGAATGTATTGAGGCACTGGCCGCCCACCCGCAGAAACCTTCATGAGAAGGGTTATTAGCCAAGCCAGACAGGGTAATATTCAGTCTTTATCACACCCTTGAGAACCCTCCCATGAGCGAACCTATCATTGCCGGCAAGGCAGGTATTTCCCTTGATCTGGAACCGGGTGAATACTGGTACTGCACCTGTGGCCGCTCAAAGACGCAACCCTGGTGTGACGGCGCCCACACGGGTACAGACTTCACACCCCAAGCCGTACAGATTACCGAAAAGGGTCAGTACTGGCTGTGCGCCTGCAAACACACGGCCAACGCGCCCTTCTGCGACGGGGCCCACGACCTGCTCGATTAAGGCGTTTTCGTACTTTTCGCGTACTTTTCGCGTACTTTTCGTACTCACAATGGAACACTACTTATTAATCATCGTCGGCACGGTGTTCGTCAACAACATCGTGATGACCAAGATTCTGGGGTTGTGCCCCTTTATGGGGGTCTCCAAAAAACTGGAGACGGCCCTCGGCATGGGCCTGGCCACCACCTTTGTGCTCACCTTGGCCTCTGGGGCCAGCAACCTCATCGACACCTATCTCCTGGGGCCAGACCTCACCTATCTGCGCACCCTGTCCTTCATCGTAGTGATCGCCGGCATCGTC
Source organism: Bordetella parapertussis (assembly GCA_945890495.1). Taxonomy (GTDB): domain Bacteria; phylum Pseudomonadota; class Gammaproteobacteria; order Burkholderiales; family Thiobacillaceae; genus QYQG01. The sequence goes on along the minus strand of CAMDCO010000015.1, from coordinate 29,714 downwards.
GGCTTCACCGAGATGTATATCAAAAAGACCAGTCCCACCCTGTTTCACCTGCTCGGCATCTACCTCCCGCTGATTACGACCAACTGCGCCGTGCTTGGCGTGCCCCTGCTCAATGCCCAAGAAGGGCATACCTTCGTCGAGTCCCTCTTTTTTGGACTGGGTGGCGCGCTGGGCTTTACCCTGGTGATGATCATGTTTGCCGCCATGCGTGAACGCCTTGAGGCCGCGGATATCCCGACCCCATTCCGGGGCGCCGCCATCGCCATGATAACCGCCGGCATATTCAGTATCGCCTTCATGGGCTTTTCCGGCATGGTGCGCTAACACGGTCATGCTTGACGCGATCTGGATCCTCTCTGCCATTGGCCTCGTTCTGGGCACCATTCTTGGCTGGGCCGCGGTGCGTTATCGGGTTCAAGACGACCCCTTGGTGGAAAAGATTGACGCGGTCCTGCCCCAGACTCAATGTGGCCAGTGTGGTTACCCGGGTTGCAAACCCTATGCCGAGGCCATCGCCAAAGGGGAGGCGGACATTAACCTCTGCCCGCCAGGCGGCGACGAAGGCATCCAGCGCCTAGCCGAGCTCCTCGGCGTCGAACCTAAGCCCCTCGGCGAGGGTCTCGAACCCAAACCCAAGGCCGTGGCCATTATCGATGAGTCGACCTGCATCGGTTGCACCCTGTGCATCCAGGCCTGCCCGGTCGATGCCATCGTCGGCGCCGCTAAGCAAATGCATGTCATCGTCGCCGAGCAATGCACCGGTTGCGAGCTGTGCCTGCCGCCCTGTCCGGTGGACTGCATCCACATGGTGACCGAGGGCGAGAACACGCAAACCTGGAAGTGGCGCTATCCGATCTTCACCATCAAACCTGTCGCCGGAAAGGCGGCTAAATGACGGCCCTGTTCAATTTCCCGGGAGGCGTACACCCTCCTGACCACAAGGCCGAATCGAATACCGGACCCATTCGCGACATGCCCTTGCTGCCGCGCTATATCGTCCCGCTCAGTCAGCACTTGGGTAAACCCGCAAAGCCCTGTGTAAGCATCGGTGAACAGGTGCTGGGCGGCCAAATGATTGGTCAACCTGAGCCCGGCGTCAGCGCTGCCATTCATGCCCCGACCTCGGGCCGCGTCAGCGCCATTGAGACACGGCCCGTCGCGCACCCATCGGGCCTAGAGGCACTCTGCATCGTCATCGACAGCGATGGCGAGGATGCCTTCATCACGACACCCCCGACAGACCCTGAAGACCGCGAGGCGCGACGGGCCCGTTTGCGCAACATGGGCCTCGCCGGTCTGGGCGGCGCGGTGTTCCCCACCCATATTAAACTCGCGCCCGGCCACAACGAAGAGTGGCCCATCCTGATCCTCAACGCGGCCGAGTGTGAACCCTGGATCACCTGTGACGATGGCCTAATGCGCGAACACGCCCGCGCCATTCTGGAAGGTGCGCGCCTCGTACAGCAGTTGGTGGGTGCCGCACGCATCCTAGTCGGCATCGAGGACAACAAACCCGAGGCCATTGCCGCGCTGCACGCCGCCGCAAAGGATACCGACGGCACCCCGATCGCCATCTGCCCGGTACCGACGCGCTATCCCATGGGCGGTGGCAAGCAACTCGCCTATGCCCTGACCGGACGCATCACCCCATCGGGTGGCCGCACAACCGATGTCGGCGTGCAGATGTTCAATGTCGGCACGGCCTATGCCCTGCAACGCGCCATACGCCACGGCGAACCGCTGACCCGCCGCATCGTCACCGTCACCGGCGCAGTCAAGAACCCGGGCAATTATGCCGTCCGGATCGGCACCCCGATCGCGGCCCTGATCGCCGCTGCGGGCGGTCGCACCCCCGACGCCTGCGGAACCCTCATCGGCGGCCCCATGATGGGCTTCGATCTTGCCTCGGATGAGGCCCCCGTTAGCAAGGCAGTCAACTGCATTCTGGTTAAGGATAAGCAAAACTTCCCGCCGCCCGCACCGGTCCTTCCCTGTATCCGTTGCGGGGCCTGTGCGCGGGCCTGTCCGGTCAGCCTGCAACCCTTCGAAATGCACTGGTACGCCCGCGCCCACGACTTCGGTAAGGTGCAATCCTTTAAGTTGTTCGACTGCATTGAATGCGGCTGCTGCGACTATGTCTGCCCTAGCCATATCCCCCTGGTGAGTTTTTTCCGCTATGCCAAGAGCGAGATCTGGGCCCGCGAACAAGAGAAGGACGCGGCCGATCGCGCCCGTGTCCGCCACGAGTTCCGCAGTTTCCGTCTCGAGCGCGAAAAACTGGAAAAGGCCGCCAAGCATGCCGCGGCCGCGGCCGCAAAACCCAAGACCGAAGCCACGGCACCTACGGCAGAGGCGCCCGCCGTCGACCCAGAGGCCGCGCGCAAGAAAGCCATTCTGGCCGCCGCCATGGCCCGCGCCGCAAAGGCCCGTAAGGAGATCACCCCGAAGAATATTGAAGGGCTGCCTGACGACAAGCTACGCGAGATCAACGAGATTGAATCCCGCCGCGCCAGCCTGCGCCAATCCGTGCATGACAATATCGTCAATGAAGAGGAGGAGGAAACTTCTCCCGAGAAGAAGGCATCACCATGAGCCCCACACCGTCCGTCGCCCGCGTCATGACCGAGGTCTTGGTGGCCCTGCTACCCGGCATTGCGGCTCATGTATGGCTATTCGGCCCTGGCATCCTATTCAGTCTCGCCCTCTGTGCCGGCTTTGGACTGCTGTTCGAGGCGGCCATACTGAAGGCCCGCGATTACCCCCTGCGCCCCTTTCTAGGCGATGGCACCACCCTGGTGACCGCCGCCCTCCTGGCCCTGACCCTGCCCACCCTACTGCCTTGGTGGCTATACGCCGTGGGCATGCTGTTTGCCACCGTCGTGGGCAAACACCTCTATGGCGGGCTGGGCCAGAACACCTTCAATCCCGCCATGCTCGGTTTTTCCGTGCTCATCATTAGCTTCCCCGCGCAGATCAATGTCTGGCCCGCGCCAGCGGCCCTCGCCGCGTATAGCCTCAGCCTCAGCGATGCCTTCGAGATGATTTTTACCGGCGCCCGTCTCCAGATCGACGCCTACAGTGCAGCGACCCCCCTCGACAGCCTCAAAGCCCACCTGCGTTCTGGGCATGACGCCGCCAGCCTGATCGGCGCCCAACTCATCCCCGATCTGCAGGCACGCGACCTGGTCGCGTTGTCGTATCTGCTCGGCGGACTCTATCTCCTAGCGCGCCGCATCATCACCTGGCATATCCCTGTCGCGTTTCTGGGCGGCATCGCGCTCACCTCGGGCGTGCTCTATCTGATCGACCCCAGCCACCAAGCCGGTCCCTTCTTCCATCTGATCGTCGGCGGTACCCTGCTCGGGGCCTTCTTCATCGCCACCGACCCGGTCTCGGCCGCCAACACCCCCGTGGGCAAACTGCTCTACGCCGGGCTGGCCGGGCTTATCACGGTCATGATTCGCAGTTTTGGCAGTTTCCCCGATGGCATCGCCTTCGCGATCTTGTTGATGAACAGCGCCGCACCGCTGATTGATGCCTACACGCAACCCAAGGTGTTCGGGCACAGCCGTCGGCACCTGCCGGGAGAAAAACCATGAAGCGGATCAAGCACTGGGCCCGCGACATCCTGGCCCCCGCCGCCATCCTGCTGCTTTTTTCGGCCATCGGGGCCCTCCTGCTGTCGGGCACCTACCAATCCACGGCACCCGCCATCGAACAGGCCGAACGGGCCATCAAGAACCAATTGTTGGCACAGACCCTGCCACCCGGCAGCTTCGACAACGATCTCAGTCGGGCCCTCTATCCTCTTCCTGCCGATCCGCTGCTGGGCCTGAAACGACCCGCCAACCGCTATCTCGCCACCCGATCTGGCCAAGTGAGCGGGGTCATCCTCGAGGCCAGCGCCCCGGACGGCTACGCCGGCGAGATTCGTCTGTTGATTGGCATCCTTCCCGATGGACGAATCGGCGGCGTACGGGTCACCGCCCATCACGAGACACCGGGTCTTGGCGACTATATCGAGGTCGTCCGTAGCCCCTGGATACGCCAATTTGATGGAACCTCGCTGGATCGCCCCGATATGACGCACTGGAAAATACGCAAGGACGGTGGCCCATTTGATTATGTAACCGGGGCCACCGTCACCCCACGCGCCATCGTCAAGGCCGTGCATGGCGGCCTGCGTTATTTCGCCGCCCATCGTGCTGAGTTGTTAAGCGCCGAGTTGTTAAGTGGAGAGGCCCCATGATCCCAGCGTCCGAAACCCGAGAAATCTTTTATAACGGTCTGTGGAAGCAGAACCCCGGCATCATCCAGTTGCTGGGCCTCTGCCCCTTGCTGGCGATCAGCAACACCGTGGTCAACGCCCTCGCGCTCGGGCTCGCCACCACCCTGGTGATGACCCTCTCCAGCGGATCGGTCGCCATCATCCGCAACTTCATCCCCAACGCCTTGCGCATCCCCACCTTCGTGTTGATCATTGCCGTGCTGGTCACGATCGTGACCCTGATCATTCAGGCCTATGCGCAACCCCTCTATCTGGTGCTGGGCATTTTCCTGCCCCTTATCACCACCAACTGCATTGTCCTCGCCCGGGTCGAGGCCTTTGCCTCCAAGCAACCCACCGCCCACTCCATCCTCGATGGTATTGCCATGGGGCTGGGACTGACCGCCGTGTTGGTCGCGTTGGGTGCCCTGCGCGAAGTAGTGGGTAAAGGTACCCTGTTCTCGGGCTTCGACCTCGCCCTAGGCCACATCGCAGAAAATTGGACCCTGACGATAGTCCCCGACTATCCGGGCTTCCTGCTCGCCATCCTGCCCCCCGGCGCCTTTTTCGGGCTGGGTCTCCTGATCGCCCTGCGCAATGCCCTCCAATCACGCAAGGCATGAAGCGCGCCCTCGTTGCCGAATGCTTCCGCCGCTGGGCTGAGGCCAATCCCGAACCACGCGGTGAACTGAATCACCGTAACCCGTTCGAACTCCTCATCGCCGTCATCCTCTCCGCGCAAGCGACTGATAAGGGGGTTAATCGCGCAACCGGGCCCTTGTTCTCCGCGGCCGGAACACCGCAAACCCTGCTGGATCTAGGGCTGGACGGCCTGGCCGAGTACATCCGCAGCATCGGCCTCTACCCAACCAAGGCCAAAAACATCCTCGCCACTTGCCAAAAGCTGATCGCCGATTTCAATGGCGAGGTACCGCAAACCCGCGAGTCACTAGAAACACTGCCCGGCGTGGGCCGCAAGACCGCCAATGTGGTACTCAACATCGCCTTCGGTCAGCCCACTATGGCCGTGGACACGCATGTGTTCCGCGTGGCCAATCGCACCGGCATGGGCATCGGCAAGACCCCCTTCGCGGTCGAGGAAAAGCTGCTCAAGGCCGTGTCCAGCGAATACATGCATCACGCCCATCACTGGCTCATCCTGCACGGACGCTACACCTGCACCGCACGCTCACCCAAATGCGGCGACTGCGTGATTACGGAATTGTGCGAGCGCCGCGGCCTGTAACGCAAGGGCCTTTGACGCCACGACCTTGATCAACCCATAGCGCAGGCGCTTACATCCCGCGCAGCAGATCGTTTTTGAGATCGTCCACATGCTCCAAGCCCACGGCGATGCGGATCAGGCCATCGCTGATGCCGGCGGTGGCGCGCTGTTCCGGGGTCATGCGACTGTGCGTGGTGGAAGCCGGATGGGTGATGGTGGTTTTGACATCGCCGAGATTGGCGGTAATCGACATGACTTGCGTCGCGTCGATCAACCGCCAGGCCGCGTCACGGCCCCCCTTCAGCTCAAAGGCAACGATGCCGCCGCCGGTGGTCTGCTGGCGCATGGCCAGCGCGTGTTGCGGATGCGACGGCAGACCGGGATAGAGCACCCGCGCCACCTGCGGCTGCGTCTCCAGCCAGGTCGCCAGTTCCAGCGCATTGGCCGAATGCTGGCGCATACGCAGATCCAGGGTCTCCATGCCCTTGAACAGCACCCAGGCGTTAAACGCGGACAGCGTTGGGCCGGCGGTACGCAAGAAGGTATAAACGCCTTCCATCAACGATTGACTGCCCAACACCGCGCCACCCAGCACGCGGCCTTGGCCATCGAGGTATTTGGTGGCGGAATGGATGATGATGTCCGCGCCCAGCGCCAGCGGCTTTTGCAAGATGGGCGTACAGAAACAGTTGTCCACCGCCAGCCAGGCCCCCGCCTCTTTGGCAATGGCGGCCAGCGCGGCGATGTCGGAGACCTCAGTCAAGGGATTGGACGGTGACTCCACAAAAAACAGCCGCGTATTCGGCCGCAGCGCCGCACGCCATTCTTCAGGGTCGGTCGGCGAGACGAAGGTGGTCTCAACGCCGAACTTGCCGATGATGTTGTTGAACAACTGCACCGTCGAGCCAAAGATCGAACGCGAGGCGACGATATGTTCACCCGCCTTCATCAAGCCCATGACCGTCGCCAGGATCGCCGCCATGCCAGAGGCAAAGGCCACGCACCGCTCGGCCCCCTCCAGTGCCGCCAGCCGTTCTTCAAACGCGGATACGCTGGGGTTGGTGAAACGGGCGTAGATCATGCCCGGTTCCGCGCCGGAAAAACGCGCCGCCGCCTGCGCCGCGTTGTCGAACACAAAGCTCGAGGTGAGATACATCGCATCGCCGTGTTCGTTAAACGGCGTGCGATGGATGCCGGAGCGGATGGCCAGGGTTTCGGGGTGTAGAGTATCGTCGTTCATGATCAACGGGTCGCCAGATTAAGATCCATTTGCCGAGTCTTTTTGCCACCTGACTTGCCTTCACCCATGTCGGCCCCATTACGAGCGGCCTCCAGATCATGCAAGTAATCCTCACTGATATCCCCAGTGATGTATTGACCATCGAAGCAGGAGGCATCAAAGGCCGTCAGGTTCGGGTTGACGGCCTGCACGGCACGAATCAGGTCCGGAAGATCTTGGTAGATCACCGCATCGGCCCCAATCTCCGCCGCAATCTCGGCATCGCTGCGGTTATGCGCCAGCAGCTCCGCACGGGTTGGCATGTCAATGCCATACACATTCGGGAAACGCACCGGCGGGCTGGCCGAGGCAAAGTACACCGCGCGGGCACCGCAATCGCGAGCCATCTGAATAATCTCGCGACTGGTCGTGCCACGCACAATAGAGTCGTCCACCAGGAGCACATTCTTACCGACGAACTCAACCGCCATGGCGTTCAGCTTCTGGCGCACCGACTTCTTGCGCTCGCCCTGCCCGGGCATGATGAAAGTGCGGCCGATATAGCGATTCTTGATAAAGCCCTCGCGGTAACTCACACCCAGTCGATTCGCCAACTGCAAGGCCGAAGGACGACTGGTATCCGGAATCGGGATCACCACATCAATGTGCAAATGGCCAAAGTCACGGCGAATCTTCTCGGCCAAAAACTCGCCCATCCGCAGCCGGGTCTCATACACCGAGGCGTTGTCGATGATCGAATCCGGCCGCGCGAAATAGACATATTCGAAGATGCAAGACTGTAACCGGGCTGAATCCACGCACTCACGCGTCTCCATCTCGCCTTCGCTGGTCACGACAACGGCCTCGCCCGGCTTCACATCACGCACCCGAGTGAAGCCCATGGCATCCATCGCTACGCTTTCCGAGGCCACCATCCAGGCATCGGCACCAGACGCGTCTTCCCGCCGGCCCATCACCAGCGGACGAATACCCTGAGGATCACGAATGGCCACCAGCCCAAAACCCGCAATCAGAATAACGACCGCATACGCCCCTCGACAGCGGCGATGCAAGGCCTTTACCGCGGTAAAGACGGCCTCACAGGTCGGCGCACGACCTTGCGCGGCCGCCTGCAACTCGTGAGCGAACACATTGAGCAAGACCTCGGAATCGGAACCGGTATTCACATGGCGCAGATCATCACGAAACACCTCGGCCTTGAGTTGAGCGGTATTAGTCAAATTACCGTTGTGGGCCAAGACAATACCGAACGGCGCGTTGACATAAAAAGGTTGCGCCTCGGCCTTGGACGAGGCGTTACCCGCCGTCGGGTAGCGCACATGGGCGATGCCGACATTGCCTTCCAGGTCGCGCATGTCTCGGGTGCGGAAGGCATCACGCACCATCCCCTTGGACTTGCGCATGTTGAACGAATTGCCGTCCATGGTACAGATACCGGCGGCATCCTGACCGCGATGCTGCAAGAGCTGAAGACCGTCATACAACAACTGATTAACGGGTTCGTGGGCAATCACCCCAATAATTCCGCACATGACGCGTTCCTATGAAAGCTATGTAAAACGAATTTTTTCGGCCAACTCAACGGGCAGCAGCGGCCTAAAGTTTAACGCCAGCGACTCCAGTGGTGCGCGCAAAACCGAGCTTTTCCAGATCTCCGTCTGCGGCAGGGCTGTCAGGCCGCTGGTCAAGACCAGCAATACGAGGACAACACCTCCACGCAGCAAGCCAAACACACTACCCAACAGTCGGTCTTCTACGCTCAAGCCCACCGCCTTGACCAAACCGTGCAGGGCCGTCGACACCCCCATCGCCATCAACAAGATGGCCATAAAGGCCAGCCCCATCGCCACCGCATCACGCAGACCGCCCTCGGTCATACCCGGCAAATACGGGCCCAACCACTGAGCTAGGCGCCCCGCCAAAAAGAAGGCCGCCAGCCAAGCCAGCAGAGAAATTACCTCGCGCACCAAGCCTCGCTTTAATCCCAGCAAGAAGAAGAGGAGCACAATGGCCAAGGCCGCAAGGTCGAGTCCGGTCACGGGCTAACCAGCACGGCGGGAAATCCCTTGCCATGCAACCGGGTCTGCAGATCCTGTGCGGCGGGTTTGGCTGAAACCGGGCCGCAGCGCACCTTGTAGCGACCCGCATCCTCGACCACATGGACGGTAAAATCCGCATCGGCAACACGCTTCGCTAACTTGCGCGCCCCCTCTTCGGATGAAAACACACCCAGTTGCAGAAAGTAGCCATTCGAGACTGAAGGGGGCGTCTTGGGCAGGTCAAACTTTGCCGCCGCAGGGGCCGCCAGGGAAGCGGCTGGTTTCTGAACCGGAACCGGCGCCGGGGGCGAGACACTCGGTACCGGGGCCGCGGGTACAGGCGGGGACACAGCCGGTGATCCAAGCGTAGGGCTGGGGGTTGGCGCCGGCGATGGCGGGGTCGCCGAACCGGTCCGCGCGCCCGCACCGCCCTCAAGAAAGACCGCACTCCCTGGAGTATCCCGAGAGGGGATAGTAATCTCGACCTCGGCCAAGGGCGGAGGTTCCTTGTCGAAGATCATCGGCAAGGCCACCACCGTGACCAACGCCAAGGCCACCGCACCGATCAGGCGCCGACGCGCGCTCCGTTTCAGCGCTTCTGCTGCATCAGTCATAACTACGGCCCATAGGTATTTCCTGTTCGCGTATCGATTGCAGGATCTCTGCGATCGTATGGAAAGAACCAAACGCCGCAATTGTATCAGCGGGTCCGGCTTCGCGGCACGCCGTAATCCAAGCCTGAGTGACAGAAATATGCGCCTGACTCGCGCACCCAGCCCCCCTCAAGGCATCCGCCAAGGCCGAGACCGGCCCGGCTCGCTCCGCATGCAAGGGCGCAATATGCCAGACATCAAAACTTGAGCGCAAGGCAGCGACCACACCCGCTATGTCCTTGTCGCCCAACAGGGCGCAAACCGCAATCCGCTTCCCCGTCGGCGGTAGATCCGCCAATTGCAGTGCCAAGGTGCGCGCCGCATGCGGGTTGTGTGCCACCTCCAAGATGCGTAACGGGGCCTGGCCGACGACCTGAAAACGCCCAGGCACCTGAGCCTGCGCAATCCCCGCCCGCAAGGCCGACACCGGCAAAGGCAGCCGCGTCCTCAACTGCCACAGCGCAGTCAGTGCCGCTGCCGCGTTGTGGTATTGGTGTGCGCCCAGCAGCGCAGGGCGCGGCAAGGCCGGGAAAACGGCAGCGCCGATCCGGCATGTCCAGCGCCCATCGCCCTCCGCTTCGACACTAAATTGCCGCCCCAGGCACAAGAGCGGGGTCGCCCGCGTCGCCAGGACCGTGGCCGGTGGCTGGGGATCGCTACATACCAGCGGTCGTCCGGGACGGGTAATCCCCGCCTTTTCCCGCCCGATGGTCTCGCGATCCTGACCCAGCCAGGCCTGGTGATCCAGATCGATGGGCGTAATCACGGCACAATCGGCATCGAGGATATTGACCGCATCCAAACGGCCGCCCAGTCCCACCTCCAGCACGACGGCATCCAGCCCTGCGCGGGCAAAGAGCCACAAGGCCGCCAGCGTGCCCTGCTCAAAATAGCTTAGCGGCGTATCTCCGCGAACCGCCTCAACCGCGGCAAAGGCCGCGCAAAGATCTGCATCACTCACCTCGTCACCGTCGATGCGGATGCGTTCGTTGTAACGCAGGAGATGGGGTGAGGTGTAAAGTCCCACGCGATAGCCGCCGGCACGCAGCATCGCCTCCAGGAAGGCGCAGGTCGAACCCTTACCGTTCGTCCCGGCGACCGTGATGACGGGCAGGTTCAGGGCGATTCCCAGGCGCGCCCACACCGCCGCGACCCGCTCAAGACCCAGCGTGATCTGGGTCGCGTTGCGTGACTCCAACCAAGCCAGCCAGCCCGCGAGATCCACGGGCATGGACGCGTGGTCTGTGGTCATTCCAAAACGGGGGATTTTCGCCGCTGCAGTTGGGCGATCAGACGCGCCAGTTCACGACGCATCTCGCGCCGGTCGATGATGCGATCGACCGCGCCGTGTTCAACCAGGAATTCCGAACGCTGGAAACCCTCCGGCAGGGTTTGGCGCACTGTCTGTTCAATCACCCGAGGGCCGGCAAAACCAATCAGGGCATTAGGCTCGCCGACAATGACATCGCCCAGCATGGCAAAACTCGCCGAGACGCCGCCCATGGTCGGGTCCGTCAGCACTGAAATAAAGGGTTGCCGACGAGCCGACAACTGGGTCAGGGCGGCCGAGGTCTTGGCCATCTGCATCAGGGACAAGAGTCCTTCCTGCATCCGTGCCCCGCCGCTGGCCGAGAAACAGACAAAAGCCTTCTTGCCCTTGATCGCCGCATCGACACCGCGCACAAAACGCTCGCCTACCACCGAGCCCATCGAACCGCCCATGAACTTGAACTCAAAGGCCGCCACGACGACCGGCACGCCATGCACCGTGCCTTCCATCACCACCAGCGCATCCTTCTCGTCGGTCGCTTGAGTGGCCTCCGTAATACGGTCCGCATATTTGCGGCTGTCCTTGAACTTCAGCGTATCCACCGGCGAGACCGTCTGACCGATCTCACTACGCCCCGCTTCATCCAGGAAGACATCCAAGCGGCGCCGGGCACCAATGCGGTGGTGATGACTACACTTCGGGCAGACATGGGCGTTATTATCCAAGTCCGTGCTATAGAGAACCTCGTCGCAGGCGGGGCACTTGCTCCACAGGCCTTCGGGGACGGTCTTGCGCGTCTCACGGCGCTGAATCTTGGGACGCAGAATTTTCTGAAACCAGCTCATATCATGACTCCTGAAGTGCCGTCCCGAAGGAGGCATTGCTCCCCCTTAGGGGGAAATGAATGAAGTGAATCAGGGGGCTCACAGCTTTTCCTTTCGATCCAAGGCCGCACGAACGCCGGCCACAAAGTTTTGCACATTACCCAGGCATTTATCCGGGGCGGAGGTCTCAATCTCTTGCACGATGCGGGAACCAATCACCACGGCATCGGAAACTGCGGCCACCTGTCGTGCGGTTTCGGCATCGCGAATGCCAAAACCAACGCCAATCGGCAGGCTCAAAAACCGGCGCAACTGCGGCATCTTGGCCGCAATGCTATTGATATCCAGGTTACCTGCACCCGTCACGCCCTTCAGCGACACATAGTACACATAGCCGCGCGCCAACTGGGCCACTTGGGCGATACGCGCCTCGGTCGTGGTCGGGGCCAGCAGAAAGATCGGGGCAATGTCGTGACGCTGCAAATATTCAAAGGCGGCATGACTTTCCTCGGGCGGAAAATCAACGGTCAACACGCCATCAACGCCCACCTCGGCGCAACGGGCCGCAAAGGCCTCCCAGCCCATCGCCTCGACCGGATTGCCGTAACCCATCAGCACCACGGGAGTGGTCGCATCCTGCTGACGGAAATCGGCCACCATCGCCAACACCCCGCGCAGGGTCATGCCGTTTTTTAAGGCGCGCTCAGAGGCCCGCTGAATGGTCGGACCATCGGCCATTGGGTCTGAAAACGGCACCCCCAACTCGATCACATCCGCACCCGCCGCCACCAAGGCGTGCATCAGCGGCACGGTCTGATCGAGCGCCGGATCGCCCGCGGTAATAAAAGGAATCAGCGCCTTGCGGCCTTGGGCATGGAGCCGTTGAAAAGTCTTAGTGATGCGATTCATAAATCAGTCTTCAGCAAAATAGTCCGAATCGATGCGTTTGATTTTGTAGGTATCTTTAACCGTCACCCCTAAATCAAAATCGATCATTAAGTCGACCAGCATAGGGCCATCGATCAGCACCACCTTACTGGTCACTTGCCCCGCGTAATCACGAGCGTTACGGTTGTAGTTGGAAGTGGTGATGAAGATACCTTTGTTAGCCTTGTGTCCAGCCAACGCGCCCACAAACCGTTGGATTTCGGGACGGCCCACATCGTTTTCCCATCGCTTGGCCTGGATGTAAATAACATCAAGACCCAGACGATCTTCCTTGATGATGCCGTCTATACCACCATCACCACTCTTGCCAAGCACTTGGCCTGCATCCTCGGCAGTACCGCCGTAACCCATGCGTAACAACAATTCGACAACAAGGTGTTCAAAGAAGGCCGGTGAAGCGCTTTTCACTTGTTGTAACAGATCGGCGGCCAATGCAGACCGAAATTGGCGATAGCCAGATTCGAGTAGCTCTTCTGGTGTCGCTTGCGTGGAGATATTTTCTTCCACTTCGACCGTGTTATCCGCTTTACGGGAGACCGTCTTAAACGCTTGAAACTCTGGGAAGCGTTCGAGGTACTTTATGTCAATCCGCGCTGGGCTTTCTAGAAGCGTGGCACTGCCACGCGCTGTTATTCTGAAAACACCGCGACCCGTGATGGCCAACAAACCCGCTTGCTTTAGGTAGCTTTTTGCCCAACCCACGCGGTTATCGAACCTGCCCTGACGGCCTGTAGGCAACAATTCTTCCAGATCAGCCTGAGAAAGCGAAAAATCCCGCACCAACGCCGGCACGGCATCATGCTTGCTATGATCCTTGCCATCTGCGCATAAACGCAGAAGCGGCAACATCAAAGACTGAAAATCAGGGATTGCCATTTTGGGTCGCTCTATCAATCATGCACGCTGACGCGCGGACAACCATCTCTGAAATGACTCCTGGCTTTCGCCAGAGGGCCGCCCTTCCAATAGACCTGCCACACTAATGTCTTCATCCAACTCACCCCAGTGGATCCCCTCGCCCTCGCCAATCAGACGCCAATTGCTACGCTCCGTAACCGAGCCGTAAACCAGGCGTGGATACCAAGCCATAGGCACAGACAGGCTACGGCCATCGTGCAGATCTACGCTCAAGGTATCTTCCGTTACCAAGACATTCAGGGCCAGTGGCGTATCCATTTCAACTTTACTGACAGTAAGCATTCCATGCCTCCTTCAATTCGAATTGTCGCTCAATAACAAGTCGCTGAAGCCGTTGAATTTCGGCTCTAGGGAACCCGGCACTTGAGGCAAGCCTGACGGGAAACAACCAAAATTTGGCGATATGGCCATCGCGTTCCACATGGACATGAAGAGGCTCAGCGCAATCGCTCGCATAGAAAAAGAATCGATAAGGCCCCTCTCGTAATGCAGTCGGCATCGCAAATCAGAGCGTAATGCCCTTTAGACGCGCCACGGTATTCATATCCTTGTCGCCACGACCCGACAGATTAACCAACAACACCTTATCCTGACCCATCGTCGGCGCGATCTTCATCGCATGCGCTAGGGCGTGGCTCGATTCCAACGCCGGGATAATGCCTTCAAACCGGCACAGCGCATCAAAAGCGGCCAGCGCCTCGTCATCCGTGGCGGCCACATATTCCGCCCGGCCCATATCCTTGAGCAGGCAGTGTTCGGGGCCCACACCGGGGTAATCCAGTCCGGCAGAGATCGAATGGGTTTCGATGATCTGACCATCGGCGTCCTGCATCAAATACACCTTGTTGCCATGCAAAACGCCGACCTTGGCCTCGCCGGTCAAGGGCGCGGCATGTTTGCCGGTCGCCAATCCATGACCACCGGCCTCAACGCCAATGATCCTCACGCCGTCCACCTCGATGTAGGGATGGAACAGGCCAATGGCGTTGGAGCCGCCGCCCACGCAGGCAATCACCGCGTCCGGCTGGCGACCGATCATCTCAGGCATCTGCACCTTCGCCTCGTTGCCAATCACACACTGAAAATCACGCACCATCATCGGATACGGATGCGGGCCGGCGGCGGTGCCAAAGATGTAGAAGGTAGACTCAACATTCGTCACCCAATCGCGGATGGCCTCGTTGCACGCGTCCTTCAGGGTGCGCGAACCCGAGGTGACCGGCACCACGGTCGCGCCCAAAAGCTTCATGCGGAACACATTTGGGGCCTGGCGCTGGATGTCGTCAGCCCCCATGTACACGATGCATTCCATGCCAAAACGCGCGGCCACCGTGGCGGTTGCGACCCCGTGCATCCCCGCACCCGTCTCGGCGATCACCCGCTTTTTGCCCATGCGTTTAGCCAGCAGGGCCTGACCGATGGCGTTGTTGATCTTGTGCGCACCGGTATGGTTAAGGTCTTCGCGCTTCAAGAATATCTGCGCGCCGCCAAGCGAATCGGAGAGGCGTTTAGCGTGATAGATGGGGCTGGGCCGACCGACATAGTGCTTCAGCTCATAGGCGAATTCGGCCTTGAAATCCGCATCGTCGCGAAAGCGTTCGTACTCGCGACGCAATTCATCCACCGCCGGGATCAGCGTCTCGGCCATGTAGATGCCACCGTAGGGGCCAAAATGACCCGTTACATCGGGTTGGTTATAGGTCTGCATTCCTGACTTCCTTGATGAAGGCCGCGATCTTGTCCGCGTCCTTGATACCTTTTTTGTCCGTCTCGACCCCACTCGATACATCCACCGCCCACGGGCGCACTTGGCGAATGGCCGTAGCGACATTGGCCGCATTAAGGCCACCCGCCAATACACAGCGTGCGGCAATCTCGGCGGGAATCAGCGACCAGTCAAAACGCTCACCGCAACCGCCAAAGGCCTCCGTCGGGGTGTCCAGTAATAGACCGGCCGCATCGGGGTACGCGGCTGCAGATTGTAACAAATCACTGCCCGCCTTAACCGGCAGCGCCTTCAGATAACGCAGCCCAAACTGACCGCAGAAGTCGGCCGTCTCGTGGCCGTGAAATTGCAGCAGATCCGGGCGCACGCCGCGCAGGACAGCCTCAACCTCAGCCCTCTCCGGGTTCACAAACAAGGCCACCGTGGTCACAAAAGGCGGCAAGGTGGCGGTGATCGCCTGCGCCTGGGGAATGGATACCGCGCGCGGACTGGGCGCATAAAACACCAGACCGATCGCGTCGGCCCCCAAACGGGCACACGCCAAACCATCTTCGACGCGGGTAATACCGCAGATCTTGATGCGCGTCATGGGATCATTGGGCTTTCAGGCAAGGCATGGCGCGGATCATAACGCACCGCCGTCAGATAAAGCCCGTCCGGGGCAAAGGTGGCGGCGGCGCGGGAGCGATCGCGACCCGCCAGCGTCTCAGCCATCCACTCCGGCGGGCGCCTGCCCTGCCCCACCCAAACCAGTGCGCCGACCAGATTGCGGATCTGGTGCTGCAAAAAGGCGTTGGCACGAAAGGTGAACTCCAGTATTGGGCCGTCTTGCGTCATCTCCACCGCACGCATGTCGCGCACGGGTGACTTGGCCTGACACTCGGCCGCACGGAAGGCCGAAAAATCGTGCATCCCAATCAAACATCGACTAGCTGCCTGCATCGCCGCGATATCCAGCGCACCATGCACCCAACCGACACGGCCAGCGAGAATCGCCGGGCGTACCGGCCGCATCAGCAACCGGTAGCGGTATTCCCGCTCCAGCGCACTAAAGCGGGCGTGGAAATCATCGCTCACCTCGCGCGCCCACAACACCACCACACCCGGCGGCAGATGCGCGTTCACCCCGCGTACCCAGGCACTTTCCGGACGCGCGTTCACCGCGTCGAAATGCACCACCTGACCCGTGGCATGGACGCCGGCATCGGTACGCCCCGCCACGATCGTGGCCAGCGGCGCGCCGTGAATCTGCACCAGCGCCAACTCGACCGCGTCCTGAACTCCGCAACCGATGGGCTGTGTCTGCGCCGCCGGGCCGCCCCAAGGCAAAGACTGCGCCCCCCCCGGGGGCAGCGAGCAAGGCGAGCGTGGGGGCTGTGTCTGCCAACCACAAAAACGCCGGCCATCATATTCCAGCCCCAAGGCCATGCGGCGCGCGTCTGGCAGCGGGTTCAATGGTTGACCCATACGCCCCCCAGCGTGGTCACGGCCATCGCAATGACGGTCCAATCTCGCCCGTTCAACGACTGCCGGACAAGTTTAATAGGCTCAGGAGGCAGTAAGGGTGGACTGAACTGCGACAGGATCGCCATCGCCTCCCGAAAGCTGGGCGGATTTTCAATGGCGCGCAAGGTTAAAGCCAGACGCACGGCGATGCGTTCGACATCCACGCCCAAAGCACGCAAGGGGTCGATCAGGCTCAGCAATCCCGTCAATAGCGCGCGCGTATCCAAGGTCAAGACCCAAAGATCCAGCAAGCTCAACAACAAGAGTAAACGAGTGGCCTGTAACAGCCCGGCCTCAATCCCCTCAACGGTCGGGGTCAACCCATCAAACACCAACCAAAGTGGCTCACCCGGCAAGGTCCAGGCATAACTCAAGAACAGCAATAGGAAGATCCAGCGGCTACGGCGCAGGAGTCGCAACAGGGAACGGCGACGCGGCCATTGAATCGCCAAGACCATGAGCGTCAGCCATGGGATCAGGACTGCAGGCAGCAGTGGCAGCAATAAGGTCAGAAAAATATAGACCGTGATCCGCGCAGCGGGGTGAATCACCTTAGACGCCCCTTAATGGTCCAAGGCATCCAGCATCCGACGCGCCTCGGCCTGATCCATCGCGCTGCCCCGGGCGATAACCTCAATCAATACGGCTCGCGCTGCCTCACGCTCACCCAACACCCAATGCGCCCGGGCTAGGCTAAGACCGTTCTCCGCCCCCATCCCACTGGCGGGTGCGGAAGCCAGATCCAGATCCAACCCCGCCAACCCGGGTAGGACGACCTCCGGAGCCTTCGACCGCTGCCTACGACCCAATCCCGAGCGACCCAACCCCAAACGATAGCCGCCCCAGAACAAGGCCGGCAACAAGATCAGGGCCAACAGGCCCAGGGCCTGCGGCGAACGAATATCCCATGCCTTTTCATCCGCGGGCAGGTCGAGCAGGGCCTCGTTCGCCTTCCGTGCCGCCAGTAAGCGTTGCAAGTCCTGTATCGATTTTTCCAGCGCGGCGATACGGGCCTCGGCCTCCTCAAGGGCGTGGGCACGCGCCGTCACCTCTTCTTCAATGGACTGAAGGTGCTGCCCATCCTTGCCCTGTTTCGCCTTACCCGCGTCGCCGCGCGAGATCCGTACCGTATCGTGCGGCAATCCCACCCTCGGGGCCTCCGCCGGCGCGGCCGTCACCTTACCGCTCACCACGGCAGCGTTCGACATAATCTCGCCCAGACGCTGCATCGCCACGCCTTCCGGAATAGCTGCCAGAACGGCTGAATCAGGAATTTGCAAGGTCACTGATTGACGCAGACGATTAATATCCTGCTCCACGAAGGCCTTCGGATTGGCCTCGTACAGCCCATATACGCGCTGACTGAAACTGGTTCCGGGCAGCGGCAATTGACGCGCAATGCGCGACAGCGAATCATCGGGGCGTACCGGCCAGGTCGTCGATACCTTGGAGGGGGCATCGATCGCTGTCTCAGCCTTCGGCTGATCTCCGATAGTGGCGATCTCCGGCGTGGCAATGGGCGTGGGCTCCGGCACCCGACGCGGCTCGATCAAAAGCACATACTCGCGCAGCACGCGGCCGGCTGGCCAGCGAACCTCCAACAACAAATCCAGATGCGGATCCGTCACCGCCACCGGGGTCGCCACCCGCAACACCGGCAGGGCACCGCCTCGATCGACCGCCAAGGTCAATGTCTCGATGACCGGACGGCGCACCAGGCGCAGGAGCTGATAGGCCTCAGCCGAGGCATTGGCCGGGAGAAGCTGCTCCAGTTCCGCATCGGTATAGGCCGTGATCGGGATCAGCGCCCGTAACGGCTCACCCAGCGCCGAGTCAATCTGGATACGCCCCAGTTCCAAGGCCCGCGCCGGCCACGCCCCCGCCATGGCGAGGAAGGCCAGTGACAGGAGGATCGTGCGAAGGGCGCGCACAGCGGGTTCAGGCTTCCAGCAGGATGCGCAGCATGCGGCGCAAGGGCTCGGCCGCGCCCCACAGCAACTGGTCGCCCACGGTAAAGGCGCTCAAGTACTGCGGTCCCATGGTCAGTTTGCGCATACGGCCCACGGGCACAGTCAGCGTGCCGGTGACGGCAGCGGGAGTCAGTTGCTCCATGGTGATCTGGCGGTCGTTGGGCACCACCTTCACCCAATCGTTATGCGCCGCGATGATGCCGTGGACCTCATCCAGCGGCACATCTTGAGTCAACTTGATGGTCAACGCCTGCGAATGGCAGCGCATCGCGCCCACACGCACGCACAGGCCATCAATGGGAATCTGGCGATCACTGCGACCCAGGATCTTGTTGGCCTCAACCTGAGCCTTCCATTCTTCCTTGGATTGACCCGATTCCAACTGCACATCGATCCACGGGATCAGGCTGGCGGCCAGCGGCACCGGCCAAGCATCGATCGGATAGCGATCAGAACGCAAAAAGTCGGTCACTTTCTTGTCGATCTCCAGAATGGCCGAGGCCGGATCGTCGAGAAGGGGTTTAACTTCCGCGTTCACCGCGCCCATCTGTTGCAGCAACTCGCGCATATTGCGCGCACCCGCACCCGAGGCGGCCTGATAGGTCTGCGGCGCGACCCATTCGATCAGGCCTTTCTCAAACAGACCCCCGATCGCCATCAGCATCAGCGACACCGTGCAGTTGCCGCCGACGAAGGTTTTAACGCCCTTTTGAATCCCGTCCTGAATCACCGCCTTATTGACCGGGTCGAGGATGATGATGGCATCATCCTTCATCCGCAGCGTCGAGGCGGCATCGATCCAATAGCCCTTCCAGCCAGAAGCCATCAGCTTCGGGTAGACCTCTTTGGTGTAATCACCGCCTTGGCAGGTGATGATGATGTCCATCGCAGCGAGTTCGTCGATGCTGTTGGCATCCTTCAGCGGCGGCACCTCTTTGCCAATAGCCGGACCCTTGCCACCCACATTCGAGGTAGTGAAGAACACCGGTTCGATGTGCGCAAAATCATTCTCTGCCTGCATGCGGCCCATGAGCACCGAGCCCACCATACCGCGCCAACCAATCAGACCTACTTTTTTCATCTTTCTGTTTCCTTTGAATTACAGCGCTGCCACCACCGCATCGCCCATACCTGAGCACGAAACCTTCTGCGTGCCCTCAGTCCAGATGTCGGCGGTGCGATGCCCTGCCGCAATCACCTTCTTCACCGCGTTGTCGATGCGGTTGAAGGCCGCCTCGTCGTTGAAAGTATATTTGAACATCATCGCCACCGAGAGGATGGTGGCCAGCGGGTTGGCGACATCACGGCCGGCGATATCCGGGGCCGAGCCATGACTGGGCTCGTACATGCCCTTGTTGTTCGCATCCAGCGAGGCCGAGGGCAGCATGCCAATCGAACCCGTCAGCATCGACGCCTCGTCCGAGAGGATATCGCCGAAGATGTTACCGGTAACCATCACATCAAACTGTTTGGGCGCACGCACCAGTTGCATCGCGGCGTTGTCCACATACATGTGACTAAGCTCGACCTCGGGGTATTCCTTGGCCAACTCGATCATCACCTGCCGCCACAACTCGGTCGTCTCCAGCACATTGGCCTTGTCAACCGAGCAGACCTTTTTGTTGCGCTTCATGGCGATATCGAAAGCGACACGACCGATGCGGCGGATCTCGGATTCGTTGTAGCGCATGGTGTTGATCCCCTCGCGCTCGCCATTTTCCAGCGTTGAAATGCCGCGTGGCTGACCGAAATAGATGTCGCCGGTCAGTTCACGCACGATCATCAGATCCAGGCCGGCAACCACCTCAGCCTTCAGCGTTGAGGCCGAGGCCAGTTCCGGATAGAGCAGCGCCGGGCGCAGGTTAGCGAACAGGTTCAGCCCCTTGCGAATGCGCAACAGGCCACGCTCGGGGCGCAGGTCACGCGGCAGGGTGTCATATTTCCAGTCGCCCACCGCACCGAGCAACACCGCATCGGCCTCTTGCGACAACTTCAGCGTCGCCTCCGGCAAGGGATCGCCCGCCGCCTCATAGCCCGCACCGCCGATGGGCGCATATTCCATCTCGAGCTTCAGGCCGTCGGCCTTCAACCGGTCCAATACCTTGACCGCCTGCGCGACGATCTCCGGGCCGATGCCGTCACCCGGCAAGACTGCGATTTTCATTCGAACTTCCTTGTTAAAACTTATCCAAACTTAGCCAAATAGCCAGGGGGTCACCTGACGACGCGCGTTCTCATAATCACGAATCGCATCGGTCAATTGCAGGGTAATGCCAATATCATCCAGACCGTTGAGCAAACGGTGCCGACGCTCAGCATCCACCTCGAAGGGAAATACCGCAGCACTCGGCGTGGTCACGGTTTGCGCCGCAAGGTCAATCTGCAACCTGTAGCCCTCGGTGGCCACCGTTTCAGCAAATAGACTATCTACAAATTCAGCTTTAAGAACAATAGGTAGCAATCCATTCTTAAAGCAATTATTGTAAAATATGTCCGCAAAGGACGGGGCAATAATGACGCGAAAACCGTAGTCTTCCAGTGCCCAGGGCGCGTGCTCACGACTCGAACCGCAACCGAAGTTTTCCCGCGCCAGCAGCACAGACGCACCCGCATAGCGCGGCTGATTGAGCACAAAATCGGGATTTAGCGGGCGCTGGCTACAATCTTGCCCCGGCTCGCCGTGATCGAGATAACGCCACTCATCAAAGGCGTTTGGACCAAAGCCGCTCCGTTTGATCGACTTCAAAAACTGCTTGGGAATGATGGCATCGGTATCGACATTGGCGCGATCCAGTGGCGCCACCCGTCCATTTAAAGAGACAAAGGCTTGCATAGTTATTTGAACATGTACCAGAGAACGATCACCCCGACGAGGGCGATCACGGCGGCCTTGATAGCGATCAGGATGACGAGTTTCTTGGCGTTCATGCCAGCCCCTCACGCATTCCGCGAATATCCACAAAATGGCCATAAATACCCGCGGCCGCCGCCATCGCCGGCGAAACCAGATGGGTGCGACCGCCCTGCCCTTGGCGACCCTCAAAGTTGCGGTTCGAGGTCGAAGCGCAACGCTCACCGGGCTCCAGACGGTCGGCATTCATCGCCAGACACATCGAACACCCCGGATCGCGCCATTCAAAACCGGCCTCAATAAAAATCTTGTCCAGCCCCTCGGCCTCAGCCTCTGCCTTGACCAAGCCCGAACCCGGAACCACCAGCGCCAGTTTCACACCATTCGCCTTTTGGCGACCCCGTACCACCGTCGCTGCCTCACGCAGGTCTTCAATGCGCGAATTGGTGCAGGAGCCGATAAACACCTTGTCCACAGAAATCTCATCGATCGGCGTACCCGCGGTCAGGCCCATGTAGGCCAGCGCCCGTTCCCAGTCGCCCTTTTGCACCGCACTGGCTGCATCGGCCGGATTCGGCACCCGGCCATTCACCGCCACCACCATCTCCGGCGAGGTACCCCAAGTTACCTGCGGGGCAATATCGGCGGCGTTAAGTTGCACCTCGGCATCAAACACCGCGCCCGCATCGGACACCAAGCTGCGCCAGTACGCCGCCGCACGATCCCATTCCGCGCTCGAAGGGGCATAGGTACGGTCACGCATATAGTCGACCGTTTTGTCATCCGCCGCGACCAGGCCCGCGCGCGCGCCAGCCTCAATCGCCATATTGCACAGCGTCATGCGGCCTTCCATCGACAAGGCGCGAATCGCGCTACCGGCAAACTCGATGGCATAGCCCGTACCGCCCGCCGTTCCGATCCGGCCGATGATGGCCAGCGCGATGTCCTTAGCGGTCACGCCGACAGGCAAATCCCCATCCACGGACACCCGCATCGCCTTCGACTTCTTCTGCCACAGGCATT
Source organism: Bordetella parapertussis (assembly GCA_945890495.1). Taxonomy (GTDB): domain Bacteria; phylum Pseudomonadota; class Gammaproteobacteria; order Burkholderiales; family Thiobacillaceae; genus QYQG01. The sequence goes on along the minus strand of CAMDCO010000015.1, from coordinate 7,254 downwards.
GCGTCGCCATCACATGCTCAACCTCGGAGGTCCCGATGCCGAAGGCCAGCGCCGCGAAGGCGCCATGCGTGGAGGTATGCGAATCGCCACACACCAAGGTCACGCCCGGCTGGGTAAAGCCCTGCTCCGGGCCGATAACATGGACGATGCCCTGACGGTGATCATCCATGCGGAATTCGGTCAGGCCAAACGCTTGGCAGTTGTTATCCAGGGTTTCTACCTGCAGGCGCGACACCGGATCGACAATACCCGTCGCGCGGTCGGTGGTCGGCACATTGTGATCCGGCGTGGCCAAAATACTACCCACACGATGCGGGGAACGACCCGCCAGCGCCAGCGCCTCAAAGGCCTGCGGACTGGTCACCTCGTGTACCAGTTGGCGGTCGATATACAACAGGGTCATGCCATTGGGCTCAACATGCACCACATGGGCATTCCAGAGCTTGTCGTAGAGGCTTAACGCAGACATTGTGCAGAGGGGTAATAAAAATAGACGCGGGATTATCGCATGACCCTGTGCCGATCGCCCACGACAAAGACAACCGCCGCCACGAAAGCGCAACCCGCCGCCACGCTAAAGGTAACCCCTGCGCCCCACGCATCCCAAACCGCACCGGAATACAGGCTACCCAAGCTGCCGCCAATGCCGAAGGCAATGCTGTTGTAGAGGGCCTGACCCCGCGCCTGTACCCGGCCGCGAAACCAGCGGTGAATAAGGGCCATCGCGGCCGCGTGATAGGCACCAAAGGTCAGGGCATGCAGCACCTGGGCGAACAACAGCAAGGCCGTCACATCCACCCACCAACCAATCAGGACAAAGCGCAACGACGCCGCCAACAGGGTCACCAACAGAACGGTCTCCACGCGAATGTGCGCGAAAACCCTCGGCATAATCAAAAAGATGCCAATTTCGAGAATCACCCCGAGGGCCCACAACCAGCCTGCGGCCGAGGTGCTGTAACCGGTGTTGACCAGATGAACGGTAAAAAAGGTGTAATAAGGCCCATGGGCCGCCGCCATCAGGATCGCCGCCGCGAACAGGGCCAACACCTTGGGACGGCGCAGGAGCTGACCTAGCGGCACGGTCTCGGCATCGCTGTGCCGCACCGCGGCCTCCGGCATGAAACGCGCCGCCAGCACCGTCCCGAGCAGCAGGGCGAGGATGATCCACGGCAACACGCTCACCGACTGATGGTCCAGCAAGTCGCCCACACCAATCACCATCAGGATAAAGCCGATGGACCCCCACAAGCGGATGCGGCCATAACGATCACTGCGCTCGCCCAGATGGGTCAGGGTGTTGGCCTCGACCAGTGGCAAGGCCCCGCTCCAGAAAAAACTGACCAGGACCATCATGAGGAACATGCCCCAGAAGCCCTCCAACCAGAAGACCAGACAAAAACCCAGCAGGGTAGCGAGGATGCCGATCTGCACCCAGATTATGCGGCGCCCGCTCCGATCAGCCAGGTGCCCCCACACATTGGGCGCAAAGATGCGCATTACATGCAGCAGCGACATCAGCACGCCGATCTCAAACGCGCCAAACCCGCGCGACTGAAGGAACAGCGGCCAATACGGGGCCATCACGCCAATAAAGGCGAAATAAAACAAATAGAAACTGGAAAGACGCCAATACGGGAGCATGAGGTCCAAGTAAAAAAGGGGCGTCACCCGGACGCCCCCGTGCAAGGTTCAACGGTTCAGAGGGTCAGCATCTTGTACAACTGATCCTTCAGCCGCACCCGCAGATACTTGAGCTCTTCAGCATAAAAATCCGTCGCCGGATCAACGCGCTGTTCAATGCGTTGGATCTTGTGATCGCAGTCGTCGTAATCCTTCATCAGGTGCACAAAGGCGTCCGAAGACAGCATCAGGGCGCGAATTTTGTCCTGATGTTCAGGGAACTCATGGAACAGGTCGTGGCTTTCAATCATAGCAACACCTCATGGCGATACTCCCGTGGTAGGTAAATTCAAATCTGTTATCCGGTAATCACCGGCGTCGGGCAACGCACATCGGCGTTTTGCCCGCGCTGACGCAAGGCGTGATCCATCAGCACAATCGCCAGCATCGCCTCGACAATCGGCGTGGCGCGAATGCCCACGCAAGGATCGTGACGGCCCTCGGTCACCACCTCGCAGGGCGCACCGTCGAGGTCGATACTGCGACCCGGGATGCGCAGCGACGAGGTCGGCTTGATGGCCACCGAGGCGGTGATCGCCTGGCCGGTGGAAATGCCGCCCAAGACGCCGCCCGCGTGATTCGACAAAAAGCCCTGCGGCGTCAGCTCGTCCCGGTGTTCCGTACCCTTTTGCGCCACACAAGCGAAACCCGCGCCAATCTCCACCCCCTTGACCGCGTTGATGCTCATCAGGGCATGGGCGACATCCGCGTCCAGACGGTCAAACACCGGCTCGCCCAGACCCACCGGAACGCCCTCCGCCACTACATTGACGCGGGCGCCCACCGAGTTGCCTTCCTTGCGCAGCGCGTCCATGTAGGCCTCAAGCTCCGGCACGATGGCCGCGTTGGGCGCGAAAAACGGGTTTTCGGTCACCACAGACCAGTCCTGGAACGGCACCACGATCGGCCCCAGTTGCGCCAGATAGCCACGAATCACCGTACCGTATTTCTCATTCAACCATTTCTTGGCGATGGCACCGGCCGCCACCCGCGCCGCCGTCTCCCGCGCCGAGGAACGACCACCGCCGCGATAATCACGGATACCAAACTTCTGCCAATAGGTGTAATCGGCATGACCCGGACGGAAACTGCGGGCAATGGAACCGTAGTCCTTGCTGCGCTGATCTTCATTACGAATCAACAGCGCGATCGGCGTACCGGTGGTCTTGCCTTCAAACACCCCGGACAGGATTTCCACCGTGTCCGACTCGCGTCGCTGCGTCACATGCCGCGAGGTACCCGGCTTGCGGCGATCAAGATCAATCTGGATATCCGCCTCAGACAGCGCCATCCCCGGCGGGCAACCATCGACGATACAACCGATGGCCGGCCCATGGGATTCGCCAAAGGTAGTGACGGTAAAGAGGTGTCCTAAGCTGCTTCCGGGCATAAATGTTATGGCAAGGAGCCTTAAAGTTAGATGCCAACAAGTGTACTCCAAGCGGTGAGACAATGACCGTCACCCAACCCGCGAAGACACCGGTTCATGCGCATCGGATGATGCCGCGCACAGCACACGGATCCCTGCATTCCATCTTCTTCAAAAAAACCTCAAGAACAGCATGCATATTAGGTTTCGCTTGTTGACAGGGAATAAATTGGCGCTAGGATGCAGCACTCAGTAGCTCTGTATTGCTTGCGTTGATATACCGAGTACGGAGTTCAGTGGGGCGCAAGCCCTTTCCCAGTTTTTCTGGAGGAGAGAGAAAGCATGAAAAAAACATTTGCCCTGTCACTGTTGGCGCTCGGGCTATCTGCGGGTCTGGTCAGTTCCACCTTTGCCGCCACCCCTGACGCACGTCTGCGTCAGATGGCCGCCAACTGTAGCTACTGCCATGGTACGGACGGCCACAGCCGTGGCGGCATTCCGGATATTAATAACCTGCCGCGCGATTACTTCGTCAATCAGATGAAGGCCTTCAAGGACGGTTCCCGTCCCGCCACCGTGATGCATCAGCACGCCGCTGGCTACACCGACTCCGAGTTCGAGGCCTTTGCCCGTTACTTCGCGACCCGCTGATTAGAAGAGGAGCTACAAATGAGTTTTAATCGTCGTCAGTTTCTGCAATCCTCCGCCGGTGTCGCGGGCGTTGCTACCGTAGGCAGCCTGACCGGTTGCGCCACCCAAGCCCCGGCCGTTGCTGCCAAAAAAGGTCGTCCCAAGGTCGTCGTGGTCGGTGCCGGTTTCGGCGGCGCCACCTGCGCCCGTTACATCAAGATGTGGGAACCGCACATTGAGGTCACCGTGATCGAGCCGAATGACAAGTTCGTCTCCTGCCCGACCTCCAACGATGTGCTGGCCGGCTATCGCAAGATGGATGACATCACCTTCGGCTATACCAACCTGCAAGGCATCGTGGATTCCTGGGTCAAGGATGCCGTCACCGCCATTGATACCGAAAAGAAGGTCATCACCACCGCTGGTGGCAAGAAGATCCCTTACGATCGCGTGGTTCTGGCCGGCGGCATTGAGCTGCTGTTCAACACCGTCAAGGGCTATGACGCTGAGGCGCAGAAGACCGTGATGCACGCCTGGAAGGCCGGTCCGCAAACCGCCACCCTGCGTGCCCAACTGGAAGCCATGCCGGATGGCGGCGTCTTTGTGATGTCGGTGCCGATGGCCCCGTACCGCTGCCCCCCCGGCCCGTACGAGCGCGCCTCGCTGGTCGCCTCCTACTTCAAGAAGGCCAAGCCGAAGTCCAAGATCATCATCCTCGACGGCAATCAGGACATCGCCTCCAAGAAGGGCCTGTTCCTCGCCGCCTGGAAGAAGCACTACGGCCACGGCACCCCCGCGGCCATGATCGACTACCGCCCCAACAACATGCCGAGCTCGGTCAACGCCAAAACCAAGACCGTCGGCACCGAGTTTGACGATGTGAAGGGCGATGTCATCAATGTGGTGCCGAAGATGCGCGCAGCCGAAATCTGCAGCATGGCCAATGTGCGTCGCGGTACGGATGGCAAAGAAGGCCCGTGGTGTCCGGTCGACTTCCGCACCTACGAGTCCAAGTTTGTGCCGGGCGTTCACATCATCGGCGACTCCACCCTGTCCAACTATCCGAAGTCCGGTTCCATGGCCAACAACATGGCCAAGGTCTGTGCCGCCTCCATCTGTGAGATGGTCAACGGCCGTGATCCGGTAGAAGTGCCGGTAGTTGCCAACACCTGCTACTCCGGAACGACCGACCATACCGCGATCCATGTGGCGGCCGTGTTCCGTTACAACGACAAGAACAAAAACGGCGAGAAGATTCCGGGCGGCGAGATGGTGGCACAAACCCTGCCGAAGGGTGGCCTGTCTACCGAAGAGACCGAGATCGAGCATGTCTACATGGACGGCTGGGCGAAGAATGTCTGGGCCGATACCCTCGCGCTGTAACTTGGTACTGTAAGCTCGCCATCCAGCCTAGGCTGGACGGCATCAAGGGAGAGGGAAACCTCTCCCTTTTTTATTGATCACCGCCCAAAACCATGCGTCAAGCCGATCCAGCATCGGTTAGAATGGCCACATTGTCGTCACAGCCTCGCGCTCACAACAGCCCATGGAATCCGTGATCCAGTTTCTGTCGCAACCTTGGCCTTGGTATATCTCCGGCCCTCTGATCGGACTTATGGTTCCGTTGATGCTCTTCATCGGCAACCGTTCCTTCGGCATTTCCAACAACCTGCGTCATCTCTGTGCCATCACCCAACCGCCCGAGATCAATGTCGACTTTTTCAAGTACGACTGGAAAGAGCACTACTGGAGCCTCGTATTTGTTATCGGCACCGCCCTGGGGGGCGCGATTGCGGCCGGCCTATTTTCTGACCCGCACCCCATCGACCTCTCGATTGAGGCCATGGCCATGATTCGCGCCTGGGGTTTTGAACTCCCGGCTGCCGGCAGCTTGATCCCACCCGAACTCTTTGACACAACCCTACAAAATATAGCCCTCCTCTTTGCCGGTGGCGTACTGGTCGGTTTCGGCACCCGCTATGCCTCCGGTTGCACTTCAGGACACGCGATTACCGGACTGTCCACCTTGCAGATCGAAAGCCTCTATGCCCTCATCGGCATCTTCTCCGGCGGCCTGGTCGCCTCCTGGTTTCTCGTCCCCCTTCTGGCACGCTGACCCATCATGAGTCGTTACCTACCCTACCTTCTAACCGGCATCTTGTTCGGTCTAGTGCTGGTTAAATCCGAGGCCTCCTCCTGGTACCGTATCCAGGAAATGTTTCATTTTCAGAGCTTTCATATGTATGGGCTTCTGTTCTCAGCCATCGCCACGGCCACCCTAAGTATTCAAGTCTTGCGTCATATCGAGCGCAAACGCACCCTGGATGGCCAGGATATCGAGATCCCCAGCAAGGAACCGGGCCGAATCAACTACATTGTCGGCGGTTTTGTATTTGGCCTTGGCTGGGGCGTCATCGGCCTCTGTCCCGGCCCAATCTTCGCCCTCATCGGCACCGGTTCGGTCGGTGCAATCGTGGTTCTAGCCGGTGCCCTGCACGGCACCTGGCTCTATGGCGCGTACAAGACCCGCCTTCCACACTGACCCTCTGATCAACCGGCCCCTTGCCCATCCAGTATTCCCGCATTAAAGCTGTTTACACGCCGGCAAAACCCGGCTAGCCTACGCCCCGCAACACTGCAAAAACCCTCATGGAGAAGACACACATGCATAATAAATATCTGGCCGGAATCCTGACCGTCGCAGGCCTCCTCGCTGCAAGTACCACTCAGGCAGCCCCCTTGATGTCAGCCGACTGGGCCACTAAGGCCTGCGAGAGCTTTAACAGCAACCCGATTCTGACCACCGAACTGGGTGAAAAATGGATCAAGAATAACGGCGGTCGCGGATTCAAGATCATCCATATGTATCGCACCGACTGCGGCGACAAGGTCAAGGTCGAGATGAAGATTGTCCAACAAGGTGCCAAGGCCTTCTGCGCCTACGGTGGCAAGGTCATGCACACCAACATGAACGACGACATGGACTATGTCATGCACGCAGAAACCAAGCGTTGGCATGAAATGGGTGCCGGCGAATACGGCCCCATGCGCGCCATGATGTTTGGTCGCCTGAAGTTTGAAGGCCCCAAGGGCGAGGCCATGAGCGTCATGGGCCCGTTCGAGCAGTTCCTGCTCCTGCCCGGCAAGGTCCCCGGCGAAGCGGCGTGCCCGAGCAACTAAGCACTTTTTCGCCAGCGAAGAAACCCGCCTTGTGCGGGTTTTTTTGTGCCCCCTCGCCGTAGGGGCAACCCCCTGTGGTTGCCCTACAACCGCGCCTACCCATCCCCATCAGGGCACTCACCGGGGTCTGCCCCTACGACGATCCAAACGCACTCACCGGGGTCTGCCCCCTATCGTCCCGACAAGCCGTCACAAAAAACCACACTCTCATAACCCGGTCATAGTTGTAGAGATATGACTTGAGTTATATGTCGTTTCGTGTAGAATGCCTTCCATCGCAGTTCGGTACCGCTTCGGTCTGACAGCGAAATGCCTTCTAACCCTTTATCTTACTTTTTGGAGTTACACACATGAAACTGTCTGCCCTCGCTTCTGCTCTGGTTCTGTCTTCC
>CAMDCO010000014.1 GCA_945890495.1 Bordetella parapertussis | reverse complement strand
GGAAGAAATCTTCGGTGGCAGGGCAGACAGGCATCTCAAAACTCCCAGGTTTCAATGGCATATCCGCCATAAACTGAGAGAAATTATACCCAAAAATAGCGTTATTGTCTATTAATATCAATGTGTTATGAATAAATCAGGGGCGACTAGGGAAGCACTGATTTGTTCGATTTCGTCCACGGTCATACAAGAAAACAGCGAATTAAATCATATTGTTACCGTTCGTCCTGAGCCTGTCGAAGGATTTGATCAGTGCTTCCTTAGCGCGCGTTCTGGAGGGTGACGACCCGTTGCGGGTAGGGAATCTGGATGCCTTCGCGTTTGAAGGCCTCCCAGATCGCCCAGTAGATGTTGGACTTGAGCAGACCCAGGCCTTCTTCCGGGTCGCCGATCCAGAAGGCGAGTTCCAGGTCGATCCCATTTTCGCCAAAGCCTTTGATGAGCACTTGTGGTGCGGGCTGGGCCGAGACACGATCGTGTTGGGCGGCCACCAGCAGCACGGTGCGAGCCCGGTCTAGGTCGGTGTGGTAGGCGACCTGGATCGGGAGGCTGACGCGGTTGTCGCGGCTGGCAAGGGTGTGATTGATGACGGTTGAGGTGATCAGGGTATCGTTGGGGATGATGCTTTCGCTGCCGTCGGTGGCCCTGAGCACGGTGTAACGGGTGGCAATCTGGCGAATCTCGCCATAGTTCGTCCCGACGGTGATCATGTCGCCGATGCGGATGGACTGGTCGAGCAGGAGGGTAAAGCCGGAGACATAGTTGGCGGCGATCTTTTGCAGGCCGAGGCCGAGGCCTACGCCTAGCGCGCCGCCAAAGACTGACAGGACGGTGATGTCGATGCCGATCACGGGCAGGGCGATGAGGATGGCCACGACCAGCAGCACCGTGCGCAGGATCTTGGCCAGGGCCACCTTGAGGTTGGTTTGTAGCGCCGTGCGCTCAATGAAGCGGGTCTCGATACTGCGCGCCCCCCACAGTGCAACAAGCACGGTTAGGGATAGGGTCAGGAGGCCCAGCAGGGTGGTGTAGAGCGAGATATGGTTCTTGCCGAGCGTGACACCGATCCCGTCAAGCGCCGCAATTACGCTGGATAGATGACCGGTGAGATGCAGGACCACCATGCCCCAGACTAGCCAGGCGACGATATGTTCCAGAGACGAGAGTAGGGCGCTGGGCTTCAGGATCCGGCGCAGGACATAAAACACGAACTGGATGATGACGAGGGAGAGCAGTAAGGGCAGGGCGAAGGCCAGTACGGAGGTGTCGGCCCAGGGGGCAATGAGCGTGCTGACAATCAAGGTGAAGACAAGCGCCAGCGGTGGCGCGAATAGACGCATAAAATCGCGTGGGCTCAGAGCGAGGGCATTCTGGAAGGCTTGATTCGAGCCCTTTTGATCCAGCCGTTGTTTGATGACGCGCGCCAGCCAGAGGCTGGCGAGAATCGTGACGGACAGGAGGATGATCTGCAGCCACAAGTGCTGGGTCGGGAGACTAATGTTGGGGAGGCTGGGCATCGTCATCGAAACAGTGTCGGATTTTAGGGTTTGGGCATCAATCGGTGCGCACCATGATAGCGGCAAAAAAACCATCTGTGCCGTGGGTGTCTGGCGCCAAGGCGAGAAAGTCGCGGGTATCGAGCGCGATGTTCAGGTGGCCCAGAACCTCGCTGGCGGGGTGCAGGGCAAATCCGGGGTGCGTTTCCAGAAAGGCCGTAACAATGTCCTGGTTTTCTTCGGGTAGCAGACTGCAGGTGGCATAGACCAAGCGGCCGCCAACCTTCACCAGGCGGGCAGCACTGTTCAGGATGGTGGTCTGCTTGGCGGTCAGTTCTGCCACGCTGTCCGGCGTTTGCCGCCATTTCAGGTCCGGGTTGCGGCGTAGGGTGCCGAGGCCCGAGCAAGGCGCATCAACTAGGACGCGGTCGAACTTGCCGGCCAGGCGTTTGACCTTGATGTCGGTCTCGCTGGCTAGTACTTGCGGGTGGACATTGGACAGCCCGGAACGGGCCAGGCGCGGTTTCATGCGCGCCAAGCGTTTTTCGGAGACATCGAAGGCGTAGAGCCGGCCGCTGTTGTTCATCTGGGCGCCCAGGGCGAGGGTCTTGCCACCAGCGCCGGCGCAGAAGTCGCATACCATCTCGCCGCGCCGTGCGCCCGTCAGCAGGGCCAGCAGTTGGCTGCCCTCATCCTGGACTTCCAGTGAGCCATCCTGAAACAGGGGGTACTGGCTGAGGGGGGGCTTGTTGCCGAGGCGGATGCCGAACGGAGAATAGGGTGTGGCGCTGGCCGAAAATCCGTCGGCTAGCATCTGGGCCAAGGCCTTGTCGCGGGACAGCTTGAGCGTGTTCACGCGCAGATCGAGCGGGGCCGGTGCGTTCAGGGCCTGCATCAGGGCGGGCAGGCGGTCTCCATAGTGCGATTCCAGCGGTGCCACGAGCCAGTCAGGCAGTTCAAGGCGGATGGCGGTGGGGGCGTCTTGCAGCGGATAGGCCTTGGCGGTTTTGTAACGATCAAGTTCGTTGGTGTGTACGAGCCCCTCGCATTCGCGCAGATTCAGGCCGCTCAAGCGAGCCAGCCAGGTAACGATGAGGTCACGCGGTCGCAGCGACCCGGCGGCTGCCTCCAGACTACGCAGATGGCGCAGGATGGCATAGGCCGTCTCGGCGATCAGGGCGCGATCACGGCGGCCGATATCGGGGTGATTGCGGAAATGGTGCGAGAGCACCGCATCGGCGGGGTAGCTAAAGGTCAGTAGCGACTTGAGCAGGATCGCGAGTTCGGAGAGTTGGGCAGAGGCGGGAACCATGAGGGCGTTCAGACAGAAAGGCGGGGATACGCAATTATAGAGAGTGCGCATGGCAGCAGTCGTTTCATTTTAGGGCCCCGATCTTTCTGGCCTCTTCCAGGATGAAATCGGCAAAGGCCTGAGCACTACTGGAAAACTGTTTGTTTCGGCGGCTGACCAAGTGCCAGGATCGGAGGATGGGGAAGCCTTCGACATTGAGGATGCAAAGGCGTTTGGCCGCCAGTTCGGGCAGAACGGTGTGCTGCGAGACCACTCCAAGCCCGAGCCCGGATTCGACGGCCAATTTGATGGCCTCGTTCTTGTTCATTTCCATATCCACCTTCCAGGCTAGTCCGTGCGACTGAAAAAAGGCTTCGGTGGCGATGCGTGTGCCGGATCCGGGTTCGCGTCCCATGAAGGTCTCTTCGGCGATTTTGGAAAGCGGAATCTGTTTCTGTCCGACGAGTGGGTGGTAGGGTGGGGCAATGATGATGAGGGGATTCTCCATGAAGGGGGTGTCATCGAGATCCATATGCGCGGGAGGCTGTCCCATGAGGGCCAGATCCAGCGAGTTGTCCGCTAGTTGTTGCAAGAGTTGTTCGCGGTTGATGACATTGAGACGGATATGAATACCGGGATGGCGCTGGCGGAATTGGGTGATAAGGCGGATGGAAAAGGCGCTGGCCGTACTAACAACGCCGACCGTCAAAGAACCGTGTTGCAGCCCCTTTAGGGCATCCAAAACCCCTTTGAGTCGATTCAGTCGTTCGGCAATATCCTGGCTGGCTTGATAGACTTCGCGCCCGACATCGGTCAGAAAGACACGCTTTCCTGCACGCTCAAGCAGGCGCGCGCCTAGGTCGTTTTCCAATTGCCTGATCTGCATTGAAACGGCGGGCTGGCTGAGGTGTAAGTCCTCGGACGCACGGGAAAAACTCCCGGTACGGGTGATGGATTCTAGGATTTGGAGTTGGCGCAAGGTGAGGTGCATAGGCCTCGGTTGTGTTATCAGCAATTCTGATGAATTCTATCAGAAACTCTGAATAGAACTTATGAGGTTGCGCTCGTATAGTGGCGAGGCTGTTTAATCAACCCGATGAATTATCCACTTAGGAGTGAACACATGGATCAGTCAGCACGTTATTCCGACCTCAGCCTGAAAGAAGAAGACCTCATTAAGGGCGACAAGCACATTCTCGTCGCCTATCACATGCAGCCGGCCACCGGCTACGGTTACTTGGAAGTTGCGGCGCACATTGCGGCCGAGTCCTCTACCGGCACCAATGTGGAAGTTTCCACCACCGACGACTTCACCAAGGGTGTCGACGCGCTGGTGTATTTCATCGACGAAGCCAAAGGCATCATGAAGGTCGCCTACCCGAACGACCTGTTCGACCGCAATGTTACCGACGGCCGCGCCATGATCGTCTCCTTCCTGACCTTTGTCATTGGTAACAACCAGGGCATGGGCGATGTGAAGCAGCTGCAGATGCAGGATTTCTATGTGCCTTGGTCCATGCTGCGCCAGTTCGACGGCCCGGCCAAGGACATCACCGACCTGTGGGACATCCTGGGTCGCCCCCGCGTCAACGGCGGCTACATCTCCGGCACCATCATCAAGCCCAAGCTGGGCCTGCGTCCCGAGCCGTTCGCGGCCGCCGCATACCAGTTCTGGTTAGGTGGCGACTTCATCAAGAACGACGAACCCCAGGGCAACCAGGTGTTCTGTCCGGTCAAGAAGGTCATCCCGCTGGTGTATGACTCCATGAAGCGCGCCATGGACGAAACCGGTCAGGCCAAGCTGTTCTCCATGAACATTACCGCTGACGACCATTACGAAATGTGCGCCCGTGCCGATTTCGCGCTGGAAACCTTTGGCATGGATGCCAACAAGGTCGCCTTCCTGGTTGACGGTTATGTCGGCGGCCCCGGTATGATCACCACGGCGCGTCGCCAGTACCCCGACCAGTACCTGCACTACCACCGTGCCGGTCACGGCGCCGTGACCTCGCCCTCCTCCGTGCGCGGCTACACCGCTTTCGTGCTGGCCAAAATGTCGCGTCTGCAAGGGGCTTCCGGTATCCACGTTGGCACCATGGGCTACGGCAAGATGGAAGGTGGCAAGGACGACCGCGTCATCGCCTACATGATCGAGCGCGATTCCTGCCAGGGCCCGTACTACCATCAGGAATGGCATGGCATGAAGCCGACCACCCCGATCATCTCCGGCGGCATGAACGCCCTGCGTCTGCCCGGCTTCTTCGAGAACCTGGGTCACGGCAACGTCATCAATACCTCCGGTGGTGGTTCCTACGGCCACATTGACAGCCCGGCGGCCGGCGCGATCTCCCTGCGTCAGTCCTACGAGTGCTGGAAGGCCGGCGCTGACCCGATCGAATTTGCGAAAGAGCACAAAGAGTTCGCTCGCGCCTTCGAATCCTTCCCGGGTGATGCCGACAAGATCTTCCCGGGCTGGCGTGAAAAGCTGGGCGTGCACAAGTAATAAGGCGCGTACAGCACACGCTGAACCGAGAAACGCCCCCGTCCTCGGGGGCGTTTTTCTTCCGGGGACTAAAAACCCGGAGCTTGAAATGGATATGGAATCTGCTTTCAGATGTGCTAGATCGCATCTGAAAGCAGATCTGAGATGCGGATTTTCAGGAGTAGTCATGACTCAAAAAGACCAGTACAAGGTTCACAAGGAACCCTTCTATCAGGCGCAGGGTAACGAAGTTGCGCTGTTTGAAGCCGCCTACCGCAACCGCCTGCCGGTGATGGTGAAAGGCCCAACCGGCTGCGGGAAGTCGCGTTTCGTCGAATACATGGCCTGGAAATTGGGCAAGCCGCTCATCACGGTGGCCTGTAATGAAGACATGACGGCCAGCGATCTGGTGGGTCGTTACCTGCTGGAGGCCAATGGCACCCGCTGGTTGGACGGCCCGCTGACTGTGGCGGCACGCATTGGCGCGATTTGCTATCTCGATGAGATCGTTGAGGCGCGCCAGGACACGACCGTGGTCATCCACCCGCTGACCGACCATCGCCGCGTCCTACCGCTCGATAAAAAAGGTGAGATACTCGAGGCGCATCCCGATTTCCAGTTGGTTATTTCGTATAACCCGGGCTACCAAAGCCTGCTGAAGGACTTGAAGCAGTCCACCAAACAGCGCTTCACCGCCTTTGATTTCGACTACCCCAATCCCGAGCTTGAGGCCTCCATCCTATCCAAGGAAACGGGTCTTGATGCCGCTATTGCGGGTAAGCTGGTGAAGATTGGCCAGACCGCACGCAACCTCAAGGGACACGGCCTGGATGAAGGCATCTCGACCCGTTTGTTGGTCTACGCCGCGACCTTGATCAAGGATGGTGTTGCCGCTACGGAGGCTTGTCGCATGGCCTTGGTGCGCCCGATCACCGATGACGCCGATATTCGCGAAACCCTCGATCACGCCATCGACGCCACCTTCGCCTGATTTTCCTTTCCATAGAGCCCCGGCTGTGGCCTTGCGCGTAGGGGCGCGTAGGGGCAACCCCCCCCCCCGTGGTTGCCCATCACCATTAGGGCAGGCACAGGGGCCTGCCCCTACGAGACGACAGGGTGTTTCTTGAGGAGTTCAAATCGCGATGATAGAAGCTGATACCGCCTACCAACATCCCCTGATGGCCGAATATTGGGCCCTCCTTGATACCTGCTTTCCGCAGGTTGAAGAGGTGTTCGAGGATGTCATGGCCGAGGCCTTGGTGTTTTTGAGCCGCGAGGGTCTCAAGACTTATCTTGAATCGGCGAGCCTCATTGGCAAACTCGGGCGCGGCGTCGAACCGATGCTGGCGTTTATGGAAGAGTGGCCCGCTGCCGCCGATCTGGTGGGCGAGGAGGCGCTGCCTGATGTCATGGCCCTGATCCAGCGTATGCAGCGCTCGCCGAATGGCCGTGCCATCACGCCCTTCCTGCAAACCTTGGCCCCGGTGTCGCGACGCCTGCGCACGCGGGAACAGTTGCAACGCTATCTGGAAATCACGCTGGACATCATGGAGCGCACCACCGGCTCTATCCATGGGCACCACACTACCTTCCCCAGCCCGGGCCTGCCGGATTTCCTGACGCAGGCCCCGTTTCTGCTGAGCCATCTAACGCTGAACGGTCTGAAGAACTGGGTGGAATACGGTATTCGCAACTACCGGACGCACCCGGAGCGGCAAAAGGACTACTTCACGGTGCAGTCGGCCGACAGCCGCGCCGTGTTGCAACGCGAGCGTCATGGCACGCTGTTCATGGATGTCGAGCGCAAGCTTGACCTCTACTTGCGTGGCTTGTGGCAGACCTCCGAACAACTGGTGCCCTATTCCACGGCCTTTGACGAACTGCGTAAACCGGTGCCGTATTACGACAAGCTGGGTATGCGGATCCCGGATGTCTATGACGATACCGGCGCGGGGGAAGAACGGGTTATTGGTCTCGATCGCTATCGCGCCACCCTCGCCCATATGGTGGGCCACCGGCGCTGGACACGGCCGCTGATCGCCGATAACTGGAGTCCGTTCCAGCGCATGGCCGTGGAGTTTTTTGAAGACAGCCGCATCGAAACCCTGCTCTGCCGTGAGTATCCCGGCTTGAAGCGGATCTTCCAGACGCTGCATCCCAAACCCGTGGAAGACGCCTGCGATCCAGAAACCACCTCTTGCCTGCGCCACCGCATGGCGATGTTGTCGCGCGCCTTACTCGACCCGGATCATGGTTACCGCGATGCTGACCTGCTAACTTTTACCGAGCGTTTCCACGCGCTGATGGCGCAAGGTGAATCGAATACCAAAGATATTGCCACGCTGGCCCTGAGCTATGTGGCCAAGACCCGCCGCCAGAGCGACCAGTACGCCAAGGTCCACTTCGACGACACCGTGGTCGATTACCGCGATGACAACCGTCAGATGTGGGTCTTCATCGAGGAAAGCGACGATGAAGAAATGTTCGAGAAAGAGAAAAAGCGCACCGACAGCGACGAGGTCAAAGGCCTGCCGCCGCGTCACTATCCAGAATGGGACTACAAGACGCTGACCTACCGCCCCGACTGGGTGAGTGTTTACGAGGCCTTGCACCCTAAAGGTAACCCGGCGGATATCGACCGACTTTTGGAAAAACACAGTGCGCTGGCCAAGCGTCTGAAACGCATCCTTGACCTCTTGAAGCCCCAGGACAAGATCCGCATCCGTTATCAGGAAGAAGGCAGTGAGCTTGATCTGGATGTGGCCATTCGCTCGTTGATCGACTTCAAAGGGGGCGCCAATCCTGACCCGCGCATCAACATGAGTCACCGCACGGACGGCCGCAACATCGCCGTCATGTTGTTGCTGGATTTGTCCGAATCACTTAACGAAAAGGCGACAGGCTCCGATCAAACCATTCTCGAACTTAGCCAGGAAGCGGTTTCCTTGTTGGCCTGGTCGGTCGAGCAACTCGGCGATCCGTTTGCTATCGCCGGTTTCCATTCCAACACCCGTCACGATGTGCGCTACCTGCATATCAAGGGCTATGGTGAACGCTGGGATGACGACGCCAAGGGGCGTTTGGCTGCCATGCAGGCGGGTTACTCGACGCGCATGGGCGCCGCCATGCGCCACGCCGCACACTACCTGGAATCCCGTCCGGCTGACAAAAAACTGATGCTGATATTGACCGACGGCCAGCCGTCCGACATCGATACCCATGACGAACAGTTATTGATCGAAGACACCCGCCGTGCCGTCAATGAGTTAGACCAGAAAGGCATCTTCACCTACTGCATCAGCCTCGATCCCAAGGCAGATGACTATGTCAGCGGCATCTTTGGCCGCCAATATACCGTCATCGACAACATCCAGCGCCTGCCGGAAAAATTGCCCGAGTTATTCCTGGCGTTGACGAAGTAGGGGCAACCCCCCGTGGTTGCCCTCCAGGGTGGGCAGAGACCAGGGCAGGTCAAGAGGCCAAGGTTATGCACAAGGGCAAGGGCAGGCACAGGGGCCTGCCCCTACGGGGGCGCGGTGTGTTTTTCGTAGGGGCAACCCCCCGTGGTTGCCCGTTCACCGTCAGGGCAGGAACGGAAGGGTTCTTATTGAATCAGGAGCAGACCTGTTGCAGCGTCCAAGGTAGCAAGTTGGTCGCGTTGATGGCGCCAAAACCTAAGTCAAAGATGCCGTGAAGGATCTTGGTGCTGGGTGTATCAATGCCGGCCAGCTCGGTCGGGCAGCTGAAAGTGACGACGACCATGGGTTTCTCACCGGTCGGATAGACCTTGGTGAAGGTTGGCAGTAGAGACCGTGATTTGCCGGAATCCTTCGCGTTCAAATTGCCCTGGCTGGAGGCGAAGGGCGTGTTGGTCGTTGCGGTAACCTGTGAAATGACCGGGGTTGGCGTGGTGCTCTGATCTTGCCGGGGGAGGGCCGCAGAGACCGGCGCAACGGTCACCGTGACCGGTTGGACAATGTAGGGATTGGGGCGCGGAGACCAAGGCGTCGGTGTGTTGGAGACAAAGGCGGGGGCCGAAGGGGTAATGCTGACCGGTGCAAATACAAAGGGTGGTACGGATGAAACGCTGTTTGCGGCTGCCGGTGTGGATGGGGCGACTGCAACGGGGGCTGCTGCCGGTGTGGCCGTTATGGGGGTGACGGCCACTACAGCCGGTGTTACTGCGACGGTCGCCTTGACCGCATCCTTCGCAGAGACCTTGGAGGCAGACTTCTTGGCAGTGATGTACTGCTTGCCGTTCCACTCAAATGTCTCGTTGCCAGCCTTGCGTGCAGCGGCAAAAGCCTCATTGAATGTTGAGGCCGGTTTTGTATCAGCGGCTAAGGCTGGCTGAACCAGTGCCCATCCGAGGCAGGGGACAATGGCGATCAATAGTTTGCGTACGGGGTGCTTAGACATAGTGCTTGGTTTCCCTATGGTTTCTTGCTCCTCATTTTGAGGCGGCAAAGATTAATTCATAGAGCCGTAACATACGCAGTTTCCAAGTTAATGTAAATAAAAAAGGCTCCGTATTAGTATATTCAATGCGCTTTGTCGCAATTGAATATCTTATTGATATTGAACAGCTAAATGAGTAAACAAAGTTTGCTTCATAATTGTTTTGTGATGCAGTGGTGTGTTTGAACCATGCCTGAATGGACGCGGGTTCGTAGCGTAAATTAATGGGGCCTGTGTCTGCTGCGAAATACCGGCCGGCATGCACTAAGCCTTCCCATCGCGGTGACTTTGCGGTACAACGCGCAGGTCATGAAACCCGCTTAAAGGATAAGAGGATGAAACAGAATCGAGTGTCTGAGTTTGCGTTGTCGGTCTTGGGTGTGGTCGAGCATGTCGGTCTCGCTGTCGTTACTTTGGCGACGATTAGCGCGATGGCCGGCGAGGTTGGGGTCATGCTGTTGGCGGGCAAGGCCACCTTGGCGGACCTGTTGCTGATGTTCCTGTACTTGGAAGTCCTGGCGATGGTTGGGTTGTATTACAAATCTGGCAAGTTGCCGGTGCGTTTCCCCATCTACATCGCTATCGTCGCCCTCGCCCGCTATCTGGTGCTTGACCTCAAGAACCTTGATGTCTGGCAGGTGTTAAGTGTGGCTGGCACCATGTTGCTACTGACCCTGGCGGTGTTGGTCATTCGCTATGGTCATGTGACCTACCGTTACGGCGACGACGAGTGATTCGCCGGTAGCGGCTGGGAGGCCGGCGTAACCGTCGGCCCAGCCTTGTGTGGTGCGTGCGGGTTCCACCCCACAGTCGCCAGCATGATGAAGAAGCCGATTACATAGGCCACGGCCACATGCCAGCCGTTCTTTAGCCAAGCGCCGACGGACTTGGCCTCCGGGAACAGGTTGGACAAGGCCACGCCCGCGCTGGAGCCAAACCAGATCATCGAACCGCCAAAGCCCACCGCGTAGGCCAGCACGCCCCAGTCATAGCCGCCTTGCTTCAAGGCCAGTGCGGTGAGCGGAATGTTGTCAAACACCGCGGAGACAAAGCCCAGACCGAAGGCGGTTTCCCACGAGGCGACCGGCAGTCGCTCCACCGGCATCATCGACGCGCACATGACCAGTGACAGCAGGAAAACGCTGCCCCGGGTGGCATCCGGCAACAGCGACCAAGCCGGCTTACGCAACGGGGTCATGGCCAACAGCACCACCCACACGGCCACCCCCAAGAAGGGGAAGCGACTGGAAATGGCGGAGAAATGCGTGTTGACCACGATATTGGTGCCCATGGCCCCCAGCAGCATCAGCAGCACAATCCACAGATAGGCCCCGTCCACCCGCACGCCACCTTCTTGACTGCGTACGATGGGCGCGTACTGGTGCTGTTGCCGTGCCGCGACGATGCCAAACAGGATGAGCGCGGGCACGGCGGCGGCATAGGCGTTGACCACATCCAGCGGTGCCACACCGTCAATCCACATCATCGTGGTCGTGGTATCACCCACCACCGAACCCGCGCCACCGGCATTAGACGCGGCCACGATCGCCACCAGATAACCGATATGCACGCGGCGCCGGAAGATGCCCGCCGCCACCGTGCCGCCGATCAGGGCGGCCGCGATGTTGTCGAGAAAGGCAGACATCACAAATACCATGATCAGCAAGACAAAACCGCCTTGCCAGCCATCCGGCAGATAACGCGGCAGGATCTCGGGAATCTTGCTGTCCTCGAAATGTCGCGCCAGCAGGGCAAAACCCAGCAGCAGGCCGAACAAATTGGTCAGGGTCACCCATTCGTGTTGCAGGTGTAGCAGCCAGCCGGTTACCCCCGTGCCCTCGTGGAAACCGGTAAAGCCCATCTTGTACAGCGAAATCACCGCCAGACCGGTCAGCGCCACCTGCAAGGTGTAGTGGTGAAACAGCGCCACGCCCAGCAGGGTCAGCGCAAACAGGACGAAATCGAGGGGGATGCCAAAAATTTCCATGTCGCGATCACTTTACAAAGGTGACGGGTACGGTGGCCAGATGTAAGACCTTGGTGGCCACCGAACCCATCAGCAGATCGCCCAAAGTGGAGAGTCCGCGTGTGCCCATGACGATCTGGTTACAACGCAACTCGCCCGTCAAACGGGAAATCGTCTGCGCGATCTCGCCGCGCTCGATGTGCGTGACTGTTTTGATGCCTGCCGCAGCCAGTTCGGCCACAGCGGGTGCCAATGTTGCCTCACCGTATGTTTGCGCCATCGTCGCCAGTTCGGCCTCGGGCAGCAGACGATGCACGATCCATTCGTCTGCCAGCGGCTGGATATTCACCAGATGAACCTCGGCCTCAGTCGGCCGCTGGCAATCATTCGACACCTGGTGCACCAGATAATTCAAGGCACGGGTCGCAGCGGGCGAACCGTCAAAGGGCAACAGGGAACGGGACATGATAGATCTCGATGCAATGTAATGATTTGATTATTTTATAGTGCCGGCTGGGTGGTTGGCATCACAATAGTTGATGTAACTAAACCAACAATTAATGTAATATGTAGTTCATCATGAACTGGACAATCTTGCTCGTTACGCTGTCTGCGGCTCAGGCCAGTCTGCGGATCCGTGTCTGGCGCCACCTCAAGGCGGCGGGTGCTGTGTTGTTGCGTGATGGGGTCTGGTTGTTGCCCGATACGGCGGCAAAACCCGGTTGGGTGGCGTTGCTGGATGAAGTGCGTGAGGCGGGCGGTGAAGCCGAGTCCTTGCACTGCAAGACGGTGGATGCCGAGCAGGAGGCGCGTTTCATTGCTTTGTTTGATCGCGGGGCCGAGTATAAAAAATGGTTTGAATCTCTGAAAACCACCGCTTTGGGTGTGCGTGCGGCCGCGCGACTACGGCGCGAGTTGCTCGCCATTGAGAAGATCGATTTTTTTCCGACGAATTGGCAGGCCGTGGCGCGTGAGGCCTTGACGCGCTTTGAACAGGCCGCGAGTCCCGGTGAGCCCAAGGCGGACCGAGTTGGCATCATCCGACTGGATCGGGCCGATTATCAGGGGCGCGTTTGGGCCACCCGAGCGCGCCCGTGGGTGGATCGCTTGGCCTCGGCCTGGCTGATTACGCGTTTTATCGACCGCACGGCACGGTTTGTCTGGCTGACGCAGCCTGCAGATTGCCCGCCGAACGCCTTGGGCTTTGACTTCGATGGCGCCACCTTCAGCCATGTGGGTGAGCGCGTCACCTTTGAAACCCTGCTGGCCAGCTTTGATCTTGAGGCCGACCCAGCACTTCTCCACATGGCCCGCATCGTACATTTTCTCGATGTGGGCGGCCTGCCCGCGCCCGAGGCCGCCGGGCTGGAGGCCATTCTGGGCGGCATGCGCGCCAGCCTGAGCGATGACCACGACCTGCTGGCAGCCGCCGGCCAGACCTTTGACTATATCCATGCAAATCATCTGAAAGAGGGGGCTTCCCATGACTGAAAACTTGCAAACACCTGCCCATCCCAGCCTGATCGAGGCCTCGAAATACTGGCTGAAGCTGGGCTTCATCAGCTTTGGCGGCCCCGCCGGACAGATCGCGATGATGCACACGGAGTTGGTTGAAAAGCGTCGCTGGATCTCTGAGCACCGCTTTTTGCATGGCCTCAATTACTGCATGTTGCTGCCTGGCCCGGAGGCCATCCAGCTCGCCATCTACATCGCCTGGTTGCTGCACGGCGTCGCCGGCGCGGTGGTCGCCGGGGTGCTGTTTTTCATGCCGGCCTTTGTCTTGCTTTCCGGCCTCGCGGCGGTGTATCTCAACTGGGGCGACCTACCCTGGATTGCCGGGGTCTTCGAGGGCATTAAACCGGCGGTGGTCGCGGTGGTGCTGTTCGCCGCCTGGCGTATCGGCTCGAAGGCGCTCAAAAACGCGGTGCTCTATGGCATCGCCGCGTTGTCCTTTATCGGCATCTTTTTCTTCAAGGTCGATTTCCCTTGGATTGTTCTGGCCGCCGGCATGATGGGTGCGCTGGGCGGCATGATCGCGCCGGATAAGTTTAAGAGCGGCGGTGGCCACGGTGCGTCGCACAAGGTCTACGGCCCGGCCTTGATCGACGATGACACCCCGCCACCGGCTCACGCGGCCTTTTCCTGGGCTCGCTTGGCGTGGATGTGTGTCGTCTTCGTTGCCCTCTGGGGCGTCGCTATGCTGGGCATTACCGGCCAATCGACGCTGAGCGAGATGGGCGAGTTCTTTACCAAGGCGGCCTTCCTGACCATCGGCGGGGCCTACGCCGTGTTGCCCTATGTCTATCAGGGTGCAGTTGAGCACTTTTCCTGGCTGACCGGCGCACAAATGATGGACGGCCTGGCGCTGGGTGAAACCACGCCGGGACCGTTGATCATGGTGGTGACCTGGGTGGGCTTCATGGGCGGCGTCGCCAAGACGGTGGCCGAAAACGCCTTTAGCGCCGGCGTCATCGGCGCGGCGGTGGCCACCTTCTTCACCTTCCTGCCCTCGTTCTTCTTCATTCTTGCCGGTGGCCCCTTGGTTGAGGCGAGCCGGGGTGACCTGAAATTTACCGCACCCCTGACCGGCATCACCGCAGCGGTCGTTGGCGTCATCCTCAACCTCGCCGTGTTCTTCGCCTGGCACACCTTCTGGCCGCAGGCCACGATGGTCGAACCCTTCGGCGGGTCGTTTAATGCCTTGCCCGTGGTGGTGGCGGTCGCGGCCTTCATCGCCCTGTGGAAATACAAGGCCGACATCATGAAGGTGATCGGTGCCTGCGCCCTGCTGGGGCTTGCCCAAGCCTTTATTGCTTAAGGAGACGACGATGGATCGCACAATTAAGCCCGAAACCTTGAAGGCCGAGCTGACCGGAAAGTACATTCTTGATGTGCGCCGTGCCGAGGACCGCAACGCCTCCAGCGAACAACTGCCCGGCGCGAACTGGAAAGACCCGACCCAGATCGCTGAGTGGACGGCCAGCCTGCCCAAGGATCAGGACATCGTCCTGTACTGCGTGCGCGGCGGTGGCGTGTCCAACAGCGTGGTCGATGCGCTGCAAGCCCAAGGCCTGAAGGCCCGCTTCATCGAGGGCGGCATCGAAGGCTGGAAGGCCGCTGAGGGCGAGGTGAGCGCAAAATGAAGTGGATCACCCGTGAACGCCCCAAGATCGACCGCATTGCGTGCCCTTGGCTCATAACACGCTTCATTGAAGCCGATGCGGAGTTTCTTTATGTTCCTGCCGATCAGGTGCTGAAGGTGGCCGAGGCAAGCGGTGCCATTCCCTACGACATCCCCGGCGTGGAATACAGCCATCGCGGTGAATTGTGCAGCTTTGATGCCTTTATCGAAAGGCATGGACTGACCGATGCCGCGTTGCTGGATCTAGCGGTGATCGTGCGCGGCGCGGATACCGATCGCCATGATCTGGCGCCGCAATGCGCCGGCCTGTTGGCGATCTCGCTGGGTTTGTCACAGAATTATCCGGACGATCACGACATGCTGCGCCACGGCCTGGTGGTGTATGACGCCCTCTATGCCTGGCTGCGTCACGCCCGTGGCGAGACGCATACCTGGAAGCCGGAAAAATGAAGGTTGTTTAAACGGGCTCTATGTGATTTGTAGTGGGTCATCCAGTGATCGTGCCGCCCGCTGAGCGTATTGCGGCGGCGGGCTTTACCGGCGCGCCTTTCGCCGAGTCAGGCTGCCGAGTCAGGGATCGCGTGACACCTCCTTCCAGCATCGGGGGAAGGTGCCCGCAGGGCGGATGAGGGACGCGCGTTGATCAATCGGCTGCGCTTTATTAGCGTGAAACAACACGGTCATTGGCGTAGGGGCAACCCCCCGTGGTTGCCCATTTACCACCAGGGCAGGCACAGGGGCCTGCCCCTACGAGGTGACCGCCCCTCAACAGGCGTAGGGGCAACCCCCTGTGGTTGCCCTGGTTGGGTGGGCACGAGGACGGCCCCTGCAACCGGTTTCATGATTTTGGGTGGCATGAATGCCATGAAAGTTGAGGCCGATTTCCATCTCCCCAGCCCTCTCCCGGCGGGAGAGGGGTAATGCCCTTACCCATTCCAAATCACATAGAGCCAAAAATACTGGGTCACATAGGTCGCGGCCAGCACGGCCAGCACCACGGCGATTCCCAGAGCAAGTGTGCGCCGCGGTACGAATTTCTGTAACCGTGCCCCCGCATACATGCCGGCCAGTCCGCCGAGTCCGAAGAGGATGCCCAATGGCCAGTCGGGGCGTGTTTCCATGCCCGGCGGCGCGGGCAGGAACTGGTAGATCGCCACGCCGGCCACCGAGGTCAGCAGCGTGCCGAGCAGCGTTGCGCCCGCGATGCCGTGCAGCGAGAGGCCGAACATCGCCACCAGCACCGGCGCCATGATCGCGCCGCCGCCGATGCCGTAGATACCGCCGATCACTCCGATGACCAGTGCCAGTGCCATTACCGGACGGCGCGGGTATTCGACGCGCACCGTTGCGTCGGCAGCGGCGCCCCGGAACAGGTCGGCGAACAGTTTCAGCGCCAGGCTACCTAGGACCAGTCCGACGAATAACTTGAAGCCGCGCGGATCGGGCAGCCAATGTATGCGCAGCCACCAGCCGGCCAGCAGGCCGGGCAGCGTGCCGGCGGCGATGGTCCAAGCCAGCCGCCAGTCCATGCGGCCTTCGCGCATATAGCGCCAGACGCCGCCGGGGATCGCTACCAGATTGAACACGAGGTTGGTCGCCGACACCGAAGGCGAAACATAGCCCAGCACGCTCATCTGGAAGGGTATCAGCAGGAATGCGCCCGATATTCCGACCATCGAGGTGAAAACCGAAATGGAAAACGCCACCAGCGGCGGCAGCCAGAGGGGGACGGTGATGCCGGAGATTTCGAAAAACATGGCGGCTGAGCTGGAAAACGATAGGGAGTGTCAGAATTTCTGTGTGTGAGGCGGTGAGAGCCTTTTCCACGGCACTGCCGCTGGCCCGGCCATTGGCGGTGCGCGGTTCGCAGCCGGTTGGTTTGTAGGCCCCGCTTATCGCCTGCGGGGGGCTGAAGATCGCCTACGAAATCGCGATTTGGCGCGATTTTCGTCGGGTCAAGCACTGAGCTCAGCCCCGGTTCGGCCCCGCGACCCGTCCGGTTTTGGCGATCAGCACCGGCCACTCGGCCAGCCCGATCAGGCGGTCGGTGGGGCTGTTGGGCAGCAGGCGGTTGAGGCCGCCTTGGCGTTTGCCCAGCACAATCAAGTCGGCACCGATTTCGCGGGCGAGGTTGGCCAGCGCCTGTGCCGGGGTGCCGTGGATCAGGCGCACTTCGGCATCAACGCCTTCGACGCGTAACTGGGCCGCGGCCTCCTCGGCCATCTCAGCCAGCACACGGGCGGCGGGCGCGCCTTCCTTGACGACGGTGGCCAAGGTCACCGGCACGCCGCTGGCACGCGCCAAGGTGGCGACCAGATCAAGCACGGCCACTGAGGACGGGTTGGCATCGTAGCCCACCAGAATGCGCGTCTTCCATAGCCCGTGGCCTTGCGGCACGACCAGCACCGGGCAATGGGATTCGTCGATCATGCGTGCGGCATGATGCCCCACCCAGCGGTCGGTCAGGCCCTTGGGCGGGGTACGACCGATGACCAGAATCTGCGTATCGGCACGGGCGGCGGCACCGACTACGGCGCGTACGGGCTCGGCGCCTTCGACGATGACATCCTCGCAGGTCACGCCCAAGGGGGCGGCAGCATCTCGCACTAGCGACAACCGTAGCTCGGCGCGTTCGGGTTCAGCTCCCGGTTGCACCATGGTCATCACATCCAGACTCACGCCCATACGCTGCGCCAAGGCCAGCGACAGGTCACGCGGGGCGACGCTGGTGGCGCTGCCGTCGGTGGCCAGCATCAGGCGCAGGCGACGGTGGCCATCGGGTAACACATTGCCCTGGCATTCCTTGAAGATACGCGCCGTGCAGGTGCGGCAGATATCGGGGTCCAGCGTCCAGTACACCGCGCCGGGCGCATTCGAGCCGGGCGGGAAGAATCCGCCCTCGCCGATGTCCTTGAGGTATTCGCCTTGACGCAAAAAGCGTTGTACCGAGTCGCGCAGGGCGTAGAAATACAAGCCGCCGCCCATGCGCCGGCGCCGCCGTGCCTCTTGCGCCAGCATCTCGCCGGCGGCGACATCGACAAAGCCAATGGCCGGGGCGTGAATGACCACGGTCTTGTGCTGGTGGTTTTCGAGATCAATCTGTTGCAGCGCGCCCTGGATGTAATCAACCGCGCCAAAATAGATCGAGCCGTTGATGCGCACAAAGCGCACCTGCGGGCATTCCGGCCGACCATGAGCATCCACCGCCTGACAGGCCGCGTTGCCCTCCATGCCGGCGGGCACCACCGGTTCGATCTCCGGGCGTGAGGTGCGGTACAGATACATCACCAGCGACAGCAGTACGCCGGCAAAGATGCCTATTTCCAGGTTGATGAGGGTGCCCAGCAGCGTGGTCCACAGGATGGCCGCTTCTGGTTTGCTGGTCTGCCAGATGGACTCGATATGATGGAAGTCAATCAGCCCCCAAGCTACCAAAAACAAGATGCCGGCCATCGCGGCCGTCGGCAGATAAGCGGCCAAGGGCGCGACCAGCAACAAGATCAACAGCAAGAAGACCGCCGCGAATACCGTGGCCAGTGGCGTGCGCGCCCCGGCCTCAAAGTTGACGCCGCTCCGGTTGAACGAGCCGGAACTGGCGTAGCCAGAGAAGAAGCTGCCGAGCAGGTTGGACAGGCCTTGGCCAACGAATTCCTGATTGCCGTCGATGCGCTGTTCGGTCTTGGTGGCAATCGAACGCGAGATCGACACGGCCTCGGTCAGCGCCAGCAAGGTAATCACCAAGGCCGGCATGGCTGTGCTCTTCAGTGCGCCAAACGAGAAATCGGGCAAGGACAGCGGCGGCAGGCCGGCGGGCAGGGCACCGACGGTCTTGATGCCGGTGCTCGCTTCACCGCCAAACAGGGTATTGAAGAGGGCCGCCACTAGGCTGCCGACGATCATCGCCGCGATCATGTAGGGAAACTTGGGGATCCATTTCTTTGCCAGTAATCCGGCCACCAGCGTGACCGCACCGACAGCCAGCACGAAGGGGTTGATGGCCCCGAACTGCACGAACAACTGGTGGATGGTTTCGTAAAACGGCGTACCGCGCGGGATGGGGATGCCGGTGAAGCTCTTGATCTGGCTACCGGCAATCAGCACGGCGGCACCGGCCGTAAAGCCAATCACGACGGTGTGCGAGATGAAATTGACCAGCGTGCCCATGCGTGC
This sequence comes from Bordetella parapertussis, assembly GCA_945890495.1. Lineage (GTDB taxonomy): Bacteria > Pseudomonadota > Gammaproteobacteria > Burkholderiales > Thiobacillaceae > QYQG01. The sequence continues at coordinate 29,153 of CAMDCO010000014.1, read as the reverse complement.
CAGACCGAGCACCAGTTGATACAGACCGACCAGAAAGGTCAGCGTCAGCGCCAACTGGATATATTCCACGCTTCCCGGTTCGGCCAGGTTGTGCAAGGCTGCGAACAGGGCGATGGAAATCGCCGTCGTCGGGCCGGAGACGAGATGCCAACTAGAGCCAAATAGCGCGGCGATGATGGCGGGCACCATGGCGGCATACAGACCAAACTGCGGCGGCAGGCCGGCGATGGTGGCGAAGGCCACCCCCTGCGGCAAGACGATCATCGCACCGGTCAGGCCGGCCATCGCATCGTCCTTGGCCGTATCGCGGTTCACGCGCGGCCACCATAACTGCCAGGCCATGAACGGGCGCAGGAAGGCGGTAGAGTCAAAGCGGGAATGGCTGGGCGACATGGTTTTCTCTCATGGATCGTTCTGACCCTTGTATTGTATTCGCAGCGGAATACTCTGTCGGGGTTACGCTATCCCCTTATCATGGAGTTGTCATGCACACCCGCCCCATCGCCGAACGCATTGACTGGCTGTTCGATCTCGCGCATCGCCACGCTGAAAGCTACACCAGTCCCGAATCTTATCTGGCCCGCAAGCGTTATCTGGCCGAGCATCCGACCGCCATTCTGGTGATGAAATGCATGGACGGGCGCATCAACATCCCCATTGCCACCAACACCCCCGCCGGCATCATCCAACCGTTTCGCAACCTGGGCGGCATGTTTGACCTCGGCTGGCCGCATCTGGGCGAGACCATTACCGATGCGGTCGCCAAGGTGGTAGGCGCTGGGCGGCGCAGCCTGATGATAATCACCTACCACTACTCCAAAGGGAGCGAGCATCGCGGTTGCGCCGGATTCAACTATTGCACCGCCAATGCCCGCGCCCACACCTTCGAGATCAAGGCCCAGGTCGAGGCACTGTTTGGGAGCGGCCACGGCACCGTATATCCGCTGGTATGCGGCTTCGAAACCGACGAGGACGCCATCATCCTGCACGGCACCAAGGGTGAGCGGCTGAATATGGCTGACATCGGCGACGCAGACCGAGATGGCCTGTTGGCGCGTCTTGTGCAATTGTTCCCTGACATGCCCGCCCAAGTGCGCGCCGACCTGTTGCCCTTGTTACTCGGCAACCTCGATCATATTGCCGAAATGAAACAATCCGCGCGTAGCTTGGAGGTTGAGCACCGCGAATGGATGGTTTGTCTGGGACGCGGATTCGACTGGCTGCACATGCCCAACCTGGCCCTTATTATCGGCCCCTACAGCCCCGATCTGGCGGACCCCATCCGTAAGGCGGCGGGCATTATCGAGGCCAATATGCAAGCGGGGCGCATTCCCGACGACGGCTTCTTGCTGCTAGCCGTCGCACCGCATGACGAGATCGGTGTCGATCGTGCCCGCGCTGAACTCAAGGCCCGCTTTATGAGTGATTTTGCCGCCAGCGTGATCCGCGCAGAACGCCCGGCCTTGGCGGCCAAGATGAGCCAGCGCACCTGCGTGCTGAACTGGGGTAACCGGGACCTAGAAAGGATCCGCTAGTTCAAGTTCGAAGTGCAACCCTGATTGCAACGGCACTCGCGTCATAACGCGGTTGCACTTCAGACCTGAATCCGTCATCTGCGTTCGGCGTCACTTTGCCAGAATAGACATCCCGAGCCACGGCCAGAGGGTGACCAGGGCCACGCCGAGCACGATGAGCAGGATGGCGCTCATCGCCAGCCCGTGCCAGAAGAACTCGCCGGGCGTGAACTGCTTCGACTCGTAGGCGATGGCGTTGGGTGCGGCGCCGATCAGCAGCACGAAGGGCATGCCGGCGGTGACCAGCGAGGCATAGAAGATCACATCGGGCGCGACGCCGAGATAGCGGGCGATCACCAGCGAGACCGGCAGCGAGATGGCGATGGCGGCGACATTCATGATGAAGTTGGTCATCACCAGCACGAAGGCGGAGATGCCCATGATGAAGACCCACCAGTGTGCGTCCGTGAGCGCGCCAAGCCAGGTGACCGCCATCCACTCGGCGGCGCCGGTTTTCCACAGGCAGAAGCCGATGCTCATGGCACCCGAGAAGAGCAGGATGATGTTCCAAGGCAATTCCTCGAGGTCCTCTACCTTGAGCACGCTGAAGATAAAGAACAGCAGCGTGGAGGTGAGCATCAGTGCGGAGCGATCGATGCTTCTCAGCGCCGGCACCGCTGATTGCAGCGCCATCAACAGCACAACGAGGGCGACGCAGGCCAGCACAAAGATTTCGTTCTTGCTCAGCGGGCCGAGCGTGCGGGAAAGCTTGGCTACCTTGTCGCGCAGACCGGGAATGGTGGCCTTGGAGGGCTTAAAAACGATGGAGAGGTAGATCCAGATCAGGAATACCATGCCCCAGCCGATCAGGCCGAGGAACAGCGGCAGATCGAAGAAACTCACCGTGCGACCGGTGAATTCGGAGAACATGGCCGCTGCCGCTGGGCCGCGCGCGGCGCCGAGGAAAGTGATGATGCTGCCTGCGCCGGCTGCCCAGGCCATGCCGATGAACAGGCTCTTGCCGAAGCGCGAGGTGCCTTGGTCTTCCTTGTAGAGCGCCAGCACCGCGAGCAGGATCGGGAACATCGTCGCCGCGACTGCCGTGTGCGCCATGACATGGGCGAGTAGGGCGGTGACGACGAGACAGCCGAGCAGGATGGTGCGGGTGTTTTCGCCGACGATGGCGAGCATTTTGTAGGCGATGCGCTTGGTCAGACCGGTCTTGGTGAAGGCCATTCCGATCATCATGGCGCCGAAGATGAACATCACCGAGGGGTCCATGAAGTCGCGGAAGGCTTCCTTGGCCGGGCGGATGGCGAACAGCGCCTGGAAGACGCCGATAGCGATGGCGGTGACGCCGATGGGGATGACCTCGAACACCCACCAGATGCCGGCCATCAGAAACAGCCCAATGGCGGCCTTGCCCTCGGGCGAGAGCGCGAAGTGCTTGCCCGCCGGGTCGATGGCATCGGCCCAAGGGGGTGCGAAATAAATGACCAGAAAGACCAGCATGCCCAACAGCAAGATGCCTATTTTTTTTAGGTCAAGGCCCGATTTTTCTATGGTAATAGAAACGGATGAATGGTTATTGGCCATGATGGATGCTCTCGTTCTGGATGTGTTCGTTCGCTATCTCGAAAACATCGGTCAGGCGGCAAACGCCGATGACACGGCCGTGTTCGGTCACGGGTAGCAGGCTGGCTTGTTGGGTTACCATGAGGTAGGCGGCCAAGGAGATGGGGTCCTGGCTATCAAGCGTTCCTTTGATGGGGCCCATGAAGTCACGAATCGGTCGTTTTGCGGCCGCTGGGCACTCTTCGTCGCAGGTGTCGTTCCAGAGGCTGGCGAGGCCAGCCACTTCGCTCGAGATGCCCTTGAAATGATGCTGTTCATGGCCGCGTAGATAGATCGGAAAGAGTCCGTGCAAGAGTTCACGCATACCAATAATGCCGGCCAGTTCCCCTTTTTGGTTGAGCACCAAGGCATGTCTATAGCGATGCCCCGATTCTTGCGCCCGGCTTGTCAGGGCCTTGAATGTCTCGTACAGGGTGGCGGTCAGATCGACCGTTGGATACTCATCTAAAGAGACCGTTATATCTATTACATGACTGGCAATCATGGGGCTTCTCCTTAATCGATTTGTAGAAGAGGCGGCCAGGGCCGCCTCGGTTAAGAACCGTTAGGTGTTCTTCCAGTTGGGGGGCATCGGGCACAGCAGATCGTCTGCGGCCTCTTCACCCAAACGCTCGTAGATGGCCGCCAAGGCTTGGTTTTCGGTGGCGAACAGGTTCTGGCTGCCGATAAATTCGAGCAGGCCGGTGGCGCGCATGACATCTAGGATCTGTTTCTTCAAGCCAGAGAAGATGATTTCGACACCCGAGTCGCGCAGGCGCTCGACCAAGTGATGCACCACCTCCTCACCAGAGGCATCGAGCTGATTGATGGCATCGCCCACGACCAATACATACTTGGCGTCCTGGTGGTCGGCCACGGCTTCCAGCACAGCATCCTCAAAATGGGCAATGTTGGCAAAATAGAGCGAGCCGTCAAACCGCATCGCCACCACATGTTTGCTGGTGGCCAAGTTCGGGTTTACCTTGATGTCGCGCAGGGTGCCATCGCTAAAACGACCGAGGATGGCGACGCGCGGCTTCATGGTGCGATACAGGAAGAGCAGGATCGCCAGGATCGCGCCGATCATGATGCCCTTGTCTAAGTGCGGCGCGGCCAGTAGGGTAATGACGAAGGTGGTCAGGGCGACGATGCCGTCGGTCCGGCTCGCTTGCCAAGTGTGCTTTAGCGCCTTGGGCGTAATCAGGCTGGTGACCGCCAGCAGGATGATGATCGCCAGCGTGGCCTTGGGCAGGTGATACAGATACGGCGTCAGGAGCAGCAGGGTGACGGCCACGAAAATGCCGTTAAACACCATGGCGAAGCCCGTCTTGGCGCCGGCCTGCAGGTTGATGGCTGAGCCCGTAAAAGATCCACAAGCCGGATAAGACTGGAAGAAGGAGCCGCCTATGTTGGCCAGACCTTGGCCAATCAATTCTTGATTCGGGTCGAGGCGCTGTTTGGTTTGCGCGGCTAGGGCCTTGGCCATGGAGATGGATTCCATGAAGGCGACCAAGGCGATGATAAAGGCGGCCGAGAGCAAGGCGACGATGGTGTCCAGAGACAAGGGGGGGATGCGGAAAGAGGGTAGGCCAGCGGGGATCTTGCCCACCACATCGCCGCCGCCGACCAATTTCAGTTCATTCTTTTCGATCTTCTTGATGTGCCAGAGACGACCATCCGTTTCAACGCCGGCAGGGACTTGGCCTTGCAAGAAGAGCTGGGTGGCCGTGTCTTCGTTGCCTTGGCTACGCTCAAACTGGAGCTTGCGCATGGCATGCATCCGCCCTTTGTTGTCGGCCTCCAGGGTCTGGAGGTCCATCTTCATCAGGTCGATGGTGTATTCCAGATCGGTGACCGTGCGGATATCGTGCGCCTTGCTGGCCTCACGCATTTGACTGGAAAGTTCGGTGGCCTGCACATTCATGGACTGGATGAGCCGGGCAGAGGTGATGTAATCGCGTGCAATTTGCTGTGTGGCTTGATCGGAAATCTGCTCAGCGTTGTTATGCGTCTTGTGTTCGAATTCGATGACGGCGCTGACGATGATGGTGGCCACGACGGCGATCAGGACGGAGAGCTTGGAGAGGGCGGGGATCTTTTTTAGACCCAGCATGAGTGCTAGGGCGAAGGCCGACATGGCCAAAGTCGGCAGGTGTGTTTGCGGCAGATAGCCAAACATCTCCCAGATATCGAACAGGAAGGAGTCACTGCGGCCCTTGGGGATGCCCAGCAACATGTCCAACTGCGACAAGGCAATGATAATGGCGGCCGCGTTCATGAAGCCCAGAATGACCGGGTGCGACACAAAGTTGACGATGGTGCCCAGCTTGAACGCCCCCAGCAGGAATTGGATCAGACCCACCAAGAAGGCCAGCACCAGCGCTAGACCAATGAATTCTTCCGAGAACGGGACGGCAAGTGGGGTGATGGCCGCTGCGGTCATCAGCGAGACGATGGCCACCGGCCCGGTAGAAAGTTGCCGTGACGATCCCCACAGGGCGCCCAAGACCGCGGGAACCAGTGCTACATACAGGCCGTAATAAATTGGCAAACCAGAGAGCTGCGCATAGGCCATCGCTTTCGGTACTAGGACCAATGCACCTGTAATGCCGGCGATGATGTCACCACGCAACAGGGTCGTACTGATCGGAAACCAAGCAAGGAAGGGGAACAGGCGGAGCAGCAGCGGATTCATCATTCGGGGGGCCAGTCAACAAAGGCCGGTCTAGGTATCTAGCGGCCAGATCATAATTACAAAGCGCAACACAACAGTTGCTATGAGCAACCATTCTACCAAGTAGATGCTCGCATCCTGATAAGTTGTATTTATTTCTAGCCCGGGGTTCTTGATGCTTGCATAATTACGGGCACAGTTCTTACTGGAGTTCCCATGATCCGACGCAACCCCAATGGCGATGTGCCTGTTGTTCACGAGACGGCCTTCGTCGACCCTACCGCCATCCTCTGCGGCAAGGTAATCGTGGAAGAAAATGTGTTTATCGGCCCCTATGCGGTCATCCGCGCCGACGAGGTGAATGACGAAGGTGAAATGGAGGCCATCGTGATCGGCGCCAACTCAAACATTCAGGATGGCGTGGTGATTCACTGCAAGGCCGGCAGTCCGGTCCTCATTGGCGAGGGCACTTCGATCGCCCATCGGTCTATCGTGCATGGCCCTTGTGTGGTGGGCGATAGATGCTTTATCGGGTTCAATTCGGTGCTGTTCAATTGCACCGTCGGCGCAGGCTCAGTGGTACGGCACAACTCGGTTATTGAGGGCTGCCATGTGCCGCCGGGGTTCCACATCCCCTCCACCACCAATGTGCATTCCGATGCCGAACTGGCCAAAATCACGCCGGTGACGACCGATGAAACCAGCCTTTCGGAAAGCGTGACTCAGGCCAATCTGGAACTGGTGCGCGGCTACAAACGCATCCGCAACGAGTTTTAGCGGCGCCGATCTATCCCTGTTCGGCGTTGTATCGCTTCAGCTTGCGCCACAGCGACACCCGGTCGATGCCGAGCATTTGCGCGGCTATCGTCTGGTTGCCGTTAGCCTCATCCAGCACCCAGAGGATGTAATCACGCTCCTGATCTTCCAGCGTCGGCACTTGGCCGTCCTTGCGGCGGAAGGCGCGGAGGGTCAGGTCGCGCAGGTCGTCAGGCAGATGCGCGGCCTCGATGCGATTACCCTGACACAAGGCCGCGCCGCGTTCGATGATGTTTTCAAGTTCGCGCACATTGCCCGGGAAGTCGTAGGCCTTCAGAAGGGCCATGACCTCTTCCGAAAGGTCGCGGATATCCTTGCCCATGAGCGGGGCCGAGCGCGCCAGAAAATGCTGCGCCAGCAAGGGGATGTCTTCACGCCGCTGCGATAGCGGTGGAATATGCAGATTCACCACATTGAGGCGGAACCACAGATCCTGACGGAAGCGCCCCTCGGCGACCCAGGCTTTCATGTCGCGATTGCTCGCCGCCACAAAACGCACATCGACCTTGATGGATTGGGTGCTACCCAGTGGCAGCACCTCCCGCTCCTGTGTCACCCGCAGCAGTTTCACTTGCATGGCCGGCGACATCTCGGTGATCTCGTCGAGAAACAGCGTGCCGCCCTGCGCCGCGACGATCAGCCCCCGCTTGCCGATCGCGCCTGTAAAGGCCCCCTTTTCGTTACCGAACAATTCGTTGGCCAGTAGATCCTCGTTGAATGCGCCGCAGTTGATGGCCATGAACGGCCCCTCAGCATGCGCGCCATGCTCGTGAAGGTAGCGCGCAAACAGCTCCTTGCCGGTGCCGGATTCTCCCGAAATAAGCACATTGCAACCGGTTGGCGCAACTTGCCGGGCGGTATCCAGCAATTTTTGCATCGCGCCATCGCGGGTCAGGATGCGCGTCTTGCCTTGAATGGCCGATAGCTGTTCGCGCAGGGCATGGTTTTCGCGCCGCAGGCGTAATTTTTCCAGCGCCTCAGCTACGGTTTTTTTGACCTCTTCCAGATGGAAGGGTTTGGCCACATAGTGGAAAGCCCCTTCCTTCATAGCCTCCACGGCCGATTCCAGGGTGGCGAAGCCCGTCATCATGATCACCTCGGTATCCGGGTGATTGGCCTTGCAACGACGCAACACCTGCATGCCATCCACCTTGTCCATCTTCAGGTCGGTTAGCACCACATCGAAGGGCTTGCTGTCGAGCAGGCTCAATGCCTGGCTGCCACTTTGCGTGGTGCTGACTTCATAACCCTCCTTGCCCAATACATGCTCCAGATTGCGTAGCGCAATCTTTTCGTCATCCACAATCAACAGTCTTGCCGTCATGATTTTTCGCTCAAGTAAGCATCCGCCCCGATGATGGGCAGACGGAGATGGAAACAAGCGCCCCCTTCGGGGCTGTTTTCGGCGCTGATCGTGCCGCCGTGCTCTGCCACGATTTCGTGGACGATGAACAAGCCCAGGCCATTGCCGTGGCCCACCGGCTTGGTGGTGTAGAAGGGGTCAAAGATGCGCGGCAATACTTCGACCGGAATGCCCGTCCCCCGATCACACACGATCAGGTCGATCACCGTCTCTGCCGGCCCGCCAGCCAGCCTTTTTGTGCCTTGGGAGGCCACGATACTCAGTTCACCGTAGTCGCCCATCGCTTCGAAGGCATTGCGGATCAGGTTGATCAAGACCTGCTGCAGGCGCGCACGATCCCCCTGCAGCGTCAGATGGGCGGGTACCTCAACCCGTAACTCGATCCCGGCGGGGTGCAGGTTTTTCAAAAACCGCAGGGTTTCATCGACCAGGTCTGAGAGATTCAGAGCTTGTCGACGGAAGTGGCTGTCGCGGGCATAGTCAAGCAGGGAACGCACAATCGACGCGGCACGCCGGGTTTCCGCATCAATATCGATCAGCAACTGCCCCCTGAATTCGGCGGCGCAATCCGGTTCCGCGACCAAAATCTGCGCCGAAGACGAGATGTTGGACAGCGGGTTGTTCAGCTCATGCGCGACTCCAGACAACAGAGTGCCCAGCGAGGCCAATTTTTCAGCGCGTACCAAAGTACCCTGGCGGCGCTCCAGTTCATCCAGCACATGGTTGAAGGCCTCTGCCAGAGAGGCCAGTTCACGCTCCCGCACATCCAGATCGAGACGGGCCAGATGGCCTTGCGCGACCGCCCCCATCCGTGCCTCCATCGCCTTCAGGGGGCGTGTCACCCAGCGCACCAGCAGCACGCCCGCCAGCGCAAGCAAGGCTACGACCACGGAGACCCAGATCAGAAAGTTGCGCTGGTGCGCAGACAAGGCGGCATTCAGGCTTGCGCGCTCACGGCTGGCCAGCGTCTCACCCGCCGTCACGATGTGATGCCCCAGTACGCGCACCTCGGCGGTCAGTGTCTCGTTTTGCGGTTGCCAGGCGGAGGCCTCCATCAATTGCCGGTAACGCCTTAGATCGATAGAAAGCCGGTTGACCGGTTCATTCCCCAGAACGGCAGCGAACACCTCGCGCTCGCGCGCCAGCAAATCAATGGCGCGTAGGGTATAGCGGGTGTTTTCAGCCAAATCGGCGGGCTTGCCATAGAGAAAATGATTCTTTTCGAAACGGCGCAGCTCCAGTGTGGCATCGAAAAACTCGCTGATTCGGCTACCGGAACGCACCTTGTTGGCAATCAGGTTGACCTCCAGCAAGGCCATCAAGGCCAAGCCCATCGTCAGGACGACGAGGGCCAAGTACACAAAGATGATCTTCCCTTGCAGTGAGCGCATGTTGCAATTTTAACAGATGTTGCATACCGCAACTCGGCGTTAATTTGTTAACACGATGATCTGTTGGGTGTTTGTATGTGCTCACGCAGGGCGTGTTGCAATGTGCATCGTTTTGGTCGCAAAAACACCGCGCGCCGATTCAAACATTTGTTTCATTTCAACAGGTTGCGATACTGGCACGGCACTTGCTACTGGTTCCGTGATCCTATGGAGACTGCCATGCGCGCCGTGCTTTGTTTTATTCGTGACCTGATCAGGGCACTCACTGATCCCACCCTGCCCAAGCTGGCTTTGCGCGGTTATCGCGCCGGCCCTCGGGGCGCACTCAGATCTTGGGTGCCTTTCGGTCATGCTTAAACACCGTGTTTTGCTCGCACTTCGCTTGGGCTCGCCGGTCGAGCGCCTATTGCGCGTCGCCACCAGCTTGGCCAAACGCATGAACGCCGAGCTAGAGGTTTTAGCCGATCCCGGAAGACCCGATTGGCGCTGGGTTGAAACAGAGGTTAGCAATCTGACCCGCAATGGAACCCCCAGCCGCATCACCCCTATCGCCGACCTCAAGGCCAAGGATGTCGTCAGTTACGCCCACCGCCACGAATGCATCATCTCCGTAGTCGTAGGACGGCCCGCTGCTTGGTCTATCGAAGGCCAAGACCCTTGGGCACGACTCGACTGCCCTTTGATTGCCGCCTCTGATCACCCCGATCTGCCGGAAGAAACCTGACTGAAAACAACATGCAAAACCTGACCCGCCACCTGCCCTTTCTGCGCTGGTTTCCTATCAGACTGGAAAAACTGAAGCCCGATTTCATGGCTGGAATCACCGTTGCCCTGGTGCTGATTCCGCAGTCGATGGCCTACGCGCAACTAGCCGGCATGCCCGCTTACTACGGCCTGTACGCGGCCTTTCTACCGGTGGCCATCGCGTCGATGATGGGCTCCTCCAATTTTCTCGGCACCGGCCCGGTGGCGGTGGTGTCGCTGCTAACGGCCTCTTCGCTGGCGCCGCTGGCCGCGCCTGGTTCGGACCAATTCATTGCCCTGGCCATTCTGCTGGCGCTGATGGTCGGCGTCGTCCAGCTGGGTCTTGGGGTGTTCAAACTGGGCGTAGTGGTCAACTTCCTCAGCCACCCTGTGATTGTGGGCTTTACCAACGCGGCGGCCATCATCATCGGCCTGTCGCAGTTCTCCAAGCTGTTCGGAGTTCCGATGGGTCGTTCTGAGCATTTCCTCAACGATATCTGGGGCGTCATCCTGCAACTCTCCGACACCCATCTGCCCACTTTCGCTATGGGCGTGCTGGCTATTGCGCTGATGTGGCTCATCAAGAAGTACCAGCCCAAATGGCCGGGCGTGCTCATCGCTGTGGTGATTGCCACCACGCTTTCATGGGCGATCGATTTCGAGAAAAACGCCACCGGCACTCAAGCGCTGATTGCCGACAACGAACTGGCCGCCAAGGTGTCGCAAGTTGCGCAAGCTCAGATCGAACAGGTCCGACTGGCCACGGCCAAGTTCGCATTGGCCGGCCAGTACAAGCAGGTTCAAAAGCTTAAGGGCCCGCATAGCGCTGAGGCGGCACGCTTGTCCTATGAGCTGGAGCTGGCCGAAATAAACGCCGAGCATGCCGAATTGGCCGCCAACAATCTGAAGAAGATCCTGCGCCATACACCGGTCGCGCGCGTGGCAGATGCCAATAATGCCACCGTCGTTATCTACATGGCCGATCGGGTGCCTGAGGGAATCACCACCGATGGCTATCGCTACAACATCCGTAGCATCCAGGGCGACAACTTCAAGCTGGTTGGCGGCGGTGATGTGGTCGGCAAGGTACCCGAAGGCCTACCCGCCATAGCGATGCCGTCCCTGAACATGAATGCCTTGGGTTCGCTGCTGTCTGCGGCCATTGTCATCTCTTTGGTGGGCTTTATGGAGGCGATCTCGATTGCCAAGGCGCTGGCCACCAAGGCCAAACAAAAGGTGGACCCCAACCAGGAACTGATCGGTCAGGGACTGGCCAATATCGTCGGTGGCTTTACTCAGGCGTTCCCGGTTTCCGGCTCGTTCTCGCGCTCGGCGGTCAACTTCAACGCCGGTGCCCAATCCGGCATGGCGGCGGTGATGACCGCGCTGTTCGTGCTACTCACCCTGCTGTTCCTCACCCCCTTGCTCTACCATCTGCCGCAAGCCGTGCTGGCCGCAGTCATCATCATGGCGGTGAGTGGTCTGGTAAATTTCAAGGCAGTTACACACGCTTGGCACGCCAGTCGTCACGACGGCATTGCCGCCATCGTCACCTTTGTCGCCACGCTGCTGGTCGCGCCGCACTTGGACAAAGGCATCATGATTGGCGCCGGGTTGGCCATCCTGCTTTATCTCTACCGTACCATGGAGCCGCGCGTCGCCCAGCTGGGTCGCTTCAGCGACGGCACCCTGCGCGATATCAAGGTGAATCCTGATATTCCGACGAGCCCGCATATCATCGCCATGCGCTTTGACGGCTCGCTGTATTTTGCCAATGTGGCCTATTTCGAGGACACCATTCTCGAAGCCGTCGCCAACAAACCCAACGCCAAATTCGTACTGGTGGTGGGCGATGCGATCAACCAGCTCGACGCCTCGGGCGAAGAGGTGGTGCATCACCTGGTCGAGCGTCTGCGTGATGGCGGCACCCAGATTGTTTTTTCCGGCCTGAAGAAGCAGGTGTTGGATGTCATGCGCCATACGGGCTTGCTGGAACGGGTCGGCGCACACAACATCTTTGCCACCGAAGACCAGGCGATTGCCGCCATCTATGAGCGGCTCGGTGATCAGGCATCGGACGATCTATTCTGCCCAGTACACCCTAAGGTGGCATAATCTGCCACTAACACTCCGGAATTAGACATTGGAACCCCCTTTCTTTCTTGATTTCATGCCCCTGGAAGGCGCCTGGGGTGGAGTGCTGTATTGGTTGGCACTTGGCTTTGCCAGCCTGTTTCTGCAAACCCGTCCACGCCTCATTACCGGTCTTATCTTCCCGCTCGGCGCACTGGGCGCGCTGTTCATGGCTGGCGTTGGCGTGACTGTACTGTTGGGCAGTCCAGATCATTTAATCCTGCCGCTGGGCTTGCCGGGGCTGCCGTTTCATCTGCGTCTGGACGCGCTGTCCGGCTTCTTTCTGACGCTGCTGGGCGGCGCCGCGACTGGCATCACCGTTTATGCCAGCGGCTACCTGAAAAGCATGGCGGCCGGCACGCTGGCGCTCTTCACCCTCTGGTATTACCTGTTTCTGGCCGGCATGGCGATGGTGCTGCTGGCGGACGATGCCTATGCCTTTATGGTGGCGTGGGAGTTGATGGCGGTGTCGTCCTACTTCCTGGTCACCACCGATCACAGCGTCCCCGAGATTCGCAGGGCGGGCTTTTTGTATCTGCTGATCGCTCATGTGGGTGCGGTGTCGCTGCTACTCTGCTTCGGTGTGCTGCAAGGCGGCGAGGTCGCCAATATGCATGCCTATACCTTTGAATACATGCGTTATGCCGAGCTGACGCCGTTCTGGTCGTCGGTGGCTTTTCTGCTGGCGCTGTTCGGTTTTGGCGCCAAGGCCGGTCTGGTGCCCATGCACATCTGGCTGCCCGAGGCGCACCCCGCCGCGCCCTCACCGGTGTCGGCGCTGATGTCCGGCGTCATGCTCAAGATGGCCCTCTACGGCCTGCTGCGCGTGACCTTCGACCTGATGACCGTTCAGGCCAGTTGGTGGGGCACGCTGGCCTTGGCGCTGGGCCTGATGACGGCGCTCTATGGCGTCATCTTTGCCGCCGTGCAGTCGGACATGAAGCGGCTGCTGGCCTGGTCGTCGATCGAAAACATCGGCATCCTGCTGGCCGGTTTTGGTCTCACCCTGATCTTTTACACCGACGGCAAGGGTGCGCTCGCCGCGCTGGCGCTGACAGCGATGCTGTACCACGCCATTAACCACGCCTTTTTCAAGGGGCTACTGTTCATGGGTACGGGTTCGGTATTGCACGCCACGGGCGTCCGCCAGATGGGTGCGCTGGGCGGGTTGATGCGCACCATGCCGTGGACGGCCTGGCTAACCCTCATAGGTGCGCTGGCCATCGCCGGGCTGCCGCCGCTCAACGGCTTTGTCTCGGAGTGGCTGTTGTTACAAGCCTTTCTGTTCACCCCTGACTTGACACAAAACTATCTCCATATGGTGATTCCGGTCGCGGCAGCTTCGATTGCGCTGGCGGCGGCGCTGTCGGCCTATGTGATGGTCAAGTTCTTTGGTGTCATCTTTCTCGGTCAACCCCGCAGCGCCGATTTGCAACATGCGCACGAAGCCGGTTGGCGCGAGCGCTTGGGGATGATCTGGCTGGCCGTCGGATGCGTATTGCTGGGCCTGTTTCCCGCGCAGGTCATCCATCTGCTAAGCCCGGTGGTGCAGATGCTGACGGCGCACAGCTTGGTCAACGATGCCCAGCAATGGCTATTCCTGGCACCGATCTCGAGCGAACGCGCCAGCTATTCGCCCTTGATCTTCCTCGCCGTCGTGGTCGCGGTGCTGCTGCTCACCTTTGTCTGGGTGCGGCGCATCTATCACGGTCGGGTGCGCCGTGCCGACCCCTGGGATTGCGGCTACCCCGAGCAGGATGCCCGTATGCAAGACAGCGCCGAGGGCTTCGGTCAGCCAATCCGGCAGATCTTCGAGCGCTTCATGGAGGTCGAGCGCGACATGCCCAGCCCATTCGACCGCCAGCCGCGCTATCACGGTGCCTCCAACGACAAACTGTGGTCCTTGCTTTATCAGCCCATCGCCCGTCTGACCGGCTGGGCCTCGGAACAGGTCGGCCGACTGCAACACGGTCGCATTCAGTGGTATCTGATTTACAGCTTTGCTACGCTGATTTTCCTGCTCGTATTTACTACCACCCGCTAAGGCCATGAGTACCGGACTTTTCTTCCAGATTGCCCAAACGCTTATGGCCATTTTGCTGGCGCCGCTGCTGATGGGCTGGGTCAATCAGTGTCGTGCCTGGCTGCAGGGCCGCAGTGCGCCGCCGATCACCCAGCCTTACCGCGTCATTCGCAAGCTGTTCCACAAGGACGCGGTGATCGCGCATTCGGCCACGCCGCTGTTCCGCTTTGCGCCCTACATGATCTTTGCCTGCATGGCGCTGGCGGCGGGCATCGTGCCGACGCTGTTCAACGATCTGCCATTTTCGCCCGCCGCTGATGTCATTGCCCTGGTCGGCGTATTTGCGCTGGCGCGGGTCTTCCTCGCCCTCGCGGCCATGGACATCGGCACCTCGTTTGGCACGCTGGGCGCACGCCGCGAGATGATGGTTTCCTTCCTGGCCGAACCGGCGCTGTTGATGGTGTTCTTTACCGCCAGCCTGATCTCTCGTTCGACCGAACTGCCGGTCATCGTCGAAACCCTGGCGCACAAGGAATTCTTCATCTACCCCAGCATGGCCTTCGCGCTCGTGGCCTTCTGGATGATCTCGACCGCTGAAAACGCCCGCATCCCGGTGGATAACCCCACCACCCACCTGGAACTGACCATGATCCATGAGGCGATGATCCTGGAGTATTCCGCCCGCCATCTGGCCCTGATCGAATGGGCCGTGGCACTCAAGCTGTTCACCTACTCAACGCTGGGCATCGCCTTGTTCGTGCCCTGGGGCATTGCGGCGGCTGGCGACCTCGGTGCGCTGCCTTTTGCGGCGCTGGCGCTGGGGCTGAAGTTGATCGCGGGTGGTGCGGGCCTGGCCTTTCTGGAAACCATTTCAGCCAAGATGCGCATCTTTCGCGCCCCGGAATTTCTGGGCACCGCATTCCTGCTGGCGGTGTTGGGCATGCTGATCCATTTCCTGCTGGAAGTTCAATGAAATTCGACCTCGGTTTTTACCTGCAAGTCGTCAACCTGCTGGCGGCGCTGTTGTTGCTGATCTCGTTTGCCATGCTGTCGCAGCGCCGCATCGTCGGTCTGGTCACCCTGTTTGCCTGGCAAGGCGCCGCGCTGGCGGCCTCGACCACACTGGTCGCCTGGGCGACCGATCAGCCTCATCTTTACTACTCCGCCGCCATTACCCTGGTACTCAAGGTCATCGTCATGCCCTGGATCTTCTTCCGCCTGGTGAAAAAGCTGGATGTCGATCGCGATGTCGAGCCGATGATCAACATCCCCACCACCATGCTGATTGGCATCGCCCTGGTGATCTTTGCCTTCAATCTGGCCCTGCCGATCTCGCAGATGTCCGGCACCATTACCCGTTCAACATTGGGCATTGCCATGGCCTGTGTGCTGCTCTCTTTCTTGATGATGATTACGCGCAGCAAGGCCATCCCGCAGGTGCTGGGCTTTTTGGCCATGGAAAACGGCCTGTTCTTCGCTGCCACCAGTGCGACCTACGGCATGCCGTTGGTCGTAGAGCTGGGGGTGGCGCTGGATGTGCTGGTCGCCATGTTCGTGCTGGGCATCTTCTTCTTCCAGATTCGCGAGACCTTCGACTCGCTGGATCTGAAGCACATGGAAAAACTGAAAGAACACTAGGCCATGGAGATATACATCCTACTCGGCATTCCGCTGGCAGGCGGGGTCCTCCTGGCCTTGAGCGGCAACCATCGCCGTGCACCCGAGATTAACGCCCTGTTCAGCCTGCTCACCCTGCTGGCGGCGACTTGGCTGACCGTGGGCATTATCAGTGACGGGCCGATGACCACGGCGGACGGCGGGTTCTTCATCGACTCGTTTAATGTGTTTCTGGTCGCTCTCACCGCCTTCGTGGCCTTCACCACGGCGCTGTTTTCACGCCCGTACATGCGCATCGAGGAACAGCATGGCCGCCTCAGCGTGGGCCGTCTGCGCCTGTATCACGCCAGCTACCAAATCTTTATCGGCGCCATGTTGCTGGCGCTGACCACCAACAACATGGGCATCCTCTGGGTGTCGATGGAAGGTGCCACCCTCGCCACCGTGCTGCTGGTGTCGCTGTATCGCACCCCGGCCTCGCTGGAAGCGGCCTGGAAATATTTCATCCTCTGCGGCGTCGGTATCGCCCAGGCCCTGTTCGGCACCATCCTGCTGTATTTCGCCGCAGAAAAGGTTCTCGGTTCCGGCGGCGGCGCGCTGCTCTGGACCCACCTCAACGCGGTCAAGACCCAGCTTGAGCCGACCGTATTGCAACTCGCCTTCGTCTTCCTGCTGGTCGGCTATGGCACCAAGGTGGGCCTGGCGCCGCTGCATAACTGGCTGCCCGATGCCCACGCCGAAGGCCCAACGCCCATTTCTGCCGTGCTCTCAGGCTTGCTGCTGAATGTGGCGCTGTATGCCGTGATGCGCTCCAAGGTGCTGGTCGATGGCGCCCTGAGCGAAACCGCCAACCCGGAGATGGCCGGCAACCTGATGATGGGCTTTGGCCTCTTGTCGGTGGTGGTCGCCGCCTTCCTGATTAAACGCCAGACCGATGTGAAGCGCATGTTTGCGTATTCCTCGATCGAGCACATGGGCCTCATCACCTTCGCCTTCGGCATGGGCGGCGCGGTGGCCAGCTTTGCCGGCCTGCTGCACATGACCATGCATAGCCTAACCAAATCCGCCATCTTCTTCGCCGTCGGCCACGCCACCCAAAGCGCCGGCACGCAGAGGATGGACGGCATCCGTGGCCTCATCAAAACCCATCCGACCATTGGCTGGGGCCTGATGCTGGGCACCATCGCCATCCTCGGCGTACCCCCGTTCGGCGTGTTTGCCAGCGAGTTCCTGATTATCACCACCGCCATGCACGAGCACCCTTGGGCCACGCCCTTCCTGCTCACCGCCTTGGGCGTGGCCTTTGCCGCCATCTTTGGCAAGGTGCAGCCGATGGTGTTTGGCGAAACCGAGCACCCGCGTCTGCCACATCAACCGGCGCTGGCGCCGGTGTTCCTGCACCTTGGACTGGTACTGATGCTGGGCCTGTTCATTCCGCCCTATCTGGCCGGCTGGTACACCCAAGCCGCGCAACTGTTGGGAGCGCACTGATGCAAACAGGGGATAAAGACGGGTACCTCAACCCTAAAGGGCCGCATATCGGCTTTGGCGAGATCGAGGCGCGCCGCCTGACCACGCTAGCGCAAGGCGTCAAAGACCAAGGCGGACAACTGATTGCGCTGTGGGGCAGCGATGACCGGCATCTGGGCGGGGGCTTTGCCATCAACGCAGTCTTCGTCACCGCCGACGGCCTGGCCTGGCTGCGCGCCAGCCTGCCCGCCGATGCGCCGATTTACCCCGATCTGTCCGCTGTTTTCCCGCAGGCCGATCGCATGCAACGGGCCACATTTGATCTGCTGGGGATTCGTGCCGAAGGCGCGGTGGATGATCGAAAATGGCTACGCCACGGCGCTTGGCCGGCCGACAGCTTTCCGTTGCGCCGTGATTTTGACGCCGCCCCGACGCGCGAGCTGGACGCCTACCCGTTCATTCGCGTCGCTGGCGAAGGTGTCCACGAAATCCCGGTCGGGCCGATTCACGCAGGCACCATCGAACCGGGCCACTTTCGTTTTTCTATCATCGGCGAGCGCGTGCTTAAGCTAGAGCAGCGCTTGGGTTATACCCACCAAGGCGTCGAAAAACGCTTCGAGGGCATGGACATCGACCGTGGCGCGCGTCTGGCGGGCCGGGTTTCTGGCGATAGCCACAGCGCCTATGCCTGGGCCTATTGCATGGCGGTGGAACAGGCCCTGAACGCCGAGATCCCGGTGCGCGCCGTCTGGCTACGCGCCCTGTTCCTGGAGATCGAGCGCATCGCCAACCACCTGGGCGATATCGGCTATCTCGGCAACGATGTGGCGCTGGGTTTCGCCTTCAATCAATTCTGGCGGCTCAAGGAAGAATGGTTGCGTCTGACGGCGCGCCATTTCGGCCACCGTTATCTATTCGATTGCATCGTCCCTGGCGGCGTGGCGACCGACCTGTCCGCCGAAGGCGCGGCCGAGATGCATCGCCATATCGCCCCGTTGCGCAACGAAGTGGCCGAACTCAAGGCCATCTACGACGAGCACGCCACCTTGCAAGACCGTTTTTCCAATACCGGCATTTGCAAGCCTGCGCTCGCGGCACAACTCGGTCTGACCGGGCTCGCCGGCCGCGCCAGCGCCCAGGCGTGGGATGCGCGGGCGCAATTCCCGCAGGCGCCATACGACCAGTTGGAGGTCAACATGGCCACCCATCGTCGGGGCGATGTGCTGGCCCGCGCTGAGGTGCGCTTTGCCGAGGTGTTTGAATCGCTGCGCCTGATCGAGGCCATCCTCAAGCGAATGCCGACAGGCGAGATTCGTACCCCGCTGCCGAGCGTGAACGGCGTCTGCGAAGGCTTGGGCTGGGTCGAAGGCTGGCGCGGCGAGGTGCTGGTCGCGCTGCGCATCGGTGCCGATGGGCGGCTGGATCGCGTCCATCCCCACGATCCGTCCTGGCAAAACTGGCCCCTGCTGGAGATCGGCGTCCTCGGTAACATCGTTCCCGATTTCCCGCTGATCAACAAATCGTTCAACCTCAGCTACTCCGGGCAGGATCTGTAATGGCCACCCACCTCATTTTGAGAAAGATATTCAAGACCGGCATCGTCTCCGAACCGGCGCCCGTTGCCGACATGAGCATGCAGGTGCGTATGCAAGCATTGCATCGCGACATCCTCAAGATATTTGGCCAGGCGGTCGCCATCCGCCATGTCGATGCGGGTTCCTGCAACGGCTGCGAGCTGGAGATCCACGCCTTGGGTAGCCCGCAATACAACATCGAAGGCATCGGTGTGAAATTCGCCGCCAGCCCCCGTCATGTCGATGTCTTGCTGGTGACCGGCCCGGTGTCGCGCAACCTCGAAACCGCGTTAAAGCGCACCTATGACGCCACCCCCGAGCCCAAATGGGTGGTGGCGATGGGTGACTGCGGTTGCGGTTGTGGCGAGATGGGCGACCTGTTCGGTGAGAACTACGCCTCCTGCGGCAAGATTTCGAATGTCATCCCCGTTGATGTTGAGGTTCCCGGCTGCCCGCCCGACCCGGTCAGGCTCCTGCAAGGCATCCTCGCTGCCGTCAGTCGACCCCGCTAAACGCGCGTCAGTCGGCCACACAAAATGCGTTAGCGTATGGGTTTGCGCTAAAATCACGACCTTTCTGCCTTTACGGAACCTTCGCCATGTTTGCCGCTGACCATCTGTTGCCGAATACCGATCCTGAAATCTGGGCCGCCATCAAGGGCGAGGAACAGCGTCAGGAAGATCACATCGAGCTGATCGCCTCGGAGAACTACACCAGCCCGGCCGTGATGCAGGCGCAGGGCTCGGTGCTGACCAACAAGTATGCCGAGGGCTATCCGGGCAAGCGTTATTACGGCGGCTGCGAACATGTCGATGTGGTCGAGCAACTCGCCATCGATCGCCTGAAAAAGCTGTACGGGGCCGAGGCGGCCAATGTCCAGCCCAACTCCGGCTCGCAGGCCAACCAGGCCGTGCTGATGGCGTTCTGCAAACCCGGCGACACCATCATGGGGATGAGCTTGGCGGAAGGCGGCCACCTCACCCACGGCATGGCGCTGAATATGTCGGGCAAGTGGTTCAATGTGGTGGCCTACGGCCTGGATAAAAAAGAAGAGATTGATTACGACCGGATGGAGGCGCTGGCGCGTGAACACAAGCCGCGTCTGATCATCGCCGGTGCCTCGGCCTATGCCCTGCGCATTGATTTTGCGCGTTTTGCCAAGGTCGCCAAAGAGATCGGCGCAATCTTTATGGTCGACATGGCGCATTACGCCGGCCTGATCGCGGCGGGCGTGTATCCGAACCCCGTGCCGCACGCCGATATCGTCACCTCGACCACGCACAAGACCCTGCGCGGCCCGCGCGGCGGCATCATCCTGATGAAGGCCGAGCACGAGAAGGCGATCAACTCCGCCATCTTCCCCGGTCTGCAAGGCGGCCCGCTGATGCATGTCATTGCCGGCAAGGCCACGGCGTTCAAGGAGGCCGCGTCCAAGGACTTCAAGCGCTACCAAGAACAAGTGGTCGAAAACGCCCGCGTGATGGCCAAGGTGCTGATGGAGCGCGGCCTGCGCATTGTTTCCGGGCGCACCGATTCGCATGTCTTCCTGGTCGATTTGCAAGCCAAGGGCCTGACCGGAAAAGAGGCCGAGGCCGCCTTGGGTCTGGCGCACATTACCGTGAATAAGAACGCCATCCCCAACGACCCGCAAAAGCCCTTCGTCACCAGCGGCATCCGCATTGGTTCGCCCGCCATCACCACGCGCGGCTTCCGCGAATTGGAGTCTGAACGCCTGGCCCACTTGGTTGCCGATGTGCTGGACGCCCCCAGCGATGCGGCGGTGATTGCCCGCGTGAAGGTCGAGGTCGCCGAACTGACCGCCAAACTGCCGGTGTATGGGAAATAACCCCCCTTTTTTAACTTCCCCTCAAGAAGCACGCCGGGCCGCCTTTGTAGGGGCAGGCCCCCGTGCCTACCCTGGCGGTGAATGGGCAACCCCGGGGGCGCGCAGGGCAACCACGGGGGGTTGCCCCTACGGCGGGAAATTTAAGGCGTTGGGGGTAAGGAAATATCCGTTAACCCATGGTCTAATTGTAGGGGCAGGCCCCCGTGCCTGCCCTAGCGGTGAATGGGCAACCACGGGGGGGCGCAGGGCAACCACGGGGGGGTGCCCCTACGGCGGGAAATTTAAGGCGTTGGGGGTAAGGAAATATCCGTTAACCCATGGCCTAATTGTAGGGGCAGGCCCCCGTGCCTGCCCTAGCGGTGAATGGGCAACCACGGGGGGGTGCCCCTACGGCCCCTTGAGGGGTGAAGCGAAGGTTCTCGGGGCGGGATCTCATAACGCTACGCTCACATTATGAAATGCCCGTTCTGCAGTCACGCAGAGACCCAGGTCGTTGAGACCCGGCTCTCAGAAGACGGCAGCAGCATTCGCCGCCGTCGCCGTTGCATGAGTTGCGAGAAGCGTTTTACGACCTTTGAAAACGCGGAAGTGCGTATGCCGGCGCTGGTCAAGCAGTCCGGCGAGCGGCAGGAGTTCTCGCGCGACAAGCTGCGTGAGGGCTTCCGCCGTGCCCTGCATAAACGGCCGGTCTCAACCGAACAGGTGGATGCGGCTATCGAGCATATCGTGCAACGCTTGCTGGCGCTGGGTGAACGCGAGGTCAGTTCCCGCCTCGTCGGCGAATGGGTGATGACTGAACTCAAGCGCCTCGACAAGGTGGCGTACATCCGTTTTGCCTCGGTGTACCGCGCCTTCCAGGACCCGGACGATTTCCGCGATGCCTTACGCGAAGTCGATGACATTCAGCGCTGACGATCACCGCCATATGGCTCGGGCGCTGGCCCTGGCCGAACGGGGGCTGTACACCACCACGCCTAACCCGCGCGTTGGCTGCGTCATCGTCAAGGATGGCCAGACCGTTGGCGAGGGTTGGCACGAACGCGCGGGTCAGCCGCATGCCGAGATCCACGCCCTGCGCGCCGCAGGCGAGGCCGCGCGCGGTGCGACCGCCTTCGTCACCCTGGAACCGTGCAGCCACCACGGCCGCACCCCGCCCTGCGCCAATGCCTTGATCGATGCCGGTGTGGTGCGTGTGGTGACCGCGATGCGCGATCCTAATCCGCAGGTCGCCGGGCGCGGTATTGAGTTGTTGACGCTGGCTGGCGTGCAAGCCGAGGTCGGCCTGCTGGAGGCTCAAGCGCGAGCGCTCAATCCCGGCTTCATCAGCCGCATGACGCGAGGTCGCCCGTGGGTGCGGCTGAAAACGGCGAGTAGCCTGGACGGCAAAACCGCACTCGCCAATGGTGTGTCGCAATGGATTACCGGCCCCGCTGCCCGTGCCGATGTGCAACGCCTACGCGCCCGCGCCTGCGCCGTGCTGACCGGCGTGGGCACCGTGCTGGCCGATGACCCGCAGATGACCGTGCGCGATTTTGACGCGGTGGGCGACATCGGCCGCCAGCCGCTGCGTATCGTCGTCGATAGCCGCTTGCGCACCCCGCCAACGGCCAAAATCCTTCTCGATCCGCCCCCCTCGCCCTCCGGGAGAGGGGTTGGAGGAGCGGGTGAGTGCCTTTCCTCAACCCTGATCGTCTGTGCCCAGGCCGACCGCGCTCGCCGTGACGCTCTGCTCGAAGCCGGTGCCCTCGTTCTGGAACAGCCGGATGCGGGCGGCCGCGTGGATCTGGCCGCCTTGCTCACCGAGTTGGCTGGCCGGGGCATCAACGAGGTGCATGTCGAGGCCGGCGTAAAGCTCAACGGTGCCTTGCTGGCCGCTGGCCTGGTCGACGAATGGATCGCCTACCTCGCGCCCAAGGTCATGGGCGACCCGGCACGCGGCCTGTTCGCTCTGCCCGAGTACACCGCGATGGCGCAATGCCATGACTTCCGGATCCAGGATGTGCGGCAAGTCGGTGAAGACCTGCGCTTGACGCTGCGGCCGGCGCGTCTTTAACAAAGCCGCCGCAACCCCGCTCGTGCTCTTCAGACTACGGGGTAATCCCCCGCAAAAGCGGGGCCATTAGAAGTAGAATTTTCTCACTGAGAAGAGATTCTTCCCAGCCAGTTTTCCAGGCGCGGCGCGGCCCGGCCACGCGGGAAAATTTGCGCCCATGGTCGGTGACCAAGATCGCGTCCAGAGTGAGTACATGGGCGGCAATCATCAGGTCGCAGGGGCCGATTAGGCCGCCATGACGCGCCAGCTTGGCTACACTGCTAGCCTATGACATTCCAAGACCACTTTTCTACGGTTTCTGCCGGCTATGCGACTTTTCGTCCCGGTTATCCGCCCGAGTTGTTTGCGTTTCTGGCAGGCTTGAGTGAGCAGCACGCCGTCGCGTGGGATTGCGCGACCGGGACGGGGCAGGCGGCGGCGGGGTTGGTCGAGCATTTTGCGCAGGTGGTGGCGACCGATGCGAGTGCGGCGCAGATTGCGCAGGCGCTGCCGCATCCACGCATTGATTACCGGGTGGCGAGGGCTGAGGCCAGTGGTTTGGTCGATGCGAGCGTGGATCTGGTGACGGTGGGGCAGGCGGCGCACTGGTTTGACCTGCCGGCCTTTTATGCCGAGGTGCGTCGCGTTCTGTGTCCCGGCGGGGTGTTGGCGCTGTGGGGCTATGAGCGGCTGATCGTTCCGGACGAGATTGCCGTGCCTTTTCAGTCGTTTTACGAGCAGACGCTGGCGGGTTTCTGGCCGCCGGAGCGTCACCTTGTCGAGACGGGTTATCGTGACCTGCCGTTCCCGTTTGCACCACTAGCCGGGCCCGAGATGGCGTTGTGGGCGGACTGGAATTTGGCGCAATTGCTGGGCTATATCGGTACCTGGTCAGCCGTCAAACGCTGTCGCGAGGCGACCGGGTGCGACCCCCTGTTGTCGCTGTCTGAGGCGCTTCATGCCGATTGGGGTTCTCCCGAGGCGACAAAACCCCTAAAATGGCCGACCTTTTGGAAATTAGGCCGTATTTAGCGGCGGGCTCTTTATCATGTTTACCGGAATCATTCAGGCCATCGGCCATATTGTCAGCGTGACGCCCTTGTCTGGCGCCGATGCGCGCGTGGTGATCGACGCGGGTGGGCTGGATCTGGCCGATGTGGCCTTGGGTGACTCGATTGCCGCCAACGGCGTGTGCCTGACGGTGGTGGCTCTGGATACGACGCAAACTCCGTCAACGCAAACTCCGCCGCGTTACAGCGTCGATGTATCCGGTGAAACCTTTGCCTGCACCACGGGCTTTCCGGCGGGTGGTCGGGTGAATCTGGAAAAGGCGCTGCGCCTGTCTGATCGGCTGGGCGGGCATTTGGTGTCCGGCCATGTCGATGGCGTGGGTGAGGTGCTGGCGCTGACCCGTATCGGCGAGAGCCACCGGTTTGACATTCGCGCGCCGGAATCGCTCGCGCGTTATCTGGCGGCGAAGGGCTCCATTGCCGTGAACGGCGTATCGCTCACGGTGAATACCGTTGATGGCCGTGATTTCTCTATTAATTTAATCCCGCATACCTTGGAACACACGACGCTGGGCGACCTGACACCGGGTGGCCGCGTCAATCTGGAGGCGGACATGCTGGCCCGCTACGCTGACCGCCTGATGGCCTACATCGAAAAGAAAGATTGAAATGACGATAGCAAGCACCCTCGAAATCATCGCCGAACTGAAGGCGGGTCGTATGGTCATTTTGGTGGACGAAGAAGATCGCGAGAATGAGGGCGACCTGGTGATGGCGGCCGAGTTTGCCACGCCCGAGGCGATCAACTTCATGGCCCGATATGGCCGTGGTTTGGTGTGTCTGACCCTGACCGATGATCGTTGCCGGCAACTGGGCCTGAAGCAGATGGTGGCCGATAACCAGACGCCGTACAGCACAGCCTTCACCGTCTCGATTGAGGCGGCCGAGGGGGTCACCACGGGTATTTCGGCCGCTGATCGCGCGATCACCATCCTCGCCGCAGTAAAAAAAGACGCGCTGGCGACGGACATCATTCAACCCGGCCACATCTTCCCCTTGCGCGCCCAACCGGGCGGCGTACTGAAGCGCGCCGGTCATACCGA
The DNA here is from genome assembly GCA_945890495.1 of Bordetella parapertussis. Classification (GTDB taxonomy): domain Bacteria; phylum Pseudomonadota; class Gammaproteobacteria; order Burkholderiales; family Thiobacillaceae; genus QYQG01. Next base: position 4,229 of record CAMDCO010000014.1, on the reverse strand, counting down.
GGCCGGCTGCGACCTGGCGGCGATGGCCGGTTTGGTCCCGGCCTCGGTGATCTGCGAGATCTTGAAGGACGACGGCACGATGGCGCGTCTGCCGGACTTGCTGGTGTTTGCGGAGGAACACGGTCTCAAGATCGGTACGATCGCCGACCTGATCCATTACCGCAGCGAGACCGAAGGCCTGGTTGAGCGCAAGACCGAAAAATCGGTGCAAACGCCTTGGGGGCCGTTCCGGTTGGTGGCCTATCACGACAGCACCGCCGGTGAAACGCACTTGGCGCTGGTGCGCGGTGCGATTACGGCGGATACCGAAACGCTGGTACGGGTCCATGAGCCGGTATCGGTGCTCGATTTTATTGACGCGGGGACCGGCCATTCGTGGACCATGGACGCGGCGATGAAGGCCATGGCGAAGGCCGAGCGCGGCGTCATGCTGCTGCTGCATCGCCCGGAAACGGGTGAGGATTTATTGAACCGTCTAAACACGGATCAACCGGCGGCAGGCAAGGTCGAGCTGCGTAACTACGGCATTGGCGCGCAGATTCTGCGCGATCTGGGCGTGGGCAAGATGCGCTTGTTGTCGCACCCGCGCCGGATGCCGTCGATGACCGGCTTCGGGCTGGAAGTGACCGGATTCATGGAACAAGGCAGCTGAACAGGGGAACTAAAATGGCACAATACGACCGCATTCAAGAACGCGAAATTGCACTCGATGGCCAAGGCTTGCGGATCGGCATTGTCCGTGCGCGCTTTAATCACACGATCACCGAAGGGCTGCTGGCCGCTTGCGTCGATACCTTGGTCAAGCTGGGTGTCGCTGAGTCGGACATCCGCATCGTCAATGTCGCCGGTGCGCTGGAGATTCCGGTGGTGCTCATGCATATGGCGGATTCTGAGCAGTTTGACGCGCTCATTGCCATCGCCTGCGTGATTCGCGGCGAGACCTATCACTTTGAGGTGGTGTCGAACGAGGCAAACGCCGGCATCACCCGTGTTCAACTGGATACGGGCATTCCCATCGGCAACGCGGTCCTGACCTTGGAGAACGAGGATCAAGCCATCGTGCGCATGGATGAGAAGGGCGTCGATGTCGCGCGGGTCGCGGTAGAGATGGCTCAGTTGATCAAATCATTATGATGCCCACGACTGAAATGCCGGTGCAGCCGGCCGTTGCCAAGTCGGGCGGGAGTCGTCGTCTGTCGCGGGAACTGGTTTTGCGCGCACTTTATCAGTGGCAGTTGAACGACTGTTCGTTGGCGGTTCTGGTGGCGCAGGCCGAGGCGGCGGATATTCACGCCAAGGCCAATGTTGTTTATTTTGAGGCGCTCCTGGCCGGGGTGCTCAAGCATGTGGCGGAATTGGACGAGGCCCTGGCCCCGATGCTGGATCGTGAGATTGCGGCCCTTTCGCCGATTGAACATGGGGTGTTACTACTGGGTGGCTATGAATTGATCCACCAGGCGGATGTCCCGTATCGCGTCGTACTCAATGAGGCCGTCGATCTGACCAAGCGCTATGGCGGCACCGATGGTCACAAGTACATCAATGGGGTGCTCGACAAGCTGGCGCAAGCGGTGCGTCAGGCCGAGGTCGGAGCGGCGCGGTCCGCTCGATAGGCGCGACGGCCGAGGCGGTGTCCTCCGAATTTGACCTGATCCGTCGCCATTTCACCCGTCCTACGCCGGGTGCGGTGCTGGGTGTGGGTGACGACGCAGCCCTTCTGGCGTTGATGCCGGGCCGCCAGTTGGCGGTCTCTACCGACATGCTGGTCAGTGGCCGACATTTTTTCTCGGATACCGATCCTGAGGCGCTGGGGCATAAGGTGCTTGCCGTCAACCTGTCTGATCTGGCCGCCATGGGCGCACGGCCGCGCTGGGCCACGCTGGCGTTGGCCTTGCCAGAGATCGATGAGGCTTGGTTGACCGCCTTCGCGCGCGGCCTGTATGCGCTGGCTGACGCACACGGTGTGGAATTGGTTGGCGGTGATACGACGCGCGGGCCGCTCAATATCTGTATTACCGTATTGGGGGAGTTTGAGCCGGGGCAGGCCCTGCGCCGCGATGCCGCGCAACCGGGCGATGACATCTGGGTGTCTGGCGATCTGGGCGGTGCGGCCCTCGCGTTGCGGCACCTGCGTGGTGAACTGGATCTGGGCGAACACGCCGCTTCCTGCCTGGAGCGTTTGCAGCGTCCCCAGCCGCGGGTTGAATTGGGCTTGCGGTTGAGTGGCCTAGCTCATGCGGCCATCGACCTTTCCGATGGACTGTTGGCTGATCTGGGACATATCCTTGAACGTTCTGGCGTTGGTGCCAGGATTGACCGAGCTTCTATCCCGGTTGCGCGCGCCTTTGCCGGCTTTCCACAGCATTTCGATGCGTGCGCACTCGCGGGGGGCGACGATTACGAATTGTGTTTTACGGCGGCACCCGCATGTGCCGATGCGCTGCGGCAGGCCGCTCTGGAGTGTGGTGTTGCCGTGACCCGGATGGGTCGGATTACCGAAGGCCCGGATTTGGTAGATGCAGAGGGCCGCGTTTTTGCGCACACTAGGGGTTATGACCATTTCGCCTGATCGCCACTTTCTTCTCGCCCATCCCGCCCACTTTATTGCGCTGGGTTTTGGTGCGGGCCTCTCGCCCAAGGCGCCGGGCACGGCGGGGACGCTCGTCGCTTTTCCGTTTTATTTTCTGTTGGCCGATTCGCCCTTCTTCTGGCTGTGGGCCGTGGCTTTTCTGGTCATCGGGGTCTGGGCCTGTGGGGTCGCCGGGCGGGCGTTGGGTGAGCATGATCATGGCGGTCTCGTGTGGGACGAGGTGGCGGCTTTCCTGTGTGTATTGCCGTTTGCGCCGGAGACCGGGTGGGGTTACGCGTTGGCCTTCGCCTTGTTTCGCCTCTTTGATATCTGGAAACCGTTCCCGATTGGTTGGCTCGATGCGCGCGTCAAGGGCGGCTTCGGCGTGATGCTGGACGATGTGCTGGCGGCCTTGTTTGCGATCGGGGTGCTGTTCGGAGTGGCCGCATGGCTGTGAGCGAGGCCGAACTGGAGTCGCTGGCGGCGGAGGTGGGACAGGCGTTAGTGCGCAAGGGCTGGATGCTGGCGACGGCGGAGTCCTGTACTGGCGGCTGGATTGCTCAGGTGGCGACAGCCATTGCGGGTGGTTCGGAATGGTTTGAGCGCGGTTTTGTGACCTATAGCAATGCGGCCAAGCAGGAGATGTTGGGTGTGCAGGCCGAGACCTTGGCGCAGCATGGGGCTGTCAGCGAGGCCACGGTGCGCGAGATGGCGACTGGGGCGCTGGCGGCAAGTCGGGCGCAGATAGCCGTAGCGGTCTCTGGGATTGCGGGCCCGGGCGGGGGTAGTGTGGAGAAGCCGGTGGGTACGGTCTGGATCGCCTGGGCCGGAGCAGCAGGCGTTGGCGTTGTCGCAACGCGCTATCATTTTGCGGGCGACCGTCACGCGGTTCGGGCGCAGACCGTGCAGCAGGCCCTTCATGGGGTGCTGGCGTGGGCGGAGCGGGGTGACTGAAGGTCGCCATCAGAAAGGGAATGCCGGGAGTGTGAATTAAGCGTGGGTGTGGCTACAAGGCTCATCGTATGAGCTTTTGGGCGTGCCATAATGGCCGCATCAGTTGTAAAAACCGTTTAAGGATTGGAGTTGGTCATGGATGAAAACAAGGTCAAGGCACTGGCAGCGGCGCTGTCTCAAATCGAGAAGCAGTTTGGCAAGGGCTCCATCATGCGGATGGGCGATGGCGCCGTCATCGATGACATTCAAACCGTCTCGACCGGATCTCTGGGGCTGGATGTAGCTCTGGGTATTGGCGGCCTGCCGCGTGGCCGTGTCGTCGAGATTTATGGCCCGGAATCGTCTGGCAAGACCACGCTGACCCTGTCGGTGATCGCGCAGATGCAAAAATTGGGCGGTACGGCGGCCTTTATTGATGCCGAGCACGCGCTCGATCCAAGTTATGCCCAGAAGTTGGGTGTCAATGTGGGCGAGTTGCTGATCTCTCAGCCGGATACGGGTGAGCAGGCGCTGGAGATTGCCGACATGCTGGTGCGCTCGGGTGGCGTGGATGTGATTGTTATCGACTCGGTGGCGGCGCTGGTGCCCAAGGCTGAGATCGAGGGTGAGATGGGTGATTCACACATGGGCCTGCAAGCCCGTTTGATGAGCCAGGCCTTGCGCAAGTTGACGGCCAACATCAAGCGCACCAACACGCTGGTGATCT
>CAMDCO010000013.1 GCA_945890495.1 Bordetella parapertussis | reverse complement strand
GGACAAACTGATGAGTCACAAAGAAGCGAACCGGGCACAGGTATTGGAACGGCTTAAAGAGGGCAAGATCCGCCAACAGGAGGCGTCAAAGCAGATGGGGATCACCCCCCGGCAGGTCAGGCGGTTGGTCAAACGCTATCGGTCGGCGGTGCTGGATGGATTGGTCAGCAGGAAACGCAGTGCGGCCTCGAACCGGCGACTGGATGAAGCGACGCGTACAACCGCCATTGAACTTATCGGCCTCCATTACCGGGAAAAACGGGCTCAGACCACAATTAAAAACGACCACCGTAGGGCGGGAATCCCTTCCCGCCGATCAACCCGGGCCACCCACCGCCGTAGGGCGGGAATCCTTTCCCGCCGATCAACCCCGCGCGCCGTTAGACGAGTCGGTGGCCATCCCGCCGCGAAGGGGGATTGTCGGCATAGGAATGCCGACCTACGAAGATCCACCGGGGCCAACACCGGCGCAGGGACGTGGAAAAACGGGCTCAGACCACGATTAAAAACAACCGCCGTAGGGCGGGAATCCCTTCCCGCCGACCAACCCCGCACGCCGTTAGACGAGTCGGTGACCATCCCGCCGCGAAGGGGGATGGTCGGCATAGGAATGCCGACCTACGAAGACCCACCGGGGCCAACACCGGCGTAGGGACGTGGAAAAACGAGCTCAGACCACGATTAAAAACAACCGCCGTAGGGCGGGAATCCCTTCCCGCCGACAAACCCCGCACGCCATTAGACGAGTCGGTGGCCATCCCGCCGCGAAGAGGTATTGTCGGCATAGGAATGCCGACCTACGAAGACCCACCGGGGCCAACACCGGCGCAGGGCTGTAAAGCCGGCCTCCCGATATAATGGCCAAAAATCCATTCCTACACGCATGTCGAGGTGGCCCATGATCCGCACAGAAACCCTGCTTGAAGACGGCCGTTTTGGCCTCGCCGTCATGGTTGCCTTCGGTTACCGCATCAAGCCGCAAACCCCAAAACTGCGCCAACCCATGACCGACATCGTGCGCTGGGCCTGATCTGGATCAGGGCTTACGCTTCGCCCGTGGGTGGGCGCTGTCGTAGACCTTGGCGAGGTGCTGAAAATCGAGGTGGGTGTAGACCTGCGTGGTGGACAGGCTAGCGTGACCCAACATCTCCTGCACGGCGCGCAGATCGCCCGACGACTGCAGGACATGACTCGCGAAGGAATGGCGCAGTGCATGCGGATGCACCCGTTGCGTTACGCCATGGCGTAACGCCAAGCGTCTCAACCGCTCGCGCACCACAGACGGATGGATGCGTGCCCCGCGCGCCCCAATGAAGAGCGGCACCGGCGCGGCCTCCTCCCCCTGAACCACGCAATGGCGGACGCTCAACCAAGCCTGTACAGCCGCCAACGCCGCGCGTCCAACCGGCACAACCCGTTCCTTGCGCCCCTTGCCCAGCACCCGAATCTCACCACTCGCCGGGTCTACGCTATGCAAACCAAGGCCAATCAGTTCTGCCAGACGCAGGCCCGAGGAATACATCAACTCAAACATGGCGCGATCCTGAGTCGCCAACGGATCGGCCCCTGCCTCCTCTGTCTCCGGGGCCAGCAGGGCCGCCATTTCATCCGGACTCAGGGTGTGGGGTAGGCGCTTCTCCCCGCGCGGTGGCCGTATTCCCAGGCAGGGGTTGTTGCCGAGGCCGTACTGCCGGGACAGGAAGCGAAACAGGCTGCGCCAGCCAGACAGGATGCGTGCAAGACTGCTCGCGGCCATTCCCCGCGCATGCAGGCTCGCCAAGGCACGGCGGATGTCGTGCGGCTGGATGGCATCCACCGCAACACCGGGGACCAACAGGGCCAGATGGGCCATGTCTTCGGCATAGGCCGCGACCGTGTGATCGCTGTAGCGCCGCGCCCGCAACTGAATGAGAAAGGCCTCCGTTACCGTGGCCAAAGTAGGCAGGCCCGCGTGCATGTGGCGAGCTAGCCGTAAGTGCTAAAAATGGCGTGCAATCGCCGCGCCTAACTGACGCGCGATCCAGCCCAAGTAAAACGAGCCCATCTCAGGGTAAAAGCGATGGACATCTTCCGACCCCAACACCAAGAGACCGCGCACCCCACCCTGCGCCTCACCCCCACCCAGAGGCAGGAGCGCAAAAGAACCCAGATGCACACCGGCCCCGGCGAACCAGGCCCGCACCTCGGCAGGAACCTCGGCACCACAGCGCGGGCCGCTCAAGGCCGCGACTTGCTGCTCCAGATCCGGGCTGACCGGCGCACATTCGGGTTGGTCCGGACTCAGCACTGTCCCCCAGATCCGCAGGGCGACATGCGGAACCGAAAACCGTTCACGCAGATCGTGGTGCGCCGTCTGCAGGACCGCCTCCAGATTGCGCGCGGCATTCAGTTTGGCGGCCAGGGAAAACACCTTGTTACTGATCGCATCATTGTCCTCGGCATAGCGAATCATCTCGCGCATCCGATCCTCAAGGGCGCGCGATTTTTCACGCAAGACTTGCAACTGCCGCTCGCCCAGTGAGATAGCCTGATCGCCATGCGGATTCGGTACCGTCAACTGCGTCAGCAGGTCACCCCGCTGAGCAAAAAATTCAGGATGATCCTGCAAGTAGCGCGCCACTTGATCCTGGGAAACATTCATAGTTCTACCTCGCCCTCAAAAACCGTTACGGCCGGGCCGGTCAACCAGACCGGTGCCGCGACCCCATCACCTTCGCCCGCCCATTGTATGGACAGATCACCGCCCCGGGTATGCACCACCACACTGGCGTCCAGCAGGCCCCGACGGATGCCCGCCACCACCGCCGCACACGCACCGGTGCCGCACGCCAAGGTCTCGCCGCTACCGCGCTCGAACACCCGCAGGCGGATCTCGCGACGATGCACGATCTGCATAAAGCCCACATTCACCCGCTCTGGGAATCGCGCATGGTGTTCGATCCGCGCACCCAAGGATTGAACCGGCGCCTCGTCCAGATTGCAGACCACGCGCACGGCATGCGGATTGCCCATCGACACAACGGATACCTCGATCGGCTCGCCATCCACCTCAATCACATGGATGACCGCCTCAGCCTCGGCGACAAAGGGGATCTGGGCCGGGGCGAAACGCGGCGGGCCCATGTTGACGGTGACCATGCCATCCGCCTCCAGACGCGGCTCGATGATGCCGCTCGCGGTCTCGACGCGAATCGCGCGTTTGTCGGTCAACCCGTGGTCGTACACAAAGCGGGCGAAACAACGCGCACCATTGCCACATTGCTGCACCTCGCCACCATCGGCATTGAAGATGCGGTAACGGAAATCGACCCCGGGCTGCGATGGTCGTTCCACTAACAGGATCTGATCGCAGCCGATGCCGAAATGGCGATCAGCGACGAACCGGAATTGTTCAGCAGACAGCATCACGGCCTGATTTATGGCGTCGAACACCACGAAGTCATTGCCGAGGCCGTGCATCTTGGTAAATCGGAGTCTCATGACATGAATTGCATATAGTCGCGATAAATGCAGCGGTCCATCACCACCGTCAACCCGGCCGCCTGTGCGCGCCGCGCTGCCTCTTCGTGTACCACACCGTCTTGCAACCAGATCGCGGGAGCGCCAATGGCAATGGCCTCATCCACCACCGCAGGAACAAATTCGGGCGCGCGAAAGACATTCACCAGATCGACCGGAAACGGGATGTCGCGCAGGCTGGCGTAACAAGCCTCGCCCAGCACCGAGGTCGTGGCCGGACGCACCGGGACGATGCGATAACCAAAACGCTGCAAGGCGCGGGCCACGCCAAAACTCGGCCGCTCGGGTTTGGGCGACAGGCCCACCACGGCTACCGTCTTCACGCGCTGCAACAGCGCCCGGATGGCATCGACATCTGGATTGCGAAAGCTCGTCATGGGTCAATCATACAAGCTGGGCTGACCTTCGGGGCGGGTCTTGAAGCGTTTGTGCAGCCAGAAGTATTGCTCTGGCATCTCTCGCACGCGGTCCTCGATAAAGGCATTCATGCGCCGGGTGTCAGCCTCGATATCGTCACTGGGGTAGCCTTCCCAAGCCGGATACAGTCGCACAACATAACGGCCCTCAAGAAACGCACCGGGCCACCCCGTAGGGGCAGGCCCCTGTGCCTGCCCTAGCGATGAATGGGCGACAACGGGCGGGCCCGCCTCCCAGCGGGTGACGCAAGGCACAACCACCGCCCCGGCCGCCTTGGCCAGACGCGGAAGCGCGGTGATGGTCGCGGCGGACACGCCAAAAAAGGGCACGAAGATCGCGTCCTTGGGGCCGTAATCCATGTCCGGCAGGTAATAAAACGGCCGGCCCTTTTTCAAGGCACGCAACACCGGCTTGATGCCGTCATGGCGCGAATACATCTCCGAGGCGGTTCCATCTGGCCCAACAAAGCGGGTGCGCGCATGCAACATCAGGGCATTGATGGGCGGGTTTTTGATGCTGGCGTAGAGCGAGACGATGGGGGCGAGCCACGCGGTCACGCGCACCCCGCCCAGGTTGAGGCCGACAAAATGCGGTGCCAGCAAGATCACCGGACGACCGGCAACGGCCGTCAGGTGTTCCTGGCCCTCAATGCGCACCCCGCGTTCAAGCTCGGCGCGGCTACCCCACCACGAAACAGATTCCAGCAGGGTGGCGCGACCCAAGGCCCGAAAGTGCGCCCGCAGGGTGCGGTGAATGGCGTACTTGTCCCCGTCCGGGAAACACAATTGCAGATTGGTACGCCCGATGCGCCGGCGGCTGGCGGAGGCGTAATACAGCAGACCGCCGAGCCTTTCACCGAGCCACGCCAACACCGAAAACGGCAACAGCGCATGCAATACGCGCAAAAAGGCCAGCCATAGGTGCGTCATGCCGCCGTCTCCAACAAATTGTCCGGCGGTGGCGGGGCCTTGCCGTGCTGACGGAAGATGCGATAGCTCCACAGGTAGTGCGCCGGTCGTTGGCGAATATGCCATTCGATGCGCTGATGCACATGGGCCGCCGCCGCGTCGGCTGAGGCAGGCAAGGCCTCCAATCTTTCGATACGCAGACGATAACCACGGCCCCAAGACAGCCGTTCGCACACGATCAACAACACGGCCGCGCCGGCAGAGTAGGCCAAACGATAGGGAAGTGACGGCAAATACACCGCCTGCCCCAGAAAGGGGGCCCACACCCCTTCGCCGCGATTGGCCACCTGATCCGGCAAGATAAACGCCGTCTCACCGCGTTTAAGCGCCGCCAACAGGGCTTTTACGCCGGAGCGGTCGGGCGGAACGGTCACAATATGGCCCCGCTCACGCCCCGCCTTCATCAGTCGGTGCGCCCAAGGCTGTTTGGGCGGGCGGTAGAGCGCCGTCATTGGAAACTGAGCGCCGTACCAGATACCGGCGATCTCCCAACAGGCCTGATGGGGACACAGCAGCACCACGCCACGCCCCTCCGCGTGGGCCGCATGAAGGTGCTCAATGCCCTCAACCTCGCGCACCCAAGCGGTAACGGTCGAGAGTGGCCGCAGCCAGATCGCGGCCAGTTCCATCATGCCTTGACCCAACCCGGCACTGACGGACGCCAACGAAACCTGATCACGCAATCCCGCCTTGTCCAGATTTTCGCGCAGCAACGCCGCATGACGCGGGCGTAGCAGGGCCAGCCAGCCGAACAGCGTGCCTAACCCATGCAGGATTGGCAGCGGAAGGAACGACAAGAGTTTGAATATCAAGGGCACAAGTTGACCGCATTTACCAAAAGGGTGCACAATAAGCCAGCCGCCGTGTTAATGCAGACAACTTGCGGGCGGGATAAAAATACTGCTAAAGCGTCGACGCTCAGCAAGTCCCCCGAGCCGTTCGCGCCTTTCACGATTGGGGACATAAGAGCGCAACATGAGCAATTCCTATCTTTTCACATCCGAATCGGTTTCTGAAGGCCACCCGGACAAGGTCGCCGACCAGATCTCCGATGCCGTTCTCGACGCCATCCTAACCGTCGACCCGACCGCGCGCGTCGCCTGCGAAACCTTGGTCACTACCGGTCTGGTCATCATGGCCGGCGAGATTACCACTAAAGCGCAAGTCAATTATGCCGCCGTGGCCCGCGACACCATTCGTCGCATCGGTTATGCCGACCCTAATCTGCGCTTCGATGCCGATGGCTGCTCGGTGCAGGTCTGTTATGGCCAGCAAAGTTCCGACATCGCCCAAGGCGTAGACCGCGCCTCAGACGACTTCCTCAATCAGGGGGCTGGCGATCAGGGCCTGATGTTCGGTTATGCCTGTGACGAAACCGACACCTACATGCCGCTGCCGATCTACCTCGCCCACCGTCTGGTCGAGCGCCAAGCCTTGGTACGCAAGGATGGTCGTCTGCCCTGGCTGCGTCCGGATGCCAAGTCGCAAGTCACCCTGCGCTATGTGGATGGCAAACCCGACAGCATCGACACCGTGGTGCTGTCCACCCAACACAGCCCCGAATTCTCGCCGCCGGAGAAGCAAAAGACCCTGCACGAGGCGGTGATCGAAGACATCATCAAGCCCATGCTACCCAAGGAATTGATCAAGGGCGAGATCAAATATCTGGTCAATCCGACCGGCTGTTTCGAGATCGGCGGCCCGCACGGTGACGCCGGCCTGACCGGTCGCAAGATCATTGTCGACACCTACGGCGGCGCGGCCCCGCACGGCGGCGGCGCGTTCTCTGGCAAGGACCCCTCCAAGGTGGATCGTTCTGCGGCGTATGCGGCGCGTTATGTGGCCAAGAACATCGTCGCCGCCGGCTTGGCCAGCAAGTGTCTGGTGCAGCTGTCCTATGCCATTGGCGTCGCCCAGCCGACCTCCATCATGGTCGAGACCTACGGCACCGGCAAGATCAACGACGAGCGCCTGACCGACCTGGTGCGCACCCATTTTGACCTGCGCCCCAAGGGCATCGTGCAGATGCTCGACCTGCTCCGCCCGATCTATCGCAAGACCGCCGCCTATGGCCACTTTGGTCGCGATGAGCCCGAGTTCACTTGGGAAAGTTTGGACAAAGCAGCGGCGCTTCGCGCCGATGCCGGGCTGTAAGCCCATGCCGCAGGCATTTGTCCAAACTTCGTCGCAGGCTAATGCCCGCGTAGCGGGCGTTAAGGTGCGCAGCACCGGCCGGAGACAAAATCCGGACAAAGCGGCGGCGCTTCGCGCCGATGGCGGGCTGTAATTCCACCCCGTAATTCCACCCCTTTTCTCTCTGCATCGAGGGGCGCTGCAGCGGTTTCGACCGTCAGGCTCGATGCGGGTTTCAGCTTCAACCGCGCTCATTCATTGACTTGAATGGAGTTTTAAATGACCAAAGATTACATCGTTGCTGACATGGGCCTGGCCGACTGGGGCCGCAAGGAAATCCGCATCGCCGAGACCGAGATGCCTGGCCTCATGGCGATTCGTGAGGAACACGCCAAGACCCAGCCGCTCAAGGGCGCGCGCATCACCGGTTCCCTGCACATGACCATCCAGACCGCCGTGCTGATCGAGACGCTGACCGCGCTCGGCGCCGAGGTACGCTGGGCCTCGTGCAACATCTTCTCGACCCAGGATCACGCCGCCGCCGCCATCGCCGCCACCGGCGTGCCGGTGTACGCCGTCAAGGGCGAGTCGCTGACCGAATACTGGGATTACACCCACCGCATCTTCGAATGGACCGATGGCGGTTTCTCGAACATGATCCTCGACGACGGCGGCGACGCCACCCTGCTGCTGCACATCGGTGCCCGCGCCGAGACCGACCTGAGCGTGATCGCCAAGCCCGGCAGCGAAGAAGAAACCGTACTGTTCGCCTCCATCAAGGCCAAGCTGGCGACCGACCCGACCTGGTATTCCACCCGTCTGGCCGAGATCAAGGGCGTGACCGAAGAGACCACCACCGGCGTGCATCGCCTGTATCAGATGCATGAGCGCGGCGAGCTGAAGTTCCCCGGCATCAATGTCAACGACTCGGTCACCAAGTCCAAGTTCGACAACCTCTACGGCTGCCGCGAGTCGCTGGTCGATGGCATCAAGCGCGCCACCGATGTCATGGTGGCCGGCAAGGTCGCCTTGGTGGCCGGCTACGGCGATGTGGGCAAGGGTTCCTGTCAGGCCCTGCGCGCCCTGTCGGCCCAGGTGTGGGTCACCGAGATCGACCCGATCTGCGCCCTGCAAGCGGCCATGGAAGGCTACCGCATCGTCACCATGGAATATGCCGCCGACAAGGCTGACATCTTCGTCACCGCAACCGGCAACTACCATGTCATCACCCACGACCACATGGCGGCGATGAAGGATCAGGCCATCGTCTGCAACATCGGCCACTTCGACAATGAAATCGATGTCGCCGGTATCGAGAAGTATGAGTGGGAAGAGATCAAGCCACAGGTCGATCATGTGATCTTCCCGGATGGAAAACGCATCATCCTGCTCGCCAAGGGTCGTCTGGTGAATCTCGGCTGTGCCACGGGCCACCCGAGCTATGTGATGTCTTCCAGCTTCGCCAACCAGACCATCGCCCAGATCGAGCTGTTCACCCGCACCGCCGATTACCCGGTGGGCGTGTACACGCTGCCCAAGCATCTGGACGAAAAGGTCGCGCGTCTGCAACTGAGAAAGCTCAACGCCCAACTCACTGAGCTGTCCGCCCAGCAAGCCGCCTACATCGGCGTGCCGGTGCAAGGCCCGTACAAGGCCGAGCATTACCGCTACTAATCACCACGCGGGAACACCGCCTCTCGGTTCCCCGCTACGCAAGGCCCAACGGCCTCGTGTAGCGGCCCGGTTCGCCTAAAAAAAGAAAACGCTGGTCAAAAGCATCATCGTTCGCTTATAATGGTGGGCGTTGTGCCTTGCAAGTGTTCCGTCGCCACCGAAATACCCCATCGGCGACACTTTGACACTCTACGGGACTGCCGATCTAAACCGATCTGTCACAGCCCCATCAGCCCCAACCTCCTGCTTTTCTTAATATGGAATCGCGTAACTCGGTTGGCGCCGATGTTACGCCCTGGTCGCGCGCAAACTTGCCCGCAGCCAGATTGCCTGCCCTCGCCGGATCTTATCCGTCGCGTTGTAGGCTGATTTTTATTGAGGAAACACCATGAACTTTTCCGATCTCGGACTATCCCCGCTGATTATCAAGGCGCTGCATGCCGCCGCCTATGAATCCCCCACCGCTGTTCAGGCCGAGGCGATCCCCGCCGCGCTGGCCGGCGCTGACCTCCTGGTCTCGGCCCAGACCGGTAGCGGCAAGACCGCCGCCTTTATGCTGCCCAGTCTGCACCGCATCACCACCCCCAGCACCGCCACCGGCAATGGTCCGCGCGTCCTGGTCCTGACCCCGACGCGCGAACTGGCCCAACAGGTACAAACCGCCTCGGACAAATACGGCTGCGAAATTCACCGCTTGCGTACCGTGAGCGTGGTCGGCGGCGTCCCCTACGGCCTGCAACTCAAACAAATGTCCCGCCCGCTGGACATCATGGTGGCCACCCCCGGCCGCCTGATGGACCACATGGAACGCGGTCGCGTCGATTTCGATCGGCTGGAAGTGTTGATCCTCGACGAGGCCGACCGCATGCTCGACATGGGTTTCATCGATGACATCAAGCACATTGTCAGCAAGACGCCGGAAAACCGTCAGACCCTGCTGTTCTCGGCTACGCTCGATGGCACCGTGGGCGTTCTGGCCCGCAACCTGACCCGCAATCCGCAGCGGATTGAGATCGGCCACGCGGCCACCACCCAATCGCCGCAGATCGAACAGCGCATCCTGATGGCCGAAAACCACTTCCACAAAGGCAAGTTGCTCGACGCCATTCTGCAAGATGCCGCCGTCGTGCAAGCCATCGTCTTCACCGCCACCAAGTCCTCTGCCGACACCCTGACTGACCACCTGCGCGAGCAAGGGGTCGATGCTGCCGCGCTGCATGGTGACATGCCGCAGTCCAAGCGTACGCGCACCCTCAAGGCCCTGCATACCGGCCAAATCCGCGTCCTGGTCGCCACCGATGTCGCCGCGCGCGGCATTGATGTCCCGACCATCACCCATGTCATCAACTTCGACCTGCCCCGTCAGGCCGAGGACTATGTGCACCGCATCGGCCGTACCGGCCGCGCCGGTCGCACCGGCATTGCCATCTCCATGGCGGGTTTCAGCGAGCGCCACATGCTGCGCACCATTGAGCGCTACACCCACCAGCAGCTCACCATCACCACCATCCCGGGACTGGAACCCAAACCGCGCACCGAGCGTCCGGATTCTGCCCCGCGCACGGATCGTCCGCGTCCCTACGGCCGCCCGGAACGCTCAAACGACCGCGGTTCCCGTTTTGATTTCACCCGTGGCCAGGGCGACGACACCCGGTCTAGTGGCCCCAGCGGTGAACGCCGCCCCTACAACCGCGACGCTGGCTTCCCCTCGCGCGACGACCAGCCCCGCCGTAGCGGCCCGCGCAGCGATACCCCGTATAGCCCGAAACCCTACGCCCCGCGCCCGGAAGCCCGCCGCAGCGGCCCTTGGGAAGGCCGTAGTGCCGGCAGCTTCGCCGATCGCAATGAGGGCCAGGCCCGCAATTACTGGCAAAATTCCCCGGCGGAGTCCACCGGCTCGAATAGTAGTTCCAGCGATGCCCAGCCCGGTGCCAACGCCTGGAACAGCCAACCCGCAGACAAACGCTCGCAACCGCGCTCATACAGCGGCAAACCCGGTGGCCATGGCGGCGCCAGAGATGGTCAGCCCCGTGATGGTCAGCCCCGTGATAGTCAGCCCCGTGGCGACCATGCCCCGCGCAAAGGCAAGCCCAGCTTCGGCGGCAAACCCAGTGGCCAACGCCCCCCGCGTGAGCGTTAATTCCCACCGCTAAACTCCGCTAAGCTCCCCTTATCCGGGGGCTTGCGGGGCCCACGCAAAACCGGGGGTTGCGAAGCCCACGCAAAACAAAAGGCCGACACATCAAATGTGTCGGCCTTTTGTTTTGCGCGCGTTTTGCGTATTCTGTTTGGGGCGACGAATGGGGCTCGAACCCACGACAACCGGAATCACAATCCGGGGCTCTACCAACTGAGCTACCGCCGCCATTAACCTTCTGCTGCAAACTCCACAACAAAGGAGGGCGCATTCTATCCGAACTCAGCCCCTCAATCAATGCAGAAAAACCTACAAATCGAGATAACCAAGGATCCCTTCCGCCGCCTGACGACCTTCGTACACGGCGGTGACCACAAGGTCGGAACCGCGACCCAGTCGCCAATAACACGCTAGGCGATCATTCCCCAGTCAATCCCGCGTATAGACACCCATCAAAAGACCCGCTGGTGAGGTCACGCCACCCAGTTTTCCAGTCTGAGACCGGGTACGCGCTCGAATTCGCGACTGTTGTTGGTGACCAGCGTGACATCCAGCGCTAGCGCGTGGGCGGCAATCCAGAGATCGTTGTTGCCAATGGGGGTGCCGAGGCGTTCAAGATGGGCGCGCAAGGCACCATAGCGCTCGCCCACGCTTGCGTCCGCCTCGAGCACCGGAATGAGTTCGCTCAACTGAACGAGCGCGGCCAGGGCATCCTGGCTGCGGATGCTTTTTTCTGCACCGAAGCGCAATTCGCCATAGGTGATAAGCGACATGCCAACCGAGCCGTTATCCAGCCGTGCAAAACGCTCGGCCACGGCAGGCGGACGCTGCCGGGCGATGTAGATGCAAATATTGGTGTCCAGCAGGTAACGCAGGCGCATTAGAGCCCCGCACGCGTTTGCGGCGGCGCATCGTCGCGCCCGTCGACCATAAAATCATCGGGCAAGGTGGTGAGCAGGGCAAAGGCTGCCGCGAGGTTTCCCGGCACGCGCCGCAGCACCACTTCATCGCCACGCTGAAGGATTTCGACCTCGCGCACATCGAACTGGAAGTCCTTCGGCAGGCGCACAGCCTGCGAATTGCCCGACTTAAACACGGTAGTGGTTCGCATTTTTCGACTCCTTGCAATGGATATACTATAAGTATATACCGCAAGGATCAAAAGGCAAGCGGAGTGCCGTCAGTTCAGCCCGAGATGCCCAAGGATCCCCTCTGCCGCCTGGCGACCCTCGTACACGGCGGTGACCACAAGGTCGGAACCGCGCACCATGTCGCCGCCGGCGAAGACCTTGGGGTTAGCGGTCTGGAAGGCGTACTTCTGGCCCTTGGCGCTGCTGTTGACCACAACGCGGCCACCCGGGTCGGTGGCGATGCCGAACTCGGCAAACCACGGCTGCGGGTTGGGACGGAAACCAAACGCGACCAGCACGCGGTCGCAGGGGACGATTTCCTCGGAACCTTCAATCACGACCGGCGTACGGCGACCACGCGCATCCGGCGCGCCGAGTTCGGTGGTGACCAGTTTGATGCCTTCGACCTTACCATCACCGACGATCGCGACCGGTTGGCGGTTCCACAGGAATTGCACGCCTTCTTCCTTGGCGTTGGCCACTTCGCGCTTGGAGCCGGGCATGTTGGCCTCGTCGCGACGGTAGGCGCAGGTAACACGGGCCGCACCCTGACGAATCGAGGTGCGGTTGCAGTCCATGGCGGTGTCGCCACCGCCCAGCACCACGACGCGCTGACCTTGCATGTCAACAAATTCATCCTGCGGCAGGCCCAGGCAGTGGTTTACATTGGAGATCAGGAAGGGGAGCGCCGCCATGACGCCAGGCAGGTCTTCACCGGGAATATTGGCCTGCATATAGGTGTAGGTACCCATGCCCATGAACACGGCATCGTATTCGGAGAGCAGATCGGCCATCGCCACATCGTGGGGGCTCGTGCCGCCCACCTCGGTATTCAGGCGGAATTCGATCCCCATGCCGGTGAAGATTTCGCGCCGGCGGGCCATGACGGCCTTTTCCAGCTTGAATTCGGGGATGCCAAAGGTGAGCAGGCCGCCGATCTCCGGATACTTGTCGAACACCACGGCCTGAACGCCGTTGCGCGCCAGCACATCGGCACAGGCTAAGCCCGCCGGGCCGGCACCGATGATGGCGACCTTCTTGCCACGGGCGACGACCTTGGACATATCCGGACGCCAGCCTTGGGCGAAGGCCGTCTCAGAGATATAACGCTCAACCGCACCGATGGTGACGGCGCCGGCCTCAACCTGGTTCAGCGTGCAGGAACCTTCGCAAAGTCGATCTTGCGGACAGACACGACCACACACCTCGGGCAGGGAATTGGTGCGATGCGACAACTCGGCGGCCTCAAATAAACGGCCTTCATCGACTAACTTCAACCAGTTAGGGATGTAGTTGTGTACCGGACACTTCCACTCACAATACGGGTTTCCACACTCCAAACAGCGCCCGGACTGCTCGCGCGCTTGATCCACGCCCATCTGGGTGTAGATCTCCTTGAACTCTTTGCTGCGCACCGCAGCCGGTTTTTTATCGCCATCCTTGCGAGCGATATTCAGAAACTGAAAAACATCAGACATCGCTTAGTCCTTCAACAAATCTTCAACGGCCACGGTCTTGGGTTTGACCAGCCAATAGCGCCCAAGCACCTCGCCAAACTGCGCCAGCATCCACTGGGCCCGTGCAGAGCCGGTGTGCAAGACATGGCGCTCTAGGCGGTCACGCAGCCAAGCGCGTAGTTCACCCGTGTGTTCGTCGGTGATGCGGTTGATATCGACCATCTCGTTGTTATAGCGATGGGCGAAGCTATCGGCCTCGTCATAGACCAAGGCAAAGCCACCGCTCATGCCAGCCCCAAGGTTCAGGCCGGATTCGCCCAGCACGACAATGGCGCCGCCGGTCATGTATTCGCAAGCGTGATCGCCCACCCCTTCGACGACCGCCGTGGCACCCGAGTTACGCACGCCAAAGCGTTCTCCCGCCATACCTGCGGCGTACAGCTCGCCCCCCGTCGCGCCGTACAGACAGGTATTGCCGATGATGCTGGCCTGATGAGCGGTATAGGCAGAACCCTCCGGCGGATAAATAGCGATGCGGCCCCCGGACATACCCTTGCCAACATAGTCGTTGGCATCGCCGATCAGCTCGATGGACAGGCCGCGATGGTTCCACACACCCAGACTTTGACCTGCGGAGCCGGTCAGTTTGAGGTGCAGGCAATCGTCCGGCAGACCCTCGGCACCGTGCGCCTTGGCAATCTCACCGGACAAGCGTGCGCCGATGGAGCGGTTGACATTGCGAATCGCATATTCCAGCCGCTGCGGGGTTTTGCTAAGGATCCCCGCCTTGGCGTCGGCCACCATCTGTTCGGCCAACTCGCCCTTGTCGAACGAGGGGTTGCGCTCTTCCACGCAAAAACGCGGCGCGTCGCTGGCGACCTGGCCTTGCGAGAGCAAGGCCTCCAGCCGCAAACGCCCTTGGCGATCGGTCTCGCCAGGAAGGACCTCGAGCAGGTCGGTACGGCCAATCAGGTCTTCGAAGCGGGCCACCCCCAAGGCGGCCATCCATTCACGGGTCTCGCGCGCGACGAAGGTGAAATAGTTGATCACCATCTCGGGCAGACCGATGAAGAATTCCTTGCGCAGCCGTGCGTCTTGAGTGGCAATACCCGTCGCACAGTTGTTGAGGTGGCAGATGCGCAGGTATTTGCACCCCAAGGCAATCATGGGTGCCGTACCAAAACCAAACGACTCGGCACCGAGGATGGCCGCCTTGATCACATCGAGGCCCGTCTTCAAGCCGCCGTCGGCCTGCACCCGTACGCGGCCGCGCAGGCCGTTGGCGCGCAAAACCTGCTGTGCTTCAGACAGACCCAGTTCCCACGGCGAGCCCGCGTATTTCACGCTGGTCAAGGGAGAGGCGCCGGTGCCGCCGTCGTAGCCGGAGATCGTGATGAGGTCGGCATAGGCCTTAGCCACGCCGGCGGCAATGGTGCCGACACCCGGCCCGGCCACCAGCTTCACCGACACCAGCGCCTCCGGGTTGACCTGTTTCAAATCAAAAATGAGCTGCGCTAGGTCTTCGATGGAATAGATGTCGTGATGCGGCGGCGGCGAGATCAGCGTTACGCCCGGCTTGGTGCAACGCAGGCGGGCGATGTGCGCCTGCACCTTGTTGCCCGGCAACTGGCCGCCTTCGCCCGGCTTGGCACCTTGCGCGACCTTGATCTGCAAGACCTCAGCATTGACCAGATAATGCGCAGTGACGCCAAAACGACCCGAGGCCACCTGTTTGATCTTGGACATCTTGATCGTGCCGTAGCGGGCCGGGTCTTCGCCGCCCTCGCCCGAGTTGGAACGACCGCCAATACGGTTCATGCCTTCGGCCAGGGCCTCGTGCGCCTCGGGCGACAATGCGCCCAGCGACATACCGGCCGAGTCGAAGCGCTTGAGGATGGCCTCTAGCGAATCGACCGTCTCAATATCAATCGGCTGATCGGCCAATTTCAGGCGCATCAGGTCGCGCAGCATCGCGACGGGACGGGTGTTGACGCGCGCCGCATAGCCTTTGTAGGTCTCATACGAACCGGTCTGCACCGCCGCTTGCAACTCTTGCACCACATCCGGGTTATAGGCGTGATATTCCTCGCCATGCATGAACTTCAGCAGCCCGCCCACGGGCAGGGTCTTAACGGGGTTATAGGCCCGGCGACGCAACTGCTTCTGGTCCGCTTCAAAGTCGACAAAGGTCGCCCCGGAGATGCGCGAGACGGTGCCCTTCAAGCACAAATCAACCACGGACTCGTGCAGGCCGACGATCTCGAACAACTGCGCACCCCGATAACTGGCGATGGCCGAGATGCCCATCTTGGACATGACCTTCAAGAGCCCCTTGTCGATGCCCTTACGGTAATTCATCAAGGCCTTTACAGGCTTCAGCTTGATCTCGCCGCCCTTCACCATTTGCAGGATGGACTGGTAGGCCAGATACGGATACACGGCGGTCGCGCCATAGCCGATCAGCGCGGCGATCTGGTGCGGGTCGCGGGCGGCACCGGTCTTGATAACCAGGTTGGCGTCACAGCGCAGGCCGGCCGCGATCAAGGCATGGTGCACCGCACCGGTCGCAAACAGGACGGGCATGGGCAGCGTGGCCGGGGCGATGCCACGATCAGATAGCACCACCACCACGCGGCCAGCACGCACGGCCGCAACCGCGGCCGCAGCGAGTTGTTCGAGGGCGCCTTGCAGGCTGATCTGCTCTGGGTTGTATTGCAGGTCAAACAAGACCGAGGCATAGGCCGGATCAGTGCTGGCGGTGACGGCGAGGAAAGCATCGTGCGACAGCACCGGTGAGTTCACTTCCATGCGATGGGCATGGTCCGCCGTTTCTTCAAACAGATTTTTCTCGCGCCCAAACACGGTGTTGAGCGACATCACGATAGCCTCGCGGATCGGATCGATCGGCGGATTGGTCACTTGCGCAAATTGCTGGCGCAGGTAGTCAAAGGGCGAACGCACCTTCTGCGAGAGCACCGCCATGGGCGTGTCGTCGCCCATCGAGCCGATGGCCTCCTGGCCGTCTTCGGCCAGCACGCGCAAAACCTGTTCAAGCTCTTCGCTGCTGACATTGAACAGCTTTTGATGTGTGACCACGCTAGCCGCATCCAGCGCCGGGTAATCGCTGTCCTGCTCCGGGCCAAATTCGACCCGTTTGCCGTGCGCCTTCAACCACTCGCGGTAGGGATGTGCGGCCTTGAGTTCGTTGTCGATGTCTTCGGGCAACAAGAAACGCCCCGTCTCCAGATCGGCGGCGACCATCTGACCTGGCTTGACGCGGCCCTTAGCCACCACATTCTCGGCGCCGTAATCCCACACGCCCACTTCCGAGGCAATGGTGACAATGCGGTCTTTGGTGATGACATAGCGCGCCGGGCGCAGACCGTTACGGTCGAGCATGCACACCCCGTAGCGACCATCCGTGATAACGATGCCGGCAGGGCCGTCCCACGGCTCCATGTGCATGGAGTTGTATTCGTAGAACGCGCGCAGATCCGGGTCCATGCTGGTCACATTCTGCCAGGCCGGCGGCACCATCAGGCGCATCGAACGGAACAAGCCGGAACCGCCCATCAACAGACCTTCGAGCATATTGTCGAAGCTCATGGAGTCGGAGCCGTGGGTGCCGACGATCGGTCGCACCGCTTCCATATCGGGGATCATGGGCGAGGCGAATTTCTGCTCGCGGGCCCGCGACCAATTGCGGTTGCCTTGCACGGTATTGATTTCGCCGTTGTGCGCCAGATAACGGAAGGGCTGCGCCAAGCGCCACTGCGGCCAGGTGTTGGTCGAGAAACGCTGGTGGAACACGATCAGCGCCGAGGCAAAGCGCGCATCGTTGAGGTCGGGGTAGAACACCGGCAGGTAGGCCGGCATCACCAGGCCCTTGTACGAGATCACCCGGCCTGACAGGGTAGGCATATAAAAGGTCGCATCCGTGCTGGCAACGGCCTTCTCGACGCGGCGACGGGCAATGTACAACTTGCGCTCAAAGGCATCGGCCGCGATGCCGTCCGGGCAGTTCACAAACAACTGCTCGATCACTGGCAGGCTTTTCAGGGCAGCTTCACCCAAGGCCTCGTTATCGGTCGGCACGGCGCGAAAACCCGCGACGGCCAGTCCTTCGGCCGTCAGTTCCGTCGTCAACAGGTCGCGGGCGCGTTGCGCGAGTGCGTTATCCTGATTGAGGAAGGCCAGACCTGCGGCGTAATGCGCATTAAGACGGAACCCGGCCTCAGCGGCTACGGCACGCAAGAAGGCGTCCGGCTTCTTGAACAACAGACCGCAACCATCGCCCGATTTACCATCCGCCGCCACCGCACCACGGTGCGTCATGTTGGACAGCGCGGTAATAGCGCGCTGCACCAAGAGATGGCTGGGGTCGTTATCGAGCTGCGCAATCAGGCCGAAACCGCAACTATCCTGTTCAAAATCAGGGCTGTACAGCGTACCTGCCAGCCGGGCTTGCCGATCATCCATAAGTTTTACTGACACTTCTTCACATTCGCTTAAAGGGGACGAATTCTAGCCGGAAGCCGCCTTCTGCGCTACCGCCCTGCCTGCCGATGGGCGCGCTGCCCGGTGAACGACCCCAAGCGACCCCTCTATCCGCCGTTGCAATCGCCCGTTGCAATCATTGCGCGGCGCCGCTCCGGGCGGCGACAATAGCGGCCCCCATCTCCATCTTCCGTGAGACATCGCCCATGCGTACCCTGATCTGTGGTTCCCTCGCCTATGACACCATCATGGTGTTCAACGACCAGTTCAAGAAGCACATCCTGCCCGAGCAGATCCATATCCTGAATGTCGCCTTCCTAGTCCCTGACATGCGCCGCGAATACGGGGGCTGCGCCGGTAACATCGCTTACAACCTCAAGCGACTGGGCGGCGAACCGGTGATCATGGCCACGGTCGGCGATGACGGCGGGGCCTATCTCGACCGACTGGCGCGACTCGATATCAGCCGCGACCGAATCCGCACGGTACCGGACACCTTTACCGCCCAGGCCTTTATCACCACCGATCTTGACGATAACCAGATCACCGCCTTTCACCCGGGCGCCATGAACCACGCCCATCTCAACGCCGTCGCCGATGCCGGCCCGCTGGCCCTCGCCATCATCGCCCCGGACGGTCGCCAAGCCATGCTCGATCACGCCCGCCAGTGCGTTGAGGCGGGCGTGCCCTTCATCTTCGATCCGGGCCAGGGCCTGCCCATGTTCAACGGCGAAGAGTTGCTGGCCTTCGTGCGCCAGGCCGACTATGTGGTGGTCAACGATTACGAAGGGCATCTGCTCGCCGAGCGCACCGGCCGCACGCTGGAAAGCCTGGCGCGCGAGGTCAAGGCGCTGGTGGTGACGCTGGGTCCCAAGGGCGCGCTCCTCCACACCGACGGCCAGATCCACGACATTGCCCCGGTCGAGGCCAGCGCGGTCGTCGACCCGACCGGTTGCGGCGATGCCTTCCGCGCCGGCCTGATGCACGCGATGCTCAACGGCATGGACATGCCCACCGCCGTCCGACTCGGGGCTGTGCTGGGGGCCTTGAAGATTGCACATCGCGGCGGTCAGAACCACAAATTTGATTTTGCGGTAGCTGCCGAGGTCTTCCAGCGCAACTACGGCTACGCCATTGTCTAACCGGCTCCCCCTAAGCGGCATCCCTAAGCGGCACCCCTAAGCGGCGCTGTCGACCTAGCCGTGTTCGTGGGCCGTATCGTGACGGGCCAGACAACTGACCCGGAACACGCGGCCGTCCTCGATCCGAAAGGCCGTCAGGCCGCCGCCCCACAGGCAGCCCGTATCCAAGGCCACCACATCGTCGCGCAGGAGCAGGCCAAGGGCGGACCAGTGGCCAAAAAAGACCCGCGCACCCAAACTGGCCCGGCCCGGAAAATCGAACCAAGGGGTCAACTCTTCCGGCGCCAAGGCCGGTGGGCCCTTTTGTTTGAAATCCATGCCGCCGTCGGCGTGCAGATAACGCGTCCGGGTCAAGACATTGGCAATCAGGCGCAAGCGTTCCTGGCCCTTGAGCGCGGCATTCCAGGCACGCGGTTCGTTGCCATACATCGCCGCCAGAAACGCGCGCCAGTGTGGGCCAGACAAGGTCTGTTGCAACTCGCCCGCCAGCGCCTCGGCCAAATCCAAACTCCAGCCTGGCAACAGGCCGGCGTGGACCATCAGGTTGCCACCCTCCCGGTGTAGCAAGGGTTGGCGACGCAACCAGCCCAGCAGGGTCTCACGATCCGGCGCCGAGAGGATCTCGGACAGCGTGTCCTTACGGTGTGGCGGGACAAAACCCTCGGCCACGGCCAAAAGATGCAGGTCGTGATTACCCAGCACCACCGAGACTTGAGCATCGTGCTGCATACACCAGCGCAACACCCCGGCGGAATCCTCGCCCCGATTAACCAGATCGCCAGTCAACCAGATGCGATCCCGAGCCGGATCAAAGGACACCACCTCCATCATCTCCAGGAGGTCTGACAAACAGCCCTGCACATCGCCAATCACATAAGTACTCATACGCTCAGTGTAGCCAGCCCGCCGCATTGATACAATCGCGCCCCCATGCAAAAACTTGCCGATCTCAATCCCGAACAACGCGCGGCGGTCCGCCACCTTGATGGCCCTTTGCTGGTCCTGGCGGGGGCTGGGTCCGGGAAGACCCGCGTCATCACCCGCAAGATCGCCTGGATGGTGCAGGATTGTGAGATCGAAGCACGCCATATCGCCGCCATCACCTTTACCAACAAGGCCGCACGCGAAATGAAAGATCGCATCGGCAAGCTACTCGTCAAGGGCGAAAGCCGCGGTCTAACCGTCTCGACCTTCCACTCGCTGGGGCTGTCCATCCTGCGTCAGGAGGCGACCCACATCGGCTACAAACCCCGCTTTTCCATCCTCGATGCCGCAGATGCCCAGGCCATCCTGTCCGAGATCCTCAAGGCCCCGGCCAAGGACAGCCTGCGTCAAGCCGCCACCGCCATCTCCAACTGGAAAAATGCCCTCCTCGACCCGGAGGCCGCCCTAGCCGCTGCCAGCGACGAGGCCGAGCGGCAGATCGCCGCCGCCTATCGCGACTATCAGGCCACCCTGCGCGCCTATCAGGCGATGGACTTTGACGACCTCATCCTCCTGCCGGTCACCCTGTTCCGCCAGCACCCCGAGGTCCTGACCCGCTGGCAGTCACGCTTGCGCTACCTGCTGGTCGACGAATATCAGGATACCAACGGCGCGCAGTACGCCCTGTTACGCCTCCTGGCCGGACCGATGGGACGCTTCACCGCCGTCGGTGACGATGACCAGGCCATCTACGCTTGGCGCGGCGCAGACATCGCCAACCTGCGTCGCCTCGGCGAGGACTACCCGGGGCTGCAGACCATCGCCCTAACCCGCAACTACCGTTCCAGCCAACGCATCCTGGAGGCCGCCAACCAGCTCATCACGCACAACCCGCGCCTGCATGAAAAACGCCTGTGGAGCGAACTGGGTCTAGGCGAACCGATCGAGGTTATCGCCTGCCGCGACGACCGAGCCGAGGCCGAGGGCATCGCCCTGCGCATCTCCGCGCACCGCTTTGAGCGGCAGACCCGCTGGGCCGACTACGCCGTGCTCTATCGTGGCAACTATCAGGGCCGTCTGTTCGAGGCCGCCCTGCGCGGCGCCAGCATCCCCTATGTCCTGTCCGGCGGACAATCCTTCTTTGACCGCACCGAGATCAAGGATGTCCTTGCCTACCTGCGTCTGATCGCCAACCCGGACGACGACCCTGCCTTCATTCGCGCGGCCACCACACCGCGCCGAGGCATCGGCGCCGGAACGCTGGAACGCCTCGGCACCTGGGCGGCCGAACGCCAGATCAGCCTGTTCGAGGCCGCCTTCGAAACGGGCTTTGAGTCCCAGGTCAACGCCCGCCAACTCGAACCGCTACGCGAATTCGTCGATTACATCAGTCGCCTGGGGGACCGAGCGCGGGTTGATCCGGCCGGCCCCCTCCTGAACGAACTCCTGACCCACATCGAATACGAGGCCTGGCTACTGGAGAATGGCGACGAACGGGCCGCTCGCCAGCGCTGGGGGAATGTCTGCGAATTCCGCGACTGGGTCGGAAAAAAAGGTGAGGCGGACGACAAGACCCTGATCGATCTAACCCAGACGATTGCCCTGATGAATCTGCTCGAGGGCCGCGAAGAAGCCGAACCCAACGCCGTACGCTTGTCCACCCTGCACGCGGCCAAGGGGCTGGAGTTTCCACATGTCTTTCTCGCCGGGGTTGAAGAAGAAACCCTGCCACACCGCGAATGTCTCGAAGATGTGCGCCTGGAGGAAGAACGGCGCCTTATGTATGTCGGCATCACGCGCGCCCAGAAGAGCCTCACCATCACCTGGTGCACCCGACGCAAACGCGCGGGCGACTGGCAAAGCTGCGAGCCGTCCCGTTTTCTGGAAGAAATGGACAATGGCCAGCTCCGTCACGCGGGCCGCGAGGCCCCGGCCGAGGCCAAGGAAGAGGGTAATCGTCGTTTGGCGAACCTGCGCGCCCTGCTCAACAAATAAACGCGGACGGCTATACACAAACCATTACGCCACAAACCCTTACGCGCAAACCCCCACACAAATCCCTAAACGCAGACAACAAAAAGGCGCGACCAAGGTCGCGCCTTTTTATGACCCATCCACACACACCGCGTTAGTGCTTGTCGCTGGACTTGGGGGCCGCTTTAGGAGCCGCTTTAGGAGCCGCTTTAGGGGCCGCTTTAGGGGCCACTTTGGCTGCGGCCGCCTGGGCAATGGCCGCCTTGGCCTCAGCCACCATATAGTCCGTCGCCGAACGGGCATCGGCATCTGACAACTTCAGGTTACCCCCCTTGGCCGGTGCCGTATTCGTGCCATTGACCGCGCTCAGGTACAGCGCATCCATGCCGCCCTTGATGAGGGGCTTCCAAGCCGCCACATCGTTCAATTTTTGCGCGCCAGTCATGCCGCTGGCGTGACAGGTCGCACATTCCTTGTCGTACACCGCCCGACCCTTGGCCAATTCGCCGGCCGACGGGGTGCGTTCCTGTTGCAGCACGGCCGTAAACTTTCCACCCGCGGCGTTGGTCATGTGCACCACGGCATTGGCGACTTCTTGGTCGGTCAGATCCGCATCGCCGCCACGGGCCGGCATCTTGTTGAAACCCTTCAAGGCGTGCGTCATCAGGGTGTTGTAGCCCTGCGCGTTGCGCTTGGCCCAGGCACCGGCATCCTTGAACTTGGGCGAACCGAGCGCGCCAGAGCCGTGACAACTGGAGCACACCTCGGCATAAACGACCTCGCCGTCACGATCGACATGCGGGACATTGGGGTCAATGGCCAATGAAGTGCCATACGGCTGGATACGCGCACGCACTTCTTGATCTTGCGCGGCAACGGTGTTGGCATCGGTCTGTCCGCCTTGAATGCCCACGGCGTAGGCGACGATCAGCAGGATGGCCACCAGCGGGGCCAGCAAAGCGCCGAGGAGTGCCAGCGAGAACTGTCGCGGCGTGGTGGGGGACATTTCGTTATCGTGAGACATACACTCATCCTAATGTTGTTATTTGTAAAACTGGCGAATTATAAGGGCAAGCATCCAACTTGTGTCTGTCATCGCAACGGCTGTGCTATGCTTCGCACCCCCACGCGCCCGTAGCTCAGCTGGATAGAGTACTGCCCTCCGAAGGCAGGGGTCGGACGTTCGAATCGTCTCGGGCGCACCAAACACCCCCCACCGATCACCCCCTCAGCCTGATCAATCCGCACCTCTTCCTGCCTTGGATCTGCACCCCATGGATCTGCACCCCATGGCAAGCCGGCTGACCGAGTGCGTCTTTCCGAGTGCATCTTTCCTTCGCCGCACGACACCCCAGACGCAAAAACGCCCTGTCGAGACAGGGCGTTTTGATGCACGACTAGGATGCTTATTTCTTCTTGCCCTTGCCCTTGGGTGCATTCACGGCGGCCTTAAAACCTGCGCCGGCGCTAAAGCGCGGCAGGGTGGCCGCGGCAATCTTGATCTCTTCGCCGGTGCGCGGGTTCTTACCCGTACGCGCCGCACGCTGCGAGGTCTTGAAGCTGCCGAAGCCAATCAGGCTTACGGCATCGCCACCGGCAACAGCGGCCACAATGGCATCCACCGTTGCGTTCAGGGCGCGGCCAGCATCGGCCTTGGTCAGGTTCGAAGCCGCCGCAATCTTTTCAATCAATTCAGTCTTATTCATTACAAGTCTCCACGGGTTACAGTTCAAGAATTTCGGGATGCCGCATTCAAGGCCCGTATCTGGCCCCGAATTCACCGCACCCTACACGAATTTATTTTTACAATCTATCGAAAAAGTGGATATCCATGATTTTTTTAGGGCCATGTGATGTGGTTTGGTTTATTTGTACCATCGCATAGCCCCAAAAAGGCGACGCGCGGCGGCGCGCCGACTTCGCCACGACCCACAGAGTGCGCCGTTTTTTGCGAAAATTACCCTAGTCTTTTACTTGGGTATTGCCAGCCCCACCCGTCGATGGCACACTGGCCACCCAGATTATTGCGTTATTACAGAGTGACCATGAGCGGACTTACCCCTGACACCCCCACCCCCACGGAGATCAAACTCCATCAGCAATCTCGCCTATTGGAGATTGCCTTCAGTAGCGGTGAGCGATTCACGCTCCCGTTCGAATTCCTGCGCGTCTACTCGCCCTCCGCTGAAGTGCGCGGCCACGGCCCGGGCCAGGAAACCCTGCAAGTTGGGAAGAAAAACATCGACATCGCCAAGATCGAACCGGTGGGTCACTACGCCGTCTGCCTAACCTTCTCCGATGGTCACGATTCGGGGATCTATTCCTGGGATTATTTCTACGAGCTGGGCCGTCAACAAGAGGCCTACTGGAAGGCCTACCTGCTCCGCATGGAAGAGGCTGGCGCCGCACGCGAACCCAAGGCCGAGAATCCCCTCAGCCTACCCCCCGCCGCTTCCACCTGCGGTTCCGGCGGCTGCGGCTCCGGCGGCTGCCACTGATCAAGTCCGCGCCCTAGCGACAGTCCGCGCCGACCAAGGCCGGCGCCTAGCCATAACGGAACAACCGGCATCACTACGCTCAATCACCCCGGCTCGGGGGCACCTCTGCCGGCCAAGGGCGCTGTGCCAACAAATCAGGCAAAGCGCCTGCGACGGCAACGCGCTACACCGTAGCAATGCGCGGGCGGGGTAAAGCGGACATTTCTACTTTGCAGAAAAGCGGACATTTCTATTTGGCGTTGCCACGGTTGAAGAGCCACTTTCCATCCCCCGCGTTTTTCGCTAGGATAGCGCCCATCTACTCGGCAAATAATGCCGTACCCCGTTTACCTTTGCCTTGAATACCCCTAAGGAATCCCCATGAGTGAACATATTCATTATGTAACCGATGCCACCTTCGAGCAGGAAGTCCTGCAGTCACCGTTGCCCGTTCTGGTCGATTACTGGGCCGACTGGTGCGGTCCGTGCAAGATGATCTCCCCCATCCTTGACGAGGTCTCCAAGGAATACAACGGCCGCATCAAGGTCTGCAAACTGAACATCGACGACAACCAGGCCACTCCGCCCAAGTACGGCATCCGTGGCATCCCGACCCTGATGCTATTCAAGAATGGCAATGTCGAGGCAACCAAGGTCGGCGCCTTGTCCAAGTCACAACTAACCGCCTTTGTTGACAGCAACATCTAAGTTTCGTTAACCTGCACGCACCCGGTGTCCTGCCGGGTGCCATTCAGGCCTCCTTGACTCACGGGCCCCTTGGCCACTTTGGCCTCATCGCTTTCCCCTGACGCTTCCAACTTACCGCTTTCGCGCGTCCCCTGCGTATACAAAGACGCACCTCCGCCCTCCGGCGAACTCCTGACCTTCCTTGCCATGCATCTATCTGACCTAAAAGTTCTCCACATCAGCAAACTCCTCGAAATGGCGGAAACGGAGGGCATTGAAAACGCCCACCGCATGCGCAAGCAGGAGTTGATCTTCGCCCTCCTGAAAGACAAGTCCAAGAAGGGCGAGACCGTCTTCGGCGAAGGCGTACTTGAAGTCCTGTCTGACGGCTTTGGTTTTTTGCGCACGCCCGAAACCTCCTATCTATCCAGCCCGGACGACATCTACATCTCGCCCTCGCAGATCCGTCGCTTCAACCTGCGCACCGGCGATAGCGTCGAGGGCGAGGTCCGCACCCCCAAGGATGGCGAACGCTACTTCGCCCTCGCCAAGCTCGGCACGGTCAATGGCTATGCGCCGGAGACGATCAAGAACAAGATCATGTTCGAGAACCTGACGCCGCTGTTCCCGACCGAACCCTATGTCCTGGAACGCGACATCAAGAGTGAAGAGAACCTGACTGGCCGCATCGTCGACATCATCGCGCCGCTCGGCAAGGGTTCGCGTGGTCTGCTGGTCGCCGCGCCCAAGTCCGGCAAGACGGTGATGATGCAAAACATCGCCCATGCCCTCACCACCAATTACCCCGATGCCATCCTCATCGTCCTGCTCATCGACGAGCGCCCGGAAGAGGTGACCGAGATGTCGCGCACGGTGCGTGGCGAGGTCGTCGCCTCGACCTTTGACGAACCCGCCTCCCGTCATGTGCAAGTGGCCGAAATGGTCATTGCCAAGGCCCGCCGTCTGGTGGAGCACAAGAAAGATGTCGTCATCCTGCTCGACTCCATCACCCGTCTGGCACGGGCCTACAACACCGTCGCACCGTCCACCGGCAAGGTCCTGACCGGCGGTGTGGATGCCGGCGCCCTGCAAAAACCCAAGCGTTTCTTCGGCTCCGCCCGCAACATCGAAGAGGGCGGCTCGCTCACCATCCTCGCCACTGCGCTAATCGACACCGGCAGCCGCATGGACGATGTGATCTACGAAGAATTCAAGGGCACCGGCAACATGGAGATCCATCTCGACCGACGCATGGCCGAGAAGCGCGTCTACCCCGCCATCAATGTCAACCGTTCCGGCACCCGCAAAGAAGAGTTGCTGATCAAGGCCGATGTTCTGCAAAAGACCTGGGTGTTGCGCAAACTGCTCTACCCGATGGACGACCTGGCGGCGATGGAGTTCCTCATCGACAAGGTGCGCATCACCAAGAACAACGCCGATTTCTTCGATTCGATGCGGCGTGGTTAACGGACCCGAACGATCGCGCGTTTAGCCATGGAACTCTTTTATCGTTTCAGCCTCGAGGCCGCCCGGCGCCTCCCGTGCCTGCCCAGCGAACATCCCTGTTCGCGCCTCCACGGCCACAGTTTCCATCTCGAGGTGCGCGTCGGCGGGCCGCTGGACCCCGCCCTGGGCTGGATCTGCGACTTCGCCGAGATCGAGACCGCCTGTAATGCCCTGCGCGATCAACTGGATCACCGCACCCTGAACGAGATCGACGGCCTCGAAAACCCCACCAGCGAGCACCTCGCCGTCTGGTTCTGGGCCCGTCTGCGAACCACGCTCCCCGGCCTGACCGAGATCCGCATTCAAGAAACCGACCGCGCCGGTTGTATCTATCGCGGCACATAATTCAAGAGGACGCGTAGAATCAAGCGTCAGTAATGCGCTTGCAATATATCTAGAGTAGTATGCTGTAATATATAACTACTGTCCTTGTCCCGAGGGGTTCATATGCTACGAACGATTACACGCCTCACCCTCCTCCTCCTGCTACTCAGCTTCGCCCGTGGGGCCTTGGCTAGCAACGAGACACCCTTCTTGATAAAGCAACTACAGGGCCGCAGCCTCGACCAAATCAGTGAGGCCCTCATTGCCGCCATTGGCAGCCACAACTACACCTTCGTGCGCCAGCAAGCCGTTGATGCCCGTCTCGTGCCGGAAGCGCTGGAGGGTCGCAAGGTCCGCATCGTCTATTTCTGCAGTTTCGCCAAGATGGCGCGCGCCCTCAACATCGACGCCCGCGCCGCCCAAATGCTGCCCTGTCGGTTCACCTTGATCGAGGCGGAAGACGGGAGTGTGTCCATCATTGCCATCAATCCAGCCTGGATCTCGGAAGGCCTCAATAACCCACTCCTGCACCCGGATTGTCTGGAACTCAAACGCGACTATCTTTCCATCATGGACGAGGTGAGCCTGTGAATAAGACGCTAATGAGCCCACCCCGAAAACCTTCGCTTCGCTCGGTTCACCCCTCAAGGGGCAAGAAACTCTTGGGGCTGCCCGGCGAGTTTCTTGAGAAGGCTGTCTGGCTGTGCTGCCTCCTGATTCTTGGTCTGGGTCTTGGTCTGGGTAGTGCCCAGGCCGCACCGCTCATCGCCAGCAAAAAGACAGACCCGCGTAGCGCCTTCGACGATCTGACCCATGCCGCCGCCAACCGCGGTTACACCATCATCAAGCTACAACCCGTGGATAGCGCCCTGACCAAGCGCGGCTTTGATAATCCCCATGTCCGGCTGTTCTTTATCGGCAAGGCCGAGGCCGTGCGCGAAGCGGAAGAAAAGGCCCCGCTCCTGATGCAATTGCTCCCCCTGCGCATCGTCATGATCCTGCGCCAAGATGAGATCGTGCTGATGAGTGACGACTTCGAGTACTGGCGCCAGTTCTTCTCCGACACCTGGTCGCGCGCCCTGCTGACCCAATGGGAAGAAGATGTACGCGTCATCCTCGCCGACTATACCGGCAGCGCCTCAAAGTAAGACCAAAAGACGCTCCTCCAGCCGATCGGTCACCGTTTCCGGCGACAGTAAACTGCCCTGATCCTGCATCTGCGTCACCGCCAATCCCGCATAACCGCAGGGGTTGATCGCCGCAAAGGGGGCGAGGTCCATCGCCACATTAAGACTCAGGCCGTGATAACTGCATCCATTGCGGATGCGCAGGCCTAGTGCTGCAATCTTGGCCCCGTCCGTACCCGCCGCCTCCACATAAACGCCCGGTGCCCCATCCCGGCGCGAGGCCATGATCCCCTCGGCCGCCAATACCTCGATAACCGCTTGTTCCAAGCGCCGCACCAACTCCTTGACCCCATAACCGCGTCGGCGCAGATCCAGCAGGACATAGCCCACCACTTGTCCCGGGCCGTGATAAGTCACCTGACCCCCGCGATCAATCGGCACCACCGGGATACCGACATCGGTCAGAAGGTGTTCACGCCGACCGGCCTGACCCAGAGTAAAGACCGGCGGATGCTGCACCAGCCAGATCTCGTCCTCGGTATGGACATCGCGTCCCGCCGTGAAGGACTGCATGGCGCGCCAGGTCGCCTCATAGGGAGCCAGGCCCAACCGGCGCATGTGGATAGGCCGTGTCACGACCGGCCTCTAAAACTCACGCCCGTGCCTCATGGGTGAGCGCTCGTCTCCCCGCTCACCCAGAAGGCATCGCCCTTGGTCAGGAACTCATCCCAAGGCAAATAATGCGTCCCGTCGCAGGAGAAGGTCAGGGCCACCATGCCGTTAAAGATATTCAGGGTCGCCGAGCGCAGATAGAAGGTCTCGTCAACAAAACGCAATCGCTTAATGGTCTGGAGGATGTCGCGGATGCGCTCGGCCGGGATCAGCGCCGCCCCCGGGACCGCCGCCCCACACCGCGAACCTGCCTGAAAGTGAGCACACGCCTTGTCTTGGGATGGCATTGCCGAGGGGTAATCACAGCGCGGGAAGGTCAGACAAATATCCGGTCGAGTCAAGCCCGCGATATCGAGCAGACGGTAACGATACGGATCGTCCATCAACCACAGGGTCACCCGACTGCTGGAGAGGTGCAGTTTGCAATGAAACACGCCGTGATCAAGGATCAATTCCTCCATCACCCCCAGCACGGTGTCGATATGCAGGTCCATCTGACTATCGCTACGCGACTGATGGAACACCGTACCGCGAATCGCGGGGTCGCCCTTGATCTGACGCCAGTTGCGCGGCTCGTCGGCCAATTCGCGGGTCAAAGGCAGATCGCGCAAGTCGAAATCGGCCCCGATATAACCCAGCACATGGCCAGTGTCGTCGCGCACCAACTGGATCGCGGTCAGCGACGGGCGTTTCACCCGCATGCTGATA
This sequence comes from Bordetella parapertussis, assembly GCA_945890495.1. Lineage (GTDB taxonomy): Bacteria > Pseudomonadota > Gammaproteobacteria > Burkholderiales > Thiobacillaceae > QYQG01. The sequence continues at coordinate 20,569 of CAMDCO010000013.1, read as the reverse complement.
TAGGCCTGCGACAACAAAAAGCCGCTGATAGGCACGGCCTCGCGCATGTAAGGGCGCAGCGAGCGATCGCGGCCGACATCACCGGCATCACGGCCGTTCTGCATCTGGTTGGCGCTGATCTGGATGCCATCTGGCCGCAGGGCGTACATGTACTTGCAATACGGAATGTTATGGATCGCCGCTTCCAGCGCCTCATCGAGACGCGCCGCTTCGCCCCAAACCTCACTGGCCGCGTGGGCGGCCTCAGCCAACGGCTGAGAAAGCATCTCCGTCAAGGCTTGGCGCTGACGCGCAATGGTCTGCTGTAAGGCATCAGTCGCCAAAGTTAGTGCCCACTCTGCGCGCGCTATTGATCCACTCGTGCTCGAGCGGAACGGTCTTGATCTTTCCGGCCACTTCATCAAGGGCTACGGGCTGCGTTCCATCGCCCACCGCGGCCACCATGACGCCATACTCCCCCTCGGCAACCAAATCAGCGGCCGCTGTGCCCAAGCGGGTGGCCAGCAGACGATCGGCGGCAGACGGCGCACCGCCCCGCTGCAAATGCCCCAGGATGGTGACGCGCGCCTCCAATCCAGTCAGTTTCTGCAATTGCTCCGAGAGTCGCAGGGTACGGCTGGCCAGAACCAGCTCCGTCTCCGCCCCCACCTTTTTCTTTCTACCTGCAGCGGCTTTGAGCGCCACATGATGCTCCAGCGAAAGCGCCCCCTCAGCGACCGCCACGATGGAGAACGGCTTGCCATTGCGGCTCCGCTCACGAATCGCCTCGGCCACACTCTCGACCGTATACGGGATCTCAGGCAACAAGATCACATCCGCTCCACCCGCGATCCCTGCACCCAAGGCCAACCAGCCCGCATGATGGCCCATGATCTCGACCACAATGATGCGGTGGTGGCTATGCGCCGTGCTGTGCAAGCGGTCAATCGCCTCAGTGGCAATGCCCAGCGCCGTATCAAAACCGAAGGTCATGTCCGTACCCCAGACATCGTTATCGATCGTCTTGGGCAGATGGATGACATTGAGGCCTTTATTGACCAAGCGCAGGGCATTCTTTTGGGTGCCATTACCGCCAAGGCAGATCAAGCCGTCCAGGCCGTTCTCCTCGTAATTACGGGCAATCGCGTCCGTCATGTCCGTCATCTGGCCATTCACCAACATCCGGTGCGGTTTGTCGCGACTCGTGCCCAGCAAGGTCCCACCCTGAGTGAGGATGCCCGAGAGTTGGCCGCCCTCGAGCGCCATGCTGCGGTTCTCGGCCAGACCCCGGAAACCGTCGCGAAAACCGACGATCTGGAAGCCGTAATGACCCAGACAGGCCTTGCCGACGGCGCGGATGGCCGCGTTGAGGCCGGGGCTATCGCCCCCGGCGGTCAGGATACCGATGCGTTTCTTGTTCATGATCGTTGCACTCGAAGAAATAACCACACTTTACAACACAAATTTGACCCCTGGATGACGCGTCAGCGCCTGATACAACGCATCGAGCTGCGCTTGCGAGCGGGCCGTCACCGTCACCGTCACCGACAGGTATTTCCCGCCTTGCGAGGCCCGCATCTCCACGGTCTCGGATCTAAAGTCAGGGACCGCCGCCTGCACCAAGCTCACGATCTGCTGCGCAAAATCGTCGCTGCGCAGCCCGACCACCTTGATCGGGAAATCGCAGGGGAATTGCAGCAGGGATTCGGTCTCGCTCATCGTCATCCTTCCGCACTCATTCAATAGACATTCAGCGCCTTGTCCACGCCCGGTATTTCAGGCGCAGATTATCCCAAAGCCGCCCGAGAAAACCGGCACGCTCCATCTCGGTTAAGGCCTGCAGGGGGAAATCACCGACCGTCTGACCCCCCGCCGTTACGCGCAAGGTCGCCACCGTCTGGCCGAGACGGAAGGGGGCCAGCAAAGGTTCACGGCGAATCACCTGCGCCTGAAGCGGCCCGGTTCCGCGTGGCACGGTGACATGGAAGTCCTCGACAAAACCCACCTCTAGGGTGGGTCGCTGGCCATGAAAGACCTCCAGACTCGCCACGCCCTGTCTGGCTGAATACAGGCGCAGCGTCTCGAAGCGCTCAAAGCCATAGTTCAGCAAGCGCAGACTGTCCGCTGTCCGTGCGGCCTCCGTGGCAGCCCCCATGACCACCGAGATCAAGCGCCGTCCATCCCGTCGCGCCGAGGCCGCCAAGGCATAACCGGCACTTGCGGTATGCCCCGTCTTCAAGCCATCGACATGCGGATCCCGCCACAACAAGGCATTTCGGTTGGACTGCGTGATCTGGTTGTAGGTATACGCACGCTCTGCAAAACGCGGATAGTGCTGTGGAAAATCGCGCATCAAGGCCCGCGTTAGGCGCACCAGATCCCGCGCCGTCGTCCGATGCTCCGAATGCGGCAGGCCCGTTGCGTTCTTAAAGTGCGTCTGGTTCATGCCCAGACGGCGGGCCTCTTTATTCATGGCCTGGACAAAGACCGCCTCGCTGCCGGCCACGGCCTCCGCCAAGGCCATTGCCGCATCATTCGCCGACACCGTAATCAGACCGTGCAACAACTCATCCACCGTAGGCGGCGCGGCCGCCAGCAGAAACATCTGCGCCCCACGGGTCTTCAGGACGGCCTCCGATACTGGGACGCGCTGCGCCAGGGTCAGGTGCTGGTCACGCAAGGCGGCAAAGCTCAGGTAGGCCGTCATCAGCTTGGTCAGCGAAGCGGGTTCGACACTGCTGTCAGCCTGCTGCTCAGCCAGCGCGCGGCCACTGTTGGCATCCACCAGCAGCCACGCCCGTGCGGCCACCGTGGGCGGCGGCGTAGTTACGGGCTCGGCCAGCACTGGCGTGGCGAACACGCACAACCCTGCCACGAGACAACCCATCAGAAACCGCATCACCCCACCACCCTGACAATCAGCGCGTGACGCGGAAGGGTTTCACACCTAGGATCTTCTCTAGGGCGGCGGCGGCTTCGTCCGCTTGGGCCGGTGTCGCAAACGGTCCGGTCTGGACCTTGATCAGGGTGCCGGCCTCGATCCGGTGTACGCCCGCTCCGGCGGCCTTACCTATGCGGCCCATCAAGGCCTCTGCCGCCTCCACCTTGGACACGACACCGACTTGCAAATAGAGGCCTGGCTCAAGGGCGGTGACAACGGCCGGTGCCGGCGCCGGCGTGGTCGCGACCGGAGTGTGCGTGACCGTCTTGTCCACAAGGGTCGACTTGGCCTCGACCACTCGATACGGTCTCAGCCCCATTCGCTCGGACAAGGTCTGGCTGGCCCGGTCAGCCTCGGCCGGAGAAGCGAAAGGCCCCGCCTGGACACGAACCAGGCCGCCGCCCTCGCGTTGGATCACGAGGTTCGACCCCAAGATCTGGCCAGCCTGTTGCTGGATCTGAACGGCCGTCTCAGACTTTCCAAAGGCCCCCAGTTGCAGCCAGATCGTCTCGCCCACGGGCTGGACCGTCTCACTCGGCAAGGACTGGGCGCGAATCACCGGGGCCTCCTGCGCCTTGTAGATGCGGATGGGTTCGGCCAGCGGCGCGGGATCGGGCACCGCCTCCGGCGTCGTCATGCGTTCCGGGTCAATGCGTTCGACCTCAACACGCGTCACGCCCTTGAGGATGTCCAGTTTGTAAGCGGCCGTGTAGGACAAATCGATGATACGGTCGTTATGGAACGGCCCCCGGTCGTTGACGCGCAAGACCACACTGCGGCCATTCTCCACATTGGTTACCCGCACAAAGGACGGGATGGGCAGGGTCCGATGCGCCGCCGTCATCGCGTACATGTCATAGATCTCGCCGGACGAGGTCGGCTTGCCGTGAAATTTACGCCCATACCAAGAGGCAAGGCCTTTTTGCTTGTATGGCCGACCCGAGGTATCCGGGGTGTAAGAGACCCCCATGACCCGATAGGTGTCGTTGGCATAGCGGTGCGGCGACTCTTTCCGGGGCACGGCATCCGGGATCGCCTCCAGATGGACCGGCGGGTTCGCGCCCGGGCCATCGTCCTTGTAATAACCCCCGCCGTTATAAGGGGGCGCGGCGGCGGCAGGCATGGACGGCATCACCAAGCCATTGGCCGCCGGGGCCGGAGGTTGGGTCGTCACCGGCGCCGCACAGCCTCCGAGCAGGCCAAGAACACCTGCGGACAAGCTTGAAACCACAACAGCTTTCTCAAGAAACACGCTGGGCCGTCGCAAGTGTTTCTGGATCCCCGTGGGGGTCGATTCGGCCCAAAGGAGAGAATTTGGGGGCTATGCTCCGGGGGGCTGTGCTCAGTAGCAAACTCATGTTTTAACCAAGCTCTTATTCGATGCGACGCTCATCAAGATACCAAATCCGAGCAAGACTGTCACCATCGAAGTGCCCCCGTAACTCACCAGCGGAAGCGGCACACCCACCACCGGCAGGAGACCGGAGACCATGCCCATGTTGACGAAGGCATAGGTAAAAAAGGTCAGCGTGATCGCCCCGCAGAGCAGACGGCCAAACAGGCCCGAGGCCGTATAGGAAAGCGTAATGCCGCGCGTGACGATGGCCGCATAGATCCCCAGCAGCACCAAATTACCCAACAAGCCAAACTCCTCGGAGTACACCGCGAAAACGAAATCGGTATGACCCTCCGGCAGAAAATCGAGTCGCGCCTGCGTTCCTTGGCCCCAGCCCTTGCCAAACAGCCCGCCCGAGCCAATCGCGATGGTGGACTGGATGATGTGATAGCCCGCGCCGAGCGGATCGCTACCCGGATCAAACAAGGTCAAGACACGCTGCTTCTGATAGTCATGCAAGACATACATCCACGCCAAGGGCGTCACCGCACCCAATAGCAGGACCAGACCGGCCATGACCCGCCAGGCCAGGCCGGCCAGGAACAGGACAAAAAATCCGGAGGCCAGAATCAGCAGGCTGGTACCCAGATCTGGCTGGCGCATGATCAAGCCAACCGGCAACACCAAGAGCAGGAAGGCCAGCGCAAAATGGCGACTACTCAAATGTTCCTGACGGTAATGCAGATAGGCCGCCATCGCCATCGGCACCGCCAGACGCATCAACTCAGAAGGCTGAATGCGCGTCACGCCCAGATTGAGCCACCGCCGCGAGCCATTGACCACATCACCCGCCACCGCCACGCCCAAGAGCAAGACCAGGCCCAGCACATAGAGCGGGACCGCAAAGCGAATCAGCTGCTGCGGCGGCACATGCGTGAGCAGTAGCATCGCGGCCAGGGCCACACTCATGTTGATCAGGTGACCCGCCAGATAATCGCCGCTGGTCGCGCTAGCCACCGTCAGGGTACTCAAGGTCAGCAGGGCCAGAATGAGTCCCATCAGGACAGGGTCGGCATGGCGGAACACAGCACGCACGCCCTCGCGAAGCCTCCCGGAAAATGTTTGCTCAATCTGCATGATCCCCTTCCTCTGTTGTCACCTCAGGGGCGGGCCCCGGCGCAGGCATGGCTGCCGCACCCGGTGTCGTCTGGCCCAAGAACCAATAGTCCAGCACCTTGCGCGCGATAGGCGCCGCCGTCGAGCCCCCATGACCACCGTTCTCAACCATCACCGCCAACGCAATGGTCGGCTTGTCGACCGGCGCGAAGGCAATGAAGAGGGCGTTGTCACGATGCCGCGCCGACCCGCTGACACTGCGCCCGGTGGCGTTCATGGACACCACCTGAGCGGTACCCGTCTTGCCGGCAAAGGTATAGGTCGCCCCGGCGCCGGCGCCGGCCGCCGTTCCGCCCGGCTGGGTGACCGCCTGCATTGCCGCCTTGACCAAGCGCAGATGTTCAGGCCGCAGATTCAGGGTGCGCAGCACCTCGGGGGCCGCCGTATGGCGGCGGCCGTCCTTGGGATCACGCCAGGCGCGGACGATCTGCGGCTTATAGATCACGCCCTCGTTGGCAATTGCCATGGTCGCCACGGCCAACTGCATCGGCGTGGCCAGCACATAACCTTGGCCGATCCCGGCGATCACCGTCTCGCCCGGCCACCAAGGCTGCTTGAAGCGCTTCGTCTTCCACGCCGCATTCGGCATCAGGCCGGCCAATTCGCCGTCCAGATCCACCCCGCTGCGCTCGCCCAGGCCGAACTGAGACAGAAAATCATGCATACGCTCGATGCCCATCTCATGCGCAAGGCGGTAGTAATAGGTATCACAGGAGATGACGATGGATTTGTGCAGGTCCACCGTCCCATGACCCTCCTTCTTCCAGTCGCGATAGCGATGCCCCCCACCCGACAGGCTGAAATAACCCGGATCGGCGAAGCTATCCGACGGCTTACGCAGACCCAACTCTAGGCCCGCTAAGGCCATGAACGGTTTGATCGTCGAACCGGGCGGATAGACCCCACGCAAGGCACGGTTGATCAGCGGCTTGTCGAGCGATTCGTTGAGTCCGCGCCAGGTATCTACATCAATCCCATCGACAAACAGATTCGGGTCGTAACCCGGCTTGGAGAGCAGCGCCAGAATCCCCCCATTGCTGGGATCGAGGGCCACCAGCGCGCCGCGATAGGGGCCAAATGCCGCCTCGGCCACCTGTTGCAGGCCGGCGTCGACATGCAGCGTGAGATTGGCCCCGGCCACGGCCGGAGTCCGCCCCAGCGAACGGAGGGCCCGCCCGCCCGAATCGACCTCCATATGATCAAACCCCGTCTGCCCGTGCAACCATTCCTCGTAACGCTTCTCGACCCCAGCCTTGCCGATGTACTGGGCGCCTCGATAGGCCGACCAGCGACCCGCCTCCTGCAAGGCCTGCTTATCCTTCTGGCTGATGCGGCCGATGTAGCCGATCAGATGCGAAAAGGTCGGCCCGAACGGATACGAACGCCAGTCGCGCGTCCGCATCTCCACACCGGGAAAGCGATAACGCTGGGCCGCGAAACGGGCCACCTCGACCTCGGTCAGGCGTTGCCGGATCGGCACCGCCTCAAAAGGCCGACTATCCTCACGCAGACGACGAAAGCGGCGCAGGTCCGCCTCCTCAATCCGCACCACCTCGCCCAGTTGCGCCCACAGGGCGGGCAGATTCGGGACCTTCTCGGGGATAACCTCCAGCGCATACCCCCAATCGCCCGAGGCCAACACCACCCCGTTGCGGTCATAGAGCACCCCGCGCGGCGGGATATTCGGGACCAGCGAAATGTGATTACTCTCGGACAGTGCGCTGTAACGGTCATGCTCGACCAGTTGCAGCCAGGCAAAACGCAGGAACAGGATGCAAAACAGGGCCAGCACCCCCCAGACCGCGATCTGACTGCGACGCCGGAACTCCTCTCGTAGCAACGCCGTATTGACTAGCCCACTCACGACAGGGACGCGCCCGAACGCGAAGGCATCCCATGCGATGACACCCGTCCGGTGCCATCCAGGATCCAGGCCAAGCCCGGCCATAACACCGCTGCCGTGAGACCCGAAACCAGATACCACGCATCCGGATGAAACCCCGCCGCTTCACCGAGCAGCAAAGCCAAGGCCGGCGTCACCAGCAAAACGGGGGCCAGATGGGCGGCCCGTCCGTTCCAGTCAAAACCCCCGAGGCGCACCCGCATGCGCAACACCGCATAGGCGGCCAGACTGTAGCTGAAGGCATAGCCTCCCAATAGGGCGCCACGATCGACATCGGTCAACAGCCCCAGCAAAAAGGCCGTTCCGATGCCCGCCTGCACCGGCGCACGCCAAGTCCAATAGAGCAGGGTCATGAGCAAGAAGTCCGGCAACCACCACGCCATCGCCTCCGGCCACGGCAACCAAGTCACAAACATGACCAGCAATAGCGAAAGACGCACCCAACCCGGTTGCACGGGGAGATCCAGCGCGTGGCCCTGCAAGAGGAGCGGTTTGATCAGGCTCACGGCATCGCCCCCTTCACTGTCGTTCCTTTCACTGTCGCTCCCTTTGCTGTCGTTCCCTCGGCCGCGACCGGAATCAGGATCAGGAGCGGCCCGGAGCGGCCCGCCCCTGAAACGGGCTGCGCCACCGCACTCGCAAAGGGCGAGCTATCGCTCGGCGGCCGAATCGCCCGCACCCGCGCCACCGGAAGACCCGGCGGATAGACCCCATCAAGGCCCGAGGTCACCAGCACATCACCCACTTCAAGACCGCTGTGCGCATCCATCTGCGGGATCTCCACCGCCGCGTCCGATCCAGCCCCGCGCCCCAGCAAACGCACGCCGCTGCGCGCACTCTGGAGTGGAATAAAGAGCTGCCGGGACAGGATCGTCGTAACCTCACTGCGCGCCCCATCCACGCGCGTCACTTGGCCGACCAATCCGTGGGCATCGATAACCGGCGAGCCGGCCTGCACCCCCGCGAGAGCGCCCTTATTCAGGAGCAAACGGCGCGAAAAGGCATCATCCGGGATGGACACCACCTCAGCCACCAAGGCCTGCCGACCGGGAGGCAATGGCAATTCGACCAGGCCGCGTAACTGAGCGTTCTCGGCCGTCAGTGCCGCCAAGGTCTGTTGACCCGCCTGCAGGGTGGCCAGTTGCTGGGTCAAGGCCTGCTGTGAGCGCAACAGCTCGCGGTGCTGCGTCATGAACGCAAAGGCATCACCCAAGCCAGAAAAGGGCAGCGCCAGCACCGACTGCAGTGGGGCTGTCACATGAGCAACAAGCGCGCGCGCCGGGGTCATCAAGCCATGGCGAGCATCTATAAAAAACAGGCTTAGACTGGCGACAAGCGCTAGGGCCAAGCGCAGGTTGAGCCCAATGATGCGGGAAAACAACGGCTCGCGGTGCGAGATGGCCAACCCCATCGCCAGCTCCGGGCGTCGCTTATTCGTAGGTAAATACGGTCGAGAGACGATCCATCTCTTCGATGGCGCGACCCGAGCCGCGCACCACACAGGTCAACGGATCCTCAGCGATGATCACCGGCAGGCCCGTCTCCTCGCGCAGCAGGCGATCGAGGTTGAGCAACAAGGCCCCGCCCCCGGTCAACACCATACCGCGATCGGCAATGTCGGCCCCCAGTTCTGGCGGCGTTTGCTCCAGCGCCCCCTTGACCGCGGCCACGATGGCGTTCAGCGGATCGGACAAGGCCTCAAGAATCTCGTTACTGGTGATGGTAAAGGACCGTGGAATGCCCTCGGCCAGATTGCGGCCCTTAACCTCCATCTCGCGCACCTCGGCGCCGGGGTAAGCCGTACCGATCCCTTTTTTGATCAGCTCCGCCGTCGTCTCGCCAATCAACATGCCATAGTTGCGGCGGATGTAGCTGATGATGGCCTCGTCGAACTTGTCGCCGCCCACCCGCACCGAGGTTGAATAGACCATCCCCCCCAGCGAAATGACCCCTACCTCAGTCGTCCCGCCGCCGATATCCACCACCATCGAACCCGCCGCCTCCGCCACCGGCATGCCCGCGCCAATCGCGGCCGCCATCGGCTCCTCGATCAGATAGACCTGACGCGCGCCGGCACTGATCGCCGATTCGCGGATGGCCCGCCGCTCAACCTGAGTCGCACCGGACGGCACACAGATGATGATGCGCGGGCTAGGGTGGAAGAGGCGGGTGTCGTGTACCTTCTTGATGAAATACTTGAGCATCTGCTCGGTGACATTAAAGTCGGCGATCACGCCATCCTTCATCGGTCGGATCGCCTGGATATTGCCCGGGGTGCGACCCAGCATCAGTTTGGCCTCGGCACCGACCGCCTGCACCACCTTCTTGCCCGTCATCCCCTCCTGACGAATCGCCACCACGGACGGTTCATCGAGCACCACCCCCTTGCCACGCACATAGATGAGTGTGTTGGCCGTACCAAGGTCGATCGCTAGATCTGTGGAAAAGTAACCGCGCATAAAACCGAACATGGTGAGAGCCCTAAGGATGGAGTCATTAAATAGCCGCGTATGATACCCTAGCTGGCCTTGGGGAATCACCCCCCGGCATTATTGACACCGCGATCCCGAATAATCATGAGTCTGACCCTGGACGACATCCAACGCATCGCCCATCTAGCCCGCATCCGGCTAGAGGATTCTGATGCCGCCACCACCCAATCTCACCTAAACGGACTGTTCGCCCTCGTCGAGCAGATGCAGTCTGTGGACACCACCGGCATTGCCCCCATGGCGCACGCCCGCGATGTCCATCAACGCCTGCGCGCCGATGTCGTCACCGAGACCGACCGCCGCGACGCCTTCCAGGCCATCGCCCCACAGACCGAGGCAGGCCTGTATCTGGTACCGAGGGTGATCGAATGAGCACCCTGACTGAACTGGCCGCCCGTCTGAACGCGGGCGAGGCCTCCAGCGTCGAGTTGTGTCAGGACTATCTGGCCCGCATCGCCACGCACAACCCCCGCCTCAACGCCTTCATCACCGTCGATGCTGACAAAACCCTGACCGAGGCCCGCGCCGCCGATACGCGCCGCGCCCAAGGCGATTCGGGTGCCCTGCTCGGCGTCCCGATCGCCCACAAAGACATCTTCTGCACCGAAGGCTGGCGCACCACCTGCGGCTCAAAGATGCTGGCCAACTTCGTCTCGCCCTACGATGCCCATGTGATTAGCCAGTTCAAGGCCGCCGGCATGCCCTCCTTGGGCAAGCTCAACATGGACGAGTTCGCCATGGGCTCCTCCAATGAGACCAGCTTCTTCGGCCCAGTCAAAAACCCCTGGGACACCGCCGCCGTTCCGGGCGGCTCCTCCGGCGGTTCAGCCGCGGCCGTCGCCGCCGGGCTCTGCCCCGTCGCCACCGCCACCGACACCGGCGGCTCGATCCGCCAACCGGCCGCGCTCTGCGGCGTGACCGGCATCAAGCCGTCTTACGGCGTGGTCTCGCGCTACGGCATGATCGCCTTTGCCTCCAGCCTCGACCAAGGCGGCGTCATGGCCCGTTCCGCCGCCGACTGCGCCTTGGCCCTCTCGGTCATGACCGGGCACGATGCGCGTGACTCGACCAGCCTTGAGCGCCCGGCCGAGGATTACAGCCGCGACCTAGCCCAACCCCTCAAGGGCCTGCGCATCGGTCTGCCCAAAGAATTCTTCGCCGCCGGCATGGCCCCCGATGTGGCCGCCAGCATTGAAACCGCGCTGGCCGAATACCGCCAACTCGGCGCCACCACGGTCGAGGTCAGCCTGCCCAATTCCGGGCTTTCGGTGCCGGTCTACTATGTGCTGGCACCCGCCGAGGCCAGCTCCAACCTGTCGCGCTTTGATGGCGTGCGTTACGGCCATCGCGCCGCCGACTACCGCGACCTCACCGAGATGTACGAAAAAACCCGCGCCGAAGGCTTTGGTGCCGAGGTCAAACGCCGCATCCTGATCGGCGCCTATGTGCTCTCGCACGGCTATTACGACGCCTATTACCTGCAGGCGCAAAAGATCCGCCGCCTGATCGCCAACGACTTCACCGAGGCCTTCAAGGTCTGCGATGTGATCATGGGCCCGACCACGCCCACCACGGCCTTCAACCTCGGCGAAAAGTCCGATGACCCAGTGCAGATGTATCTGTCCGACATCTACACCATCGCCGTCAACCTCGCCGGTCTGCCCGGCATGTCCGTGCCCTGTGGCTTTGGCAGTAACGGTCGCCCGGTCGGCTTGCAGATCATCGGCGACTATTTCGCCGAGGCCCGGATGCTCAATGTCGCGCACCAATACCAGTTGGCCACCGACTGGCACGCCCGCGTTCCGGGAGGGTTTTAACCATGGCAAACTCATGGGAAGTCGTCATCGGGCTTGAAGTCCACACCCAACTCACCACCCAGTCGAAGATCTTCTCCGGCGCCAGCACCGCCTTCGGTGCCGCACCCAATACCCAGGCCTCAGCGGTGGACATCGCCCTGCCCGGCGTGCTGCCGGTGTTAAACCGGGGGGCGGTCGAACGCGGCATCCGCTTTGGCCTCGCCATCGGCGCCACCCTAAACCGCGACAACCGTTTTGATCGCAAAAACTATTTTTACCCCGACCTGCCCAAGGGCTACCAGATCAGCCAATTGGAGCGGCCCATCGTTGAAGGCGGCCACCTCGACATCCAGGTCGGCGAGGGCGACAAGGCTTACGCCAAGACCATCCGCCTCACCCGCGCCCACCTAGAAGAAGACGCCGGCAAGTCACTCCACGAAGATTTTCAGGGTTTCACGGGGATCGACCTCAACCGTGCCGGCACGCCGCTTTTGGAAATCGTCTCCGAGCCCGACATGCGCTCGGCCAAAGAGGCCGTCGCCTACGCCCGTGCGCTATACACCCTGGTCACCTGGATCGGCATCTGCGACGGCAACATGCAAGAAGGCAGCTTCCGCGTCGACGCCAATGTCTCGGTGCGCCCGGTCGGCCAGGCCGAGCTTGGCACCCGGCGCGAGATCAAAAACCTCAACTCCTTCCGCTTTCTTGAACAAGCCATCAACTACGAGATCCGCTGGCAGATCGAGCAGATCGAAGACGGCCACCGCATCGTCCAGGCCACCGTCTTGTTCGACCCGGACACCGGCGAGACCCGCATGATGCGGAGCAAGGAAGACGCGCACGACTACCGCTACTTCCCCGATCCAGACCTCTTGCCGGTCCGGCTGGACGAAGACTGGATCGCGCAAATCCGCGATGCCCTGCCCGAACTCCCGCAAGCCAAACAGGCCCGTTATCAAGCCGACTTGGGCCTCTCCGCCTACGATGCCGCCACGCTCACCGCCAGCCGCGCGCTGGCCGATTATTTCGAGGCCGTGGTCGCTGCGCTGCCACAATCCGACGCCAAATTGGCCGCAAACTGGATCATGGGCGAAGTGTCTGCCGCCTTGAACAAGGCCGAACTCGACATTGCCGCCACGCCCGTCTCGGCCGCTACCCTGGCCACCCTTCTTGGCCGCATCCAGGACGGCACGCTATCCGGAAAACTCGCCAAACAAGTGTTCGAGGTGCTGTGGAACGAAGGCGCCCAGTTTAATCACTCGGTGGACGCCATCGTCGAGGCCAAGAGCCTGAAGCAGATGTCCGACACCGGCGAGATCGACCGCATCATCGACGAAGTGCTCGCCGCCAACGCCAAGTCCGTTGAAGAATTCCACTCCGGCAAGGAAAAGGCCTTCAACGCCCTGGTTGGCCAGATCATGAAGGCCTCCAAGGGCAAGGCCAACCCCGGACAAGTCAACGAACGCCTGCGAGCAAAACTGGGCTGAGGTGGGCTGAACCGGCGGGAAGGGATTCCCGCCCTACGGCCGAGGTAGGCTGAACCGGCGGGAAAGGATTCCCGCCCTACGGCGGTGTTGGCCCGGGTGGGTCTTCGTATCCCTACGCCGACGCTGGCGGTGGGCCTTCGTAGGTCGGCATTCCTATGCCGACAATCCCCCTTCTGCATTTCTCCTTCCCACTTGCATAGGAACATGGATGGGCGCAAAATGCGCCGCAACTGCGATGCATGAGAGAGTCTGATGAAAACCGCCACCTTGCCTTCACTACGTGTCGAACCCGAACTGCGTGGAGCCATCGAGGACCTTCTCGAAAACGGCGAATCCCTTTCGGGTTTTGTCGAACAATCCATTCGAGAAAGCATAGAACGCCGCCGAACGCAGGCCGAGTTTATCCGTCGCGGCCTACGGTCTCGTGACCTCGCACAGCAAGACAACCGCTATGTTGACGCGGCTCAAGTCATTGGCCAGCTAGAAACGCGACTTGCGGAGGCTAAAGCAGGTAAGCGGTTACGCAAATGAGTTACCAGGTCCGGTTTACTTTGGACGCCGAGGCCGATCTGATCCGGCTTTACGAATTCATCCTTGAGCGAGAGGCCATCGACTGGCATTTGGCCGAAGCTGCACTCGCTGCCATCCGGCAAGGGATCCGGACGCTCGAGCTAACTCCGTTTATCTGCCGCAAGGCCAAAGCGAATGACGCGTTCCTGCGTGAACTAATCATTCCCTTCGGATCGACAGGGTATGTAGCCCTTTTCGAGATCGAAAATCTCGACTGGGTGACGGTCTTGGCCGTCCGCCATCAGCGCGAAGAGGATTATCACTGACCTTTGAAATTGGGAAATCGGTGGGGGGATCGGGGGCAGACCACGATTTCCACTCTTATTCTTTTAGGGCCAATAATTTCGTGTATTTAGTAAGCTGTCACCGAACCCCCCCTACGCCGGTCGTTTTTAATCGTAGGTTAATTGGAGTCCGCCCACGATTTCCCTAACTGACGCACCAATAGGCTCCGTCTTGGTCCTTTATGGGCTATGATGGACCCATTCAAAGGAGGTTCGCATGGCCATCAATGTCAAACTGCCTGAAGCCTTGGTCGAAACCGCCAAGCGCTACGGCACCATCGAGCACCGCTCGGTGCCAAAGCAGATCGAATACTGGTCTCAAATCGGAAAGATCGCCGCAGAAAACCCTGATCTGCCCTTCAGTGTCATCCGCGACATCCTGATCGCAGACCAGGAAGATCCCGTGGGCGAGTACCTGTTCGGCTGATGCGCATCCTTGTTACCCCGACCTTCGAGCGCGCCGTCAAAAAACTGCACCCGCAGCAAAAGATCGCGCTTGACGAGGCGGTTCGAACTATTGTCAGCCAACCCGAAGCCGGTGAAACCAAAGTGGGCGATCTGGCCGGCGTGCAGGTTTACAAGTTCCGCATGGGCAACCTGCTGTGCCTGCTCGCCTACCGCGTGCTGGATGAGAACACACTCAAACTCTTGATGGTCGGTCCGCACGAGAATTTCTACCGCGACCTCAAACGCACCGACCACTGACCCGATAATCATGCGGCGCGATGGAAATCGTGGTCAGACCCCAATTACTCCCTGGCAGGGGCGAAGGTTGTGACGGCTGCGCGCCCGAATTAAGTATTGTGTCCCCTTATTTCGGCCCGGGTGGGTCTTCGTATCCCTACGCCGGTGTTGGCGGTGGGTCTTCGTAGGTCGGCATTCCTATGCCGACAATCCCCCTTCGCGGCGGGATGGCCACCGGTTCGTCTAACGGCATGCGGGGTTGGTCGGCGGGAAGGGATTCCCGCCCTACGGCGGTGTTGGCCCGGGTGGGTCTTCGATCCCTCTTATTCTTTTGGGGCTAATAATTTAGTGTATTTAGTAAGCTGTCACCGAAATTCCGGCGGAAACGACAACGGCCACCCGAAGGTGGCCGTTTTTCGATCTAAACCTTAACTGGGCAAGCCCAGCGGGGGATTAGAAGGCGTGGTTCAGTTGAACCGTGGTGATGTTGACTTTGGTGGTCGTGCCGTTGCCGTCCTTGTCGCTGTTGTAAGCAACAGCGGCGTTGGTCTTCTTGGACAGAGCATAGATCACGCCAAGCGTGGTGCGATTTTTGTCAAGCGAATTGTTAGTGGTATTACGCTTGCCATACTGAGCCGCCAGGGTGATCGGGCCCATGCCGTAAGCCACGGAAGCCACTTGGTTCTTGGCATCGCCTGCGGCAGTAGCCGTGGTAGTACCAGCAACAGTTTGACGATCCTGCTTCTCGTAGGTGTAGCCCAGAGCAATGTCACCGATCTTGTAAGCGACATTGAACTTGTTTGCCTTCTCACCTGCGGTGGCATCTTCAGCAGCAGTGCTCAGGGTCTTGTCACCATGGTTCTCGTAGCCATAGGTCGCCTTCAGCGGGCCGTTGACATACACCAGAGCCAAGGAGGTGGAGTCAGAGATGTTGGCGCCGTTGGTGGTCGTAGTGCCGTTGTTGGTCACAGCAGCCGCGAAGTGGAAGCCGTTCCAATCCGGGGAGATGTAGGCCAGAGCATTGGTGGCACGCAGGTCGAAGTTGCCATAGCCGATGATGCCAGCGCCGTCTTGGGAGTCAGCAGCGGTGTCGCCGAACAGGTCAGCAGAGCCGGCCAGCTTGTACGGGGTGTCATGCTTGCCACCCAGAACGGTACCGAAGGCACCCTTCAGGCCGACGAAGGCGTTACGAGCGCCGAAAACGCCACCAGCGGTAGCAGTTTGTGTGCCATCCAAATTGTCGTTCAGGTCAACGCCCCACTCCATGCCGTACACAGCCGACATACCGCCGCCCAGATCCTCGGAACCCTTCACGCCAATGCGGGAAACGCGGTCATTCATGGAGGTCTTCTTCTGTGTTTCGGTTGCGCCGGAACCGGAAGATTTGTCGATGGACATACGAGCTTGACCATACACATCAGCGCCCGCAAAAGCGGTGGTGGAGGAAGCAGCGGCAATAGCCAGGGCAATCAGAGACTTCTTCATCATTTTGAAACTCCTAAAGTTAAGAAAAAAGTATGCTTCTAAAAAAGTGACTTCTTTCGTCTCTCCGCTACTGCACCGGATGACCGGCCCTTCAGTGCGTGATTCGATGGAGTGGACTGTACGGGAGACTCGGTGCCTTTGCTACTCATACATCGCTTTTTCCACCCTGTCCTGCCCACCTGTTGTTTTTTGACAACACCCACCCTGGTATGAGCGTCATCCCCTTTCGTGCTACATTGCAAACTGCTTTTGAAATCAGGAGGCCCCGATGTCTGCCGTTACCTTTGATACCTTGAAGTTTGCCGGGCGGCTTGAGCAGGCAGGGCTGAGTCGAGAACAAGCGGCGGCCATCGCAGAGGCGCAAGCGCAAGCGCTGTCCGAGGCCTTGGATACTGCGCTGGCGACAAAGGCGGATGTTGCGCTTTTAGATATCAAGATCGACAAGCTGTCATGGATGATGGGCATCTTGATTGCACTGGCCGTTGCCAATTTTGCCAAGCAATTTTTCTAGACCGGCGAAATCGAGGCGCCGAGGCGCGCCGAATCCGACCAAAGCCAGACCACACAATGATCAAACCTCTTCAAACACCGCCTCGGCGGTCATGACGACCGCCACGCTGGCAAACTCGACCGCCGCGCCTTCGGCGTTGCGCCGGTACACTTCGACACGACGCGTGTCGATATCGACCCGTGCATATTCCATCAAGCTATCGATGCCACGACAGGCACTAAACTTGGCGCCCCGATCAAAGGCTGCGGTGGAATCGGACAGCACCTCGACCACCAACACCGGGTGCGACAGCCATAGTGGCGTGGCACGATCACGTGGATCACAACTGACCATGACATCGGGGTAGAACACGGCATCGGCCGCGTCGATGCGCAGCTTCATATCACTCACGAAGGCTCGGCAAGGGCCACCACGCAAGGCGGTTTTGAGGGCTGCGCCTATATTGAGGCTGACCAGCACATGCGCTTGCCGTGCGCCGACCATGGCAAACACCTCGCCTTGGTAATACATGTTGCGCTCGGGTTGCTCGGCCTCCCAGTCCATGTATTCAGTCAGCGTCAGTGCGTTAGCGTGAAACAACACGGTCATTAGCGTAGGGGCAACCCCCTGTGGTTGCCCTGGTTGGGCCGGCACGAGAACGGCCCCTGCAATCGGTTTCATGATTTGGGGTGGCATGAATGCCATGAAAGTTGAGGCGGCATTCCCTCTCCCCAACCCTCTCCCGGTGGGCGAGGGGGCAATGCCCTCTTCCCAACCCTCTTCCCAACCCTCTCCCGGTGGGCGAGGGGGCCGCGTCCGGATCGGAATAGCCCCCCTGAAGAATCGGCCAGAGGGCTGGTCTTCTGCAAAACCCGCCGCAGAGCCCCCCTCTGCAAAACACCGCGATCCAAAGGGTGAAGACGGGCGGCCTTACCCACTACAAATCACATAGCCCCCGTATAACCGCGGTACCACGCCGCCCATTGGGCAATACCATCGGCCAGCGGGGTCTTGGGCTCGAAGCCGACATCGCGTTTCAATTCCTCGATATCGGCGTAGGTGGCGACCACATCGCCCGGCTGCATGGGCAGGAAGTTCTTTTTCGCTTCCTGGCCGAGCGCGTCTTCGATGGTCTTGATGAAGGTCATCAGCTCGACCGGCTGGTGGTTGCCGATGTTGTAGACCTTGTAGGGCGCATAGCTGCTGGCGGGGTCGGGAGCGGCCGTGTCAAACGCGGGGTTGCCCACCGGGATGCGGTCCAAGACGCGCACGGTGCCTTCGGCAATGTCGCCGACGAAGGTGAAGTCGCGCTGCATCTTGCCCATGTTGAACACATCGATCGGCCGGCCTTCGAGGATGGCGGAGGTAAACAGCCACGGCGACATGTCCGGGCGGCCCCAGGGGCCATAGACGGTGAAATAGCGCAGGCCGGTGGTGGGCAGGCCGTAAAGGTGGCTGTAGGTGTGCGCCATCAGCTCGTTGGCCTTTTTGCTGGCGGCGTAGAGCGACACCGGGTGATCGACATTGTCGTGCACCGAGAACGGCATCTTCGTGTTGGCGCCATAGACGCTGCTGGAACTGGCGTACACAAAATGTTCGACGCCGTTGTGGCGACAGCCTTCGAGCAGGTTGCCAAAGCCGACCAGGTTGGTCTGGATATAGGAATGCGGATTGGTGAGCGAATAGCGCACGCCCGGTTGGCCGGCGAGGTTAATAACGCGCTGCGGGCGTTCGGCGGCGAACAGGTCTTCGACCGTCATGCGATCGGCGATATCGCCCTGCACGAATTTGAAATTAGGGTGGTCCTTGATGCGCGCCAGGCGGGCGAGTTTCAGGCGCGGATCGTAATAATCGTTGAGGTTGTCGATGCCGACCACGGTGTCGCCGCGCGCCAGCAGGATCTGCGCCACATGCATGCCGATAAAGCCGGCCGCGCCGGTCAGTAACACTTTCATCGCGATTCCTTCGCTGTCTATAGGGGTGATGGAAGATTCTACCCGTTAGAATCCGGCCATGCGCTTCCTCTACAGCCTCATCACCTTTTTGTTCATGCCGATGGCCTTTGGCCACCTGCTGCAACGCAGCCGCCGTCAGCCGGAGTATCGCCGCCACTGGGGCGAGCGGCTGGGCCTTGCCCCGCGCCTCTCCGGGCCGATTTTATGGCTACATGCGGTATCAATCGGCGAGACCCGCGCCGCCGCGCCGCTGATCGAGGCCTTGCTACAACGCCACCCTGATCACCGTGTCCTGCTTACCCACACCACGCCGACCGGCCGAACCACGGGGCGCGAGATGTTTGCCCACCACGCGGGGCGCGTCGTGCAGGCCTATCTGCCCTACGATCTGCCCTGGGCTGTAGCCCTCTTCCTGCGTCGTACCCAGCCGAGCCTGGGCATCCTGATGGAGACCGAGATCTGGCCCAACCTCTATGCGGCGGCGGCCCGGCGGAATATCCCCCTGTTTCTGGTCAATGCCCGGATGTCGGCCAAATCGGCGGCCGGCTATGCCCGTCTGGGGAGACTGACGCGGGTGACCCTGCAACACCTAACGGCCATCGCCGCCCAGACCAAGGCCGACGCGGCGCGTCTGGCAGAACTGGGCGGCGAGCGGATCACCGTCTGCGGCAACCTCAAGTTTGAGGTAAGCGCACCCGCCAACACCGCCGCGCGCGTGGCCGAACTGCGCGCCCTGTTTGGCGCACGGCCCGTGTGGCTCGCCGCCAGCACCCGCGAAGCAGAAGGCGAAAGCGAAGAAGCGATGATCCTCGACGCCTGGCAGCGGCAAGGAAAATCGTGGTCTCAAGAAAAATCGTGGTCTGACCCCAATTTCGTCGCCAATTTCGTCGACCCCAATTTCGTCACCAATTTTGCCACCCCCGCCGTAGGGGCAACCCCCTGTGGTTGCCCTGATGACATGAAAAACGGGCAGGCACGGGGGCCTGCCCCTACGGGAATTCCGGCGCGCACCTACGATAAATTGGGGTCAGACCACGATTTTGTTGATTTCGCCAATTTTGATGCCCCCGCCGTAGGGGCAACCCCCTGTGGTTGCCCTGACGATAAATTGGACGATAAATTGGGGTCAGACCCCAATTTTCCTTTGCTGGTGATCGTGCCGCGCCACCCGCAGCGCTTTGATGCCGTGGCCGCGATGCTGACGGCACGCGGGGTGAGATTTGTGCGGCGCAGCGCAGGTCAACCCGCTCGACCAGAAACGCAGGTCGTACTCGGCGACAGCATGGGCGAGATGACAGCGTATTTCGGCGCGGCCGATGTGGCCTTT
Organism: Bordetella parapertussis; assembly: GCA_945890495.1. GTDB lineage: Bacteria > Pseudomonadota > Gammaproteobacteria > Burkholderiales > Thiobacillaceae > QYQG01. The sequence continues at coordinate 664 of CAMDCO010000013.1, read as the reverse complement.
ATCGGCGGCAGCCTGTTGCCCTTGGGTGGACAAAACCTGATTGAGGCGGCGGCGGCGGGGTGCCCGGTGCTGATCGGCCCGCACAGCTTCAATTTTGCGGCCGCTACCGAGACCGCGCTGGCCGCAGGTGCGGCCTTGCGCGTGGCCGATGCCGACGCGCTAGTTCACGAGGTCAGCGCCCTGCTTGCGGAACCGGAACGCCGAGCGGCCATGCAGTCGGCTGGACGAGCCTTCGCCGAACAGCATCGCGGCGCCACGACCCGCATCTTGGCCTTGCTGGTTGAGATGATTGCGTAGGGGCAACCCCCTGTGGTTGCCCTGCAACCGTGATGCCCATCCACGCTAGGGCAGGCACAGGGGCCTGCCCCTACGGGTGGTGTTCCTGCGCTTATCTGCACGACCCGGGCAGGCACGGGGGCCGGCCCCTACAACTAGGCCATGGTTAACGGACATCTCCTTAGTCGCCCCTGATTTATTCATAACACATTGATATTAATAGACAATAACGCTATTTTTGGGTATAATTCCTCTCGGTTTATGGCGGCTATGCCATTGAAACCTGGGAGTTTTGAGATGCCTGTCTGCCCTGCCACCGAAGATTTCTTCCGCGCCCGTCTCGATCACATGATCGACCTGCGTCACCCGCTGGCGGTGTTATCTACCC
>CAMDCO010000012.1 GCA_945890495.1 Bordetella parapertussis | reverse complement strand
CGTGGATGATCACAATCGCATCACTTGGGAAGGCGTGACGGTCAAGGCGGGTGGCAAGACGCAGCGCGCTAAATTCACCGATGCCGATTTCGTGTCGCCCACCGTGGCGGTAGCCGCCAGCGGCTTGAACAGCCTCGCCGTGCCCTTGGTGGCCTTGGCCCCCGTGCCCGTCAGCGTCTCGATGGCGGACGACCCCAATCTAGCCAAGCTGGAACGCGAGGTTCTTGAAAAAGAACGCGCCAAGGCCACCGCCGCCGCCCGCAGCGCCGAGGAACACAGGCTGCGAGAACGCTTGGCCGAGTTGGACAAGGCCGCGCCGGCCCGTTTTGACGAAGACCTTGCCACGACGCTCAAGGCCGCCCCCAAAGCCAAGCCCGACCGCCGTCTGCATGTGCTGGCCATTGGCATTCAGGATTACGCCGATGTCGCGGATGTGCCCTATGCGGACCGTTCGGCGCAGGCCTTTGCCGAGATCGCCAAAAAGCGGCTGGGCGCGCAGGACGAAAATGTCGTGCTGCTCACCGACGCCAAGGCCACCGGCACCTATCTGAAACGGCATCTCAAAAACATGCTGAACCGCCTGACATCCGCCGATCGCCTGCTGGTCTATTACGCCGGTCACGGCGTCCCCGCCCAAGATGGAAAATCGGCCTACCTGCTGCCGCAAGACGGTGGCGCGGGCGGTTATGAAGAAGACGATCTGCGCCTGGACACGCTCTACGCCCAGATCGACAAAAGCCGTGTCGGCCAGGCCAGCGTGTTCATCGACGCCTGTTTCTCAGGCCGCAGCGACAAAGACAGCCTGGTCTTCCCCGGCGTTGCCTCCATCGTCATCGTCCCCGCACACGGCGTGCGCCCCGATGGCCGCCTCACCGTATTGACGGCGGGCCGCCGCGACCAGTTTGCCAACCAGGACAAGACCCACGGCCACCGCCTGTTTGGCTATCACCTGATGAAGACGCTGCTGGAAGACGGCCCCGATCAAAGCGTCAGTCAACTGCATAGCAAGGTGCGCGAGCGGGTGGTGCAAGACTCCCGCCGCATCGGCCCGGAGTTTGAGCAAGAGCCGGAATTGCTGGGCAATGTGAAGGCGGTGGTGGGGCGGTGATTTATGGCGCTATGTGATTTGTAGTGGGCAAGGCTCCCTCTCCCACCGGGAGAGGGCTGGGGAGAGGGAAAGCAGCCTCAACTTTCATGGCATTGCCACCCCAAATCATGAAACCGATTGCAGGGGCCGTCCTCGTGCCCGCCCAACCAGGGCAACCACGGGGGGTTGCCCCTACGCCTGTTGAGGGACGGTCACCTCGTAGGGGCAGGCCCCTGTGCCTGCCCTGGTGGCGAATGGGCAACCACGGGGGATTGCAGGGTAACCACGGGGGGTTGCCCCTACGCCTGTTGAGGGGCGGTCACCTCGTAGGGGCAGGCCCCTGTGCCTGCCCTGGTGGCGAATGGGCAACCACAGGGGGATTGCAGGGCAACCACAGGGGGATTGCAGGGCAACCACGGGGGGTTGCCCCTACGCCTGTTGAGGGACGGTCACCTCGTAGGGGCAGGCCCCTGTGCCTGCCCTGGTTGCCCCTACGCCAATGACCGTGTTGTTTCACGCTAAGGCGCAGCCGGTTGATCAACGCACGACCCTCATCCGTCCTACGGGCACCTCCCCCGCGAGGGGGGGAGGGGGGGCCACCACCACCATCCCGGCCGTCTTTTTCGCGAGGGGCTGGAGCCGTAGAAGTTGGGCCCCTGCAAGTCACATGGGGCTGAAATTCAGTTGGCAGCCGCTGGCATCGCACTGCAGCCAGCCTGCGCCCTCATACCAAGCGGGGAGGACCCAGCGTTCGGCCATGTGACCGTCGATCTCAAGGTGGTGTAGAGCGGGGCGGTGGGTGTGGCCGTGGATCAGGCGGTGGCAGCCGGATTGACGCAGGGCGTTGCTGACGGTCCCTGGACTGACATCCATGATGGCTGGGGTCTTGTCGGCCTTGGTCTCTTCGCTTTGCGCCCGCAGGGCATTGGCGAGGGCGTGGCGTTCGGCCAAGGGTTTGGCTCGGAAGTTGGCTTGCCAGCCCGGGTCGCGAGCCTGTGCGCGGAAGGCTTGATAGGCGATATCGTCGGTGCAGAGGGTGTCGCCGTGCATGAGCAGGGTGCCTTCGCCGTTCAGTTCAATGACGCTGGGATCGGCGATCAGGGTCGCGCCACTGGCGTGGCAGAAGACCTCGGCGAGGAGAAAGTCGCGATTGCCGTGCATTAGGAAGACGGGTATGCCGCGCTCGGTCAGGCGCTTGAGTGCCGCGGCGACCTCGGTATGGAGTGGGGCGGCCAGGTCGTCATCACCGACCCAGGCTTCGAAAAAATCACCGAGGATGTAGAGGGCGTGCGCTCGGGCCGCCGGGTCGGCGATGAAGGCAAAAAAGGCCGCATTGATCTGCGGCCTTTCTGGGGTGAGGTGCAGGTCGGCGATGAAGAGGGTAGGGGCTTGCATCGCCGTAGCCTGGATCAGGCGATCTCGACGCGCTCGATGATGACGGACTCGACCGGGACATCTTGGTGGCCGGCGCGGTTGCCGGTGCGCACTTGGCCGATCTTGTCGACGATCTCGCTCCCGGCGGTGACCTTGCCGAAGACGCAGTAGCCGTAGCCTTGGGCGTTGGCGGCGCGGAAGTTGAGGAAGTCGTTGTCGGAAAGGTTGATGAAGAACTGGCTAGAGGCCGAGTGCGGGTCCGGGGTGCGGGCCATGGCGACGGTGTATTTGGCGTTCTTCAGGCCGTTGCTGGCCTCATTCTGGATCTCGGCGCGGGTGGTCTTTTGTTTCATGTCCTCGGTAAAGCCGCCACCCTGGATCATGAAGCCCTTGATGACGCGATGAAAGACGGTGCCGTCATAGAAGCCGTCTTTTGCGTACTGGGTAAAGTTGGCGGCCGTGTCGGGGGCCTTTTCGGCATCAAGTTCTAGGGTGATAGCGCCGTGATTGGTGTGCAGGGTGATCATGCGGAGGTTTTCCTTTGCTGGTTAGGGTTTGAAATTAAGGGTCGTTGCGGGCCAGTTTTGGGTGCGGTTGGGCGGGTCCCGATGTGACCAGATGCCAGCGGCCTTTTTGCCGATGCAGATAGAGGTTTTCGGGTTGGCCATTGCGGGCGAGCAGGTCAATGGTGGCCAGGCGCTCCTGCGGGTCGAGGAACAGGCTGGCCTGGCGCAGATCGGTCTTGCGCGTCTTTTTCTGGAATGTGGCAAGGAGCGTCTTGCGCTGGGCCGTCCACGCGGCGCGATCCATCCATTCGACCTGTCTGGCGATGATGACGGGGGTTTGGCCGACCTGGACGAAACGGCGCAGTTCGATGAGGTCTGGATTGGTGACGACCAGACAACCGTCACTGGAATTGGGGGCTCGGCTATAGGTGTCGGAGGGCACACCGTGTAACCAGATGCCGTGGCCGGTTCGGCCTTGGGCGCGATCCCAGGCGTTGGGGTAATTCAGGGGAAAGGCGCCGGCACCGTAAAAGTCGGTCAGGCGCTGATCGGGCAGGTGGGTCGTGATGCGATAGACGCCCAAGGGCGTTTTCTTGTCGCCTTCGCGGCGTTTTTCGGTGCCCATGCGACCGATGCTGAGGTAATAGTCGCGCAGCAGACGCGGCTCGCCGGCGATGTTCTCAAATAGATAGAGGCGGGAGCGGGCGGTGTCGGCGAGGAGGACAAAGGGCTGCGCGGGACTGATCTGCAGGATGGCGGTGGGCAGGAGGCGCGGGTCGGGGTGATGGAGGTGGCGTTGCAGGCGCGCCCGTGCCTCGTCACGCAGGTCGTCCAGTTTGTTCTCGGCGGATGGTTTTATATCCACGGCACCGAGTTGGACGAGCGGGCGGCTTCGGGCAAGTAGGATGTCGCCGCGGATGAGTTGGGCGAGGTGGAAATCGGGTTGTAGCTTGAGCAGACGGTTGATGTCGGCCTCGGCATCGGTCAGACGCTGTTCGCGCACCGCTTGCAGCGCTTGAGCCAGGAGTTGATCCGGCAGCGGGGTCAGGGCCTGGGTCTGCACCTTGACTTGGGTTGGGCTATTCGCGGGCGCAGCGGCGCAGAGGCCGGGCCAAGTCAGCAAGGCACAGAGGGTGAAGCATGCGCGGAGGGCGGGTATTGGCATCGGCCAGGGTTCAGCGCTCGTCGACGATGCGCCAGACATCGCTCTCGCGCCGCAGTTGCAGGGTCTTGCGCGTCCATTCATTGAGACGCTCGGATTGGTAGTGTTGCTTGAAGGTCGCCGTGGCGCTGTCGCCCTCGACCTTGACCTCAAGTTTCATCAGTTCAATCAGGATGGACTTCGGCGTTTTGATACGCGTCTCCCGATCCGCCTTCCATTGTTCCAGCGCTACACCGGTGGCCGGTTTGAAATGGTCGCTGTAGTGGGTCAGGTAGGCGGCCACATCCTGACGGCCCCAAGCCGCGGCCCAGGCCTGAACGGCGGACTCGATCCCGGTCGTTGGGGCAGGCGTCGTCGCGCGGGTCTTGGCCGGGGCCTTGGTGGCCGCGGCAGTAGCGGATGGGGCCATTTTGACGGGCGTACGCGTGGCTTCTGCGGTCGCAGACGATGTGGGGCTTGCCGGTGCAGCAGCGGATTCGGCGGTGATTCGGGCCGGGGCGGAGAAGAGGTCGCGGATCAGGGCCAGCTTGGTCTGTGTGGTGGTGTTGGCGCGATCCAGTTCCAAGGCCTTGTCATAGGCCATGGAGGCGAGCTTGGCATAGAGGTCGCCCAGGTTTTCGTGCGCGACGGAGTAGCTGGGGTGGGTCTTGATGGCGAGTTCCAAGGACTCGCGGGCCTTGTCGAAACGGCCTTGGGCGGCATAGATCACGGCCAGGTTGTTGAAAGGCTCAGGCAGTTTGGGCTCATCACGAGTCAGGGCGGTAAAGACCTCGATGGCCTCGGGCAGTCGGCGCATCTCGGTGAGCAGGATGCCTTTCAGGAAGCGGCCGTCCCGATCCTTGGGGCTTTCGTTCAGGTGTTGGTCGAGTTGGGTGAGGGCGCCGTTCAGGTCGTTCTTGAACATCAGGGCTTGGATGTCGTCCAGATTGCCGGCTTGAGCACGGGTCATGCCCAGACAGAGCAGGGCCGTGCCGAGGACAGCAAGAAGGGCCTTGTTTAGGGTTTGGTTTAGGGTTTGGGTCGGGGACATGGGTGATATACTCGCGGCCACCAGAGATCTGGTCAGGGTTGCGCAACACAGGACATTGCAAAAAAGTTTGCTGATTCTAACAGTCGCCCATATTTTTACCATCGCCATTAGGTTCACCACTAGGTTCACCATTAGGTTCACAAAGCCGCCGGCATGACGACTTCCTCACCTCACTCCCCTGTGCAGACCCCTACGACGGCGGTTTCTCATTTTATCCGCGCCATCGTCGAAGACGATCTTGGCCACGGCAAGCACGCCGCCATCCAGACCCGCTTTCCGCCCGAGCCCAACGGCTATCTGCATGTCGGTCACGCCAAGTCGATCTGTCTTAACTTTGGCTTGGCGCAGGATTACCCGGGCCTGTGCAACCTGCGTTTTGACGATACCAACCCGGCCAAGGAAGAGGCCGAGTACGCCGAGGCGATTCAGGAAGATGTGCGCTGGCTGGGCTTTGCGTGGAACGGCGAGGTGCGTTGGGCGTCGGATTATTTTCAGCGGCTTTATGATTTTGCCGAGGAGTTGATCGGCCGTGGGCTGGCCTTCGTCGATGATCTGAATGCCGATGAGATGCGTGAATATCGTGGCACGCTGAAGGAACCGGGCCGCAATAGCCCGTATCGTGAGCGCAGCATCGAAGAAAATCTCGACCTGTTCCGGCGCATGAAGGCGGGCGAGTTTGCCGATGGCAGTCGCACCTTGCGGGCGAAGATCAACATGGCCTCGCCCAACATGAACATGCGCGATCCGGTGATCTACCGCATCAAGCGCGCCCACCACATCCGCACCGGGGATGCGTGGTGCATCTACCCGATGTACGACTACACGCATTGCATCTCGGATGCGCTGGAAGGCATCACCCATTCGCTGTGCACGCTGGAGTTCGCCGATCATCGCCCGCTCTACGACTGGGTGTTGGACCATATTTCGATCCCCTGTCACCCGCGTCAGATCGAGTTTTCGCGTCTGGAACTGCTCTACACGATCACTTCCAAGCGCAAGCTGTTGCAACTGGTGCAGCAAGCTCATGTGGCCGGTTGGGACGATCCACGCATGCCGACCATTCACGGCATGCGTCGGCGCGGCTACACCCCGGCCGGGATTCGCGAATTCGCCCGCCGCATCGGTATTTCGAAATCCGAGAATGTGGTGGACATGAGCGTGCTGGAGGGCTGCATTCGCGAAGACCTGGAATCCAGCGCGCCGCGCGTGATGGCCGTGGTGCGGCCGCTCAAGGTGGTGCTGACTAATTTCGAGCCGGGCGTGACCGGTTCGCGTAGCGCTGGCTTTCATCCGCAACATCCCGAGTTTGGCGAGCGCGAGGTGCCTATTGCCCGCGAGCTGTGGATTGAGGCGGACGACTTTGCTGAGACGCCGCCGCCCGGCTGGCAACGCCTGACGCCCGGCGGCGAGGTGCGCTTGCGCTATTCCTATGTGATTCGTTGCGATGAGGTGATCAAGGACGCGGCGGGGCAGGTGGTGGAATTGCGTTGTTCCCTTGACCCGGCGACGCTGGGCCAGAACCCGGTCGGCCGCAAGGTCAAGGGCGTCATCCACTGGCTGTCCACGGAACACGCTGTGCCGGCCGAGATTCGCCTCTACGACCGCTTGTTTACCGTGCCGCGCCCGGATGCCGATAAGGAACGCGATTTTCTGGAGTTCATCAACCCAGATTCGCTGGCGGTGGTGCAAGGCTGGGTCGAGGCGGCGGCCCTGACCTGCGCCCCGGAGACGCGTTATCAATTTGAACGGCTGGGCTATTTCTGCGCAGATCGTTTTGACCATCAGCCGGGGCAAAAGGCGGTGTTCAATCGGGCGGTGGGCCTGAAAGACACTTGGGCGAAGGAATCGGTCTGATGCTCAGTTTTTACAACTCGCTGACGCGGCACAAAGAGGCGTTCGTCCCCATCACCCCCGGCCAGGTGCGCCTGTATGTGTGCGGCATGACGGTGTACGACTACTGCCACCTCGGCCACGCCCGCGTGCTGGTGGTGTTCGATATGCTGACGCGTTGGCTGCGGGCCTCGGATTTACAGGTGACCTATGTGCGCAACATCACCGACATTGACGACAAGATCATCAAGCGTGCTGCGGACAACGGCGAGCCGTACACCGCGCTGACGCAGCGCTTCATCGATGCCATGCACGAGGACGGCGAGGCGCTAGGTGTTTTGCCGCCGGACCATGAACCGCGTGCCACCGAGTATGTGGGCTCGATGCTGACCATGATCTCGCGCCTGATCGAACGCGGCCATGCCTATGCCGCTGAGAACGGCGATGTGTATTACGCCGTGCGCAGCTTCCCAACCTACGGGCGGCTGTCGGGCAAGTCGCTGGACGAGCTGAACGCGGGTGAGCGCGTCGAGGTCGATCCGCACAAGCGCGATCCGCTCGATTTTGTGTTGTGGAAGGCGGCCAAACCAGGTGAGCCGTCCTGGCCATCGCCTTGGGGTGCCGGGCGGCCGGGCTGGCATATCGAATGTTCGGCGATGGGTTCCGATCTTTTGGGGCCGCATTTCGACATCCACGGCGGCGGCCAGGACCTGCAATTTCCGCATCACGAAAACGAGATCGCCCAGAGCGAGGGCGCGCATCAGTGCCGCTTCGTCAACACCTGGTTGCACAACGGCTTTGTGCGCATCGACAACGAAAAGATGTCCAAAAGTCTGGGCAACTTTTTCACCATTCGCGAGGTGCTGGAGAAATACGACGCCGAGGTGGTGCGATTCTTTATCCTGCGCGCCCATTACCGCAGCCCGTTGAACTATTCCGATGCCCATCTGGATGATGCCAAGGGTGCGCTGACGCGGCTGTATACGGCGCTCAAGGGCTCACCCTCTCCTCAGCCCTCTCCCATCAAGGGAGAGGGGGCCGTTAACTGGAGTGCGGCTTACCCGGCCCGTTTCAAGGCGGCGATGGACGACGACCTGAATACGCCCGAGGCGATGGCGGTGCTTTTTGATTTGGCCGCCGAGGTAAATCGTAGTCACGACGCGGCGCTGGCCGGACAGTTGCGGGCGCTGGGCGGCGTGTTGGGCTTGTTTGAACGCGATGCTGAGGCGTTCTTGCAATCGGGCCCGGCCGACGATGGTTATGCGCCGGCGCGCATCGAGGCACTGATTGCGGAGCGCGCGGCCGCTAAGAAGGCACGCGACTTTGCCCGTTCTGATGCGATTCGCGACGAACTGAAGGCCGCCGGCATCGCCCTGGAAGATGGCGCACAAGGCACGACCTGGCGGCGGGGCTGATTAGGCTTTACCGTCACGCTTTGCCGCAATAGGGGCAATAAAAAAGGCCCTATGTGAGCCTTCGACAGGCTCAGGCCGAACGGTTTGTTTGGCGCTATGTGATTTGGCACGATGACCTGGATGACCCACTACAAATCACATGGACCCCGCAGTTTAGTGTATTTAGTAAACTGTCACCGAAATACCAAATTTCCCGCCGTAGGGGCAACCCCCTGTGGTTGCCCATGTACCGTTAGGGCAGGCACGGGGGCCTGCCCCTACATGGGCCATGGCCGTCGTGGTTGCCAAAATGTGTAATGTGGCCAGATCCACTACCATCCACTACCAATCACCAAGAGACAAAAAAAACGGCCACCCGAAGGTGGCCGTTTTTTTGGCGAAGAAGGATTACTTCTTGGCCGGAGCAGCAGCCTTGGCCGGAGCCGCTACAGCAGCCGGAGCAGCAGCCTTGGCCGGAGCAGCAGCCGGAGCAGCCACAGCCGTGACGGCCGGAGCGATCGCAGTGATCGGAGCCATCATCGGGGTCATCATGTTGGTCAGGGCAGACAGGTCCATCGCGGTGTAGGTGGCCGGGTTCATCATGCTACCCATCGGACCGTAGGTGGCCGGGTTCATGCCAGCACCCATCCAGGAGGTGTACATGTTGGGGTTCATCGGGGCCATCATCATGTTCATGGATTGCGGGGACATCGGGGCCATCATCCAGTTCATGGAGGTGGTCGGGTTCAGCATCTGCATACCCATGTTCATGACCTTCGGGTCCATCGGCATCATCATCCAGCGCATCGACTTGGCCGGATCCATCATCGGGGTCATCATGGCGGTGTAGAACTGCGGATCCATGGCGGCACCCATCCACTTAGCGGCCACGGCCGGGTCAGTGAACTGCATGTAATTGGTCATGGCGCGGGGATCCAGACCGGTGGCCATCATCTTGGTCCAGTTGTTCGGCGACATCATGTTGTTGCCCATGAGGGTGTAGAAGCCCGGCTCGCTGGTGGTGTTGAGCCACTGCACGAAGGCCTTCGGATCCTTGAAGGCGGCGGTGTTGGTGGTCATGTCGGTCATGCGAGCCAGGGTGGCTTCCGGGGTGGAAGCTATGGCGGCGGCGGAAACGGTGGACAGCAAGGCAACGGTCAGGATAGAGATCTTCATGTAGGCTCCGAGTTGATAAATAAAAAGGGTACAACTTATGATGGTGGGTGTGACTCCATTTTGTTCAATAAAATCAAAAGAACAAGCTGGAGGCTTGCCTTTATACTGAATCACAAGGCTTTTGTCACCGTTTTGCAGAATAAGTTAATGAGCGAATTCTTATATGTGGTTTATTCGGGCTGCGCGGATTGGCGTCACCCCGATTGGGTCGGGTCAATGTATCCGCCGGATCTCCCGGAGGACTGGCGCTTTGCCTTTTATCAGACGCAGTTTCGCTGTGTCTGGCTGGATGTGGCCGCCTGGTCATCCATTGATGAGGCGACCTGGGTCGCGCTGGCCGCCGATGCGAGCGGAGATTTTCGCTTTGTCCTGGAAGAGGCCGCCTCTGGTGTGCCTTTGGCCGTACGCACGGCCTTGGGCGAACGGCTGGTGATCCTCGCGCAGGGTTCGCCAGCGCGGGTTGTATTGGGCGTTGAGACGGATTTGAAGACGCTGGCTGTACGGTTGCAGTCGGCCACCCTGACGGAACCGGTCTTTTTGATCTATGAGCCATCGGCGTTGAGCCGGATGGATCAAATTGAGTCACTGATCGAGATCCTGGGGATTTAATCAGGTAGAATGCAGCACCTTTCCCTCGGCTGTCCTGTAGGCTCCCTCTAGTGTCCGACACCCTTGTTGAAATCCGCGATCTGTCTTTTGGGTATGGTTCACGCCAGATCCTGAAAGGCATCAATCTGACCGCTCGTCGCGGCCAGGTGATTGCCATCATGGGCAACTCCGGTTGCGGCAAGACGACCTTGTTGCGTTTAATTGGCGGGGCCCTGAGACCCACCCATGGCAGCGTTCGGGTGGATGGGTTGGAGGTGCCTGACCTCGATCAGACGGCCTTGTTTACCTTGCGCCGGCGCATGGGCATGTTGTTTCAGTTTGGGGCCCTGTTTACCGATATGTCGGTGTTCGACAATGTGGCCTTCCAGTTGCGTGAGCACACCGATCTGCCTGAGTCCTTGATCCGCGATCTGGTGCTGATGAAGCTGCACGCTGTGGGCCTGCGCGGGGCGGCTGATCTGATGCCGTCTGAGCTCTCTGGAGGGATGGCGCGGCGGGTGGCCTTGGCCCGTTCGATTGCGCTTGATCCGATGCTGATCATGTACGACGAGCCGTTTGCGGGCCTTGATCCGATCTCGCTCGGGGTGACCGGCAACATGATCCGCCGCCTGACCGATGCGCTGGGCCTGACTTCGCTGGTCGTGACCCACGATGTGCAGGAGTCGCTGAAGATCGTCGATTATGTCTATTTCATCTCCAACGGCGTGATTGAGGCGGAGGGGACACCGGACGAGATTCGCGCCTCCACACTGCCCTTTGTGCACCAGTTTGTGCATGGCGAGGAGGACGGCCCGGTCCCGTTCCATTATCCGGCTCCGGACTTGGCCGTGGATCTGGGCGTTGTTATGGGAGCTGCCCGTGCCTAAACGCACTTTGATGCCCATTCGCCGCCTCGGCCACCGCGTCATTGAGAGTCTTTGGCGCATGGGCGTTGCCACGCGCTTTTTTGCCCTGATCCTGTTGCGTTCGGGCATTTGTGTGCGACGCCCTCACTTGGTTATCCGCGAGGTCTTTTCGACCGGGGTCTTGTCGCTGATCATTATTCTGGTCTCGGGCCTGTTTGTCGGCATGGTGCTCGGCTTGCAGGGCTACGACACGCTGCAGACCTACGGCTCGGAGGAGGCGTTGGGCATCTTGGTGGCCCTGTCGCTGGTCCGTGAACTGGGCCCGGTGGTGGCCGCGCTGCTCTTTGCCAGCCGCGCCGGGTCGGCGATTACGGCCGAGATTGGCCTGATGCGGGCCACTGAGCAAATCGAGGCCATGCAGATGATGGCGGTGGATCCCATCGCTCGGGTGGTGGCGCCGCGTTTCTGGGGTGGGTTGATCTCGATGCCGCTCTTGGCGGCCTTGTTCTCGGCCATGGGCATCTTTGGCGGTTATCTGGTGGGCGTCGTCCTGATCGGGGTCGATGAGGGTTCGTTCTGGTCGCAGATGCAGGCGGCCGTGGATTTTGGTGATGACATCCTGCAAGGGGTCATCAAGAGTATTGTCTTTGGCATGGCGGTGACGGTTATTGCCTTGTTTGAAGGTTTTGACGCACCGCCAACAGCGGAGGGCGTTTCGCGCGCGACCACGCGCACCGTCGTGACCTCGAGCCTGGCCATCCTGGCCCTCGACTTCATCCTGACGGCAATCATGTTCCGTGGAGTTTGATGATGGAAAGAACCACGCTGGATCTCTGGGTTGGCTTGTTTGTTGCGGCGGGCATCGGCGCACTGATCTTCCTCGCCCTCAAGGTGGGCAATCTGGGCAATTTTGACAGTGCCAAGACCTATGCCATTGAGGCCCAGTTTGACAATATTGGGGGCCTCAAGTCGCGTGCGCCAGTAAAGAGCGCCGGGGTTGTCGTTGGCCGGGTGGGCGAAATTGGTTTTGATGCCCAAAAATTTGAGGCCACGGTGCGTCTGGATCTGGATAGCCGTTACCAGTTCCCCACGGACAGCTCGGCCTCCATCATGACCTCTGGCCTGTTGGGGGAACAGTATATTGCCCTCGAGGCGGGTGGCGAGGAGGTCATGTTGAAGGCCGGTGATCGTTTGACCCTCACTCAGGGCGCCGTGGTGTTGGAGCAACTCATTGGCCAGTTCCTGTATGGCAAGGCGGATGCTGCGGAAGGCGCTAAAGGAGACGCAAAATGAAGCAGAAAATGACGAGGGCCTATGCCTGGTTCCTTGCCTTGGCCCTTTCCTTGGGGGCTGTTTTTATGCCGGTGGCACAGGCCAATGGCGGTCCGGATGAGATGGCGCGCAACGCGACCGAGGAGGTGGCCACCATCGTCCGTCAGGATCGTGACATTCGTGCCGGTAACAAGAAAAAGATCCACGCCCTGGTCGAGGCCAAGGTCCTGCCGCATTTTGATTTTGAGCGCATGGCTCGTCTGGCCATGGGCAAGAACTGGCGCGATGCGTCGGTGGCGCAGCAGGCCGCCTTGATCGACGAATTCAAGGCCATGTTGGTGCGCACTTATGCCGCCTCCATCTCCAGCATCATCGATTACAAGTTTGAGTACAAACCGCTGCGCATGAGCCCTAGCGATACCGAGGTCATCGTTAGCCTGGAGGCCAGCAAATCGGGGTCGCCGGCCATCCCGATCGATTACCGGGTGGAGAAGCAGGCGGTGGGCTGGAAGGTATACGACATCCTGGTGGATGGAGTCAGCTTGATTACCGTGTACCGTGGTTCGTTCAATAGTGAAATCAAAAAGGGCGGGGTGGATGGCTTGATCGACACCTTGCGCCGGCGCAACCAGAAGGCTTGAATATCATGAGTCGTGGGGTGAGCGAGCTTCAGATCACGGCGGGTGTCATGCACCTGTCGGGCGATTACACTCACGCGACGGTTGCTCGTCACTTAGCGGGGGCGGAAAGCGGCGAAGCGGCCGAGGTGGAGCGGATTGACCTGTCCGGCTTGGGTAAAGTGGATTCATCCATGCTGGGGCTTCTCTTGGCCTTCAAGCGTCGCGCCGTTGCCCGTCAGCGTCCTCTGGATATCGTGGGTTGGCCTGTCGGGTTGGTCGAACTGGCCCGTCTTTACGGGGTTCGCGAAATCCTCTGACCGTGGTTCCTGCTGTTGAGTTGACTGGGTTGTGCAAACGCTATCGTCAGGTTGAGGCCTTGCGGGGCGTGAATCTCTCGATCGCGCCGGGTGAATTTTTTGCGTTGCTCGGGCCTAATGGGGCGGGCAAGACCACCCTCATCAATATTCTTGCCGGTCTGGCGCGCGCAACGAGTGGCCAGGCTCGGGTGATGGGCTTTGATGTCCGCGCCGATTATGTCGAGGCCCGCCGCCGTTTGGGCGTGGTACCGCAGGAATTAGTCTTTGACCCATTTTTTACCGTGCGTGAGGCCTTGCAGTTTCAATCGGGCTATTTCGGCTTGGCACACAACGAGACCTGGATTGATGAACTGATCGCGCGTCTTGGGCTTACCGATAAGGCCAATACCAATATGCGCCAGCTCTCAGGCGGCATGAAGCGGCGGGTGCTGGTGGCGCAAGCCTTGGTACACAAGCCGCCGGTCATCATCCTCGACGAGCCGACCGCCGGCGTGGATGTCGAATTGCGCCAGTCGCTGTGGGCCTTCGTCCGTGAACTGAATGGGGCAGGGCACACCATCCTCCTGACCACCCATTATCTGGAAGAGGCGCAACAATTGTGCAGCCGGGTGGCCATGCTGCGCCGGGGCGAGATCGTGGCCCTCGATACGACGGCCAACCTGATGGCCGGCAGCGATAGCCTGGAAGCGGCCTTCGTAAGGATCATGGCGCAATGAACGGGATCGGCCTCTGGACCCTGCTGCGCAAGGAAATCCTGCGTTTCTGGAAGGTGCTACTGCAGACGGTGGCGGCCCCCGTCCTGACGGCGCTGCTCTATCTGCTGGTCTTTGCCCAGGCCTTGGAAGGGCGGGTCGAGGTTTACCCCGGGGTGGCCTATACCGCCTTCCTCATCCCGGGTCTGGCGATGATGTCCATCGTGCAGAACGCCTTTGCCAACAGTTCCTCATCCCTGATCCAGTCCAAGATTACCGGCAACATTGCCTTTATCCTGATTGCGCCGCTCAGTCACCTGGAGTTTTTGCTGGCCTACCTCTTGGCGGCGGCCTTCCGTGGCCTTCTGGTGGGCGTGGGGGTCTTGATTGCGGGCTTCTGGGTGGTGGACTTGCCGTTGGCCTACCCGGCCTGGGTAGTGGTCTGGGCGATCTTGGCCTCGCTGGCCTTCGCTGCCATCGGGGTGATTGCGGGTATCTGGGCGGACAAGTTTGATCACCTGTCCGGCGTGCAGAACTTCATCATCCTGCCGCTGACCTTTTTGTCGGGCGTGTTTTATTCGATCCACAGTCTGTCGCCCTTCTGGCTGGCCGTATCGCAGGCGAACCCCGTCTTTTACATGATTGACGGTTTTCGCTATGGATTTTTCGCCCAATCGGATGTGAATCCTTGGTTGGGATTCGCCGTGGCGCTGCCTTTTACCCTGATTCTGTGTGGGGTGGCTATGCAGTTGATCATGCGCGGCTATAAACTCCGCCATTAACCTATCTTTCACGCGATTCATCATGGACAAACTCGTTATCACCGGTGGCCGAGCCTTATCAGGCGAGGTAAGCATTTCTGGGGCCAAAAACGCGGCCTTGCCTATCCTCTGCGCCTGCCTTTTAACCCCCGAGCCGTTGACGCTGACCCATGTGCCGGCGCTCAACGACATCGGCACCATGTTGAAACTTTTGGCGCAGATGGGCGTCAAGGTGGAACGCGATGGCCATACCGTGCGGCTGGATGCCGGCGGCTTGAATAATCCGGTTGCGCCCTACGAGATGGTCAAGACCATGCGCGCTTCTATCCTGGTATTGGGGCCATTGGTGGCGCGTTGTAGCGAGGCGCGGGTGTCGCTGCCGGGCGGTTGTGCGATTGGTGCGCGTCCGGTTGATCAGCATATCAAGGGGCTCCAGTCGATGGGCGCCGAGGTAACGGTGGAGCATGGTTATGTCCACGCCAAGGCCTCGCGCCTGAAAGGGGCTCACTTGTTCACCGACATGGTGACCGTGACCGGCACCGAAAACCTGATGATGGCGGCCTGTCTGGCTGACGGTATTACGGTGATCGAAAACGCCGCACGGGAACCCGAGGTGGTGGATTTGGCGAAATGCCTGATTGCCATGGGCGCCAAGATCTCTGGCGCGGGCACTGATGTGATTCGCATCGAAGGCGTTACCCAGTTGCATGGCGCGACCCACCGCATCATGCCCGACCGTATCGAGGCGGGTACCTATTTGTGCGCGACGGCGGCCGCTGGCGGCACGGTGACGCTGAATGGCATCTCCAGCGGTTACTTGGATGCGGTGGTGGACAAGTTGATGGACGCCGGTTGCGACATCGTGAGCGAGAAAACGGCGGAGCGTGAATTCATCCGCATCACCGCCCCGGCCAAACTGAAGGCGGTCTCGATCCGCACCGCGCCGTATCCCGGTTTCCCTACCGACATGCAGGCACAGTTTATGGCCATTAACTGCGTCGCTGAGGGCAGTGCGGTGATGCGTGAGACCATTTTTGAAAACCGTTTCATGCACGCGGTGGAGTTGCAGCGCTTGGGTGCTGACATCAAGATTGATGGCAACACCGCCTTCGTCACCGGGGTTAAAAAGCTGGAAGGGGCCACCGTGATGGCGACCGACCTGCGCGCCTCGGCCAGCCTGGTGATTGCCGCTTTGGTGGCGGAGGGCGAAACCGCCATTGAGCGCATCTATCACCTCGACCGGGGTTACGAACAGCTTGAGGCCAAGCTGGCTACGCTGGGCGCACAGATCCGCAGGGAGACGGCGTAATGAACGGCAGCATGATCACTTTGGCGCTTTCAAAGGGCCGCATCTTTGAGGAAACCCTACCGCTCTTGGCCGCGGCGGGCATCGTGCCGAGCGAAAGTCCGGATTCCTCACGCAAGCTCATCATCGGCACGAATCGGCCGGATGTACGACTCCTCATCATCCGCGCCACCGATGTGCCCACCTATGTGCAACACGGCGCGGCCGATCTCGGCGTGGCCGGTAAAGATGTGTTGATCGAGCACGGCGGCGATGGCCTCTACCAGCCGGTTGATTTGAACATTGCCAAGTGCCGCATGATGGTGGCCACGCCGGTCGGTTTTGATTATGCCGCGGCCGTGCGCCGGGGCGCGCGCCTGTCGGTGGCGACCAAGTATGTCAAGACCGCACGGCTGTTTTTTGCCAGCAAGGGCGTGCACATCGACCTCATCAAATTGTATGGTTCGATGGAACTGGCACCGCTGGTAGGGCTGTCTGATGTCATTGTCGATCTGGTCTCTACGGGCGGCACGCTCAAGGCCAATAACCTGGTCGCGGTGGAGTCCATCATGGAGATCAGTTCGCGCCTGGTGGTGAACGAGGCGGCGATGAAGCTGAAACACGACCGTATCCAGCCCATCATTCAGGCGTTCAAGACCGCGACGGCAGGTTAAAATCGCCTCATTCGCTACTTTTCACTGGCCTTTCCAATGATCACCCGTCTTGATTCAAAAAGTCCTGATTTCCAGGCGCAACTGGCTACGCTATTGGCCTTCTCCGCCGATACCGATAAGGCGATTTCTGATACGGTAGAGGCCATCGTCAGCGCCGTGCGTCAGCGCGGTGATGCGGCCGTGCTGGAGTACACCGCAAGGTTCGATCGCCTTGATGTGGCCTCGATGGCCGAGCTAGAGTTGCCCAAGGCGCGTTTGCAGGCAGCGCTTGAGGGCCTTCCGGCCGATCTGCGCACGGCCTTGAACACGGCGGCTGACCGCGTGCGCGTCTATCACGAACGGCAGTTGCAACATTCTTGGACCTACACCGAGGCTGACGGCACGGTGTTGGGCCAGCAGGTCACGGCGCTGGATCGTGTCGGCCTTTATGTGCCGGGCGGCAAGGCGGCCTATCCCTCTTCCGTGCTGATGAACGCGATTCCCGCCAAGGTGGCTGGCGTCAAGGAATTGATCATGGTGGTGCCGACCCCGGACGGCATTCAAAACGAATTGGTGCTGGCGGCCGCGGCCGTGTCGGGCGTAGATCGCGTGTTTTGCATTGGCGGTGCCCAGGCTGTGGCCGCGTTGGCCTATGGCACGGCGACCGTGCCGCAGGTGGACAAGATCGTCGGCCCCGGTAATGCCTATGTGGCCGAGGCCAAGCGCCGTGTGTTTGGGACCGTCGGCATCGACATGATTGCCGGGCCGTCCGAGATCCTGATTATCTGTGACGGCAAGACCGACCCGGACTGGATCGCCATGGACTTGTTTTCCCAAGCCGAGCACGACGAACTGGCGCAGTCCATCCTCATCTCCCCGGATGCCGCCTTTCTCGACGCGGTGGAGGCCAGCATCGCGAAACTGATGCCGACGATGCCGCGTGAGGCCGTCATCCGCACCTCGATCACCACGCGCGGCGGGCTGATTCTGTGCCGCGACTTGGACGAGGCGGCCGAGATCGGCAACTTCATCTCTCCCGAACACCTGGAATTGTCGGTGGCCGATCCGGACGCGATGCTGCCCAAGATCCGCCATGCCGGGGCCATCTTCATGGGCCGCAACACCTGTGAGGCGCTGGGCGATTACTGCGCCGGCCCCAATCATGTGCTGCCCACCTCACGCACGGCGCGTTTCTCCTCGCCGCTGGGCGTGTACGACTTCCAGAAACGAAGCTCGATCATCCATGTCTCCACCGAGGGCGCACAGACCCTGGGCCGCGTCGCGATGGCGTTGGCCTATGGCGAAGGCCTGCAGGCCCACGCCCGTTCGGCGGAATACCGGCTGAAATAGAACTGAGCATGCGACCTTCTGTTGCGCTAGAACAAAAGCGAATCGTGGTGTGTGAGACGGTTCGGCGTTTTCGTGCGGCGAATCCGCGCATCTTTGGTTCTGTGCTTTACGGCAACGATCGAGACGGTAGCGACCTGGATCTGCTGGTAGATGCCCTTCCCGGGGCAACTTTGTTTGACCTTGGCGGCTTGCAGGTCGAATTAGAGTCCCTGTTGGGCGTTACGGTTGATTTGCTGACGCCGGATGACTTGCCCTCTGGTTTTCGTGCCAAGGTGCTTGCCGAGGCCCAGTGGATATGACTGAAGAAAATCGTCTTCTGGATTACCTGACGCACATGCATGGCTATTTTAGCGTGAAAGACGCGAAGCGACTTCTCGATGCTCCCCTCTCCCCTTGCGGGAGAGGGGTTGGGGGAGAGGGAAACGGACAGGACTTTCATACTCGGGGCTGTCTTCTCAAAGTCATGTCCGTTGAGATTAATCTCGACACGGTATGGGAAACGGTTCAGACGGCTTTGCCGGAGTTATTGAGGCAATTGCAGGTCTTGCCTCGGGAGGCCAGTCGATGAGCCGTTTCTGGAGCGCGGTGACGCATAGCCTGACGCCTTATGTACCGGGCGAGCAGCCCAAACTGGCCAATCTGGTCAAGCTCAACACCAACGAAAACCCGTATCCGCCCAGCCCCAAGGTCATTGCGGCCTTGGCTGAGACGGCGGATGAGCGCTTGCGTCTGTATCCCGATCCAAGCTCGCAGGCCTTGCGCGAGGCGATTGCTGCGTTTCATGGTCTTCTGTCTGAGCAGGTCTTTGTCGGTAACGGCTCGGATGAGGTGTTGGCACATGCCTTTCTGGGCCTGCTCAAGCACGATGCGCCCATCTTGTTTCCGGATATCTCCTACAGCTTCTATCCCGTGTACTGCGGGCTGTATCAGATCGCTTGGCGCGAGATGCCGCTGGCCGAGGATTTTTCGATCCGGGTTGAGGATTATCTGACCACGCCCAACGGCGGCATCATCTTCCCCAACCCCAATGCGCCGACCGGCAGGGCGCTGCCCGTGGCGGAGGTCGAACGACTGGTGGCCGGTAACCCGGCCGTCGTCGTCGTGGTCGATGAGGCCTATATCGATTTTTGTGGCGAGACCGCGTTGCCGCTGATCAATCGTTACCCCAATCTGCTGGTGGTCCGCACCCTGTCCAAGGCGCATTCGCTCGCTGGGCTGCGTGTCGGCTATGCGCTGGGCCACCCTGACCTGATCGAAGGCCTCAATCGGGTCAAGGACAGTTTCAATTCCTACCCGCTCGACCGCTTTGCTCAGGCCGGTGCGACGGCTTGCATGCAAGATCGCCCGTATCTCGAACAGACCTGCGCCAAGGTCGTCGCCAGCCGCGAGCGCCTGACCGCAGGGCTGCAGGCGCTGGGTTTTGAGGTGCTGCCCTCCGGCGCCAATTTCGTGTTTGCCCGTCATCCCGCCCACGCCGGCGCGGATCTCGCCGCCGCCTTGCGCGCCCGGAGCATCATCGTTCGCCACTTCAAACGCCCGGCCCGCATCGACCCCTTCCTGCGCATCACGGTGGGGACGGAGGCCGAATGTGATGCACTATTGGCCGCGTTGACTATCCTCTGCGCTTAAGGAAGCGTTGATCAAATCCTTCGACAGGCTCAGGCCGAACGGTAACCCTATAATTCCATTCGTACTTAGCTTGTGGTTCCGTGGACGGAATCGAATAAATCATGTGGCGCTATGTGATTTTGAGTGGGCAAGGGTATTGCTCCCTCGCCCATCGGGAGAGGGCTGGGGAGAGGGAAAACGGCCTCAACCAGGCGCAGTCGCTTGATCAACGCACGACCCCTCATCCGGAAGGAGTGTGTCATGCGTTCCGGCAAGACCGTAACCGTTCGCGGTGAGCCTGTCGAAGGGGGGCGCTGAAGGTTCATGGTTCGACAAGCTCACCACGAACGGGAGTTGCAGGCTCACCACGAACGGAACACCCATCCCACCGTTCGCCCTGAGCCTGTCGAAGGGTGGGTGATTGAAAGCTCATGGTTCACCCACGACCGTTCGCGGTGAGCTTGTCGAACCGCCAGATACCCGGTAATACAGGCCTTCGACAGGCTCAGGCCGAACGGTTTGTTTGGCGTCATGTGATTTGGCAGGATGACTTGGATGGCCCACTCCAAATTACATAGCGCCTTCTTTTTAGCTTGTGCGTGTGCGTTGATTGATGTTCACACTTTTGCTAACATTTGCCTGTGTCTTTCGAGATTGAATATTTCCACGAGCGGGTGCTATGCGACATTGAGTCGTGGCCTGTGGATGCAGGAAACGCCAGACCGAGAACTGAAGTTGGCGCGCAAGCGCATGAAGGAGGTTTCAAATGGATGAACTGAAACTCAAGCCCGTCCGCCATTTGCATGGGGAATTCATTGCCAGGGCAGCCACCCGCGAGGGCTTTGTCGAGGCCTATGATGCCCTTGCCCTTGAGTATCAAGTGGCGGGACAAATGCTCAAGGCGCGCTCGCGTGCAGGCCTGACGCAAGACGCCGTTGCCGAACGGATGGGAACAACCAAGAGTGCGGTTTCAAGGCTCGAATCCGCTGGAAAGCATGCCCCGTCTCTCGCAACGCTCAAACGCTATGCGCAGGCTGTGGGCTGTGAGCTTCAAGTGAAGTTGGTGCCGCAGAAGATCGCATGACACCCAAATCCGATACAGATGCCCGCTTACCTTCCGCACTTCGCCGTCGCATGCGTGCTGAATGCGATGCACGGACTGTAATCTGTGGTTAAAATCACCGCTCTTTTGCAAAGACAAACCATGCGTACTGCGACCGTCAACCGTAACACCCTGGAAACCCGCATCGGGGTCAGCCTCAATCTGGATGGCACGGGCCAGGCCAGCCTGAACAGCGGCGTGCCTTTTCTCGATCACATGCTCGACCAGATCGCGCGGCATGGCTTGATCGACCTGACCGTTACGGCTGAGGGCGATCTGCACATCGACGCGCATCACACGGTGGAGGACATTGGCATTTCAATCGGCCAGGCCTTTGCGCAGGCCATCGGTGATAAGAAGGGTATTCGTCGTTACGGTCACGCCTATGTGCCGCTGGACGAGGCCTTGTCGCGCGTGGTGATTGATCTGTCGGGTCGGCCAGGCATGGAATTCCATTGTGATTTCGCCCGCGCCCGCGTGGGTGACTTTGATGTGGATCTGGTCCATGAGTTCTTCCAGGGCTTCATCAATCATGCCGGGGTGACCCTGCACATCGACAACCTGCGCGGTGACAACGCCCACCATCAGGCTGAGACGATCTTCAAGGCCTTTGGCCGTGCCTTGCGCATGGCGCTGGAGGCCGATGTCCGCATGGGCGATGCCCTGCCTTCCACCAAAGGCGCGTTGTAACGATGATTGCGGTGGTTGATTACGGCATGGGCAACCTGCATTCGGTGGCCAAGGCGCTGGAGCATGTGGCCGGCGGCCAGACCGTTGTGGTGACTTCGGACCCAGCAGAGATTGCCAAGGCCGATCGTGTGGTGTTTCCGGGCCAGGGTGCCGCGCCCGACTGCATGCGCGCCATCGACGCCCACGGTCTGCGTGAGGCGATTTGTACGGCCGCCGCGACCCGACCGTTTTTGGGTATCTGCATGGGCCTGCAGGTGTTGTTTGAGCACAGCGCTGAGGGCAATACCGCGTGCCTGGGCTTGTTTGACGGCGATGTGCAACGCTTTGACCAGGACATGCGCGATGCCGCTGGCGAGCGCCTCAAGGTGCCGCACATGGGCTGGAATAATGTGCGCCAGATGGGCGAACATCCCCTGTGGGACGGCATTGCCGATGGCGAACGCTTTTATTTTGTGCACAGCTATTTTGTCGTGCCGCAGGATCGTGCCATTGTTGCCGGCGAGGCCGACTATCCCGCGCCGTTTACCTGTGCTGTAGCCCGTGACAACCGGTTCGCGGTACAGTTCCACCCTGAAAAAAGCGCGGCGGCTGGATTACACCTGCTGAGCAATTTTGTGACTTGGCAACCCTAAGTCAAAACCGTAACTTATAACCGTAAATCTCCTGACATCATGATTCTGATTCCCGCAATCGACCTCAAGGACGGCCAGTGTGTGCGCCTGCGTCAAGGCGAAATGGACAGCGCTACCGTATTTTCTGATGATCCTGCCGCCATGGCTCGCCACTGGCTGGCTCAAGGTGCGCGCCGCCTGCATCTGGTGGACCTGAACGGTGCCTTTGCCGGCAAGCCGAAAAATGCGGAGGCGATTGAGGGCATCATCAAGGCGGTGGGCCTTGATATTCCCGTGCAACTGGGGGGTGGCATCCGCGATCTGGAGACCATCGAGCGCTATCTCGATACGGGTCTGCGTTATGTCATCCTGGGCAGCGCCGCGGTCAAAGACCCTGGTTTTCTGCATGACGCTTGCGATGCCTTTCCCGGCCATATCATCGTCGGCCTCGACGCCAAGGACGGCAAGGTAGCGGTTGATGGCTGGTCCAAGGTCACGCATCACGAGGTTATCGACCTGGCTCAACGCTTCCAGGATTACGGGGTCGAGTCGGTGGTATACACCGACATCGGCCGCGACGGCATGATGTCCGGGGTCAATATCGAATCGACCGTGGCCCTGGCACGCGCCCTGCACATTCCGGTCATCGCTAGCGGGGGCATCACCAATCTCGACGACATTCGCGCCCTCTGTGCGGTCGCGGGGGAGGGCATTGAGGGTGCCATCACGGGTCGCGCGATTTACGAAGGCACGCTTGATTTTTCGGCTGGCCAGCGGCTTTCTGACGAATTGATGGCCTGATTCATGGGGCTTGCCAAGCGCATCATTCCTTGCATGGATGTGACCGCCGGTCGCGTGGTCAAGGGCGTACAGTTTCTTAACCTGCGTGATGCCGGAGACCCGGTGGAGATTGCGCGGCGTTATGACGACCAGGGTGCGGACGAACTGACCTTTCTCGACATCACCGCGACTTCCGATAACCGCGACCTCATTCTGCACATCATCGACGCGGTCGCGTCGCAGGTGTTCATCCCGCTCACCGTGGGCGGTGGTGTGCGGGTGCCGGATGATGTACGGCGGCTACTCAACGCCGGGGCGGATAAGGTATCCATCAATACGGCGGCGGTGTTCAATCCGCAGGTGGTGAAGGATGCCGCCGACCGTTTTGGCAGTCAGTGCATCGTGGTCGCCATTGACGCCAAGCAGACCGTGTGGGGCGCTGCGCCAAAATGGGAGATCTTTACCCACGGCGGGCGCAAGCCGACCGGCATTGACGCGGTGGAATGGGCACAAAAGATGCAGGCGCTGGGCGCGGGCGAGATCTTGCTGACCAGCATGGATCGCGACGGCGCCAAGTCGGGTTTCGATCTCAACTTGACGCGTGCGGTGAGTGATGCGATTAGCATCCCGGTCATCGCTAGCGGGGGCGTCGGCAACCTGCAACACCTGGCTGACGGCGTGCAAAAGGGCGGCGCGGATGCGGTGCTGGCCGCGTCGATCTTTCATTTTGGCGAATACACCGTGGGCCAGGCCAAGGCGGTGATGCAGGAGCGCGGCATCGAGGTGCGACTATGACGGCACTGAACACCGATTGGCTGGATCAGATTCGCTGGCCTGAGGAGGGTGTCCTGCCGGCTGTTTTGCCAGTTATTGCTCAAGATGCCGACAACGGCGATATCCTGATGGTGGCGTGGATGGACCGTGAGGCCTTGGCAAAGACCGTTGAATTGGGCGAGGCCGTGTATTATTCGCGCTCGCGCCAGCGCTTGTGGCACAAGGGCGAGGAATCCGGTCACACCCAGAAGATCGTTGAGATTCGCACGGACTGTGACCGGGATGTCATCCTGCTCAAGGTGCGGCAGACCGGCGGCATTGCCTGTCACACCGGTCGCCGCAGCTGCTTTTTTGAACGCTTGGTTGAGGGGGCATGGCAAGCTGTGGACCCTGTGTTAAAAGACCCGAAGACGATTTACGGATGAACGAAGACATTTTAAGCCGCTTGGCCGATACCCTGGAGGCGCGTCGTGGCGCGGATCCGGCGACCTCCTATGTGGCCAAGCTGTACGCCAAGGGCCTGGACGCCATCCTGAAGAAGGTGGCCGAAGAGGCGGCCGAGACGATCATGGCGGCCAAGGACGGTGTGGCGGACAAGGTGGTGTATGAAACCGCTGACCTGTGGTTTCATACGCTCGTTTTGCTGGCACAGCAGGGTATTCGCCCTGAAGCGGTACTGGCCGAACTGGCGCGGCGCGAAGGCCTGTCCGGCATTACAGAGAAAGCAAGCCGGAAGGCGTAAGCGATGAGTGACTGTATTTTTTGCAAGATTGTGGCGGGCGAGATCCCGTGCAAAAAGGTGTATGAGGATGGTGAGCTATTTGCCTTCCACGACATCAACCCGGCCGCGCCGGTGCATTTCATGATCATCCCCAAGGAGCATATTGCCAGACTGGATGAGGCGCATGCCCGGCATGAACTGATGTTGGGTCGGATGCTGCTGTTGGCACCGATGCTGGCCAAGGAGCAGGGCCTGAACAATGGGTTTCGTACCGTCATCAATACCGGTCCTGGCGGTGGGCAAGAGGTGTATCACTTGCATATGCATGTATTTGGTGGTGAATCTGCGGACTATCGCCCGCACCGACTGTAATTTTTTAGGAGAGAGATATGGGTAGTTTCAGCCTCTGGCATTGGGTGATTGTGTTGTTGATTGTGTTGCTGATCTTTGGCACCAAGAAGTTGCGCAATATGGGTGGAGATCTTGGCGGCGCGGTCAAGAATTTCAAGGACGCCATGAACGAAGAGAAGAACAAGGGCGCGGCCCCCACCGAACTGCCGCGTCAGGAAGATATGGCTGGCCACACCGTCGAGGGTGAGGTCAAGAGCAAACAGCAGTCCTGAAGTTGAGGTAGTGAGCAGAGAGCCGGCAGGCTCTTGATCTTTAATCACCGGTCCCCGGTTCTTGACGCTTAACTGACCCTTCATGTTCGACATCGGTTTTTCTGAACTCCTCGTTATTGGTATTGTCGCCCTGGTCGTGATTGGCCCGGAGCGCTTGCCCAAGGTCGCCCGTACGGTGGGGGGGTGGCTGGGCAAGCTCAACCGCTATGCGGCTCAGGTCAAGGATGATGTCAATCGTGAGATGAAGCTTGAAGAGTTGAAGAAGTTTCAGGAAGAGATGAAGGCCTCGGCGCAAAAATATGAAATCATCGCCGCTGAAACCGAAGTCGCTCTGAAGCGCGACTTGAACCCTGAGGAACGCCTGTCGGTGGCCCTCGGCGTGACCGATAGCGAACAGGCGCAGACGGCCAAGACGGATGCCGAGGTGGAGGCTGAGCTGGATGCCGCTGGACCGCGCGCGATTATTGAATATGCCCATCCTGAGATAGATCGCTTGCCGGTTGAGGAGAGTCTGAATGAAGCGATCGAGGCCGATGCGATGACGGCCGATTTGCCGGATCCCGATCCGATCTTGATCCCGCCTCCGTCCGAGGCATCCCGCCAGGCGGCCTTGTTTTAATGGATAGCCAGCAGACCTTTATCAACCACTTGCTGGAGCTGCGCGACCGTTTGTTGCGTGCGGCGCTGGCCTGGATCGTGTTGTTTGTGTGCCTGTTTCCGTGGGCCAACGACCTCTATGCCCTGCTGGCGCAGCCGATGCTGAACAGTCTGCCCAAGGGCGGGCAGATGATCGCCACGGATGTGGTTACGCCCTTTTTTGTGCCGGTCAAGGTGGCCATGATGACGGCCTTCTTAGGGGCCTTGCCCTACATCCTGTATCAGGTCTGGTCTTTCATTTCGCCCGGTCTCTACGCGCATGAAAAAAAGATGATCGTACCGCTGACCGTAGCGAGTCTGTTTCTCTTTGTCTGCGGCATGGCCTTTGCCTATTTCCTGGTCTTTCCGGTGGTCTTCGGTTTTGTGGTGGGGATCGCCCCGCAAGGCGTTGCCGTGATGACCGACATCAACAAGTACCTCGATTTTGTGATCACCATGTTTATGGCCTTCGGAATTACTTTCGAGGTCCCCATCGTCGTGATCGCCCTCGCCCTGATGGGCATGGTGAGTATCGATCAGTTTCGCGAGGCTCGGCCCTATGTCATCGTCGGTGCCTTTGTGATCGGCGCCATCTTCACCCCGCCGGATGTCATTTCTCAGCTGATGCTCGCCATCCCGCTCTGGTTGCTTTACGAGCTTGGGGTCATCATTGCGGGCGTTCTGGTGCGCAATCGTTCGGTCGCACCGCCTTCATCGGATTATCAGCCGATGACTGACGCTGAAATGGACGCTGAACTCGATCGCATCGAGGCCGAGCAGAAGTAATCGGCCGACCTGATGCACCACGGTGTGTCATGGTCTGCACCGTTATGGTGCGCATATCTTGCCTGACGGCCTTGTTTTGCGATCCATGTGGCACGCCGCACACCTGTCGCTACAACAGAAATAAAACTGTTCGCATTGATAAATCAATGCGCTAGGACGGCGGCATTAGGATTTAGGCGATCCAATCCAATCCGGTGCGTCGTGTACCCTGGATATTGGGTTGGGTATTCCCTGTTGGCATCTTTATTGCTTTGGTTTGGCATCTGTTTTCGTTATCAGGAAGCCCCCTCATGGAAACCCTTAAGTCCGGTTCTGATGTCCTCTTTGTCCTTCTGGGGGCCATCATGGTCCTCGCGATGCACGCGGGGTTTGCCTTTCTGGAATTAGGCACCGTGCGGCGCAAGAATCAGGTCAACGCGCTGGTCAAGATCATGACGGACTTTTCGGTCTCGACCATCGCCTATTTCTTCGTCGGTTACAGCCTGGCCTACGGGATTGATTTCTTCTCCGGCGCACAGGTCCTGGCTGAAAAGAACGGCTTTGCCCTGGTCAAGTTCTTCTTCTTGCTGACCTTTGCGGCCGCGATTCCCGCGATTGTCTCCGGTGGCATCGCCGAGCGCGCCCGCTTTAATCCGCAACTGGCCGCGACCTTTCTCCTAGTAGGCTTCGTTTATCCCTTCTTTGAGGGGATTGCCTGGAACGGCAACTATGGTGTGCAGGCTTGGATGGAGGCCAATCTGGGGGCCAAGTTCCACGACTTTGCGGGCTCCGTCGTGGTGCATGCGGTGGGCGGCTGGATTGCCTTGCCGGCGGTCCTTCTCTTGGGTGCACGGCGTGGCCGTTATCACAAGGACGGTCGGGTGGCGGCGCATCCCCCGTCCAGCATTCCCTTCCTGGCCTTGGGGGCCTGGATCCTTACCGTCGGTTGGTTTGGTTTCAATGTGATGTCGGCGCAGTCTGTGGAAGCGGTCTCTGGCTTGGTCGCGGTTAACTCGCTGATGGCGATGGTGGGTGGCACCCTGGCCGCCCTCGTGATTGGCAAGAACGACCCCGGTTTTATCCACAACGGCCCGCTGGCCGGTTTGGTGGCGGTCTGCGCGGGTTCGGACCTGATGCATCCGCTGGGTGCCCTGGCGACCGGCGCGATTGCGGGTGGCTTGTTCGTGTGGATGTTTACCATCACCCAAAACCGCTGGAAGATTGATGATGTCCTGGGCGTTTGGCCGCTGCACGGCCTGTGTGGTGCCTGGGGCGGTATCGCGGCCGGTATCTTTGGTCTGCAGGCCTTCGGTGGCTTGGGTGGGGTGAGCTTTACGGCGCAACTGGCAGGTACCGTGTTGGGTGTGGCCATTGCGCTGATCGGGGGAGTCTTGGTTTATGGCACCCTTAAGGCGACGGTCGGCATTCGCCTCGATGCAGAGCAGGAATTCGAGGGGGCCGATCTCTCCATCCACAAGATCTCCTCGATGCCGGAGCGCGAGACCAACTGGTAGTTTTTCCATCGGGGTGTCGTTCACGGCCCGAGCGCTGGCTGGGCGACCCCCGGCGCAATTCCTGTTATCGTTGCGCCGTGCTGTTTTTGACACGGTTGTGACGATGCCTAATCAATCCCTGGAAGTTCCTCGCAAGCCCCGTCGCAGGTGGCTTATTGCCTTGGTGGTCCTCTTGCTGCTGGCCGCGGCAGGCAGTCTGTCGGCCTGGATCGAGGGCAAGGCGACATCGGCTGGGGGCGCGGCCTCGGGTGGCTCGGCGGGCAAGTCTGGCAATCGTCCTCAGCCGGTTCAGGTTCTGGCCGCGCGGCAGACGGATCTCTCCGTTTGGCTGGATGCGATCGGGACGGTCATTCCCGAGCGGATGGTGACGGTGCGGGCGCGCGTTGACGGGGTGCTACAGAAAGTGACCTTCCGCGAAGGGCAGCGGGTGAAGAAGGGGGATCTTCTGGCTGAGCTGGATGCACAGCCGTTCAAGATCCAGCTTGATCAGGCTCAGGGACAACTGATCCGCGATCAGGCCTTGCTGGACAACGCCCAGCGCGACCTCGCCCGCTACAAGGATCTGTGGGCCAAGGACGCCGCCTCCCGGCAGCAACTCGATACGCAAGAGGCCTTGGTGCGCCAGTATCAAGGTGCCGTGGCGATGGATCGAGCGCAAGTTGATAATGCCCGTCTGCAGCTGTCTTACACCCGTATCTTGGCCCCGCTGGACGGGCAGATCGGCCTGCGGCAGATAGATGCGGGCAATTTGGTGCGGGCCAATGATACGCAGGGCCTCACCCTCATCACTCAGACTCAGCCGGCCAATGCCGTTTTTGCTCTCCCTGAGCGCTATCTTTCCGACTTGCGGACACGCCAAGCCCGGCAGTCGCTGCGAGTGGAGGCCTGGGATTCCGGACAGCGCGAACGGCTGGCTGTCGGGCGACTGTTGAGCCTTGATAATCAGATTGATGTGGCGACCGGCACGATTCGTCTCAAGGCGGGGTTCGATAATCGCGATGCGCGTCTGTACGCCAACCAGTTCGTCAATGTGCGCCTGCTGCTGGAGGTGCGCCCACAGGCCATGCAGGTCCCGGTCAATGCCATTCAGCGAGGCGCGCGCGGGGCCTTCGTCTATCGCGTCGCGGCGGACGGGCGTGTTGCTGTCGTGCCGGTGACGCCGGATGTGAGCGAGGCCGGCTGGACCGCGATTGCCGGGACGGATGCGATCAAGGCGGGCGATCGCCTGGTAACGGATGGGGCCGATCGCCTGCGTGACGGGGCGATGGCGCGTATCGTGACCTCTGCGTCGGGCGCTGAGGGCAGCGGTAAAGGCCGCAAGGGCGATAAGGGCAGTGGCGATAAGGGCGAAGGGCGGCGGCCGGCGCAATGAATCTCTCGCGTCTGTTCATCCTGCGTCCGATCGCGACCAGCCTGATCATGGTCGCGATCCTGCTCAGTGGATTGATTGCCTATCGGATGCTGCCCTTGTCGGCATTGCCGGAGGTAGATTATCCGACCATCGAGGTCACCACGCTCTACCCCGGGGCCAGTCCCGACTGGATGACGGCCGGGGTGACGGCCCCGCTGGAGCGTCAGTTTGGCCAACTGCCCGGTCTGCAACAGATGTCCTCGACCAGTTCGGGCGGGGCTTCACTGATCACCCTGCGTTTCACTCTCGATCTGCCGCTGGATGTGGCCGAGCAACAGGTGCAGGCGGCGATCAATGCCGCGACCCAGCTTCTCCCGGACGACCTGCCCATGCCGCCGCTGTACAGCAAGGTCAACCCGGCCGATGCGCCGATCCTGACCTTGGCGGTGACCTCGGACAGCCAAACCGTCCCGGCCATTCACGATCTGGTCGAGACCCGGTTGGCGCAGAAATTGGCCCAGGTGCCTGGGGTGGGTCGGGTCAGCATCGCGGGTGGGCGCCGCCCGGCCGTGCGGGTGCGGGTCAACCCGCAGGTCCTGGCCGCCGCAGGGTTGACCCTCGCCGAGGTTCGCACGGCTATTGCCAATGCCAATGTCCATCTGCCCAAGGGGAGTTTTGACGGGCCGCAGCGCGCCACTACGCTGGATATCAACGACCAGTTGCAGTCGGCGGAGGCCTATCGGGCCCTGATCCTAGCCTGGCGTAATGGCAGTCCGCTGCGTCTGGGGGCCGTTGCCGAGGTCGTACACGATGCCGAGAACACCCGTCTGGCGGCTTGGTCCGGCGAGCACGCCGCTGTGATTCTGCAGGTGCAACGCCAGCCCGGCGCGAATGTGGTCGAGGTGGCCGAACGGGTTAAGGCCCTGTTGCCACAGTTGCAGACCAGTTTGCCGGGGAGCCTTAATGTGGCCCTGCTGGCCGACCGCACGGTGACGGTGCGCGCCTCGGTCGCGGCGGTACAGTTTGAGTTGTTGCTGGCCGTCGCCCTGGTGGTGATGGTGATTTTCCTCTTCCTGCGCAGCCTGCCGGCGACCCTCATTCCCAGTCTCGCCGTGCCCTTGTCCCTGGTGGGGACCTTCGGGGTCATGTATCTGGCGGGATTTTCGCTTAACAACCTGACCTTGATGGCGCTGACCATCGCCACCGGCTTTGTGGTGGACGATGCCATCGTCATGATCGAGGTCATCGCGCGCCGGGTCGAGGCGGGAGAACGCGCGATTGATGCCGCCCTTAACGGCGCACGGCAGATTGGTTTCACCATCCTTTCGCTGACCTTCTCGTTGATTGCGGTGCTGATTCCGTTGTTGTTCATGGGCGATATCGTGGGGCGCTTGTTCCACGAGTTTGCCATTACCCTGGCGGTGGCCATCCTGATCTCTGCCTTCGTGTCTTTGACCCTGACCCCCATGCTGTCGGCGCGTCTGCTGCGCCGCGAGGCCGAGCCGCCGCGTTGGCTGACGGCCTTGGCGGCGCACTATGGACGCGCCCTGCAATGGGTTCTGGCCCGCCAGCCGCTGGCCCTGGCGGCCTTCGCCTTGACCCTCATCCTGACCGTTGTCCTCTATGTCTTCATCCCCAAGGGCTTCTTTCCGGTGCAGGACAGTGGTCTCCTGCAGGGAGTAACCCAGGCCCCCGGCACGGTCTCTTTCACCGCCATGAGCGTGCGCCAGCAGGCCTTGGTGCAGACGCTTCTGCGTGATCCGGCCGTGGCCGCCGTGGCCTCGCATATCGGGGTGGACGGCGGTAATGCGACCCTCAATAGCGGGCGCATGTCCATCACCCTAAAACCCTTGGCTGAGCGTGACTCGGCGCCGGTGGTGATGGCGCGTCTTTCTGCGGCGGCGGAACAAGTGATGGGCATCCGGCTCTATCTGCAACCCGTCCAGGACCTCACCGTGGAAGATCAGGTGGCGCGCACCCAGTACCGTTTCCTGCTCAGTTCTCCTGACCGTGCCGCACTGAGTCAGTGGACCCCGCAACTGGTGGAGCGTCTGCAATCCATTCCGGTGCTGCGTGATGTCGCCAGCGACCTGCAGGAGGATGGGCTTGAGGCGCGGCTGGAGATTGATCGTGATGCGGCGGCACGACTGGGGATTCGCATGGTGGATATCGACCAAGCCCTCTACGATGCCTTTGGTCAGCGCCAGATCTCCACCGTCTTTACCCAGGCCAACCAGTATCGCGTGGTGTTAGAGGCTGGGATGGCTACTGCATCCGGCCTTGCATCGGGCCCCGAGGCCTTGCTGGCCATCCCGGTGGCAACGGCCAGCGGCCGCCCGGTACCTCTTTCCAGTGTGGCACGACTCAGCGAACGGCAGACGGCGCTGGCGATCCGTCATGTGGGTCAGTTTCCGGCGGCCACGATCTCTTTTAATCTGGCAGACGGGGCCTCGTTGGGTGAGGCGGTCGATGCCATTCGAACCGCCGAGGACGAGCTGGAGACGGAGTCCGGGCGGCCGCCGCAGATCGAGACGCGTTTCGAGGGTGCTGCGCTGGCCTTTCAGGCCTCGCTCGGTTACACCCTGTGGCTGATCGTGGCCGCTATTGTGGTGATGTACATCGTCCTGGGCGTGCTCTATGAGAGTGCGATCCACCCGATCACTATTCTGTCGACCTTGCCTTCGGCCGGCGTCGGGGCCTTGCTGGCCCTGTGGCTGACGGGGCGTGGTTTGGACCTGATCGGTCTGCTGGGGATCTTGCTGCTGATCGGTATCGTCAAGAAGAATGCCATCCTGATGATTGACTACGCGTTGACCGCGCAGCGCGAAGGCCTGACCCCGCGTGCAGCGATCGAGCAGGCCTGTTTGCTGCGTTTTCGGCCCATCCTGATGACCACGCTGGCGGCCTTGCTTGGGGCCTTGCCGCTGATGCTGGGGCAGGGGATGGGGGCGGAATTGCGTCAGCCGCTGGGTATCGCCATGGTCGGCGGCCTCCTGCTGAGCCAGTTGCTGACCCTGTTCACCACGCCGGTCATCTATCTCGCCTTCGAGCGGTTACGGTCTGGGCGCGGTGATCAAGCGAAGACCCTTGAGCCCCAGGCCCCATGACCTGGCTTGAACGCCCTGTCGCCGTCACGCTATTGACCTTGGCGGTGGCCTTGGCCGGTATCGTGGCCTTTTTCCAGTTGCCCGTCGCGCCGCTGCCGCAGGTTGAGTTTCCTACGCTCTCGGTTGAGGCCGTGTTGCCCGGGGCCAGTCCGGAGACCATGGCGGCGACCGTGGCCGCGCCGCTGGAGCGGCAATTAGGACGCATCGCCGGGGTGACGGAGATGACCTCCAGTTCATCGCTGGGCAGCACTCAGATTACCCTGCAGTTCGATCTGGATCGCGATATCGACGGCGCGGCGCGCGATGTGCAGGCCGCCATTCAGGCCTCGCGTACCCTGTTACCCGCTGGGATGCCCAGCCTGCCCAGTTGGCGCAAGCGCAATCCGACCGATGCGCCGGCCATGATCTTGGCGCTGACCTCCAAGCACCTGCCACCGGCCACGCTCTATGACGCGGCCTCGACCATTCTGGTGCAGCGCATCGCGCAGATTGACGGGATTGGTGAGGTGCGCATTGGCGGTGCGGCGGCGCCGGCGGTACGCATCGTGCTGCCTCCGGAGCGGCTGGCACAAAGCGGTCTTGCGCTTGATCAGGTGCGCCAAGCCGTGCGGGATGCGACGACGCAGTCACCCCTCGGTAGCCTGGAGGCGGGTGGGCAGCACTGGCAGATTGCCAAGCCGATGGGGGCGGTGGGCGGTATAAAAACGGCGGCGGACCTGCGTCCCGTCATCATCCGCTATCAGAATCAGGCGGGGGTTCGCTTGGGCGATCTGGGTGAGGTGACGGACTCGGTGCAGGATGTGCGTCAGTTTGGCAGCGCCAACGGGGCCAAGGCGGTGATCCTGGTCCTCTATCGACAGCAGGGCTCGAACCTGATTGCGACGGTGGACCGGGTTCGGGACCTGCTACCGCATCTGCGCGGCATGATTTCCCCGGGGATCGATCTGGTCGCCGTCATGGATCGCACGCCGACCATTCGCGCCTCGCTGCGCGAGGTTGAGCGCAGTCTGGCCATCTCGGTCGGGCTGGTGATCTTGGTGGTTCTCTTGTTCTTGCGCCGCTGGCGTGCCGCGCTCATCCCCAGCGTAGTGGTTCCGGTGACGCTGCTCGGCACCTTCGGGGTTATGTATTTGTTGGACTATAGCCTGGACAACCTTTCCCTCATGGCCCTGACGGTGGCCACGGGTTTTGTGGTCGATGATGCCATCGTGATCCTTGAGGCGATCAGCCGGCATATCGAGGCGGGCCACCCCCCGCTGCAGGCGGCGCGGCTGGGCCTGCGGCAGGTCGGCTTTACGGTGGTCGCGATTAGCCTGGCGCTGGTGACGGTGTTTATCCCGGTCCTGATGATGGGCGGCATTGTCGGGCGCTTGCTGCACGAATTTGCGGTGGTTCTGAGCGCGGCTATCTTGATCTCGATGGGGATCTCTTTGCTGACCACGCCGGTGATGTGCGCGCACCTCCTTAAACCCAAGCCCCTTCCTGAAAGGGGCGCGGGCCAGGCGAGCGTGATCCGGGGCCGGTCACCGTGGGGGATATTTCGTCGTGTGCGGGTGGCCTATCGACTGAGCTTGGCCTGGTCGCTGCGCCATAGCCCGCTGGTGCTACTGGCGTTGGCGCTGGTGATTGCGCTGAATGTGCAGTTGTACCGGGCGATCCCCAAGGGGTTTTTCCCCACCCAGGACACGGGCCGCGTGATGGGCATCGTTCGGGCTGACCAGAGTATTTCCTTTCAGGCCATGGAACAAAAGGTGCGGGCCTTTATCGACATCGTGCGTGCCGACCCGGATGTGCGGGGCGTGACCGGTTTTGCCGGGGGTGCGCGTGCCAATACGGGCAGTCTGTTTATCTCCCTCAAGCCTTTGGGCGAGCGCACGGCCTCGGCGACGGAGGTGATTGCCCGTCTGCGCAAGAAACTCGCCTCCGTGCCCGGCGCGCGCCTGACCCTGGTGCCGATGCAGGATGTTCGTATCGGCGGGCGTCAGACCGATGCCGAATACCAGTTCACCCTGCAATCGGACGATCTGGCCTTGCTGCGGCTATGGGAACCGCAGGTCCGGCGCGCCCTGCAACAGATCCCGCAACTGGCCGATGTCTCCTCGGACCAACAGGACAAGGGCCTGCAAACCCGGCTGGAGGTTGACCGCGATCAGGCGACGCGCCTGGGTGTCAGTATGCGGGCGCTGGAAACAGCGCTGGGAAACGCCTTCAGCCAGCGCCAGATTGCCACCCTGTACCAACAGCAGAATCAATATCCCGTCGTGATGGAGGTCGATGCGCGGCTCCTGCAGTCGCCTGAATCCTTGCACGCCTTCCAGGTGGTGAATGCGGCCGGACAGGCGATCCCGCTGGACCAGTTCGTGCGCGTGGTCCCGGGTCACATGCCGCTGTCCATCCAGCATCAGGGCGGCGCACCGGCGACGACGCTGAGTTTTAATTTACAACCCGGGGTGACGCTAGGCGATGCGACCCCACTGATCCGCCAGACCTTGCGCGACATTGGCCTACCGAGTCAGGTGCGCGGCAGCTTTGAGGGCAAGGCGCGGGCCTTTCAGCAATCCCTGGCCAGCCAGCCCTGGCTGATCCTCGCCACCTTGGTGACCTTGTACTTGCTGCTCGGAATCCTTTACGAGAGCCTGATCCATCCGCTCACCATTTTGTCCACGCTGCCCTCGGCGGGTATGGGCGCGCTCTTGGCCCTGATGCTGTTTGGCACGGAGTTCAGCATCATCGCCCTGATCGCCATTTTCTTGCTCATTGGCCTGGTGATGAAAAATGCCATCCTGATGATCGACTATGCCATTGCGCGCCAGCGTCGTTTCCAGACCAGTGCCGCACACGCCATCTACCGGGCGGCGCAATTGCGCTTCCGGCCTATCCTGATGACCACGATCACCGCCATTTGTGGTGCGCTGCCGTTGGCCTTGGGCGGCGGCGAGGGGGCCGAACTGCGTCAGCCGCTGGGGATCGCCCTCGTCGGTGGCCTGTTGATCTCACAGGCCCTGACGCTCTACACCACGCCGGTGATTTATCTCTATCTCGATCGGGCCGCCCGGGCCTTGAGTTCAATGATGGGCAACCACAGGGGGTTGCCCCTGCCGATGCGCAAAAGATCACCGACACCCATCACGCCTGGCGTGGTAACCCCGTAGGGGCAGGCCCCCGTGCCTGCCCATGATCGGGCCATTGATGATCGGGCAACCACAGGGGGTTGCCCCTACCGATGCGCAAAAAGATCGCCGACACCCATCACGCCTAGCGCGGTGATGGCCGTAGGGGCAGGCCCCCGTGCCTGCCCATGATCGGGCCATGGATGATCGGGCAACCACAGGGGGTTGCCCCTACCGATGTGCAGAAGATCGCCAACCTCAAGGCTCTGGGGTTCAGCTAATGAGCCATATGTAAGTCTTCTTTGACAAACCTAGACAAGTCGTCATGACGTGTATAGTAATGATGATATTTCTATACACATAAGATTCCTGTTTCTCTGCGATGAGCACCCTCCGTCCTTTGCACGAACTTGATGGGAGAGCGGCAATGGCTAAGGCTGAGTGTTCAATTTTCCTCAATAGCTTAGAATCCATCCGACCTTTCCACAGGCGAACCGTGTCATGCCCCTGACCTCACGCTCATCCACGCTATTCACGGCGCTGCTGGCCATCGCCGGGCTGGCGGCCTGTTCGACCGGCCCGACCCATGTTCGTCCGGCGGTGACCTTGCCGGCGCAGTTTGATGCCGCTCCGCTACCAATCCAAACACCGGCCGACTGGCAGGCCCGTAATCCTCAAGGGTTTACTTCGTCGGAGGCGGTGTGGGCCGTCTTTGCGGATGTGCAACTGACACGCTTGCAGGCCGCGGCCGGGCAGGGCAGTCAGACCCTGAAGGCGGCCGAGGCGCGCTACCGGGGCGCGCAGGCCACCTTGCGGGTGAGCGAGGCGGGGCGTTTGCCGCAACTGGACAGCCGTCTGAAGGCGAGTCAAAACCATGACACGGGTAGTGCCAGCAGCGCCTCCTTGAGCGTGGGGGTGAGTTGGGAGGTGGACCTGTGGGGTCGTATCGGGCGCGCGGTGGAGGGTGCCACGGCGACGGCCGAGGCCGGGGCACACGACCTGGCCGCCGCGCGTCTCAGCCTGCAGGCCTTGGTGGCACAGACCTACTTTCAGTGGCGCGCGAGCGAGGCCGAGGCGGCCCTTTGGCAGCGCATCCTCGAGGCCGACCGGCGTTTGCTTGCCCTGACCCGCGAGCGTCATAACGCCGGTGTCGTGTCCGGTCTGGATGTCGCCCAGGCCGAGGCGCAACTTGCCAACACCGAGGCGCAGTCCGCCGAAAACGCGCTACTCGCACGCCAGACCCGTCACGCCTTGGCGACCCTGGTGGGGGACCCCGCCTTGACGCTGCCGGCCTTGATCTCATCGACGGAGGCGACCCTACCCAAAGTCCTCGCGGCACCCGCCTTGATCCCCAGCCTTTTGGTTGAGCGTCGTCCTGACATCCAGGCGGCCGAGCGTCGTGTAGCCGCCGCTAACGCCGCCATCGGTCAGGCCAAAACCGCCTTTTTCCCGACCTTGAACCTGACCGCAGACGCGGGTCTGCGCGGCAGTCACTTGGCCCGGATTGCCAGCCAGCCGATCCACTTCTGGTCTTTAGGGCCTTCTCTTGCGTTGACGGTGTTTGACGCGGACGCGCGCCGTGCCGGCGTGTCTCGTGCCGAGGCCGAGCATGAGGCGGTGGTCGCGGAATACCGGCAGGCGGTTCTCGCCGCCTTCCAAGAGGTTCAGGACAACCTGGCCGCCGCCTACGGCTTGGCCAGTCAGGCCGCGCATCAGGAAACAGCGCTGGCCGCGGCCCGCCGAGCCAATGTGATTGCAACGGCGCAGTATCAGGCCGGGACGATCAGCGGACTCGATACCCTGACCACGCAACGCGCCGAGCATTCTGTCGAGATCCAGCGCTTACGCCTGTGGGGACGGCGCATGACGGCCAGCGTGCAACTGCTCAAGACGGTCGCTGGGGAGATTTAATAGCTCCATGTGATTTGGCACGATGACCTGGATGACCCACTCCAAATCACATAGGCCCACTAATTTAGTGTATTTAGTAAGCTGTCACCGAAATCCGAAATATCAAGACGGTCGTCGGGGAGATTTAGCCCTTGAACGGGGCGGGTGAGGTGACGCGGATTGTTTCGCCACTCACGGGGTGAACGAAGCTCAGTTCACAGGCGTGTAGCAGCAGGCGCGGCGCGGCCTCCCGGACGGCCTCATCGCCATAAAGACGGTCGCCGAGGATGGGGTGGCCGAACTGCAGCAGGTGGACGCGCAACTGGTGCGTCCTCCCGGTCAGTGGAACCAAGGCAAGGTGCGTGGCGTTGCGCTCGGGCAGGAGGGCGATCCGGGTGTAGTGGGTCTGCGAGGCCTTGCCGGTCTCGAAGCAGACCTTCTGCCGGGGGCGATTGGGCCAATCGCGGATTAGCGGCCAGTCGAGCACCCCGTCCGCAGGCTCAACCTGGCCTTGAACGATGGCCTCGTAACGCTTGTTGACCTGGCGCCCCTCGAAGAGGCGGCCAAAGGCGCTGGCCATTGCCTCGCCGCGCGCAAACAGCATGAGCCCCGAGGTGGCCTCATCCAGGCGATGAACCACCCGCGCATCGGCAAACGCGGCCTGTACCCGGTCGGCGAGGTTCGGCCCCGGTGTGCGCCCGGGGACGGACAGCAGACCGGCGGGTTTTTCCACAATGACGCACTGGGCATCGTGATAGTGGACGAGGAGGTCAGACATGGAGATCAGACGCAGGCATCAGACATGGCGGGCGCGCAACTGGCCGCAACCGCCTTCGACATCTTGTCCGGCCGACTGGTTGATCGCTGTTTCCAGCGCGCGCAGACGATCGACGATGGCATCGAAGGCGGGTGGCTCGTCGATGAACATGCCAGCACCGATCATGCGTTGGAAGTCATTGCGCAGCGCGGCCAGCGCCGCACCTTCCGGAATGAGTCTGATCTGCCTGGCCAGGCATGCGTCGTAGTTGGCGTAGCTCGCGTTGTAGAAGATCTTCTTGTGTTTGACGACATCCGCGAGCAGTGCACGATCGGCCACAGCGGCTTGTCCATGGGCAAGATCGGCCAGCATGGCCAGGTCATACCAGTGGCGTGACAGGCGTTCGGCGCCTGTGCGGAACTCGTCGCGCTGACACTCGACATGTATCAGCGTGGCCTTCTCCCAGAAGGTGCGTGCCGGGGACAGTACGCTGACCATCGAACGAGGAAAATCGAGTTCAGCGATATATTCCGCGATGTCGGGCCGCACCTGATGCTCTTCGTTCGGTTCGGTGATATTGCGGCCACCGAACTCGATCAGGACGCTATTGCCCATGTAGTCTCCCGCTGCCTCCAGCACGGTCGGGTAGTGCACTCGCAACTGCTCGCCGTCATCGCTAACTTCAAGCTGGAATGCGTCGGCATCGAACTCGGCGGCGAGCATCCTCTGAAAGTGTGGTGCCACGACACCGTGGGCATGGTCGCGCACGAAGGACTTGAGATCCTCGCTGAATTTCTTCAGCCGATTGCGCGAGACGCCTCCGGCAAACGGGTCGAAGGAACTGTTCAAGCCACGGTAGTCGAGTGTGATGTCCACATCCTCGGAAAATCGCGCAATGGCTCCGAACACCTTGGAGAGGGATGTGCCGCCCTTGAAGGCCATTGGCAGTCGGTTGGGCATGGTGAAAAGGGCCTGCAGCACCCAGCAGACCCAGACATCTTTTTCCAGCACGGCGGGCGAGCGGGCGAGTTGCGGAGCGAGACCCCGGTAGATTTGGGACTGCTCTTGAGCTTTCAGGTGCAGGAAAGACTCAGGCATGAACGGCCGTCTGTCCGTTGCGGAAGATGGCGTCGCTCATCCACGCGGGCATTGAGCGGGTGGCTGACTTCAGTACCTCAAATTCGCTCGATCCCAGCTTGCGCCGAATCTTCTCGACGAGGGCTGGCGTTACTTTCGTCTTGCCGAGGTACCACATCGCCGCAAGCGCGAGCCCGGCAGGGCGACCCGCCAGGGCCAACTTGCGCTGACAGACATGCTGCAGACGGATTTCCATCTGCCCTACGCGGATGCGCTTCGACGGGCCGGATGTTACGAATACCGACTGGGTCGGAACCTGCGTGGTCAGCTCGAGCCGACGCGCCGCTTCGGCGCCGTGAACCTGGACGACGGCCCCCGTGGTCTTGGCGACGGTCTCGGCCACCTTCAGCGGCGAGGGGCTAACCTTGCCGACGAAACGGCTGACCTCGGGGCGCACAAAGACGCCGCGCGTCACGCGCTCGATCGACCCTGCCTTGACGAGGCGGGAGAGGGTCTGATCGACGGATGCACGCGTGCCACACTCCAGGAATGTCGTTGGGGTGAAAGGTTCCCCGATAGGCATTGCCTCGATGCGCTGGCGAATCAGCTCGGCGGTCTTGGTCGTCGTATACATGTATGAAAATATATGCGAGTTTCTGACATCTTGCAAGTACGGCCGCTCATCAACAGAAAAAACCACACACCAGAGTAGGTGAGGATCCAGTGAAATATGAAATGGGGTCCCTGCCGGTGCAGGTATGACGAATCAGAGGCTTGAGGCGCGCATACAGCGATCAGACATGGCGGGCGCGCAATTGGCCGCAGCCGCCTTCGACATCTTGTCCGGCCGACTGGCGTAGGCGCGTGATGATGCCGTGCTGATGCAAGTAGCCGGCCATGCGGGAGGCGCGTTCAGGCGCTGGGCGACGGTAGGGCAGGCCTTCGCTGGCGTTGTAGGGGATGAAGTTCATCATCGCGTATTTGCCCCTCAGCAGGCGGACGATGCCGGCCAGTTCCTCGTCCGTATCGTTGATGCCTTCGAGCAGGGTCCACTGATACTGGATCGGGTAGCCGGTTGCACGGGCATAGATCTCGCCGAGCTCGACCAGTTCATCCGGTGTCATGTCCGGTGCCTTGGGTAACAGCGTGCGGCGCAGATCCGCCCGGGTCGTGTGTAGGGACAGGGCGAGGGCCGGTCTGACCGGCCCTGCCGGCAGACGCTCAAAGACCCGCCGGTCGCCCACCGTCGAAAACACCAGATTCTTGTGGCCGATGCCGCCCAAGGTGCCGAGCACATGAATTGTCTCCAGCACATTCTCGAGGTTGTGCGCCGGCTCGCCCATGCCCATGAATACCACTCGGTTGACCGGGCCGAGACGGCGCGCGAGCACGACCTGAGCAATGATCTCGGCGCTACCGAGTTGGCGGATCAGGCCCGCGCGCCCGGTCTGGCAAAAGGTGCAGCCCACGGCACAGCCGACCTGAGTCGAGACGCAGAGTCCGTCTCCAGGCAGTTGCACACTCTCTACCGTCTGCCCATCCGCCAGACGGAGCAGGAGGCGCGTCGAGCCGTCGACGCTGTCTTCTTGTGTGTGGATCTGGGCCAGGGCCGCTAGATCATTAGCCAGTTGGGGCAGGGCGTTGCGGACGGCTAGAGGCAGAAAATGGACCGCCTGGTGGCGTCGCGAACCACTCTCCAAGGACCGCGCTGCCAGCCAGGCACGCAGGATGCGATCGCTGTGAACGGGAAGAGCGCCCCGCGTGTGCAGGACGCAGCGGATGTCGGTGATGTCTTTGAACCCCATGGGGCGATTGTATCGCCTCGGCCAGAAAGCATTGGCTACGGAGTGGACTCTTACGGGTTGGAGACCTTCGTCAACTTTCATGGCATTCATGCCACCCCAAATCATGAAACCGATTGCAGGGGCACGTCCTCGTGCCTGCCCAACCAGGGCAACCACGGGGGGGTTGCAGGGCAACCACGGGGGGGTTGCAGGGCAACCACGGGGGGGTGCCCCTACGCCAATGACCGTGTTGTTTCACGCCAAGAAACGCCGGGTCGTCTTTGTAGGGGCAGGCCCCTGTGCCTGCCCTAGAGCGAATGGGTAACCACAGGGGGTTGCAGGGCAACCACTGGGGGTTGCCCTTACGCCAATGACCGGGTTGTTTCACGCCAAGAAAAAGCAGCGGCGGGTCGATGATTTGCTATCATGGCCAAGGTGAGATGTCTGTATGGGGGTGTCAAGTTGAATGATCTGTCCAAGCCTATGCCTCTCCTCGGTCTTGATTCGCTCATGGCCGGTCGGATGGGACGATACGGCGTCTTGGCGCTTGTTTGGGCGCTTGTCTGGAGCGTGCTGGTGGGCGCTTCGTGGCTATGGAGTCTGCAGCGGATCGAGGAGGACGCTCTGGAGGGGGCCGCTGCCGCCGCCCACGCCGTCATCAACAAGGACCACAGCTTCCGCAAATGGGCATCCTCCCACGGCGGCGTTTATGTCCCGTCCACCGCGCACACCCCGCCCAATCCCTATCTCAAAGCGCCCGACCGGGAGGTGGTCACCACGACGGGGAAGGTGCTCACGCTGATGAATCCGGACTACATCATGCGTCAGGTACAGAACGATTTTACGGATGATTTCGGCATCAAAAGCCGCCTCACCAGCCTCAAGCCGCTGAATCCGAACAATGGCCCTGATGCCTGGGAAATCCTGGCGCTCCAGGGCTTCGAGCGGGGCGAGCTGGAGCGGGTGGAGATACAGCCGATCGACGGCCAGTCCTACCTGAGGATGATACTGCCGTTCATCATCGAGCCCAGCTGCGTCAAGTGTCATGAGCCTCATGGCCACAATGACGGGGTCAGCGTGAGTGTTCCGATGGCGCCCTACCTGGCGCATGAGCATGAGCACTACGCGAACTTTATACTGTCCCATCTCGCGATCTGGCTGCTGGGCCTGCTGGGGATCGGGTTTTCGTACCGGCTCGTCCACCGCTTCGAGTTCGAGCGCGCGAAGGCTACGGCTGAGATTGAACGCCATCGCCTCCATCTGGCGGAACTGGTCGAGACGCGCACGCTCGAACTGAATGATGCGAAGACGCTGGCTGAGACCGCCAACCAGGCCAAGAGTGCCTTCCTTGCCAATATGAGCCACGAGATTCGTACGCCGATGAATGCCATCATCGGCCTGACTCACCTGATGAAGCATCCGGGGATGCTGCCTGAACAGGCTGAGCGGCTGGATAAGATCGATGACGCTTCCGCGCATCTTCTGGCCCTTATCGACGACATTCTCGATCTTTCCAAGATCGAGGCCGGACGGCTGGAACTGGAAAGTGTGAATTTCCACCTTTCGACACTCCTCGACAATATTCATTCGCTGATCGGCAGTCAGGCCCGGGCCAAGGGGTTGACCCTCGAGGTGGATACGGACGCCGTTCCCGGCTGGCTACGCGGCGACCCGACGCGGCTGCGTCAGGCCTTACTCAACTACATGAGCAACGCCGTCAAGTTTACTGAGACGGGCACAATTACCCTGCGCGCCAAGTTGCTCGAAGAAAAAAACGGCGATTTTTGGATACGCTTCGAGGTGCAGGATACAGGCATCGGTATTCCGGCCGAGAAACTTCCCCGGCTCTTTCACCCCTTCGAGCAGGGCGATGTATCGACTACGCGCCGGTATGGTGGTACCGGCCTGGGGCTGGTCATTACCCGCCGTCTTGCGGAACTCATGGGGGGCGAGGTTGGCGTCGAGAGTACCCAGGGGGTTGGCAGTACCTTCTGGTTTACCGTGCGCATCAAGCGTGGCCACAATGGTGTGGTAACGCACGAAACGAGGATACACACGCCGCACGCCGAGACCATGTTGCGGCAAAGCCACGCCGGTGAGCGGGTCCTGCTGGCCGAAGACAATGAGATCAACCGCGAGGTGACGCAGGAGCTGCTGAATGCAGTGAAACTTGCCGTGGATACGGCCGAGGATGGTCAAGTGGCGGTGGAGAAGGCCAGAACGGGGGATTACGCGCTGATCCTGATGGACCTGCAGATGCCGAACCTGGATGGCCTTGAGGCAACACGCATGATCCGCGCCCTGCCGGGTTGGGAGACGAAACCCATCCTGGCGATGACAGCCAATGTCTTTATGGAGGATCGTCGCGCTTGCGAGGCGGCCGGCATGAACGATTTTATCGCCAAGCCGATCGATCCCGAATTGCTCTACACCACACTGCTCAAGTGGCTGCCGGATCTGGCCAGCGCGGAAAAGGTGGATTGGGAAAGGATTGGCGCGTGCGCGACGATACCGCAACAGATAGGTCTGCTGGAAGGCGTCGTCGCACAGTTGGAGTATGGCGGCCGTTTTGATGTCGCCCAGGGGCTGGCCGTGCTGCACGGCAATAGCGGAAAGTATGTGCATCTGCTGTGCAAGCTGCTGACCATCCACCAGGACAACATGGCCGAGATGGTCGGCTTGCTCGAGACAGGCGATCTGGAGGGGGCGCGGCGCATCGCGCACACCCTCAAGGGTGTAGCAGCGACACTGGGTGCCGTGGCGCTGTCTGCGGCGGCCAAGGCGCTTGAAATACCCCTGCGCAGCGCGGTTGAGGGTGGGCCGGCCGTCACGGTGGCAGGGCTGCAAGCACAGATAAACGCCGTTTCCGGCGAGATTGCCTATCTGCAGATGGTGTTGAGGGAGGGGTTTGGGTGTTGAGGGAGGGGTTTGCGTAGGGCCCTGCCTCGGGCCGTGTTTGAAAAGATGGCTATGTGATTTGTAGTGGGTCATCCAGGTCATCGTGCCGCCCGCCGAGCGCATTGCGGCGGCTGG
This sequence comes from Bordetella parapertussis, assembly GCA_945890495.1. GTDB lineage: Bacteria > Pseudomonadota > Gammaproteobacteria > Burkholderiales > Thiobacillaceae > QYQG01. The sequence continues at coordinate 6,405 of CAMDCO010000012.1, read as the reverse complement.
CTTTACCGGCGCGCCTTTCGCCGAGTCAGGGGCGCGTGACACCCCCCTTCCCCCTCCCGGGGGAAGGGGCCCGTAGGGCGGATGAGGGACACGCGTTGATCAACCAGTTGCGCCTTAGCGTGAAACAACACGGTCATTGGTGTAGGGGCAACCCCCCGTGGTTGCCCATTTACCACCAGGGCAGGCACAGGGGCCTGCCCCTACGAGGTGACCGCCCCTCAACAGGCGTAGGGGCAACCCCCTGTGGTTGCCCATTTACCACCAGGGCAGGCACAGGGGCCTGCCCCTACGAGGTGGCCACCCCTCAACAGGCGTAGGGGCAACCCCCCGTGGTTGCCCATTTACCACCAGGGCAGGCACAGGGCCTGCCCCTACGAGGTGGCCACCCCTCAACAGGCGTAGGGGCAACCCCCTGTGGTTGCCCTGGTTGGGCAGGCACGAGGACGGCCCCTGCAATCGGTTTCATGATTTGGGGTGGCGAATACCATGAAAGTTGAGGCGGCTTTCCCTCTCCCCAGCCCTCTCCCGGGGGGAGAGGGGGCAATGTCCGGGTCGGAATGACCACCCTTAAAAATCGGCCAGGGGCTGGCTTCCTACAAAGCTGGACCCCTACAAAACCCGCCGCATAGCCCCCCTCTGCAAAACACCCCTATCCAAAGGGCGGAGACGGGTGGCCTTACCCACTACAAATCACATAGAGCCAAAAGATCGCGCTGAGGGCTGCGTACCCACGGCGAGCCTAGTGAGGAGATTGGCGCTGATTCAGGCGCGATCGGGCCAGCGATTGCAGATCTGCCGTCAGGTCATGGGTGGCGAGGGCGCGCCGGAAGGCATCGAGGGATTCTTCCAGTCGTTTTTCTTCCTGCAATGACAGGCCCAGCGCGACCCACCACGCCCCTGTGCCGGGTTTGAGTCTCAGCGCGGTTCGTAACTGGGTAATGGCCTCGCCATGTCGGCCCATGCGCTGCAACAGGACTCCGATGAAACCGGCCAGATCCGGGTTGTCAGGGCCGTGCGCCTGGGCGTTCTGCAATATCTCCAGCGCCTTTCCGATCTGGCCTTGATCGACCAGCAGGCGGGCCAGCGGGATAGAGAACTCGACCTGCCTCGGATTGAGCGTGACTCCCTCTCGCAGGCATTGTTCTGCCGCCGGATGCCGCCCCTGTTCAATCAGGAGTCCCGCCAGCGCATGGCGGGCCGCCGTGTGGGCGGGGTCCCGCCGGAGGGCCTCATCAAGCAAAGATTCGGCCTCTGCAATCCGGCCTGAACGAATGGCTGACAAGCCTTGCTGATAGGCAAAATCAGACTGCTGCTGTGGTGTGGTTTGTTTGATGGCCAGAGGGGGTTGCACGGGCGAAGTGGCCTCAGGGGCGCGTGTCCTTTGATCCTTGGCGACCTCGACCATAGGCGGTCGGCGCGGGGCCGGATGGCTGTGGATGCGGGGCCGGATTTCTGCCACGACCTCGGGGGTAGGCTCGACAGATGGCCGCAGCTCTGGTTGAACCGATGTGATGACCGGAGCGGGTTCAACGGTCGGAGTAATGGTTGTGGGGATCGGGGCCGGCGGGGGATGGAGGTGGCTCGTTGTTGAAGGGGTCTGTGCCTTGAAAAAAAACAGGGTGATCCCCAGGCCGGTGATGCTCAGGAGACCGAGTGCGAGCCAGACAAGCCGGTGGTTCTGACCGAAGGATGGTTCCGGTGCTGCGATAGGCCCCACGGCGCGCACACCCTCCGGGATGGCTGCTACCCGTGTCTCGGGTGCGCTTCCGGCATTTTGTTGCTCCAGATCCTGAAGCATGCGGTTGATGAGGCTCATGGCCGGGGGGCGCTATCCTGAGTGAGTGCCGGTGGCTCTTCGAGGGCCGGTGGCGTTGCAGTGGCAGCAGGTTTTTTGGGTTTCGGCGATGGCAGAATGGGTGACTGAGCGGGCGACTGAGCGGGCGACTGAGCGGGCGACGGTGGGATTGCGACAGGCGCTGTCGCCGCCGCGTCCTCGACTGGCAGCGGGGATAGTGAGACTGGCAGTGGCGGTGAGACCGGTGTTGGTGGTGGGGTTGGCACCGGCTCATCCTCATGGAGCAAGATGGCCAGGGCCACGAGCCCGCCGACGAGGAGGGCCAGGCCGATGCCGATGATGAAACGGTATCTCTTCAGGCGCGAGGGTTGCCGGGAGGCTGGCGTGTCCTTGATCGCGGCCTGAATATCGCGATCATCGACTTGGGCCTTGCGTTGTCCATAGGCGGACAGCAGGCCCTTGTGCGCCAGGATATTGATGAGACGGGGAATTCCTTGGCTGGCGTGAAACAACCGATTGAGCGCGCCACGGGTAAACAGGGGGCCACCACGGTAACCGGCGATGCTGAGCCGGTGCGTCAGGTAATACTCGGTTTCCTCGCGGTTGCAGGGCTGCAGGGTGTACTGGAAGGTAATGCGCTGTTTGATCTGGCGCACGGACTCTTGGTCCAGACGCTGATCCAGTTCGGGTTGGCCAAACAGCACGACCTGGAGCAATTTGCGCTTTTCGGTCTCCAGGTTGGTCAACAAGCGCAAGGCCTCCAGGGTCTCGATCGGCATGGCCTGGGCCTCGTCCAGACAGAGTACAGCCGTCCGGTGGTTCTGACCGATCTCGATCAAGGCCTGTGTCAGGGCGCGCAGCAGTTGGTGCTGATCGGGGCTGCCTTCGATCGGGATCTCCAGTTCATCGGCCAGGGCCAGAAGCAGGGTGCGAGGATCCAGGTAGGGGTTGTGTATGTAGGCCGTTGCAAATTCACTCGTTTCCAGGCCGGAGAGGAATTTTCGGCAGAGCAGGGTCTTGCCGGTCCCCACCTCGCCCGTGATCTTGATGAAACCCTCGCCGCTGCGTACCGCAATCAGCAGGGTATTCAGGGCCTCTTGATAGCAACCGGAGGCGATGAAATAGCCCGTATCCGGGGTGATCCGGAAGGGGGTTTCCCGTAAGCCAAAATGGGTTTCGTACATGCCGGATTATTTTGTGCCCGCAGGCTTGCCGTCCAGGCCGATCAATTCATCGACCCTCCGCTGGCTACCCAGGATGTCTTGCGCCCAGGCACTGGCATCCTGCACCACGGTGGGTTTGAGGAGGATGACCAGTTCGCGCTTGCTCATGGTCTTGGCGGTTTGCCGGAAGGCAGCGCCCAGGATGGGCAGGTCGGCAGCACCGGGTAGTCCGGAGCGGTCGTCATCCAAGCGCTGACTCATCAAGCCGCCCAGGGCAACGATCTGCCCATCCTGGGCTCGGATGATGCTGTCGGTCTCGCTGATGCTGCTCTTGGCTGAAGGAAGCCTCAGGGTGCCCAGAGTCCCCCCCAGTTCGATGGTCTTGGTTTCTTGGGCGACTTGGCTGACCGAGGGGTGGACATGCAGGATGATGGCATTGTGCTCGTCGATCTGCGGCGTTACATCAAGGACGATGCCGGAGAAGAAGGGTTGCAGGGTGACCGAGGGTGTGGTCTGCGTGGTGCCCGAGGTGGCGCCGGCCGTGGTCGTGGTGCTGTAGTTGGTGACAAAGAACTCGTCCGAGCCGACCTTAAGGATGGCCTTCTGGTTGTTGAGCGTGGCGATGCGCGGACTGGACAAGACATGGACCGTACCCTGGCTTTCGAGAAAAGAGAGCAGGGCCGCAAAATTGTTGGCCTGGAAGGCCATGCCGAACAGGGTGCCAGTCGCTGCGTTTGAGGTCAGGCTCGAACCCGCGATGGCGGCAAGAGGGATGGCCGTCGAGGCACCGGAGAGGCTGCCGGTGGGTTGCAGGGTGGCGCCGGGCCCTAGCATTCCCAGCGAGGCGCGTGAGTGGGTGCCCGTGCTGAATGCCGCCCAGTTGATGCCGGAACGGTGTGCGTCACTCAGCGTGACCTCGATGATCTTGGCCTCGAGGATGACCTGACGCTCGACGGAAAGTTGGGAGGCCTTGAGAAACTCGCCGACCTGGCGCAACTCGCCCGGCATGGCTCGAACCAGCACGATGCCGGACTGGGGGTTGATGATGACGGTGCGCCCACCCTCGGTACCGACAAGCGCCTTGATGGCCGACCCCAGTTCGCTCCAGAAATCGCTGCTCGTGGTGGTCAATACCCGACTGCTTTCCCGCGTCGTCGCACCGGCCGTGGGGGTGGTCGTGCCGGTGGTGGTGGTGCCGATGTCGGAGATCGAACCCGAACTGACGCGGGTGTCCGAACTGCCCTTGCGTTGCCCGGTCAGGTAATTGACCTTGAAGACCCGACTTTGCAGGGTGAGTGGTTGAACCAGGATGCGACTGCCGTCAATGCGATAGTCGTAGCCGTAGAGTTCGCGTATGGCATCGAGGGCCTCGGGTACGCTGACATTTTTCAGGGTCAACGACAGATTGCCGGTGATCTCCGGATGGGCCAGCATGCTGTATCGGGTGCCCTGAACCAGGCCGCTGAATACCTCGCGCGCGGGGGCGTGGGTGACGGCAAGATCGAAACGGGGCTCTGGGGTCGCCATGGGGACGGTGGGTGCTCCCAGCTTCAGGGGTGGCAACAGGGCCTTGAATACAGCATCCGGACTGGGCGGGCGCGAATTATCGGTGGCCGCTGCATGGCCCATTTCGGTCAAGATGCGTTCCGGCACAGCCACGCCGCGCGTCGGGGGTGTGGTACAGCCGACCAAGGCGAATAGCAGCACAACCGGCAGGGATCTCAGGAACGGGTTCATTTCGTGGGCGGTTGTGGTGGCAGGGTGGGCGGGAGGACAGGGTTTACGGAAGCGTTATTCAATGGGGTGATCTGAACGGAAGGATTCAGACGCAATGTCCGTTGCCTGCCGGAGATCACCACGATGACCTCGCCGGGCCGGATGGCGATGACCCGTGCGTTCCCAACGCGGTCGCCTATGGTAACCCGTTGATCGTTGATGATGGCAAGTGTGCGGGTGGGTGACTGGAGGATGGACTGAAGATGATAGACCGTTTCGGGCGGGATCGATCCCGTTTCGGTCAGGTGATAGGCGGGCCGGGTCGGGTCCGGGATCGGGTTGCCGGCCAGGGCCGCACCGACCCATAGGCCACCGGCAAGGCCCGTGAGGCGGCTTAACAAACGATTCGTCCTTATACGCGCAGCCATGACCGCTCCGGGCTCAGCGTGTACACCGTGAAGGTGAGGGTGCCGATGGGGTGACGATCCACCCGGAAGATCGCTTCACCCCAGATGACCTTCCAGGGCTGCTGTTCCAGAGTGGCCAGATAGTTCACCAGGTCGACATAATTACCGCGCACGGTCATGCGGACTCCCTGTTTGTACAGACCGGCTGTCTTGGCCGGTTCAGCCGGTTTCTGGCCGGGTACGGCGTTGATGACCGGTGCCTCGGAGAAGGAGTGGATGGAAACCAAATGCAGGTGACGGTTGTCCCGCAACAGGGCCTCAAGCAAATGGGTCATGCGTGCCGGGGTCAGCTTGCCCGCCTGCAAACGATCCAAATCGGCCTGGCTCTGTGCGATCCGGGCATGCAAGTCTTCGCGCTGGCGCCGGTTTTTGGCATCGGGATCCTGGCTGGCTGAACTTGCCAACTGTTCAATCTGTTGATGCACCCCCTTGAGTGCGCGGCTGTTCTGTTCGATGGCCTGCGCCAGTTTTGCCTGTTGGTGCAAGGTCGGCTCCAGTAGGGCGAGGTAGAACAGCCCTCCGGTCAGCAGCAGGATGACCAGAAAGATCAGCAGGCGCTGGCGTACGCCGCGTGTATCGATGGTCTCAGCGAGCTGCAGCAGATGGCGTTTCATCCGCACCTCCCTTGGGCCAGACCCCTAGCCTGAATTCGATGTAGGGGGCCGCACGCCCCTGAACGACGGTACCGGGGACGATTTCGAACTGGTCGAAGGTATGCCCTCGTAGAGCAGGCTCATTCTTCAGTCTCTGAAAGTAATGCGGCACCCGCTCTCCGCTCAGGGCCCGCCCGCTCAGGGCGATCTCGCGTTGCGCGCCGATGGCTACCCCGGTGATCCACACCCCGTCCACAATTTGTCGGGCCAGGGCGCCGAACAAGGGGGAAAAACTGCCGTGATCTTCGCGGTGTTGCGGTGTTTGCAGCAGGGCGACGGCCTCCTGACGGGCCTTGAGGTCGGCTTCCAGTTGTTTGACCTCGGCCTCCAGTTGCGCATCGTGCGGCCTGTGGCCCAAGACCTTGGTGATCTGCTCCAGATGGACCTTTTCGCGGGCCAGCAACTCGGTTATCTGGGCGCTATGTTGTTCCGTCTGGGTGGTCGTGTACAGACCATAGACCTGGATGTCAACGCCAAATAGAAATGTCCGCTTTTCTGCAAAGTAGAAATGTCCGCTTTACCCCGCCCGCGCATTGCTACGGTGTAGCGTGTTGCCCGTCGTAGGCGGCTTTGCCGACGGGCGTTTTTCTCCAAGGGTGGTTGGCAGCGGG
>CAMDCO010000011.1 GCA_945890495.1 Bordetella parapertussis | reverse complement strand
GTGCAAACCTTCAGCGGCAACGGCCTGATTCCGCCCGGCACGCTGAACGACGCCCTATTGGCCGCCATCGGCATCGGCGCGGGCGCCACGGTGCTGCTGGCCACCTGGCTGGGCATGCCCACCTCCACCACCCATGCGCTGACGGGGGCTTTGGTCGGCGCGGCGCTGGTGGCAAATAGCAGCGGTGTGAACTGGACGGTATTGGTTAACAAATTCGCCCAGCCCTTGTTGCTGAGTCCGCTGCTCGCCATCGGTTTGATCCTGCTGCTGTATCCGGCTCTGCACCGGCTGCGCCTGCGGCTGGGCATCGTCGCGACGAGTTGCCTGTGTGTGGGGGAAACGGCGGCGCAAACGCAACCGCAAGCGCTACCGGCTGGAATGTCGGCGGCCACGCTGTCCATGCCCGCCCCCGGGCTTGCCATGGCGATGGGCGACCTGCCCGCTTGTGCGACGCGTTACGACGGCCGCTTTGTCGGCCTGGACGCGCATACAGCGATGAACGCCCTGCATATCGCCAGCGCCGGCAGCGTCTGCTTCGCTCGCGCCGTCAACGACACGCCCAAGATCGCCGCTCTACTGCTGGCCGCCAGCGCGCTCGGCGGACAGCCGCAGCCGGTCTGGGTCATCGCGCTTGTTGCGCTGGTCATGGCAGCGGGCGGGCTGATCCAGGGCCGTCGAGTGGCGGAAACGATGAGTCGGCGTATCACCGATCTCAATCATGGCCAGGGGCTGGCCGCCAATCTGGTCACGGCGGGGCTGGTGCTGGGCGCCTCCCATCTGGGCCTGCCGGTTTCCACCACCCATGTTTCGACCAGCGCGATCTTCGGCATCGGCGCGGTGAACGGCAAACGCAACTGGCGAACCATCGCCCACATCCTGCTGGCCTGGGTCGTCACGCTGCCCCTGGGGCTGGCCTTGGGTGCCGGACTGTATGCGCTGTGGAGCGGGGTATGAAGCCGCTCGCGACTCAGACCGGCGTTGGCGGGTATCGATTGCCGACGTCCCGCATTAGATCATTCGTGCCAAACGGCCTCGCCGCCCTGTTGCTCATGTGGCCATGCATGTTCCTGCCCGCAACTGCACTGGGGTCGGCAGAGCCGCCCGCCTTCTCGGATGAGCCGAATGCAGCTGGACTGCCCGCGGGCTGGCTGCCTTTCAATCCCTCGGCCAAGGCGAAGCCCACCCGCTACGCACTCGTGCGCGACGGCGATGCCATGGTCGTCCGGGCCGACGCGAACGCCTCCATGTCGGGCCTGATTCATCCACTGCGGGTTGATCTCGCCGAGACCCCGCTTATCCAGTGGCGCTGGCGCATCGAACGGCCGCTCAGGACCGCCGACATGACCACCAAGGCCGGGGACGACTATGCCGCGCGCCTGTATGTGCTGTTCGATTACGACGTCGCCAGGCTGTCTTTCCTGACCCGGACCAAGCTCAAGCTGGCTAGGACGCTGTACGGCGTGGAGGTGCCTGCCGCCGCGCTGAATTACGTTTGGGACAATCGCCAGCCCGTCGGCACCATTCAGGCCAATGCCTACACCGATCGTTCCCGCATGGTGGTGCTGGAAAGCGGGGCGGATAAGGCTGGATTATGGGTCACCGAAACGCGCGATCTCGCGGCGGATTTTCGCGCCGCTTTCGGCGAGGACGCCCCCCCGGTCACCGGCATCGCGATCGCCACCGACACAGACAACACAGGCGAGCGCGTAACCGCCTGGTACGGCGACATCCGGTTTCTGAAGCGAGGCCGGCCATGAGGCGGCGGCTCGACGATATGGATCGCCATTACGTGCGCACCCTCTGTCCCGACCGGCGTTGCAGCCGACGCCGTACCTGCCCCGAACCTTCTTCCATTTCCATGCCGCAAGGAGAACACCATGCATGAAATCGTCAAAGACTATTACGGTCAACAGTTACAAAGCACGGCGGACCTGCGCACCTCCGCCTGCTGCGACGCCAGCCAGATGCCGGAATGGCTGAAGCCGTTGCTGGCGCGCATCCACCCGGAAGTGATGTCGCGTTATTACGGCTGCGGCCTGGTCGCACCGGCCTTGCTGAACGGCTGCCGCGTGCTCGACCTGGGCTGCGGCTCGGGGCGCGATGTCTATGCCCTGGCGCAGATGGTCGGCGAGACCGGCCAGGTGGTGGGCGTGGACATGACCGAGGAACAACTGGAAGTCGCCGCCAAGCACCGCGCCTATCACCGCGAAGCGTTCGGTTATGCGCGCGACAATGTCGAATTCCACCTCGGCTATATCGAGCATCTGGATCAACTGGGGCTGGAAGATGCCAGCTTCGATGTAGTGGTGTCGAACTGCGTGGTGAACCTGTCCCCCGACAAGGACGCCGTGCTGCGCGAGGTGCATCGCCTGCTCAAGCCGGGCGGCGAGTTTTATTTTTCCGATGTCTACGCCGACCGCCGGGTGCCTTCGGCGCTGCGCAACGATCCGGTGCTGTACGGCGAATGCCTGGGCGGCGCGCTGTACTGGAACGACTTCCAGCATCTGGCGCGCCGACACGGTTTCACCGACCCGCGCCTGGTGGAAGACCGCCCCATCGTCGTCACCGACCCGGTGCTGGCGGCGCTGACCCAGGGCATCGGCTTCCATTCCGCCACCTACCGGCTATTCAAGCTGGAAGGCCTGGAGCCGGACTGCGAGGACTACGGCCAGGCGGTGATCTACCGTGGAGGGATCTCCGACGGACACGAACAGCGCTTCACGCTAGACAAGCACCATGCCATCGAGGCCGGACGGGTGTTCCCGGTATGCGGCAATACCTGGCGCATGTTGCACGAGACCCGTTTTGCCCCGCATTTCGATTTCATCGGCGACTTCAGTCGTCACTACGGCATTTACGCGGGCTGCGGCGGCGGGCTGCCGTTTGACGACAACAAGGCCGATGCGTCAGCTTGTTGTTAGCCCGCGTTACCTAGCGTGAAACAACACGGTCATTGGCGTAGGGGCAACCCCCCGTGGTTGCCCATTTACCACCAGGACAGGCACGAGGACGGCCCCTGCAATCGGTTTCATGATTTGAGATGGCATGAATGCCATGAAAGTTGAGTACGGTCTCGATCAAACCGCTGATGGGCGCCAGATTCCGGGTGGTTTCAGCACTCAGCGGGTAGGGGCTGACGCGGCTGACCGCGCTGAGCGGATCTGCCGCCTGGCAACGGGAAGGCTTGTTCAGACGAGAGCGAGGCACGGGGTGGCGAGCGATTGCTTCATGAGGTTCTCCGTTGCTTCAGGTGCTGAATCAGGTTGGCGACCAGACCTGTCCAACCGGTCTGGTGGGAGGCACCAAGGCCGCGCCCGCTGTCGCCGTGGAAATACTCGTGAAACAGGATGAGATCGCGGAAATGGTCGTCCTGCTGTGGTTTTTCCAGATCGCCGAATACGGGCCGTCGGCCGTTGCCATCGCGCGTGAAGATACTGACCAGGCGGCGGCCGAGTTCATCGGCGATCTCGCTCAGCGAATGCAATTGGCCCGAGCCGGTGGGGTATTCGACACGGAATTCGTCGCCGTAGTAATCGTGGAAACGGCGTAGCGAATTGATCAACAGGTAGTTGATGGGGAACCAGATCGGGCCGCGCCAATTGGAGTTGCCACCGAACAGGCCGGATTCCGACTCGGCGGGCCAGTAGCCTACCGTCACCGATTCGCCGTCGCAGTCGAAGCGATAGGGCTGGTCGGCGTGGGCCCGCGACATGGCTCGGATACCAAAGTCAGAGAGAAACTCCGTCTCGTCCAGCATGCGCGTCAAGAGTCGCTTCATGCGGTAGCCACGCAGCAGTGACAGCAGGCGGGTGGCGCCTAACCCCGGCACATCCCAATGAGACACCAAGGCGGCGATCTCGGGGTCGTATTTGAGGAACCATTCCAGTCGGCGTTTGAATTCGGGTAAGCGGTCCAGGGTTTCGGGTTCCAGCACCTCGACGGCGAACAGGGGGATCAGGCCGACGATGGAACGGATCTTGATGGGCTGCTTGTGGCCGCCAGGCAGGCTGAGCACATCATAGAAAAACTTGTCGCCGTCATCCCAGAGGCCGATACCTTCGCCGCCGATATTGTTCATGGCGGCGGCGATGTAAAGGAAATGCTCGAAGAACTTGGTCGCGATGTCTTCGTAAACCGGGTTGTGCAACGCCAGTTCCAAGGCGATGCGCATGAGGTTGAGCGAGTACATGGCCATCCAGCTGGTGCCGTCGGCCTGGTCGATATGACCGCCAGTGGGCAGCGGCGCGCTGCGGTCGAATACCCCGATGTTGTCGAGCCCGAGAAAGCCACCCTGGAAGACATTGCGGCCATCGGCGTCCTTGCGGTTCACCCACCAAGTAAAGTTGAGCATCAGCTTGTGAAAGACCCGTTCGAGGAAGGCCAGATCGCCCTGGCCGCCGCGCCGGTCGCGGTCAATGCGATAAACCTCCCAGGTGGCCCAGGCGTGCACCGGCGGGTTGACATCGCCGAAGGCCCACTCGTAGGCGGGTAGTTGGCCATTGGGGTGCATGTACCACTCGCGGGTGAGCAGAATCAGCTGGCCTTTGGCGAATTCGGGATCGACCAAGGCCAGAGGCAGGCACTGAAATGCCAGGTCCCAGGCCGCGTACCAGGGATATTCCCATTTATCCGGCATCGAAATGATGTCGGCGTTGTTGAGATGTTCCCAGTCGCGGTTGCGACCGCAGTGCCGCTCGGCTGGCGGTGCCGGCATGGCGGGATCACCCTTGAGCCAGTGGGGAATATCGATGTTGTAGAACTGCTTTGACCAGATCATCCCGGCCAGCGCCTGGCGCTGAACCCGTTTGGCCTCCTCGTCGTCGATGCCGGTCTGCAGGGCGGCGTAAAAGGCATCGGCCTCCGCGCGCCGGGTTTCCATCAGGGCATCAAAATCGGTGAAGGGCGCGTCGTGCGCCTCCTGCGACAGGCGCACGCGTAACTCGGCGCATCCGCCGGACGGGATGTCCCGGACATAGTGGGCAGCGGCCTTGGTGCCCGCGCCTTGCGGCGATATGGCCTGGTCGCAGCCGTGAACCACATGGTCGTGAAAGGCGTCTTTGAAGTGACCCGGCGTCGTCATGCCGTAGTGGCGCCGGGGATTGGTCTCGTTATCGCAGAACAGCAGCGGCGGTTCACCTTCGGCATACCAGTGGTACGGCTTCAACTGGGTATGGCTGGCGATCGCATGGCCCGGCCCGGCGGAGGCGATGCGCGGGCGTTGCGGCGTGTTGTCCCAGGCCCAGGTGTTACGGAACCAGAGTTGGGGCAGGACATGGATGGTCGCCGCCACGGGGCCGCGATTGTGCACGCTGATGCGCATCAGGATGTCCCGCACGCCGGCCTTGGCATATTCCACGAAGACATCGAAATAGCGGTTTTCGTCGAATACCCCGGTGTCGAGCAGTTCGTACTCGGGCGCCGACTTGTCGCGCCGGCGGTTCTCCGCCACCAGATCGGCGTAGGGAAATTCGGCCTGAGGGTATTTGTAGAGGAATTTCAAATAGGAATGGGTCGGCGTGGCATCAAGGTAGTAGTACAGCTCCTTAACATCCTCGCCGTGGTTACCCTCATCGTTGGTCAGACCAAACAAGCGTTCCTTCAGGATCGGATCCTTGCCGTTCCAGAGCGCCAGGGCCAGGCAAAGACGCTGTTGCCGGTCACTCATTCCCGCCAGACCATCCTCGCCCCAGCGGTAAGCGCGGCTGCGCGCATGGTCGTGCGGAAAATACGCCCAAGCGTTGCCGTGCGGGCTGTAGTCCTCGCGCACCGTGCCCCACTGGCGCTCGCCGAGGTAGGGCCCCCAGAGATTCCAGGGCTGCCGGCCGGCGTTCTGTTCGTCCAGACGCTGTTGTTCGATCTTGTCTAGGTCAGGGGACATGGCGTTCTCTCTCGTTTCGGGCCTGCTCCAGTTGACACCAGGCCTGCAAGGCGCAGGCCACCGACCAGGCCTGGGCCGGCGCACCGCGCGGCGTGTGCGGCGGTTCAGCATCGAACAGTTCGCTGAACGAACCCAGACCGGCATCGGCCAGATGATCGGCCAAGGGTTCCAGCAGGGACTGGGCGTAGGCCGCATCGCCACTGACTTTGTACAGCGCCAGCGCGTAGTGCGGCAGCAGCCAGGCCCAGGCCGGGCCCTGATGATAGGCCGCATCGCGGCTTGGTACATCGCCTTCGTAGCGGGACCGGTAGGCAGGGTCCAAAGGGTCCAGGGTGCGCAGGCCACAGGAAGTGAGCAGCCGACTGCCGACGATGCGCGCCACGGCGGCCTGATCTTCGGCATCGAGCGGGGAATGGGGTAGCGATACCGCGAAAATCTGGTTGGGACGCACGCTGGCGTCCACGCCCGCGGGGCCGTCCAATACGTCGTACAGACCCGCGCCGTCGGCGCGCAGGAAGCGCCTGAAACTCCGCTTCGCCTGGCCGGCCAGGGTGGCGAAGGGTTCCGAGCCTTCATCCAGCAGATCGGCGAATTCCGCCAGGCTCATGAGGGCGTTGAACCAGAGCGCGTTCAGTTCCACCGGCTTGCCCATGCGCGGCGTCACCGGGCGGCCATCCACCCGCGCATCCATCCAGGTCAGTTGAGTTTCTGCCGTGCCGGCCCGGAGCAGGCCATCGACTGGGTCCAGGCCGATGCCGTGGCGCGTGCCGCGCACATGGAAATCGACAATGCCGCACAGGGCGGGATAGTGGCGCTTCAGGGCGGCGAGGTCTTGACTGGCCTCGATGTAGGCGCGCCAGGCCTCCACATACCAGAGCGCGGCATCCGCCGAGTTGTACTCCGGCGAGATGAAGTCCGAAGTGGTGCTTTCCGGGAAATGGTTGGGAAGCTGGCCGGCATCGAGGTAAGCCGCCCAGCTTTCCAGAATCTGGCGCGCCTCGTCATGGCGATGCGCGGGCAGCGTCAGGCCCGCCAGCGCGATGAAGGTGTCGCGGCCCCATTCGCCGAACCACGGATAACCGGCGATGACCGAGACGCCGCGAGCGCCGTCTGGCATGGGCCGCTTGATCAAAAAAGTGCAAGCGGCCAGCACCAGTTGGTCGACCCAGGTCGGGGCATTGGCCAAACAGGAAGATTGCACCTTGGCCTGGCGCAGCAGGCTGGCATCCTGAAAATGGCGCTGGCGCAGGGATTCGCCGAGATAGGGCGACGGGTCGGTTTCCAGCGAAGCGACGAAACCCACCCATTCGCCGGAATGCAGCGGCAGGCGCACCTCGCCCACGCACAGATGATCGTCCCGATCCGGCAGGCCGCGCGCCCGCTCCACGGGGAGGTCGAAGCGCTCGATCCAGGTCTTGTCCGCCGTGAAACGGCCACAGCGGCTGCGGAAGCGCAGGGGCGCGCCCTGGGGCAGGGTCACGCGCAATTCACTCGCCGTTTGTGCCACATCGAGCTCGAAATCGCCCACGCGGGTCTGCCCGTGATGGTCCCGCGCGTCAACCAGCAGCCGGACAGTCAGATGCGGGCGTTCGGCATCGGCATGTTCGGACAGCAGGCGCCAGGCCAGGCAGGTGGTGTTGGCGCCGGCTTCCATCCAGATGCGCGCTTCCAGCCGAACCTCACCGATGGCGTAGCGCCACACCGGCAGGCGACCGTCCAGATGAAAGGATTCCAGATGCAGGTAGCCGCGTGGCTCGATAGCGCCGCCTGTCCAGCGGTTGGTATGCAAGGGGTGCGGCGTGTCACCGAGGATCAGCGTGGCGTCGGCCTTGGCGAAGACCAGGGAACGGCCCGTCGAGCCACGCGCGAGCGGCACCACCAGCAGGCCGTGATAACGCCGGGTGAGCGTCCCCGCCACGGTGCCTGAGGCGTAGCCACCGAGGCCGTTGGCGAGCCACCATTCCCGGCGCTCGGCCTGCTCCAAGTCGTTGCAGACCTCGCGGCCGAAATGAATGCGTTGCGGGAGGGCCTGTTCCACACCGTTCTCCAAAGTGGCATTGCCGCGCAGTGCATGGTCGCGCGGGATAAAGTTGCCAAGCGGCGTCAGGCGTTGTCCGACCGAGCCTGCAGTTGCGCCTCAGCCACCAGCCAGTCTTCCATCTCGGAGCCGGGTGTGAAGCCGCGCTGTTCCGCCAGGAAATAGGCCATCTCGGCGATGTGCGCCTGGACACCATCGATGGATGCCGGGAGTTCGCCGCTGGCGTCGGTACGGGGCTCGTTCGGCACCGTGGCTGTCTTGCGCGTAGTTTTCATGTTGTTCTCCTCATGGTGGGTACCGTGGTTGATTCATACCGCTGTCCGTTGGTCGACGATGATGGGGGATTCCTGACAATTTTTTTCTGTTCCATGAGGAGGCTCTTTCAATCTGACCAGGCCCGTTCGGCGAACATGCCATCCAGCGGGGTGTGGAACAGGTGGTTGGCATAGTTGCTGAGGGTTTTCACCGCGATGGCCAGCACGATTTCCAATATCTGCCGCTCGCTGTAACCGGCGGCGAGGAAGGCCTGGACATCGGTCTGGCTGGGCAATCCGCGTTTCGTCACCAAGGCGCGGGCGAAGTCGTGCAAGGCGGCCAGTCGCGTGTCGGGGATCGGGGCACCGTCACGAATCGCATCGGTCACTTCCACCGGTACGCCGGACATCTTGTCGGCCAGGAAGCTGTGGGCGGCGACGCAATAGGTGCAGCTGTTCTCGCGGCTGATGGCGAGCAGCACCACTTCCTGTTCGGCGGGGGTGAAGCCGGACAACTCGCGGAAGCGGTTGTAGCCGTGGATATAGGTATCGAGCAGGCCGGGCGAGTTGGCCATGACGCCGTACATATTGGGAATGAAGCCCAGCTTGTTCAGGGCGTCTTCCATTCTGGCCATTGCCAGCGGTTCGGCCTGGTCGGGATTGACGGCGGAGAGGGTGAGTTTGTATTCGGCTTGCATGGGGCGGACTCCTGTAAGGTTTAAACTGAACCGATCGTTCCAGAATTGATGAAAAAAATGGCTGGCGCTGAACGCTACCGCTCAAACGCCCACCCGTTGGGCCGCATAGCCCGATTCACATGTCCGTAGTGATTCAATGTGGACCGTGTGTTCCATAACTAGTCAAAAAAACTCAGTCCAACGCCTTCAGCACCACCGCGATGATGCCCTTGAGGGTTGCCGCGTCGGCTCCGGCCTTGGCCTGGGTTTTCAGGCCGCTCATGCTGCTGACCAGGAAATTCGCCAGCGTCCGTGCGTCCCGTTCGGGGGCGATGTCGCCTTCGCGCTGGGCGCGCTCCACCGCGGCCTGTAGCACGGCGCGAAAGCGTTCGATGCTTTGTGACACATCCAGGGCGATTTCCGGTTCGCTCTGGGCGAACTCGCTAGCGGTGTTCATCACTAGGCAACCGCGTGGCTCGCTCGTTCCGTTTGCGTCTTCCAGCACGGAGTGGAGGAAGGCCTCGATGAAACGGCGTCCGGAGGGCGCATCTGCAAGCCCCTCGCGCAGCCGCCGGGCGAACTGATCGACATAGCGTCCCACGCATTGCCTGAACAGTTGCTGCTTGCCGCCGAAGGCCTGATACAGGCTGCTTTTGGAAAGCTTCATGGCGCGGAGCAAGTCCTGCATGGAGGTGTGCTCATAACCCTGCGCCCAGAACAGATTCATCGCCCCTTCCAGGGCGGTATCCGGGTCGAATTCGAGAGGGCGTCCGATATTTGCAGCCATGTTTACTTTATGGACCGAATGGTTCATTAGGTCAAGAGTGACATTTGAACTAGCCGACGCAATAGCTCAGATCCGCCGCCGCCTGGGTGGCGGATGGCAAGGGCTTGCCCTTGAGAAACAGGAGGGTGTAATTTTTCTGCATCGCGGTCTGGGTGATGACCTAGGCGGGGCGTGGGCGTGCCCAGGCCGGAAACGACGAATCCGGCGGCGATTCCAGGCAAGCTGGTGGCGGCCAGAATGGCGGCAAACAAGGCGCGAGCGAGTAGGGGCATGAGGGCCTCCAGTTCGGTGGTGAAGCTGGGGAGGGGGGGGACTAATACTTAGTCGGGCGCCTTGGAGATTCCTGACAAATATCCTGTCCGGTACATCATTCAAATATGGACCGAATGGTCTACAATCGCGCTACCACTTTCTCGCCTGAGCCCCCCCCCCACACTCACCCAAGGAGGCTGAATTGAACGAAAGCGCACTGGGTTCACCCGACGCATGGCTGGATCAGCACGGTGCCGCGCTCTATAAATATGCCTTGGTGCATACGCGCGACGAATACAAAGCCGAAGAGGCCGTGCAGGAAACCTTGCTGGCCGCGTTGCAGGCGCGCGACCGTTATGCCGGCGGTGCCGCGCCGCGCACCTGGCTGATCGGCATCCTCAAGCACAAGATCATGGATATGTTCCGCCACGACGCACGCGAGGTGCAGTTGGACGAACCGGACGATCTGGAAGAGGCAGACGAAATGCGAACCGAAGACAATTTCGCGTCCAACGGCCACTGGAAAAACAGGCTGTCCGATTGGGGAAGCCCGGAGGAATTGCTGGAACGCGACCAATTTATGATCATCCTGCAACGCTGCCTGGACACGCTGCCGCCGCGTCATGCACGGCTTTTTATGTTGCATGCCGTGATGGAAGAAAGTTCTGAAAATATTTGTCAGGAATTGGCGATCACGCCGACCAACCTATGGACGATGCTGTATCGGGCCCGTTTGGGGCTCCGGCAATGCCTCGACAGGAACTGGGTCGGTAATGGGGTGCAAATCGCCGCCCGGAGGTGAATGAAGATGCTGACATGCAAGGATGCGAGCCACTTGATCTCGGAGAGCCAGGAACGCCCGTTGGGCTTTTTGGAATACTGGGGTCTCAAGATGCATCTCTGGATGTGCGTCAGTTGCCGTCGTTTCGAACAGCAGATGACCTTGATGCGGCAAGCCCTGCGGATGTTGGGCACGCGTGCCGAGGCCACTGATGACGGCTCGGAGTTTCCCCCCGAGGCGCGTGAACGGATCCGCAAGGCTTTGACTGAGCGAAGTGATTGCGAATCTGATCACAAGCACTGAAACACCCGGTTCTCCGAGGCCATCGTCATGAACCGCTCATCCGCTCTACACCGCCACCCAGTTCGCCCTCTTCACCAACCTCGCCGCCCCACCCGCTTGCCGTTGAACGAACCGGCGGCCACACCTCGCGAGAATACGCGTCGGCATGGGAATGCCGACCTACAGAAATCCATCGAGGCCACACCAAGGCCACCCACGGGGGCCAACACCGCCCCGTCCGGAAACCCATCGGGGCCAATACCGTCGTAGGGCGGGAATCCTTTCCCGCCGCCCCACCCGTTTGCCGTTGAACGAACCGGTGGCCATACCCCGCGAGAATTGGCGTCGGCATGGGAATGCCGACCTACGGAAATCCACCGAGGCCGCCCCAAGGCCACCCACCGTAGGGCGGAAACCCATCGAGGCACCCCAAGGTCGCCCACGGGGGCCATACCGCCGTGGGGTGGAAAACCATCGAGGCACCCCAAGGTCACCCATCGTAGGGCGGGAATCCTTTCCCGCCGCCCCACCCGTTTGCCGTTGAACAAACCGGTGGCCATACCCCGCGAGAATGCGCGTCGGCATGGGAATGCCGACCTACGGGAATCCATCGAGGCCACCCCAAGGCCACCCATTGACCGCAACGGGTTATAGGAAAAAGTCGTAGTCCACCGTCAGCGGCGCGTGATCGGAAAAGCGTTGCGCCTTGTACACCGACGCCGCCGTGGCCGTGGCCGCGATGCCTGGCGTGGCCAGCTGATAATCAATGCGCCAGCCGACATTCTTGGCCCAGGCCTGACCCCGGTTGCTCCACCAGGTGTAGCCCTCGTCCGTGGCCTCGGGGTACAGACGGCGATAGACATCCATCCAGCCGACCCGGTTCAACGCCTCGCTGACCCAGGCGCGTTCCTCGGGCAGGCAGCCGGAATTTTTCTGGTTAGATTTCCAGTTTTTAATGTCTTTCTCGGTATGGACGATGTTCCAGTCACCGCACAGGACGACCTCGCGGCCGCTGGCCATCAAGCCTTCCATGTGCGGCAGAAAGTGCGCCATGAAGGCAAACTTGGCGGCCTGGCGTTCTTCGCCCGATGAGCCGGAAGGCAGGTAGAGCGAGGCCACCGACAGATTGCCAAACTGCGCCTCCAGATAGCGCCCCTCGCAGTCGATTTCGGCGATACCCAGGCCTTCGATAACGGCGTCCGGCTTGTGCCGGCTGTAGAGGCCGACACCGCTGTAACCCTTCTTTTCGGCGTAGTGGAAGGCGCTGTAATAAGTGCCATGCTCGCCGGGCAAGTGGATCATGGCGGGCGTGAGGTCAGCCGCCTGGGCCTTTAATTCCTGTACGCAGATGACATCGGCGTTTTGGGTCAGCAGCCAATCGAGCGCCCCCTTTTGGGTGGCAGAGCGGATACCGTTGAGGTTGAGGGTTAAAATGCGCATTGTTCTCTTTGTGGGGTGTTCATCGTGTCTTCGTTCAAGGATGATTTTCTGGCCTTCGCCATCGCGCGCCAAGTCTTGCTGTTTGGCGAATTCAAGACCAAGGCCGGTCGGCTCTCGCCCTATTTCTTCAATGCCGGCCTGTTCAACGACGGCGATGCGCTAAAGCAGCTGGGCGAATTCTACGCGAAGGCGATTCTAGACTCGGGCGTGGCCTTCGATGGACTGTTCGGGCCCGCCTACAAAGGCATTCCGCTGGCCGCCTCGGTAGCGATTGCCTTGGCAGCGCAGGGCGTCAATGTGCCCTTCACCTACAACCGCAAGGAGGCCAAGGATCATGGCGAAGGCGGTAACCTGGTGGGCGCAAGGCTCACCGGCCGCATCCTGATCGTCGACGATGTCATCTCGGCCGGCACCTCGGTGCGTGAATCGGTTGACCTGATCCGCGCGGCGGGCGCTACGCCCTGCGGCGTGACGATTGCGCTGGACCGCATGGAACGCGGCACCGGCACGCTATCGGCGGTACAAGAAGTCGAACGCGATGCCGGTCTGCCGGTCGTAGCCATCGCCAACCTGCGCGACCTGCTGGCCTATCTGGACACCCAACCCGGCTATGCCGACACGCGCGCGGCCGTGCAACGCTACCGCGCGGAATATGGCGTGGACTGATAGCGCCTAGGCGCGCAATCAAGGCTCCGCGTTACGGCAGCGGTTCTCCTCCGCCGTCAATGACCGCACCGGATTTCGGTGACAGTTTACTAAATACACCAAATTACTGTACCCTCCGCACCATGTCGCGATTACCTCGTCTTGTGATTCCCGGTTGCCCGCACCATGTCACCCAGCGTGGGAATCGGCATGAGCGTGTGTTCTTTGAAGAGGGCGATTACGCGCTATACAAGGACCTGCTGAGCGAGGCGGCAAACAAGGCGGACACGGAGATCTGGTGCTACTGCCTGATGCCCAATCATGTCCATCTCATCGCCACGCCGTCCGACGAAGACGGCTTGCGTCGCACCTTTGCGGATGCGCATCGTCGTTATACGGCCTACATCAACACGCGCAAGCGGACAACGGGGCATCTGTGGCAGGGGCGTTTTGCCTCGGTGGTGATGGATGAAGAGCACCTGGCCCACGCGGTGCGATACATCATCCAGAACCCCGTTCGCGCCAATCTGGTTCAGCGGGCCCAAGATTGGGCATGGTCGAGCATCGCGGCCCATCTTTCAGGCGAGGATGATGCGCTGGTCAAACCGGCTCCGGTACGGGAGCGCTATGGCGATTTTGCGGTATTTTTGGGGGAGTGCGAGGACGAATCTGCGGCATTCAAGGCCCTTCGTCATGCGGAAACAACCGGACGCCCCTTGGGGAACGATGCGTGGGTCGAGCGGCTTGAAGCGCAGACGAACAGAACGCTAAAACCGCAGAAACGTGGCCCGAAGGGGTAGGCGATAATTTAGTGTATTTAGTAAGCTGTCACCGTAATTACTAGTAAGCTGTCACCGTAATTGCCGCCGTAACTACCCAGACCAAGCGGTCTGGGTAGGAGCACATAAGAGAAAAGCCCAACCGATAAGGATTGGGCTTTGAATTTTGGTGGCCAGTCTCGGAATCGAACCAAGGACACGCGGATTTTCAATCCGCTGCTCTACCAACTGAGCTAACTGGCCACATTTTCCCGTCTGCGAAACCGCAGGCAAGGCCGTGAATTAGACCCGCATACGGCGCTTTAGTCAAGCAGCGCTCCGGTCTTGCCACCCATCGCCCTTGCGACAAACCCCGTGCACTTCGCAGTATTGACAGACGGCTTCCGTCCCGTTGGCGGGTAGCGGCCAACCCGCGGCAATGGCCGTGAAAACCGCCTCAAGCCGATCTACCTCGGCCGTGACCGTCTCGGAAAAGGACGCGGCTGCGTATTCTTGCACCCGACTGGCCTCATCCACACCGACGAACACGGCCCCGGCGGCCCCGGTCAATGCCCCGTAAAAGGGGAGTTGTACGGCTTCTTGGTCGGGCCCTATCCGTTTACGCAACTGACTATGCGACTGTGTTTTGTAGTCAATCACAAGACTTCCATCCGGCCCGGCATCGCAACGATCCAGGCGCCCGTACAGGTTGATAATCTGTCCGTCCGGCAGCGTTAGGGGCTGAAGATGCGTCTTCTCGACCTCGGCACAGCGATAGCCGCATTCACTGTGGGCGATCGCCCAGTCCAGATAGGCCGGCAACACGGCCTCCCAGCGTGCTTGCCAGGCCTCGGCCAACAGGTCACGCCGCGCCCAGGCCGTAAACTGACGCTGGCTCAGGGTTTGCAATTCGAACAGCAGGGCCTCTCGATCAACGCGTTGCAAACGAGGATGGCGGGTGTGAAAGTCGGCGAGGATCCGGTGCACGCAGTCACCGTGATCTTTCTTCTCCATCTCCTCGGCCACCTCATCCATCTCGCGGAGTCGCAGTCCATAATGAACAAAGTATTGGTAGGGGCAGTTAATCAGCGTTTGCCAGGCCGAGGCGCTCAGTCGTTCTGGCAGGCGCGGTAGGACCGCCATCGCGGACGCTTGGGGCGCGGCCAAATCGGCCCGTGGGGGTATGGCATAGCGCGGCGGGGGCACCGTCAAACCCCTCCCCCACGCCAATTGATGCGCCGTATCGAGCAGGATGACACAGGGTGCCGCTCCATTGGCGTCCCCATCCACCCGGTCCTGCCAGGTCAATAGGACCTGCGTGGACCGCGATAGGGCATCACCCAGCGCCGCCTGCAGGCGTTGTTCCTGTTCGGCACGCCCCGGCAGGCCCAAGTCGTGACGAACGGCGTCTGCCAAGAGGCCCGGCGACTCACTCCCGGGCAAATGCCGCGCATCGGCCCCCAGAACCAGCAGGGCATCGAAATCACGCAAGCGGGCGGCCGTCAAATGGGTCAAGCGCACCGGGCTGCGAATATCGTTTTCCTGGAAGGTCGCGGCCTCCAGACCCCGTGCCAGCCAAGCGGCCCATTCCGAACGCCGGTAACGGGTTGAGTCGGAGGCCACGGCAGAGGTCAACTCGTTCAAGAGTTTCCACAATTGCCGCCCGGCCGGGTCGCTTTCCAATGCGGGGGCAACCCCCATGATCTTGAACATCTTGTCCAGCCGCGCCTGCCAGTCTCCCAACGGCCGTGGCCGATCATCGAACAACTGGGCCGCCTCTCGCACGCGCTCGAGGAGGACCCGGACGCCCGGCTCCTCATCCACGCAGCGCAAGATTGCGTCCAAACCCTGGGCGATATGGGTGCGCGCATAGAGGGCCTGAAGGCGCGCCCGCGTAGGGTGCCGCTCAGCCTCCGGGACATCGTGCAAGGCATACGGCGAGCCCAGAAAATCCAACACATCGCGGTGATAGAAATCATCGGTCAGCAAGGTCTGCCATCGATCAATGACATGGCTGACCACCGTCGTCGGAAAGGCCCAGCCCGTCTCATCTTGAAGCAGGATATCGGCGCGTTCAAGGAGCGCGCGCAGCCGACGGGCCGCGAGTCGGTCGAGGGCGACGATGCCAATGTGGGCCGCGCCCTCCGCGAGACGGGCACGCACCCAATCCGCCGCCCCCTGTGCCTCGTCTTCCAAATCGGTCGCTGCGTACAGCGTGACGGCCGCCGCTATCGGGCTAGTCGGCAAGGTCTCCGCCAAAGCCCTGGCGCGGGCGCGCAAGGAGGAGGCGGTATCATCCGCCGGCCAGGCAACGCGCAACAACGCCTCGCGCTCCGGAAAACGGGGCGCAACAGGAAGCGTGACGACCGGGACCCGTAGCGCCAATTTCCGCAAAGCCCGTTCTTCAAGGCCAGAAAGGCCCGTCAAGCCAAGCAGAAAAACGGGGGCGTCGACCCGCGAGAGGCGCGCTTCTAGGCGCTGGGCATAGACCCGCTGGGGCCCGGCATTCATGCCCCGATCGGCCCGCCAAAGCTCGAAGATCAGGGCCCCTTCAAGCGCCAACGGGGTATTGCCATAACGCCGCTCGATGATCGTCAGTTGGCTCGCAAACTCGGCGGTCGATGCGGGCGGCTCCAGCATGGCCGCATCCAGCTCCTCGATCAGGTCAATCATGGACTGGGCCAAGGCCCAGCGCGCAGTACCCTCCGGCAGCCAGTCGTGGCCACGCAAGCCGGCATACAGGCGCGACAAGCGCAGGCCCGCCGGCACGGGAGGCGGTGCCGCCGTGTCCACCGCCCAGTCCGGCAGCGTGAAGCAACGCGGCGGGATAAAAACGGGGGCCTCGACCTGAACACGGAGCGCGTCAAGAAACGGTTTCCGTGCGTGATAATGCGGAATCAACACGGTATAGCGCGAGAAATCGGGCGCATCTCCCGCGGCCGTTTCTAAGAAACGGCGCGCACTATCAGCAAAACTGGAGTTCATGTGCGGTACGCTGGTTTCATGTGCGGGTGCGCTGGTAGATGCTGGGCAAACAAATGTCATTCACCCCTCTCCCCTTGCGGGAGGGGCCGGGGGAGAGGGGTGATTCAGTCATTGCGCCCATAACGGTCGCCAGCACACCATCCAAATTGCCCATGATCTCGTTATTCCAAAACCGCATCACCGTAAACCCCTGTTCACGCAGCCAATTGTCTCGTGTTTCATCGTAAGACGCATCGTTGTGCTGCCCGCCATCGGCCTCCACAATCAGGCGAGCACCAAAATGCACAAAATCGACCACATAAGGACCGATCGGCTGCTGGCGTCTGAATTTTTCGCCGTTCAACCGGTGTGCTCTCAGGTGTCGCCACAGCCTGTTCTCGCTCTCCGTCATGTGGCTTCGCAATTGCCTGACAAATTTATGTTGCTCCATTACCCCTCTCCCGCGAGGGGAGTCCGAAAGTAAGTTTGATCTGATCATACCCCTCTCCCCCAGCCCCTCTCCCGCAAGGGGCGAGGGGGGCAACAAAATGTCTATCGCGCAGCCGACACCCAATCCCTCTCCCACAAGGTGAGAGGGGGGCGACAAAATGACTTATTACGCCACCGGCACCCAACCCCGTTCCCGCTGGGGAAGTAGCGGTGGGCCCCGTACCCGCCCAACCATTCACCCCTCGCCCCTTGCGGAGAGGTGCCGGGGGAGAGGGGCTATAGATGCCCAATATTTTCAAGCGCACGCCTCATGGCGGGCATTCTGGCAGGCCCCCTCATCTCACGCTATAATACCCGAGTAATTTAATAAGGATTAATCATGGACATTCAAGAACGCATCCGCCAGCAAGTCGAAACCAACCCCGTTGTGCTCTACATGAAGGGGACACCACAATTCCCACAATGCGGTTTCTCGTCGCGTGCGACGCAGGTCCTCAAGGCCTGTGGGGTCAACGACTTCTTGGCCGTTAATGTGCTCACCGACCCTGAGCTGCGTGAGGGCATCAAGGTCTTTTCCAGTTGGCCAACCATCCCGCAGCTTTACATCAAGGGCCAATTCGTGGGCGGCTCGGACATCGTAATGGAGCTGTATCAGAAGGGCGAACTGCAGACGCTGCTGGCGGCTTAATAGCAACCCACTAGCAACCCCATAACAACCCACGCGGCGATTACAGCGGACCTCGCAGCGCGGCTCAAGCCTCGTTGATGCGCGCCAGTTTAGCCTGAATCCTGTCGCTCTCACCCGCGCGCAACAGGCGGCCCACCGGGGCTACCAAGTCAGCGACATGACTGCGCAAGACCTGCTGCTTGACGCGCAGCAGATGGGCCGGATGCATGGAAAAACTGCGCAGCCCCATACCCAGAAGGAGCCGGGTCAGGTGCGCATCACCCGCCATCTCGCCACACACAGACACGGGAATACCCAGCCGCTTCGCCACCCGCAAGGTATGCGAGATCAGGTGCAAAATCGCCGGATGCAGCGGATCGTACAGATGCGCCACACTATCGTCAGTCCGGTCGATCGCCAAGGTGTACTGAATCAGGTCATTGGTTCCAATCGACAAGAAGTCCAGCCGCTTGGCGAACCATTCGACGGCCAAGGCGGCGGCCGGGACCTCAATCATGCCCCCCACCGGCACCGCCTCGCGGAAGGGCAGGCCTTCATCGCGTAATTGTTGTTTGGCGGTCTCGATCAGGGCCAAGGCCTGATCAAGTTCGCTCAGACTGGCGATCATGGGGATCAGGATGCGGGCTGAACCGATCTGGGCCGCGCGTAAAATGGCACGAATCTGGGTCAAGAAGATTTGCGGTTCAGCCAAACATAAGCGGATCGCGCGCAACCCCAAGGCGGGGTTTTCACTCACTTGCGTCATCCAAGGCAGGGATTTGTCCGCGCCCACATCGAGCGTCCGGATCACCACCGGCCGATCGTGCATCGCCACCAGCACCTGCCGATAGGCCTCGAACTGTTCGTCCTCGCTGGGCGGCAGATCGCGGTTCATGTATAAAAACTCGGAACGGAACAGTCCCACCCCGGCGGCATTCTCCTCGATGGCCTCTTCGACATCCTGAGGCAGGTCGATATTGGCCAGCAATTCCACGGCCTGCCCGTCCAGGGTCTTCGCTACGCTGGTTTTGATGCGACGCAGCTTTTTCTGTTCCAGCATCCACGCGTGCTGACGCAGACGATATTCGTCCACCGTGTGGGCATCGGGGTTGACCAGAAGCACCCCCGCCACGCCATCGATGACCAGCCTGTCGCCGTCCTGCACCAGGGCGTGGGCATTGTGCAACGCCATGACCGCCGGGATATTGAGACTACGCGCCAGGATGGCCGTGTGTGAAGTCTGGCCGCCTAGGTCCGTGACAAAACCGGCATAGGCCTGCCGTTTGAACAGGATCATGTCGGAAGGGGACAGGTCATGAGCCACCAAGATGGTCGGCTCCTCGGCCTGTTTATGCCCCCCTTTCGGCTCCTTGGCCGGATGCCCCATCAACTCCTTGAGCAGCTTCTCGGCCACTTGCCGCACATCGTGCCAACGCTCGCGGAAATAAGGGTCCTCGATCCCCTGGAATTGGGCGATCAAGTGGCTACTTTGCTGCGCCAAGGCCCATTCCGCGTTGCATCCCAGATCAAGGATCAGTTGCTTGGGGGCCTCGGACAGCAGGGAGTCATCCAGAATCAAGCGATGCAGGTCGAGAAAGGCCTGCAATTCGGACGGCGCGCCTTCGGGAATATGTTGGCCCAGATCGGCCAGGGCCAAACGCACCGCCACTACGGCCGCATCAAAACGCGCCACCTCAGCCGGGATGTCGGCCTTGCGTAACTGATAATGCGGGACCTCTAGGCGATCGTGTGAAAAGACCTGTGCCAGGCCAATGGCATAGCCATTGGAAACGCCAAGACCGTGCAGGGCCAAAGTCATCGACGCGTCCCCACCTCAGACCTCCTCGCCAAAACGGGCCGCGAAGAGCTGGGCCATGGCGATCAGCGCGGCCGATTCGTCCTCGCCATGCACCTCAACCTTCACCGTGGTGCCTTGGGCCGCGGCCAACATCATGACCCCCATGATGCTCTTGCCATTCACGCGCCGCCCGTTGCGAGTCAGCCAGATCTCGGACTTGAAACCGGTCGCCAAGTGGGTCAGTTTGGCCGAAGCGCGGGCATGCAGGCCTAATCGATTGATGACCGTGATCTCTTGATCAAGCATGGGCGCCACACTCCCCAGCCAAACGGAACACACCCTCGCGCGCGCCGTGTTCCGCCCGCGCCGCCAAATCGTCCAGACTGGCTCGCTCACGGTAGGTCAGCGTTTTGAGCAGCATGGGGACATTCACGCCCACCACAACCTCAACCCGGCCCGGTGCCAGCAAGCGGCAGACGGTATTGCAGGGCGTAGCCCCGTAAATATCGGACAAGACCAACACACCATCGCCCTGATCCACCCGCTGAAGCATGGCCTCGACTTCATTCCGCATCAGACCCGCATCGGGGAAGGCGGTCAGATCCAAGGCCTCGAGCTGCTCCGGTCGGCCGCCCAACACATAGGTCGCGCAATCGATGAGCGAGGCACCGAGTGATCCATGCGCAACAACGAGCAGGCCAATCATGAATAGTCCGTGTGAAACCGAATTCTTGTCATTCTACTCCAGAGGCCTCCATGGAAAACGGCAAAATTAGCATCAACTTAAATTGAGATGGACGCCTCACTGGGCTAGAATCCAAGCTCTCTTCTCCGGCCCCGATCATGAGCGCCACCCATACAGCCCCCCGCATCCGCGAGATCCCCTACAACTACACCTCGTTTTCAGACCGTGAGATCATCCTGCGTCTGCTCGGCGCAGAAGGCTGGCGACTGATCGAGGCCTTGCGTGTGGGCCGCCGCACCGGGCGCTCGGCGCGCATGTTGTTCGAGGTCTTGGGCGACATCTGGGTGGTCACCCGTAACCCCTACCTGCAAGACGATTTGCTGGCCAATGCCAAGCGTCGCGGCCTGCTGATCAGTGCCTTGCGGCATCGCCTTGGCGAGGTCGAAAAACGCCGCCAAGGCAATCCCCAGGTGGCTGAACTCCTCGCCCTTGCGTATCAGGCTGTTGATGCCTTTGCCGCCGAATTCAGCGCTACCGCACACCTGCGCCACGACCTGGCCCGACAACTGGCTCGCCATACCCATCGCGACAATATCGCCTTTGACGGTCACGCCCGCGTCACCCATGTCACGGACGCCACCGACTGGCGGGTCGAATACCCCTTTGCCGTCCTCTACCCAGATCACGAAGACGAGATTCCCGCCCTGGTCGCTGACTGTATCGCGCTGGGCTGCAACATTATTCCTCGCGGCGGCGGCACCGGCTATACCGGCGGCGCGATCCCGCTCACCCCGCGCGCAGTGATCATCAACACCGAAAAACTGGATCGCTACGACGCCATCGAACAACGCATCCTGCCCGGCCACACCACCCCGACCCCGGTGATCCGCTGCGGTTCTGGCGTTGTGACCCGCCGCGTCATGCAGGCCGCCGAGGCCGCCGGACTGGCCTTCGCGGTCGACCCCACCTCGGCCGATGCCTCCTGCATTGGCGGCAATGTCGCCATGAACGCCGGCGGCAAGAAGGCCGTGCTGTGGGGTACGGCGGTGGACAACCTGTTGTCGTGGAAGATGGTCACCCCCGATGCCGACTGGCTGGAGGTCACCCGCCTCGATCACAATCTGGGCAAGATCCACGACATCGAGACCGCGCGCTTTGAGCTGCGCCGCTACCATGCTGATGGCCAACCCAAAGGCACGCCCGAGATTCTCGAGATCCCCGCTGCGGCCTTCCGCAAAGCGGGCCTCGGCAAGGATGTCACCAACAAGGTTCTCGGGGGGCTGCCCGGCATCCAGAAGGAAGGCTGTGACGGCCTGATTACCCAGGCCACCTTCATCCTGCACCGTATGCCCGCGCAGGTACGCACCGTCTGCCTCGAATTCTTCGGCTCGCCGCACGACGCGGTGCCCGGCATTGTCGAGATCAAGCGTTATCTCGACACCCGGCCAGGCGGCGTGTTGCTCGCTGGACTGGAACACCTCGATGCTCGCTATGTGAAGGCGGTGGGTTACGCCACCAAGGCCCACCGCACGGCACGCCCCAACATGGTGCTACTGGCCGATATCGCCTGCGATGACGATCGCGCCGTGGGCGAGGCCGCCTCGCACATCGTGCGTCTGGCCAATGCCCGTGGCGGGGAGGGCTTCATTGCCGTTAGCCCGGAGGCGCGCAAGAAGTTCTGGCTTGACCGCGCCCGCACCGCCGCGATCGCCGCACACACCAACGCCTTCAAGATCAATGAAGATGTCGTCATCCCCCTCGATCGTCTGGCCGATTACAGCGATGGCGTGGAAAAGATCAACATTGAGTTGTCGATTGCCAACAAGCTCGAATTGCTGGATGCCCTAGAGGCCTTCCTGCAAGGCCCGCTGCCCCTGATCGAGGAGGAGGATGAAGACGGCGGCGGGCCCGCTGACAGCAAACTCACCGAAGAACGGCGTGGACGGGCGCTGAACCTGCTCCAGAGCGTGCGCGCCCGCTGGGCCGGCCTGCTGCAACGCATCGACGAAGACCCCGTGTTCCGCGCCCTGCAATCCCGCCAGGAAACCGTATCGTGGAAACGCGAGGTGCGTGCCGAACTGCGTCGCCTCTTCACCGGTCGAGAATACGAGCGCGTCCTGCTCGGGGCCGAGGCCGTGCATCAAAAGGTCCTCAAGGGCCGGGTCTTCGTCGCCCTGCACATGCACGCCGGCGACGGCAATGTGCACACCAATGTGCCGGTCAACTCCGACAACTACGCCATGCTCAAGGCCGCCAATGCGGCCGTCGATCGCATCATGCATCTCGCCCAAGACCTGGGCGGCGTGATCTCTGGCGAGCACGGGATCGGCATCACCAAGGTCGACTATCTGTCTGATGCCGCCCTGGCTGAGTTCGCCCTCTACCGGCAGAAGGTCGATCCCGAACAGCGCTTCAATCGCGGCAAACTGATGCCGGGCGCGAACCTGTCCAATGCCTATACGCCCTCGTTCTCGCTGCTGGAGACCGAGTCCCTGATCATGGAACAGTCCGAGATCGGTGCCATCGCCGACTCGATCAAGGATTGTCTGCGCTGCGGAAAATGCAAACCGGTGTGCAACACCCATGTGCCACGCGCCAACCTGCTCTACAGCCCGCGCGACAAGATCCTCTCCACCTCGCTGCTGATTGAGGCCTTCCTCTACGAAGAGCAGACCCGGCGCGGCATCTCGATCAAGCACTTCGACGCCTTCAACGATGTCGCCGACCACTGCACGGTCTGCCACAAGTGCAAGAACCCCTGCCCAGTCAATATCGACTTCGGCGATGTCTCGATGGCCATGCGCCACTTGCTGAAACAAATGGGCAAGAAACGCTTCTCGCCCGGCACCGCCCTGGCCCAGTTCTTCCTAAACACCACCGATCCGGACGCCATCCGCTGGACCCGCAAGCTGGCCATCGAGTGGGGCTACAAGGCCCAGCGGCTGGGCCACCAGTTCGTCCGCTACCTCGGCTTGGGCGCCCCGCAACTCAAGCAGCCCGGCGCCACGGCCCGACCACAGCCGGTGCACGAGCAGGTCATCCACTTCCTCAACCGGCCGCTCACCAGCAAATTGCCGCGTCAGACCGGTCGTGCCCTGCTCGGCCTGGAAGACGCGCGTATCGTGCCCATCCTCCGCGACCCGACCAAGACCGGCGAGGACTCGGAGGCCGTGTTCTATTTCCCTGGCTGCGGCTCGGAGCGCCTGTTCTCGCAGGTCGGCCTCGCCACCCAAGCCATGCTCTACCATGTCGGCGCCCAGACCATCCTGCCGCCCGGTTACCTCTGTTGCGGCTATCCGCAGATCGCCGTGGGCGACCGCGAAAAGGGCGAGTCCATTACCACCGCTAACCGCGTCCTGTTCCATCGCGTCGCCAACACCTTGAATTATCTGGACATCAAAACGGTGCTGGTGTCCTGTGGCACCTGCATGGACCAACTCCTCAAATATCAGTTCGAACGCATCTTCCCCGGCTGCCGGCTGCTCGACATCCACGAATACCTCGCCGAACGGGGCGTTAAACTGGACGCGGTGACCGGCGTCCGTTACATGTATCACGAGCCCTGCCACACCCCGATGAAGACCCGCTCCGGCGTGCAGGTGGCCCAACAATTACTGGCCGCGCCCGTGGCCTTGTCTGAACGCTGCTGCGGCGAGGCCGGCACCTTCGCCGCCGCCCGCCCGGACATCGCCACCCAGGTGCGCTTCCGCAAACAAGAAGAGATCGACCGTGTCGCCGGCGGCCTGCCCGGTGAGGGACCGGTCAAGCTGCTCACCTCTTGCCCCTCCTGCCTGCAAGGCATCGCCCGTTATGAAGAGTCCAGCGGGATCGACGCCGACTACATCGTGGTCGAACTGGCGCGCCACATCCTGGGCAAGAACTGGCTCAATGACTTTGTCGCCAAGGCCAATAACGGCGGCATTGAAAAGGTCATGCTGTAAGGATTTTGACATGAGTGAGTGCGCACTCTGCAACGAAGATCCTGGCTCCGTGCTGTGGCGCGATGCCTTTTGCCGCGTGGTCTGGGTCGATGAACCGGCCTATCCCGGGTTCTGCCGGGTCATCCTCAACGCCCATGTCCGCGAGATGACCGATCTGGCGCCCGCTGAGAGGCAGCGCCTGATGGCCGTCGTGTTTGCGGTCGAGACCGCGGTGCGGGAGATCTGCCAGCCGGACAAGATCAATCTCGCCAGCCTCGGCAACCTCGTGCCGCATGTGCACTGGCATGTCATACCCCGCTGGGAGGGTGATCGCTGCTTCCCCGATGCCATTTGGGCCGCCCCTAGGCGCGCGGGGACAACCCCGCTTGCGGAGGATCTCAGACGGCGTCTATCCGCGCGGCTTGCTCAAGCCTTGCCGGGGTAAAACGCTCACTCGGGAAGATGGCCGAAAAACGGCTGCCCCTGCCAACAACACTCTCAACCTGCAAGTGGGCCTGATGCCGCAACAGGACGCGCTTGACGATGGCCAGTCCCAGACCCGTCCCGCCGTTCCCACGCGATCGCCCCTTGTCCACGCGATAAAAACGCTCGGTCAGTCGCGGCAGGTGTTGGGCCTCGATCCCTTCGCCCGTGTCCCTGACGGAGAAGCGCAGTCCACCACCGGCCGGGATATCCCAGCTCAGGGTGATTTCTCCGCTCACCGGGGTGTAGCGCACCGCATTAGAGACCAGGTTCATGCACGCGCTGTAGATCTCCTGATGGCTACCGCGCAGGATGCCCTCCGTATCGAGGTCCAGCGAAATCAAATGCCGTCCACGCGACAGCGAACGGGCATCTTCCAGCATCTGCCGCCCCAAGTGGGTGATCTCGATCTCGTCTTCGCTCTGATCCGGGTCCGCCTCCAAGCGAGCAAGGACGAGGAGGTCATCCAGCAGGCCACGCATGCGATCTGACTGTTCCTGCATCAAACCAATTTGCTTCTTGAACTGATGCGGATCGGGGTCATCCATGTCGGCAAAGGCCTCCAAAAAACCGACAATGACCGTAATCGGCGTGCGCAACTCGTGCGACACATTGGCGATAAAGTCGCGCCGCATCTCGTCTAGACGGATCAATTCGGTAATGTCGTGTGAAAGCAACATGCGCCGGCCGTTAGGCAAGGGGGCTAATTGCAGCGACAGGGTACGATCGCTTATGACCGGCGACGGCATGGACAGGGATTCCTGCGCATCGCCCCGTTCCAGCCATTCCAAGAGCCGTTTTTCGCGCAGCAGGTAGTAGAAATACTGACCCTGATCGCGCTCAGGCGAAAGGCCCAAATGGCGTTGCGCCGATCGATTGAGCCACACGATGCGTCGGTCTGGGGCAAGGATGACCACCCCCTCAGGCAACGCCCCGGCCACCTGAAACATCTCCTGCCGCTCTTCGACCGCATGCTGGCTCAGCGTCTTGTTTTTCTTGTGGTGGCGTTGGATTAAATAAAAGACATCCCCCCAGTGACCATGGGTCGTCGGCAAAGGCGTCTGTTTTCCCTCGTGTTTATCGTGCGGCGCATCGCTCTGTTGCCCCCCCAGCCAGGTCAGAAGGCGATGCAACTGGCGCTGATGAAAGACAATGACGGCCAAAAGGCTCAGGCAAAAAACCACCCACCCCGCTCTCGCACCAACAAGCAAAGCCACAATGCCCGCGAAGAAGGCCAAGGCCACCAGCAAAACCAGCGGCCGCCACCAATATTCAATCATGATAAAAGGGCTAACAAAAAGCCAACAGCGGAAAGGTCCGCCTCATTCTACCCCGGCGGCTTGATGACCATCACCCGCGCCATCCCCCCGTGTGAAAAGTTTCTCGGCGGCTTATGAGCCCACCCCGAAAACCTTCGCTTCGCTCGGTTCCCCCCTCAAGGGGCAAGAAACTCTTGGGGCTGCCCGGCGCGTTTCTTATGAGTGGACCGACAAGCGATAGCCGGATCCACGCACCGTCTGAATCAATTCATCATGGCCCGAAGGCTCAAGCGCACTCCGTAAGCGCCGGATATGGACATCGACGGTCCGCTCTTCCACAAAAACATGGTCACCCCAGACATGATCCAGCAACTGGGAACGGGAATAGACCCGCTCGGCATGGGTCATGAAGAAGTGCAGCAGGCGGAATTCCGTCGGCCCGAGATCAATCGCCTGATCGCGCCCCGTCACACGATGCCCAACGGGGTCCAAGCAAAGGGTGCCGATCTCCACCAGCACATCCAACATCTGCGGAGCGCGCCGCCGTAATACGGCCTTGATACGGGCCAACAGTTCGCGCGGAGAAAACGGCTTGGACAAGTAGTCGTCAGCACCCGAATCAAGGCCGAGGATCTTGTCGCGTTCCTCAACCCGAGCCGTCAACATGATGATGGGCAGATCCTTCAGCCGACTGTCCGCACGCACCTTGCGCGTCAAATCAATGCCGCTCATCCCCGGTAACATCCAGTCCACAAGCAACACATCCGGCATCACCTCGCGCAACATCGCCCACGCGTGTTCGGCATCCCCCGCCACCAAGGTGTCATGCCCATTCTGATTCAGATTAAAACGCAGCACCTCTTGGATGCCCGGCTCATCTTCAACGATCAATATAGTCGCGCCCATACCCTGTCCCACGCACAAACAATCTTCATCATATGACGCATTGATGACATTTTCATGACAAGGCAAGGCCTGAGTGAAAAACATAAGCGCCTGACGAGGAAATGCGTCGGCATGGGAATGCCGACCTACTCCTGAATTGATAGATGTAGGGCGGGAATCAGCCTTGTCCAATGACACATGAGCCTGAACGAGAGCCGTAGGGCGGGAATCCCTTCCCGCCACCCCAAAGCCACCCACCGCCGTAGGGCGGGAATCCCTTCCCGCCAATCCGTTCAAAAAGGCCGCGCAGCCCGCAACGGGACGCTACAATGGCCCCGTCCTGATGACCACACCCACCACCATGTCTCTGCCTAGCGTTTCTTCCCATCTCAAGGCCCAGATCCTCGCCGAGGCGTTGCCCTATATCCAGCGTTTCTGGGACAAGACCGTGGTTATCAAGTACGGCGGCAACGCCATGACCGACCCGGTGCTGAAGGCGGCCTTTGCACGCGATGTCGTGCTGCTCAAACTGGTCGGACTCAATCCGGTGGTTGTGCACGGGGGCGGCCCGCAGATTGAGGACCTGTTGCAGCGCGTCGGCAAAAAAGGGGAGTTCATTCAAGGCATGCGGGTCACCGATGCCGAGACCATGCAACTCGTCGAGATGGTGCTGGGCGGTCAGGTCAACAAGGAGATCGTCCATCTCATCAACCAAGCCGGTGGCAAGGCCGTCGGTCTCACCGGCAAGGACGGTAACTTCATTCATGCCCGCAAGTTGATGGTGGAATCGAAAGATCGGCCCGGCGATCTGATCGACATCGGTCAGGTGGGTGAAGTCACCGAGATCGACCCCAGCCTGATCGCCTTCCTGGACAGCGGCGATTTCATCCCGGTCATCGCGCCGATCGGCGTCGGTGATGCCGGCGAGACCTACAACATCAATGCCGATGTCGTGGCTGGCAAACTCGCCGAGGTGCTCAAGGCCGACAAACTGGTCCTGCTCACCAACACCCCGGGCGTGCTGGACCAGAACGGCAACCTGCTCACCGGACTGACCCCGCAATCGATCGATGCGCTGGTGGCCGACGGCACCTTGTCGGGCGGCATGCTGCCCAAGATCGGCTCGGCGCTCGACGCCGCCCGCAACGGCGTGAAATCGGTACATATCATCGACGGCCGGGTTGAACACGCCCTGCTGCTCGAGATCCTCACCGACGAGGGCGTCGGCACCCTGATCAAGTCAAACTGATCAAACTCCCGCGCGCTGTGCCGTCATCAGGAAGACGGGATAGGCCTGGGAGCGCTGTTCCCGCTCCTTGACGATCTCGAACACGGTGCAAAAATGCACCGCCTCCAGACCCGCCGCCTGCGCCAACCCGGCCAAAGCGGCACGGTCGAAACCGTGATGGACATCGTATTCGATACCGTGGAAAGAACCATCTTCGGCATCCAGATCGGCGATGCACAAATAACCCCCGGGCTTCAGCAAGCCATGGAACAGCGCCAAAATCCGCGCCGTATCCGGCACATGATGCAGGGTCATCGAGGTGTAGATCAGGTCAAACCGCTGCGCCGGCAACGGATCGGCCATCAGATCGAGGCGGCAGGCCTGCATCTCGGTGTGCGCCTCATGCGCGGCGATCTTTTCCGCCAAGACCTCCAACATCCCCGCAGAACTGTCGGCCAGGGTCATCGGCCCCACGCGACCGCGCAACGGGAAACTGAGCAGGCCGGTGCCGCAACCGTAATCGAGCACCGTCATACCCGGATGCAAAGGCACCTCGGCCGCAATCGCCTCGGCAATCCGCTGCGCGCGTTCCTGAAAAACGGGATTCACATCCCACGCCCGCGCCTTGTCGTCAAAGTGGCTCATGACCTGCCCCGCTAAAAATAAAGACGCCGAGCATAGTTTGAGACAGGCCTCTGATTCAAGCCTTCCTGCGTTACCATTTCGCTTTACCCTGACCCTGCACCCTGCGAAAAACACGATGCGTTACTGGCTGATGAAATCCGAACCCTCCGATTACAGCATTGACGACCTCGTGCGTGATGGCCGGGTGGCGTGGTATGGGGTGCGTAACTATCAAGCGCGCAACTTCATGCGCGACCAGATGCGCGTGGGCGACCGGGTGCTGTTTTATCACTCCTCCTGCCCACAACCCGGCATTGCCGGGCTGGCCGAGGTCTGCACGGCCGCCTTTCCGGATGCGACCCAGTTCGACCCCGCACACAAATATTTTGACCCCAAGGCCACGCCCGAGGCCCCGCGCTGGTTCAATGTCGAGGTCGCGCTCACACAAAAGACCCGGCTGATGCCGCTGGCCGAGATTCGCGGCACCCCGGCGCTGGAACGGATGCGCATCCTGCAAAAGGGCAACCGGCTGTCCATCACCCCGGTCGACCCGGACGAGTGGGCAGTTATCGTGGCGCAGCTATGAGCTTTCTCGTCGCCCTGCTGGCCCTCGGTCTGGTGTCCGGCTTCATCGCCGGTCTCCTCGGCGTGGGCGGCGGACTGGTGATGGTGCCGGTGCTAGTGGTGCTGTTCGCGCAACAGGGCTTTGATCCGGCCTGGCACATGCATCTGGCGCTAGGCACCTCGCTGGCGGTGATCGTACTGACCTCCGTCTCCAGCCTGCGCGCCCATCACGCCCACGGCGCGGTGCGCTGGGAGACGGTCAAACGCATCGCCCCGGGCATTGTTCTCGGCACGCTGCTCGGGGCCTTCGCGGCACGGCATTTTTCGGACTTTGGCCTGCGCCTGTTTTTTGTGGCCTTCCTGTTTTACGCGGCAACGCAGATGGCACTGGAGCTAAAACCCAAAGCGCAGCGTGAACTACCCGGCTGGCCAGGAATGACGGCCGTGGGCACGGTCATCGGCGCGGTGTCGAGTTGGGTGGGCATCGGCGGCGGCACGCTGTCGGTACCGTTTCAGCTTGGGTGCAATGTCAAACTGCACGAGGCCATCGGCACCTCGGCGGCCATCGGCTTCCCCATCGCCGTGGCCGGGGCCATCGGCTACATGCTGTCCGGCTACGGTGCGCCCGGGTTGCCGGAATGGAGCTTGGGTTTCGTATCTCTGCCGGCGCTGGCCGGCATCGCCGCCGCCAGCTGGATCACCGCACCACTAGGCGCACGGATGGCGCATCGCCTGCCGGTGAAAAGGCTCAAGCGCCTCTTCGCGCTCCTGCTGTATGCCCTAGGCACACGAATGGCGTGGACGCTATGGTCATGAGCCCCCCTGTGGTCGCCCATTCACCCCTAGGGCAGGCACAGGGGCCTGCCCCTACGGAACGCTCCGGCGTGTCTCTTGAGAGCCAATACTCGGAGCTTGTTTCTAGAATCAATAAGGCCTGCACAGAAAGCGGGCGCTCACATTCTGGCCTCATTTTGCTGGCCGTCAGCAAGGCGCAGCCCGTGGAACGGCTGGCGGAACTGGCTAATCTGGGGCAGCGCGATTTTGGCGAAAGCTATGTGCAAGAGGCCTTGCCCAAGCTGGATGCGCTGGCGGCCTTGGGGTGGGCTGACCGAGGGCTGGTCTGGCACTTCATCGGCCCGATTCAAAGCAACAAGACGCGGCTGATCGCTGAGCGCTTTGACTGGGTTCACAGCGTGGATCGCCTGAAGATTGCCGAGCGCTTGTCCACACAACGCCCCGCCCATCTGCCGCCGCTGAATGTCTGCCTGGAGGTCAATATCAGCGGCGAGGCCAGCAAAGGGGGGGTGCTACCCGCTGAATTGCCCGCCTTGGCGCAGGCGGTCGCAAGGCTACCGCATCTGCGTCTGCGCGGACTGATGGCCATCCCTGCGCCCAGTGACGATCCGGCCACGCAACGCACCGCGTTTCGCCATTTGCGGCAACTTCTGGAACAATTGCGCACCCTGGGTCTGGACCTGGATGCCTTATCGATGGGCATGAGCGATGATCTGGAAGCGGCCATTGCCGAGGGCGCCACGCATCTGCGCGTGGGCACGGCCTTGTTTGGTGCACGAAACGATACATAACGGACTTACCTATCACATAACGGACTTACACATGAAAATTGGATTCCTGGGCGGCGGCAATATGGCCGCCGCGATGATCGGTGGCCTACATCAAGGTCACCCCATCGTGGTGGTCGAACCGGATGCGGCGAAAGGTGTCGCGCTGGCCGAACGCTATGGCATTGCCACCGAGACCGCACCGGCTGCGTTATTTGATTGCGCGGTGATCGTGCTGGCGGTCAAGCCGCAACAACTGCGCACCGCGCTGTCCGGCTGGCCGAATCTACGCCCGGAACAACTGGTGATCTCGGTCGCCGCCGGGGTACGCGCCGCCGACATCGCACGCTGGTTGGGCGGCCATCCGGCCATCGTCCGTTGCATGCCCAACACCCCGGCGCTGGTCGGCGCGGGCATCACCGGCCTCTTTGCCCTGCCCGGCGTGAGCACCGCCCAGCGTACCGCCGCCGACACCATCCTCGGGGCCGTTGGGCAGGTCGTCTGGGTGGATGCAGAGGCGCAGATCGACGCCGTCACCGCGATCTCCGGCAGCGGCCCGGCCTATGTCTTTCTCTGCATCGAGGCGCTCGAGGCCGCCGCGCGCGACCTGGGTCTGGCCGCCGACACGGCACGGCAACTGGCGCTGCACACCTTCCTCGGCGCGGCACGACTGGCCGTGGAAGATGGCAGTGACCCGGCCGATCTGCGCGCCCGCGTCACCTCCAAGGGCGGCACCACCGAGCGTGGCGTTGCCGCACTGGAGGCCGCCGATGTACGCGCCGCCTTCCGGAAAGCGGCCCATGACGCCGCCGCCCGGGCAAACGAGATGGGCGACTTGTTCGGAAAGGACTAAGTTATGGGCCCCCTTTATCCCATTCGTTCCTATCACCCCAGGCGGGAGCCTCGCTGGGGCGGTGCCTCTGGAGTCGCATGATGCTGACCGATGCCCTGCAATTTCTGATCCACACCCTGTTCGGCCTGGTCGCTACGGCATTCTGGCTGCGTTTTTATCTGCAATGGGCGCGGGTGCCGTTCCACCACCCCTTTGCCCAGTTCATCATTCGTGTCACCGATTTCGCCGTACGGCCGTTGCGCCGCGTCATACCGGGGTTGTTTGGGCTGGACTGGAGCAGCCTGCTGCCCTTCCTGTTCGTCGAGATCCTCGCCGTCGCCCTGATCGAATGGATTGGTGGCTTTCCCTTCAGCGTCGCCGGCGCGGGCGTACTCTCCAGCCTGCTCTTGCTGGGGGTGGCCGCCGCCCTCCGGCTCATATTGCAGACCTTTGTCATTCTGGTCATCGGTCAGGCCGTCCTGAGCTGGGTTAGCCCGGTCTCACCCGCCTCCGCGCTTTTTCATGCCCTCACCGCGCCGATCCTGAACCCGCTGCGACGCATCATCCCCCCCATCGCCGGCGTGGATCTATCACCCATCGCCGCCTTCATCCTGATTCAACTGGTGCTGATGCTGCCTGTCACCCTGCTTGAACAGAGCGCCCGCACAATGATGTGATGGACGCGCTACCCATCTGGCTGAAGGCCGCCGGCGACCAGTCCAGCCTCATGGTGATTCACGCGCAACCGGGTGCGTCGCGCTCGGAGATCGCCGGAACCCATGGCGATGCCCTCAAGATCCGTATCCAGGCGCGGCCCGTCGAAGGGGCCGCCAATGCTGCGCTGCTGGCCTTCCTGGCCAAACAACTGGGCCTTCCAAAGTCATCTCTGGAATTGGTCGCCGGCGAGACCGGCCGCGCCAAGCGCGTGCGCGTCCCGCTCGCGGCAGAGACCGTCCTGGCTCGGCTTGTGGGTACAGATTAAAGCAGGATGATGTCGTACTGCTCCTGGGTAAACACCGTTTCCACCTGCAGCGACACCGGCTTGCCGATGAAGTCTGACAACTGCGCGAGGCTCTGCGATTCCTCGTCCAGGAACTGATCGATGACGGCTTGCCCCGCCAGGATGCGAAACTCGCGCGCATCGAATTGCCGCGACTCACGCAATACCGCGCGCAAGATCTCGTAGCACACCGTCTGCGCGGTCTTGATCTGGCCGCGCGCCTGACAGGTCGGACAGGCCTCGCACATCTGCCGCGACAGGCTTTCGCGGGTGCGTTTGCGCGTCATCTCCACCAGGCCCAGCGCCGAGAACCCGCTCATCGTGGTTCGGGTACGGTCGCGTTCCATGGTGCGGCCGAGCTCGCTCAGCACCGCTTCACGATGGCTGGCGTTATCCATGTCGATAAAGTCGATGATGATGATGCCACCCAGATTGCGCAGCCGCATCTGTCGTGCGATGACCTGCGCGGCCTCCAGATTGGTCTTGAAGATGGTCTCGTCGAAGCTCTTTACACCGACATAGGCCCCGGTGTTCACATCCACCGTGGTCAGCGCCTCGGTCTGGTCGATGATCAGATAACCGCCCGACTTGAGATCGACCCGCCGCGCCAGTGCCTTTTCGATCTCGTCCTCGACCCCATACAGTTCGAACAGGGGGCGGTCGGCACTGTAATGCGACACCCGCTCATGCAGCTGGCTCGTAAAATCCTCGGAGAACGCCCGCATGCGCTGATAGGTCTCACGCGAGTCCACCAGGATGCGCGTGGTCGATTCATTGGCAATGTCGCGCAAGGCGCGGTGGGCCAGATCCAGTTCCTGAAAGATCGACGCCGGCCCCTCGCTGGTCGCCGCCCGATTACGGATGGCATCCCACAAGGTGTGCAGATACTCAATGTCGGCCGCAAGCTCCGCGTTGCTGGCCTCGGCGGCCTGGGTGCGGATGATGAAACCCCGGCCCATCCCCTCCGGGATCAGGGATTCCAGCCGCGCGCGCAGGCTGTCGCGCTCCGCCGGATCTTCAATCTTCTGCGACACGCCAATCCGCACCTCCTGCGGCAGGAAGACCAGACAGCGCCCCGCCAGACTAATCTGGGTTGAAAGCCGCGCCCCCTTGGTGCCGATCGGGTCTTTGATGGCCTGTACCAGCAGGCTCTGGCCCTCGTGCAGGATCTGCTCGATGGGACGCGGACATTCTTCGCAGCGCGCCTCGAGGATATCGCCCACATGCAGGAAGGCGGCACGCTCCAAGCCAATATCAAGAAAGGCCGACTGCATGCCGGGCAGCACTCGGCTAACCTTGCCCAGATAGACATTGCCGGCAATGCCGCGTCCACCGCTGCGCTCGATATGCAGTTCCTGCACCGCGCCCAGATGCACCACCGCGACCCGCGTCTCTTGCGGGGTTACATTGATCAGGATCTCTTCACTCATGCCGCTTCCAGCCCGAATTGCCTCAATAACTGCGCAGTTTCGCACAACGGCAGGCCCATGACACCTGAATGACTGCCGCTCAGATGGGAAATAAAGGCGGCGGCCCGTCCCTGAATACCATAACCGCCGGCCTTGTCGAAGGGTTCGCCGCTGGCGATATAGGCCGCGATCTCGGCCTCATCCAGGGCGCGAAAGCGTACCTCGCTCTCCGACACGGCCTCGCGCAGCACCCCGTCACGGATCACGCACACCGCCGTCAGTACGCTATGCGCCCGTCCTGCAAAACGACGCAACCACTCGCGGGCTTCCGCCGGAGAGTGCGGCTTGCCGAGGATATGGCCGTCCAGCGTCACGGTCGTATCGGCGGCCAAGAGCGGCAACGACGGCAGACCCCGCGCCCGGCGTGTGGCCTCACCGGCCTCGGCCTTGGCACGGGCCAGGCGAATGACATAGGGGCGCGCCGGTTCGTCGCCGATGGGATCTTCATTGACCGGTAGATCCGGCAACAGCACCGAGGGCGCATAGCCGATCTGGCGCAACAATTCGAGCCGGCGCGGGCTTTGTGAGGCCAAGTAGAGGGCATTCATGACCACACCCTCATTCGCGATGATAGGGATGCCCGGCCAACAGACTGGCGGCGCGATACAGTTGTTCAACCAAAAGGACGCGTGCCAACGCGTGCGGCAGGGTCAATTTTGACAGGGACAATTTGAGCTCGGCGCGTTGCAGAACCTCGGGGCCGTGGCCATCGGCACCGCCGATCAAGAGCAAGGTATCGCGCCCCTCCCGCTGCCAATCGGCGATCCAGTCGGCCAACTGGCGCGTGGTTGGCGTCTGGCCGTGTTCATCGAGGGCCACGATCCGCGTCCCCGCCGGACAACGCTCCAACAAGCGCAGCGCCTCGGCCGCCTTGATGCGCTCGACCGGCTGGCCCAGACGCTTTTCCGGACGCAGCTCGACCAGATCGAAGCGCCATTCGCGCGGCAAGCGTTTCTGGTATTCAGCCACGGCGGCATCGGCCCAGGAGGGCAGGCGTTCGCCAAGGGTCAAGACCGTGAGTTTCATGGCCGCACATCTTACCGCAGGGCGCTAACGGACATAACTTTGAGAAGACCGCTGTCAACGCCAAATAGAAATGTCCGCTTTTCTGCAAAGTAGAAATGTCCGTTTCCCTCTCCCCCAGCCCCTCCCGCGAGGGGGCGCATCGAGAAGTCGCTTCGCGACTTTCACGCTAACTTTCATGGCATTCATGCCACCCCAAATCATGAAACCGATTGCAGGGGCCGTCCCCGTGCCTGCCCAACCAGGGCAACCACAGGGGGTTGCCCCTACGCCTGTTGAGGGGCGGTCACCTCGTAGGGGCAGGCCCCTGTGCCTGCCCTGGTGGTAAATGGGCAACCACGGGGGGTTGCCCCTACGCCAATGACCGGGTTGTTTCACGCCAAAAAACGGCCACCCGAGGGTGGCCAGATGCTCAGAGATGCGATCGGCGGTGAATCGGTCAACCGGTCACAGGTTGTACGCCCGCTCGCCGTGGGTGACCGTATCCAGACCTTCGCGTTCTTCCTCTTCGGAAACACGCAGGCCCATCACCGCGTCGATCAGCTTGAACAACACGAAGCTAACCACGCCCGACCAAACGATAACCGTGCCCACGCCCCACAACTGGCTGGTGACTTGGGCCGCAAGGTTATACTCCGCCACCGCGCCGGTCGCGTAATCAAACACGCCCGTACCGCCCAGAGCCGGGTTGACCAGGATGCCCGTGCCGATGGCACCCAGGATGCCGCCGATGCCGTGGATGCCGAACACATCCAGCGAGTCGTCATACTTCAGCGCATGCTTCAGGCCCGACACGCCCCACAGGCAGACCACACCAGACACCAATCCAAGGGCGATGGCGCCCATCGGCCCGACAAAACCCGCCGCCGGGGTGATGGCAACCAAACCGGCGACCGCACCGGAAGCGATGCCCAGCATGGACGGCTTGCCCTTGATCATCCACTCGGCAAACATCCAGGACGCGGCGGCAGCGGCCGGAGCCACGACGGTGTTGACCATGGCCAGCACCGCGGTGCCGTTGGCCTCCAGGTTGGAACCCGCGTTGAAGCCGAACCAGCCCACCCACAGCAGCGAAGCGCCAATCATGGTCGAGGTCAGGTTGTGCGGCGTCATCGCGTCCTTGCCGTAACCGACGCGCTTGCCGATCACCAGGGCCCCCACCAGCGCGGCAATGCCGGCGTTGATGTGCACCACCGTGCCGCCGGCAAAGTCCAGCGCGCCCTTGGCAAACAAGAAGCCGGACGGATCGCCGTAGAGCGACGGGCCGCCCCAGAACCACACCATGTGCGCAACGGGCAGATAGGCGAAGGTGAACCACAAGACGGAGAACACCATCAGCGCAGAGAACTTGATGCGCTCGGCAAAGCTGCCGACGATCAGCGCCACGGTAATCGCCGCGAAGGTGAGCTGGAACACCATGAACAGCATCTCGGGAATGACCACGCCCTTGGAGAAGGTCTCGACATTCACCGCCGTATCCACACCCACCAGGAACGACTTGGACAAGCCGCCGATGTAGCTGTTGAGGTCACCCCCACCCGTGAAGGCCAGCGAATAGCCATACACCACCCAGAGAACGGCAATGACACAGAAGATGGCAAACACCTGGGTCAGCACCGACAGCATGTTCTTGGCGCGCACCAAACCGCCATAAAACAGCGCCAGGCCCGGGATGGTCATCAGGATCACCAGCAGCGTCGAGATCAACATCCAGGTGGTGTCCCCCTTGTCAGGAACAGGCGCGGCAACCGGTGCAGCGGCAGCGGCATCCGCCACTACGGCAACGGCCTGAGTGGCGGCGGGTACGACCTCCTCAGCCAAAGAAAGCCCGGCAAAGCCAAGGCCCAACGACAACAACAGCAAAGCAACGATGCGTTTCATAGTCGTTCTCCCTTAAAGCGCGACATCGCCGGTTTCACCGGTACGAATGCGCACAACCTGTTCCAGATCCCAGACGAACAGCTTGCCGTCACCGATCTTGCCGGTTTGGGCAGCCTTGGAGACGGCCTCGATCACTTGATCAACGAGGTCGGCCTTAACCGCAACCTCCAGCTTCACCTTGGGCAGGAAATCGACCACATATTCCGCGCCGCGATACAGCTCGGTGTGACCCTTCTGACGACCGAAGCCCTTGACCTCGGTAACGGTAACGCCGGACACGCCGATGGCCGAGAGGGCTTCGCGTACCTCGTCGAGCTTGAACGGCTTGATGATGGCTGTAATGAATTTCATGATGTTCTCCAATGGGGCGGACAGGCCGCCCCTGTAAAGTTAGAACGACTTGGCGAAAGAAACAGCGAGGACACCTTTGCCGGTATTCTTACCATCCCAGCTATAAGAC
Organism: Bordetella parapertussis; assembly: GCA_945890495.1. Classification (GTDB taxonomy): domain Bacteria; phylum Pseudomonadota; class Gammaproteobacteria; order Burkholderiales; family Thiobacillaceae; genus QYQG01. Next base: position 13,259 of record CAMDCO010000011.1, on the reverse strand, counting down.
TGACCGGCCTTACCTTGGGCATCGGTGTCGGAATAGGCTGCGGTCACAGTGCCGAAGCCGACATCCTTGGTCACGCCGACCTTCCAGTCGGTGTAATCCGCCGCCGACACATTTTTGACCTTCTGCGCACCGATATGTCCGAGCAAGCCCCAGCCATTACCCAGATCATGCGTGGCATTCAGCTCAAGGTAGTTAGAACCCTGGGTCTTGGTCGTGTTAAGCGTGCCCCAGCCAATGAAGTAATCCGAAATGGCGTGGCTGTATTTGACCGCCACCGGGCCATAACTCAGGCCCAGATAGGCCTCGGTGGTGTCCGGTGAAACCTGGCCAGAAACCTTGTCACCCGGGTAGTAGTAGTGGATCAAGCCGAGGTCATAGCTAATCTTGTCGGCACTGCCCTTGTAGCCACCATACAGATCCACTTCAAAATCACTGCTGGTCTTGTACGGATCGTTCGCGGCATCAGTGCCACCCGTCTTCACCCACTTCTGCTGTGACACCCAAGTGCCCGCGTACAACCCACTGGCATGACTGTAGTCAACGCCACCCGACAAGGCCGGGTCATTCTGGGTCTGCGAAATACCACGGAAGATGTAATCCGTGGTCAGACCGATGTTGTAGGCCACCGTATGCTTTGATGCCGGTGCATCCGCCGCTATGGCCATCGGGCTCATCAATCCAGAAAGAATCAGCGCAGAAGTCAGTTTGTTCATTTCAAGCTCCAAAGTAGTTGCGGTGCAACAACGCACACCATCCTTAAAGCACTATCCGTGCCAATGTTAAAATTTTATTTATAAACATAGCGTTATATATTTAAAAAACCTACCGCCCTTCACCCATGCACCCTAATGGTGCGCGTCGCGTGGGGTGCACGCACCATCCCGGACCGCACATTCCCCCTTTGCGGGGGCCGCGCTCCTGCTAAACTGCCTAAAAGGAGGCCGTCTATGTTCAATCCCAAACTGATCGAAGAATTTACCGCCCGCATGTCCGCCACGCTGGCGCAATCACCTGCCGGCGATATCGAGAAAAACCTGCGCGCCGCGCTGGCCGGGCTGTTCGCAAAACTCGAGCTGGTCACCCGCGAGGAATTCGATGTGCAGACCGCCGTCCTGCTTCGCGCTCAGGAACGCTTGGCTGAACTCGAGGCGCGTCTCACACGGCTTGAAGCGCCGCCCACGCAGGACTGATCGGCGGCCTGACCATGGGCCTTGCTCTGGCCTATAGCCGCGCCATCGACGGCCTTGCCGCCCCTGCCGTCATTGTCGAGGCGCACCTTGGTCGCGGCCTGCCCGCTTTTACCTTGGTCGGCCTGCCGGAGGCCGAGGTCCGTGAGGCCCGCGATCGGGTCAGGGCGGCCATCCAGCAATCCGGGTTCGAGTTTCCCGCCTCACGCATCACCGTCAATCTAGCCCCGGCTGACCTGCCCAAGGAATCCGGCCGTTTCGACCTGCCCATCGCCCTCGCCATCTTGGCCGCCTCGGGACAGATCCCCGCCAAGACCTTGGACGCTTATGAGTTCGCCGGCGAGCTCGCCCTCGGGGGTGCCCTGCGTCCCATCCGGGGTGCGCTGGCGATGTTGCTGGCCGCCCGTGACAGCGGGCGCTGTTTTATCCTGCCCACACAGAGCGCCTGCGAAGCGGCCCGGGTGCAGGGTGCAAACCTGCTGGCGGCCGACTCCCTGCTGGCGGTATGCGCCCACCTGGCCGGCCGCACCCCCTTGGGCACGCCACCCCAAACGCTCGCGCCGGCCCCACCCGCCTACCCCGATCTCGCCGATGTCAAAGGCCAGATCGGTGCGCGCCGTGCCCTCGAGATCGCGGCCGCTGGCCAGCACTCCCTGTTGATGAGCGGCCCGCCCGGAACGGGCAAGTCGATGCTGGCGCAACGGCTACCCGGCATCCTGCCGCCCATGACCGAGACCGAGGCGCTAGAGGCCGCGGCCGTGCAGTCCCTCGCCGGGGTCCGGATCGAGGATTACTGGCGCGTGCGTCCCTACCGCGCACCGCATCATTCCGCCTCGGCCATCGCCCTCGTCGGCGGCGGCAGCAACCCGCGCCCCGGCGAGATCTCACTCGCTCACCACGGCGTGCTGTTTCTCGATGAACTGCCGGAATTCGACCGGCGGGCGCTGGAGGTGTTGCGCGAACCGATGGAATCGGGCCACATCACCATCTCGCGTGCCGCACGGCAAGCCGATTTCCCCGCCCGTTTCATGCTCGTTGCGGCCATGAACCCCTGCCCCTGTGGCTATCTGGGCCACCCCTCCGGAAAATGCCGCTGCACGCTCGATCAAATCACGCGTTACCGTGCCCGGCTTTCTGGCCCGCTACTGGATCGCATCGACCTCTTGGTTGAGGTCCCCTCCCTGCCGGAGGACGATCTGCTCCGTGCGGGGGAGGGGGAAACGAGCGCCACCGTCCGCGAGCGCGTTTTGAACGCACACGCCCGACAACACGCGCGCCAGGGGCGGCCCAACAGCGCCCTTTCCGGACGCGAGATCGAGATCCATGCCGAGGCCAACAGCGCCGCCCTGACCCTGCTCAAGCAGGCCATCACCCGCCTCAACCTGTCGGCACGCGCCTATCACCGCATCCTCAAGGTCGCTCGCAGCATCGCCGATCTGGGTGACAGTCCGGGCGTTCAGGCCGTCCACATCGCCGAGGCCGTGCAGTATCGGCGCGGGCTCTAGCGCCGTATCATCGGCCATCCCCGCCCCTTTCGCTTAAGTCAATGCACGCACTCGATTCCTGGCTAGAAGAAAAACGCTCTGTCTGGCTCTACCAACGCGTTGCCGCGGCCGAGCCCGATCTCCAGCTCAAGCAAACCTTCCTGGACATGGCGCACGCCGCCGAAAGACAGGCCGGCCTCTGGGCGGATACGGCGCACCGGCAAGGACAGGTCCCGCCCGCACACTACACGCCCGATCGCCGCACCCAACTCGTGGGCCGACTCATCAAGACCTTCGGGCCCCGTGCCCTGACCGGCATCCTCGCCGCCATGAAGGTCCGCGGCATGAGCCTGTACCGTCATCCGGGCCATGGCCTGACCCGCCCCGGCGTACTTGAGGCACAGCATCGCAGCCCGGGCAGCGGCAACCTGCGTGCGGCCGTATTCGGCATCAATGACGGCCTGGTGTCGAACGCCGCGCTCATTTTGGGTATGACCGGGGCCGGCGCGGCACCCGAGATTGTGTTGCTCGCCGGCCTCGCCGGACTACTCGCCGGTGCCGGCTCGATGGCCGCTGGCGAATACATCTCAGTGCGCACCCAACGCGAATTTTACGAATACCAGATCAGCCTGGAGGCCGAAGAACTGGAACTCTATCCGCAGGAAGAGGCAGCTGAACTCGCCCTGATCTACGAGGCCAAAGGCATCCCGCGTGACGAGGCCATCGCCTTAGCCACGCGCCTTATCGCCGATCCGGAACACGCATTGGACACGCTGGCCCGCGAAGAACTGGGCCTCAACCCTGACGAGCTCGGCTCGCCCTGGGGTGCGGCGCTGTCCTCTTTCGCTGCCTTCTCTCTCGGTGCCATCCTGCCCTTATTGCCCTGGATGTTGAGCGACACGGCCGCGCTGCCCATCAGCCTGGCCCTCTCCGGCAGCGCACTCTTCGCCATCGGCGCCACCCTCAGCCTGTTCACCGGACGCGGCGCGCTCATGGGCGGCCTGCGCATGTTGACCATCGGCGCGGGCGCAGGCGGCCTGACCTGGCTGGTCGGTCGCCTACTCGGCGTCACCTTGGGCTAGAATCCGCCGACACAACACCCACGAGACACCCAATGACCGACCGCAGCTTCAGCATGGAGTTCTTCCCGCCCAAGACCCCCGAGGGCATGGAAAAACTGCGCGGCGTGCGCGCGCAACTCGCCGTCCTCAAGCCCAAGTTCTTTTCCGTCACCTTTGGCGCGGGCGGCTCCACGCAATCCAACACCCTGGAAACGGTGGCCGAGATTCAAAGCGAAGGGCTGGCCGCCGCACCGCACCTGTCCTGCGTCGGCTCCACGCGCGAAAACATCCGCCACATCCTAGAGACCTACCAAGCCCACGGCATCCGCCACATCGTCGCCCTGCGCGGCGACCTGCCCTCTGGCATGGCCGACCCCGGCGCCTTCCGCTACGCCAACGAGTTAGTCGACTTCATTCGTGCCGAGACCGGTGACTGGTTCGAGATCGAGGTCGCGGCCTACCCCGAGATGCACCCGCAGGCCCGTGGCTGGAACGACGACCTGACCAATTTCAAGCGCAAGGTCGATGCCGGTGCCAACGCGGCCATCACCCAATACTTTTTCAACGCCGACGCCTATTTCAACTTTATCGACGAATGCCACGCGCGGGGCATCACCCTCCCCATCGTGCCGGGCATCATGCCCATCTCCAACTACGCACAACTAGCGCGCTTTTCAAGCCTGTGCGGCGCAGAAATCCCGCGCTGGCTGGCAAAAAAACTGGAAAGCTATTACGACGACAGCGCCTCGATCAAGGCCTTCGGGCTGGATTTTGTCAGCAGCCTGTGCGAGCGCCTGCTTGCCGGTGGCGCGCCGGGGCTGCACTTTTACACCTTGAATCAGGCCGCGCTGACGACGGCCATTTGGCAACGATTAGGGCTTGAGTCAAAAAACTAACTTTGGTCATAGAACAGCCCATGGCTTTGGTATAAACTGACCAGCGATCCTCTTTTACCGCTGGCCCCCAGCCCACTCCTGCCATGCAGATACTGCTCGCCGACGATCACCCTCTCTTCCGAGAAGGGGTCAAACCGGTCCTTCAAAAACTGGATACCCAAGTCGAGATCCTCGAGGCCGTGGATTACCCTAGTGCCTATGCCATCACCGCGCAGCACAGCGCGATGGATCTGGCCCTGTTGGATCTCAACATGCCGGGCGGAACAGGGATCGACGGCATCACCCAGTTCCGTCGCCGTTTTCCGGATATCCCCCTCATCGTCCTGTCTGCCGCCGATCGCCCCGACGAAGTGCGCCAAGTCTTAGCGGCGGGCGCCATGGGCTATATCAGCAAGGCCTCCGCACCGGCCGTCATCGTGTCGGCCATTCATCTGGTCATGGCGGGAGGGGTCTATGCCCCACCGGATCTGCTCAGCCCGCGCATGACGACCCCAGCGCTCCCGACTCACCCCGCCAGCCCCAGCGGCCCGCGACTGTCCAACCTCACCGAGCGGCAACTGGAGGTATTGCGTCTGATGGGTCAGGCTATGAGCAATCGTCAGATCGCCGAGACCCTCCACCTCACCGAAGGTACGGTCAAGATCCATGTCACCGCCGTCCTGCGCGCCCTCGATGCCAGCAACCGCACCGAGGCCGTGCTCGTCGCACAGAAGGCCGGGCTGGCCTAAACGCCCGTGAAAGATCCACTGCGCTTGAGTGCTCACTAACGGGCGGCCCCTCCGGTGAACTGGCCCACTCGTCTTCGCCGCTGTATCGGAACCCTGCGCGGTCGTCTCCTCTGGCTGGCCCTGTGGCCCACGGCCCTCAGCGCAATCCTGTTTGCGGGCTACATGGTGCACCAGAACACGCGCGAGGCCGAGGCTGCCCTCCGCCAGCGCGGCCGGGACCTGACCAGCCAACTGGCCGAGGTCGCTGTCTATGACCTGTTCACCGGCAACATCGCCAACCTGCAACGCCTGGCCGACCATACTGGCATCCATCCCGATCGGGATGCCATCGGCATCGCCGACAAGAATGGGCAATGGTGGGTCATCAGTGGTCAGGCGGCCCTGCTCGACGACGCGAAGCAGATACAGGCCTATGCCGAGCGCCATGTCGGAGACCGCTATTATTTCCGCCAAGCCATCGGCCTGGTCCAAAACCCGCAAGCGACCGGTCTTGAAGGCGTTCTGGGTTCCGGCGACGAGGTCGGTCAGGTCCTCGTCGTCCTGGACGACGCGCCCATCCGCAGCGCCCAAAAAGATGCCCTGCTCACCCTGCTCACCTTCTTGTTACCCCTCATCTTGCTGGCCGCCACCATGGCCTGGACCCTGAGCCGCCGCCTGGCACGGCGCCTGCACCGCATCACCGACACCGTTCACTCCCTGGCCCGTGGTCAACTGGATGCCCGCTGCCCGGTCGAAAAGAGCGAAGGTGAGCTGCGCCAGCTCGAACTCGACATCAACGAGATGGCCGTGACCTTGGACCATGTTCATGAGCACCTGCAAACCGGCATCCGCTCCGCCACCGCCGAACTGACTGAGCAGAAGTTGGCGGCTGAAGCGGCCGTGCGCGCCAAATCAAAATTCCTCGCCGCGGCCAGCCATGACCTGCGCCAACCGCTGCACGCCCTCACCCTCTTTATCTCGGCCCTCAAGGACAAGGTAGCGGAACGCCCGGAGCCGGAGCTCCAGCGTCTGGCCGCGCACATTGATGCCTCGGCCACGGCCATGGGGGACATGCTGGGCGGTCTCTTGGACCTCTCCCGGCTCGATGCCGGCATCGTCCTGGCACAGCCCGAATGCTTCCCCTTGAGCCGGGTGCTGGCCAATATCCAGCAACACTTTGCCCCTGCTGCCGCTGAAAAAGGCCTGCAACTGCACATCAAGCCCTGCCACCTATTCGTTCAGAGTGACCCGCTGCTCGTCGATCGCATCCTGATGAATCTGGTCAGCAACGCCATTCGCTACACCCCACAGGGTCGCATCGTGGTGGGGGTGCGGCGGCGCGGCGACACGGCCGAGGTGCAGGTCCTCGACACCGGCTTAGGCATTGCCGAAGACCAGCAGGCACAGGTGTTCGAGGAATACTTCCAGATCGACAACCCGGAACGCCAGCGCGCCAAGGGCCTGGGCCTGGGGCTCGCCATCGTCGCGCGCGAGGCCCAATTGCTGGGGACGACGATCAACCTGCACTCTATACCCGGCCGTGGTTCGCGCTTTGCCTTCCGCTTGCCCCGCTGCACCCCCGCCGCCCATTCAGGCAGCGTCGACCCCATCGCCTTCCAGTCCTTTCGCGACACGGCCCCGCTCATTGCCATCCTCGATGACGACACCCTCATCTTGAGCGCCATGACCGCGCTGCTGCACGAATGGGGTATGGAGGTCGTCTCCGCCGTTTCGGCCGAGGCCCTGCTGGACGCCCTAGGCGAACTGGGCCGCCTGCCCGATTGCCTCCTCTCTGATTATCGGCTGCCGGGCGCCATGGACGGGATCGCCAGCGTCACCTGGCTGCGCCATGAACTGGGCGAGACCCTGCCCGCAGCTATCATCACCGGCGATACGGCCCCTGAGACCATTGCCGCCATGACCGCCTCGGGCTTTACCCTGCTCCACAAACCGTTGAAACCGGCCCGCCTGCGCGCCTACCTGAATCACGCCTTGAGCCACGCCTTAAGCCAAGCGCCCCGCCCTTAGGGCAGGCCCCTGTGCCTGCCCTAAGGGTTAACAACAATCCCCGCCGCCCCGTCCACGACGCGACCCAGCACGGCGGTCTGCGCAAACCCATGGGCCGCGAAGATCGCCAGCACCGCCTCCACCGCCTCAGCCGCACAGGTCACTAGCAAGCCCCCACTGGTTTGCGGGTCCGTCAACACCGCGCGTTGCCAGTCGGCACAGCCCTCGAACAGGGTTACCGCATGGCCATAGCTGGCCCAGTTGCGGCCGCTGGCCCCCGTCACAAAACCCGCCTGTGCCAGCTCGGTAGAGCCAGGCAAGAGCGGCACGGCCGACCAGTCGATCTCGATACGATGACCGGACGCGCGGGCGATCTCCCAAGCATGGCCCAGCAGACCAAAACCGGTCACATCAGTCAGGGCGTGCACCGCATCCAGGGCGGCCAGATCCGGCCCCGGGGTATTGAGTTGGGTCGTTGAGGCGATCATCGCCGTATAGCCCGCCTCGGGCAGCGCGTCTTTCTTGAGGGCCGCCGAGTAGATGCCCACACCCAGGCCTTTACCCAGGAGCATCACATCGCCCGGTCGTGCGGCGCTGTTCTTTTTAACCTGCGCCGGATCGACCACGCCGATGGCGACCAGGCCATAGATCGGTTCCACGGATTCAATCGAATGCCCCCCGGCGATCGGCATCCCCGCCGCCCGCGCCGCCGCCTCGCCGCCGGCCAGGATCTGGCGAATGATGTCATGCGGCAACTTGTCGAGCGGCATGCCGACCAAGGCCAAGCCGAACAGGGGGCGACCACCCATGGCATAGACATCCGAGATCGCATTGGTCGCGGCGATGCGGCCAAACTCAAATGGATCATCGACAATGGGCATGAAAAAATCGGTCGTCGCAACAATGGCCTGACGCTCATTAAGACGCCAAACGGCCGCGTCATCCGAGGACTCGGTGCCCACCAGAAGATCGGGAAAGGCCGAGGCCAGGCCCCGAGCATAGGGGGTTTCGGCAAGGATCTGTTCCAGAACGGCCGGTGCAATCTTGCAGCCACAGCCGCCGCCATGCGATAGATGAGTCAAGCGAGTCATGAGCGCACCCTAAAAAGGAAGGGGGCATTTTATCCCCTCATGCGATAAACCGCGCCCCTTCGTCCACGCCATCCGGCAAGCATCAAGGCGAGCGCCGCCAACAACAAGGCGGGCACATTGCCCCAACGGGCAAACGGCGTCAGTCCGCTCCGCCCCTGAACCCGGACCTCCAGCACGCCTTGCACAAAGGGCGGTAACTGGCCAATCACCCGGCCATCGGCGCCAATCGCCGCCGTGATGCCCGTGTTGTTGGCGCGCAACCAGACGCGCCCCGTCTCCAGCGCCCGCATCTGCGCAATCTGCAAATGCTGCCACGGGGCACCGCTGTCGCCAAACCAGGCGTCGTTGCTGATGTTGGCCATCAGGGTCGCCGTCGGCAAGGCGTGGATCAGCTCCTCGCCAAAGACATCCTCGTAACAAATGTTCATGGCCACCTGTTGCCCAGCCACGGCCAACGGCGGCTGAGCAGGCTCGCCACGAGAAAAGTCGCCGAGCGGGATCCGCATCTGCGCCACAATCCAGGCAAAGCCCGGTGGCACAAATTCGCCAAACGGCACTAGATGAGCCTTGTGAAAGGCCTGTTGCGGTGCCTGCCCCGCACTGACCACGCTATTGAAATAATGCCCCTCGATATCCAAGGTCGGCACCCCGATCAAGACATCCCCTCCCCGTGCCCGCGCCGCATCCGCCATGGCGGCGCGATAATTCGTCGGCACCTCACGCCAGAACATCGGCAGGGCCGTCTCTGGCAAGATCGTCAGCCGCCCCTCGCTACGCCGCACCAGACTCAGGTAGTCCAGTAGCGTCGTTTCCAAACGAGCCGGATCAAACTTCATCGATTGCGCCACATTGCCCTGCACCAGACTCACTGTCACCGGAGCGCCGACCGGCTCGGTCCAGCGCAACGACTGCGCCCCCCAGCCGATCAATCCGATGCCGACGACCGCGATCCAGCCCAGCCGAGAACGCAGGGCCAGCGCTCCCGCCACCAGGGCTGTTAGCAAAGAAACCCCATACACGCCGAAGAGGGGCGCAAAGCCCGCCAACACGCTCTCGGGCGTTTGGGAATAACCCACCGCCAGCCACGGAAATCCGGTCAATATCCAGCCCCGTACCCACTCCAACAACATCCAGCTTGCCGGCAAGGCCAAGGCCAGACGCCAAGGCGCGTTGGTCGTCAGACGCGCCGCCAGCCCGGTGGCCAAGGCCGGAAACAGCGCCAAAAAGGCACAGAACAAAAAGGTTGCAAGGGCGGCCAAGGGCCAAGGCATCTGACCAAACTCATGCAGGCTGACAAAGACCCATGAGACCCCGGCGAGGAAATAGCCCAGACCAAACGCATAGCCCTGCCAAAAGGCCCGGCGTGGCACAACATGGGCCAACCGGACGAAGAGCAGCGCCAAGGTCACGATCGGTACCAGGAAGTAGCCGTGCGGCGCAAAGCCGAAGACGCTGAACGCCCCGAGCAGGGCGGGCCATAACAAGGAAAGTGCCGAAGTCATGGCGCCGATCATCCACCAGATAAAAAAAAATGGCCATCACACGCGCAACACACGGCACCCCGACAGGAGTAAAATTGCCTCCCTTTTAAGCAATCAACGCGTCCCGCGCCAGCCAATCAGCGTGCAAATCGGCCCCTATCACCTCAAGAACAACCTCATCGTCGCGCCCATGGCGGGTGTGACCGATCGGCCGTTCCGCCAGTTGTGCAAACGCTTGGGCGCGGGCATGGCGGTGTCCGAGATGGTGACCTCCAACTCGCTGCTCTATGGCTCGGCAAAAACAAAACGGCGCGCCAACCACGAGGGCGAGGTCGAACCGATCTCGGTACAGATCGCCGGCAGCGACCCGGCCATGATGGCCGAGGCGGCCAAATACAACGCGGGCGAGGGCGCGCAAATCATCGACATCAACATGGGCTGCCCGGCCAAGAAGATCTGCAATGTCATGGCCGGTTCAGCCTTGCTGAAAGACGAGCCGCTGGTGGGCCGCATCCTCTCGGCCATCGTCAACGCCGTGCCCGACACGCCGGTGACGCTGAAGATTCGTACCGGCTGGGACCGCGATAGCCGCAACGCCCGCACGGTGCTAAAGATTGCCCAGGAGTCCGGCATCCGCGCGCTCGCCATTCATGGTCGCACCCGTGCCTGCGGCTATAGCGGCGAGGCGGAATACGACACCATCCGAGCGGTCAAGGCCGAGGCGCGCATCCCGATCATCGCCAACGGCGACATCACCACCCCGCAAAAGGCGCGCGAGGTGCTGGAATACACCGGCGCCGACGCCATCATGATCGGCCGCGCCGCCCAAGGACGGCCTTGGCTGTTCCGCGAAATGGCCCACTTTCTGGAGACCGGCACCGAACTGGCGCACCCCGAGGTCGCCGAGATTCATCAGGTACTGATCGAACACCTCGACGACCTGTACCACTTTTACGGTGATATTGCCGGGCCGCGCATGGCGCGCAAGCACATCGCTTGGTACACCCGCGGGCTCGCCGATTCGGCCCACTTCCGCCATTCCATGAACCAGCTTGAAACCGCGCAGCAGCAAATCGACGCGGTGAACGATTTTTTCTGGCGTGCCCGCGAGCGTAGCCACCATCTGGTGTATGCCGATCCGGTGTCTGCCCACACCACCGTCCACGCCACTGCCCCGTCATCGTGTCTAAAAACCGAGATCCTTGTATGAATATTGAACCCCGCGAAAATGAGATCGCCCTCTGTGTACGGCGCGTCTTGAAAAAGTATTTTCACGACCTCGATGGCGAATCGGCCCACGGCCTCCACGAGCTTTTCATGGTGAGCGCCGAAAAGCCGCTCATCGAAGAGGTCCTGCACCGTGCCGGCCACAACCAGAGCCGCGCCGCGGAATGGCTGGGCATCAATCGCAATACGCTGCGCAAGAAGATGCAGCAATACGGCCTCGAATAGCGGCCCTTACAGAACCCTCTTTCGTTTCCTTTCTCGTTTCCTTTTCATTTCCTCTTTCCGCCAAAAACCATGATCCAACGCGCCCTGCTCTCCGTTTCCGACAAAACCGGCCTCATCGACTTTGCCCGTGCCCTCTCCACCGCCGGCGTGGAACTCCTCTCCACCGGCGGCACCGCCAAGGCCATTCGCGATGCGGGCATCGCGGTCAAGGATGTGTCCGAGTTCACCGGTTTCCCCGAAATGCTCGACGGCCGCGTCAAGACCCTGCACCCCAAGGTCCACGCCGGCATCCTTTCGGTGCGCGACAACGCCGAGCATGTCGCCACCATGAACGCGCATGGCCTGGGCTATATCGATCTGGTCTGCGTCAACCTCTATCCCTTCGTGGCCACCGTGTCCAAGCCGCATACGCTGGAAGACGCCATCGAAAACATCGACATCGGCGGCCCGGCCATGGTGCGTTCCTCGGCCAAGAACTATAAGCATGTCGCCATCGTCACCGACCCGGCCGACTACGCCGCGCTGGTCACGGAGATGCAGACCCACGGCGGCGCCGCGGGTTTGGAATTAAGCGACACCACCCGCTTCAACCTGGCGAAAAAGGCCTTCACCCACACCGCGCAATACGACGGCCACATCAGCAATTACCTGACCGCGCTGGCCGCCGACGGTAGCCGCGAACCCTTCGGCGAAAGCCTTACCCTGCAATTCGCCCGCGCACAGACCTGTCGCTACGGCGAAAACCCGCACCAGAACGGCGCCTTCTATGTTGAGGCCAACGCCCCCGCCGGCATCGTGGCCACCAGCCGCCAACTTCAGGGCAAGGAGATGTCGTACAACAACATCGCCGACACCGACGCCGCGCTGGAATGCGTCAAGCAATTCGACACCGCCCCGGCCTGCGTCATCGTCAAACACGCCAATCCCTGCGGCGTGGCCTATGGCAGCGATCTGCTCGATGCCTACAACCGCGCCTATCAGACCGACCCCGAATCTGCCTTCGGCGGCATCATCGCCTTCAATGGCCGACTGGATGGCGCCACCGCGCAGGCCATCGTCGAACGCCAGTTTGTCGAGGTCATCATCGCCCCTGAGGTCAGCGCTGAGGCCGCTGAGATCGTCGCCGCCAAGAAGAATGTGCGCCTGCTCGAATGCGGAAACGGGTCAGGCGGTGTCACTCAAATGGACATGAAGCGCGTCGCCGGCGGCCTATTGGTGCAAGACGCCGACACCCTGCTACACGGCGAACTCAAGGTCGTCACCACCCGTGCCCCGACCGAACAAGAAATGGCCGACCTGCTGTTTGCCTGGCGCATCGCCAAGTTCGTCAAATCCAACGCCATCGTCTATGCCAAAGACCAGATGACCATCGGCGTCGGCGCGGGCCAAATGAGCCGCGTCAACTCCGCCCGCATCGCCGCCATCAAGGCCGAACACGCCGGCCTGGTCGTGCCCGGCTCCGTGATGGCCTCGGACGCCTTCTTCCCCTTCCGCGACGGCCTCGACAACGCCGCCGCTGCCGGCATCCGCGCCGTCATCCAGCCCGGTGGCTCGATGCGCGACGACGAGGTGATCGCCGCCGCCAACGAGCATGGCATCGCCATGGTGTTTACGGGCATGCGGCATTTCCGACACTAAAATGAAACTCCTCGTTATCGGTTCAGGCGGCCGTGAACACGCCCTGGCTTGGAAACTGACGCAGTCATCGCGTGTGCAGAAGGTGTTCGTCGCGCCCGGCAACGGTGGCACGGCGACCGCGGAAGGCATTGAAAACCTGCCCCTCACCGATTTCGCGGCGCTGATTGCATTCTGCAAGGCCGAAAAGATCGCCTTTACCGTGGTCGGCCCCGAGGCGCCGTTGGCGGCGGGTATCGTCGATGCCTTCCGCGCGGC
>CAMDCO010000010.1 GCA_945890495.1 Bordetella parapertussis | reverse complement strand
GCCCGCTGCCAACCACCCTTGGAGAAAAACGCCCGTCGGCAAAGCCGCCTACGACGGGCAACACGCTACACCGTAGCAATGCGCGGGCGGGGTAAAGCGGACATTTCTACTTTGCAGAAAAGCGGACATTTCTATTTGGCGTTGACAGATGTGAGGGGCTGGGCTTGCAGAGGGGTGGGGTTATTGCATATACTTCCACGGCTTTTCTGCCTGCGTTGTCCCCCGCGGGTGGCTTTGCCTTAAGGGGCGTGACACGATGTATGTTTGACCGGGAGGTCAACATCGGGTTGCATGAGAAGCGGTTGCAAAACAGATGGCTGCAAAAGAGGAAAAAATGACAACCACGGCATCTTCCGCACCGGCGGAACAGTACGACTACGAGATCATCAAGAAATTTACCATTATGGCTATCGTTTGGGCCGTGGTGGGTATGTTTGTGGGCGTGTATATCGCCTCCGAACTGGCTTGGCCTTGGCTGAACTTTGATAGTCCCTATTTCTCCTTCGGTCGCTTCCGTCCGGTGCATACCGGTGCGGTGATCTTCGGCTTCGGCGGCTCGGCCTTGTTCGCCACTTCCTACTATGTGGTGCAGCGCACTTGTCAGACGCGGCTCTGGGGCGGTGGCCTTGTCCCGTTTACCTTCTGGGGTTGGCAGGTCGTGATTGTGCTGGCGGCGCTGTCCTATGTGACCGGCTACAGCCAGGGGCGCGAATATGCCGAGATGGAATGGCCGATCGATATCCTGATCGAACTGGTTTGGATCGCCTACTTGGCCATCTACATCGGCACGCTGATGAAGCGCAAGCAGCCGCATATCTATGTGGCCAACTGGTTCTATATCTCCTTCATTTTGGCGACCGCCTTGTTGCATACCTTCAACAATCTGGCCGTGCCGGTGGGTCTGTTTACCCTCAAGTCCTATAGCCTGTTCTCCGGCCCGATGGATGCGATGACTCAGTGGTGGTACGGCCACAACGCGGTGGGCTTCTTCTTGACTGCGGCTTTCCTCGGCATGATGTATTACTTCGTGCCCAAGCACGCGGGTCGCCCGGTCTATTCCTATCGTCTGTCCATCGTCCACTTCTGGGCGCTGTCTTTCATGTATATGTGGGTGGGCACCCATCACTTGCACTGGACCGCGTTGCCGGACTGGGCCTCTACGCTGGGCGCGGCCTTCTCCATCATGCTGCTGTTGCCGTCTTGGGGCGGCATGATCAACGGCATCATGACCCTGTCGGGTGCCTGGGACAAACTGCGCACCGACCCGATCATGCGCTTCATGATCGTGGCCCTGTCCTTCTACGGCATGTCCACCTTTGAAGGCCCCTTGATGTCCCTGAAGGATGTCAATGCCCTGTCGCATTACACCGACTGGACCGTGGGCCATGTGCACTCCGGGGCCTTGGGCTGGGTGGCCATGATCTCCTTCGGCTCGATTTATCACATGCTGCCGCGTCTGTGGAATACCCAGATGTACAGCGTCAAGCTGATCAATGTCCACTTTTGGTTGGCTACGATCGGCGTGCTGCTCTACATCGTGGCGATGTGGATCTCGGGCATCATGCAGGGTCTGATGTGGCGTGCCTTCGATGACTTTGGCAATCTGCAATACTCGTTTGTCGAGTCGGTCGCTGCCATGCATCCGTTCTATGCCATGCGCGCCCTCGGCGGCCTGTTCTTCCTGACCGGCATGTGCGTGATGGCCTATAACTGTTACAAAACCATCCGTCAGGGCCAAGCGGAGGCGAATAACGCCGCCGTTGCGGTTCAGGCTGCCTGACGGGAGACAAGACCATGTTCAAGAAATTTACTCACGAAACGATTGAAACCAACGCCGGCTGGCTGATTGTGTTGACCATGCTCGCCATTAGCGTGGGCGGTCTGGTTGAGATTGCCCCCCTGTTTCTGCATGCGGACACCATGGAGAAGGTAGATGGCGTGCGGCCCTACAGCCCGCTGGAACAGCGCGGTCGCGATATCTATATTCGTGAAGGCTGCTACACCTGCCATTCGCAGATGATTCGCCCCTTCCGTGACGAGCAACTGCGTTACGGTCATTACTCGCTGGCGGCCGAATCCAAGTACGATCACCCGTTCCAATGGGGCTCCAAGCGTACCGGCCCGGATCTGGCGCGCGTGGGTGGCAAGTATTCGAATGAGTGGCATACCCAGCACTTGATGCAGCCCAAATCCGTTGTGTCGGAATCGGTGATGCCCAACTATCCGTGGCTGATGTCGCCGTTGGATGCCTCCGATGTGGCCGACCGTATGCGGGCCTTGCGTACCACAGGCGTGCCGTATTCGCTGACCCAGGCGGAGCTCGACCAGAATGTGCAGCAGTTTGGTGAAGAGCACGCACGCATGTTCCACATCCCTGACGCTCAGACTAATCTGGTGAAGCAGGCCCAGGCCGGCAACTATGACGGCGAGAGTCGCGGTGTTTCCGAGATGGATGCCCTTGTGGCCTATCTGCAGGTGCTGGGTACGATGGTGGACTTCAGCAAGATCAAGCCGGAAGACTTGGTCAAGTTCCGCTAATTTCCCGGATCAATCCCCGATGTTGGAATGGTTCGCAAATCCGGCCAACAGCAAGCCTTTGGGCCTGCTGATCTTCTTCGTCACCTTTTGCCTGATCGTGCTCTGGGTGTATGGAAGCCGCAAGCGCAGTGATAAGTTGGAAGAGCACAAGAACATTCCTTTTCTAGATGACGATAACAAGGAACCTCCGCATGGCTGAGAATACTGTCCAGACCACGGGCCATACATGGGATGAGACCCTGCAGGAATACAACAACCCGTTGCCGAATTGGTGGATCTACGGTCTCTATGTCACGGTCGCGTTTGCCATCGTGTACTGGATCATTTATCCGTCCTGGCCTGTCGGTAATACGCATTTGCGCGGTATCAGCACGGTGACTTACCTGAACGCTGAGGGTCAGCCGGAGACGCATGGCTGGAATACGCGCGCCAAGTTGCTCAAGGAGATGCAGGACGGAAACGCGCTGCAGAAGCCCTACTTCGACAAGATTGCAGCCATGCCGGTCGCCCAAGTGGTTAAGGATCCGGAGCTGAACAGCTTTGTCCTGTCTGCCGGCAAGGCCCTGTTCTCTGAGAATTGCGCGGCTTGCCATCAGGCGGGTGGTCAGGGCAAGGTGGGTTTCTATCCCAATCTGGCGGATGACGACTGGAAGTATGGCGGCAGCGTGAGCGAGATCGAGGCCACCTTGGTCGGTGGCCGTCGCGGCTATATGCCGGCCTTTGCTGAGGCCATGGAAAAGCCGCAGATCGAGGCCATCGCCCACTATGTGCTCGGCCTGTCGGGTCACGCCGTGGACAAGGTCAAGGCGGCTGAAGGTGACAAGTTGTTCCACAACGACACGGGCGCCTGTTATTACTGTCATGGCGCGGAGGCCAAGGGTCGCAAGGAATTCGGCGCTCCCAACCTGACCGACAAGATCTGGCAGTGGGCCAATGTATCCGCCGCCGCGGATGTGACGGCCAAGGTTGCAGAGGTGCAGAGGGTGGTAACGGGCGGACTTAACAAGGGCGTCATGCCGGCCTGGGGCGGTGAAAATGCGCGCCTCAATCCCGGCCAGATCAAGTTGTTGAGCATCTATGTGCACGAATTGGGCGGGGGCAAGTAAACCTTGTGCTTAAGCCCACCTGCGAGGCCCCGCTTTGCCGGGGCCTTGTTGCATTGAGGCCAGGTTGCTGAGCCCAGGAAATACGAATATCCCCATGAGCGAACAACCCATTCAGTACTACGCCAAGCGGACAGCCGTTGTGCCTCGTTCCGTGCACGGGCCTTTCCGGCGCTTCAAGTCGGCCGTGCTTTGGTTGGCCTTTGCCATCTATTTCCTGCTGCCTTGGCTGCCCTGGTCGCGTACGGATGGCATTGAACAGGCGGTGGTCTTTGATATCCCCGGTCGGCGTTATATGCTGTTCGATCTGGTGGTGTACCCACAGGACATCTTTTGGCTGGCGCTGATCCTCTTTATTGCCGCCGTCCTGCTCTTTTTCGTGACGGCCTTGTTGGGCCGCGCCTTTTGTGGCTACTTTTGCTTTCAGACCCTCTGGACCGACGCCTTCATCTGGGTCGAGCACTGGCTGCAGGGTGAGCGGCCGCATCGTCTGAAACTAGCCCGGGCCTCGTGGTCCGAGCGCGAAAAGCTGTTCAAGGTCGGCGCGACGCTCTTGATCTGGTGGTTGATCGCATTCTGGACGGCGCTAACCTTCGTGCTTTATTTTGGCTACGCGCCCGAATTGCTGGGGCAATTCTTTATGGGCACCGCCGTGCCCGCCGCGTACATCACCGTGCTGACGCTGACGCTGACGACCTATCTCTCGGCGGCCACGCTGCGCGAACATGTGTGTCTGTATATCTGTCCCTATGGCCGTTTCCAGAGTGCGATGTATGACCCGGAGACACTGACGGTGCATTACGACCGGGCGCGGGGCGAAGGCGCCGCCGGCCGAGCCGTCGCACGCCACAGTCTGCGTACCCTGGAAGAGCGCGCCGCCGCAGGTCATGGCGATTGCATCGACTGCAAGCTGTGCGTTCAGGTCTGCCCGACTGGCATCGATATCCGCGACGGGATGCAGTTGGGCTGCATTGCCTGCGGTCTGTGCGTGGATGCCTGTAATGGCATCATGGCCCGGATGCATTACGCGCCGGGGCTGATCCGTTATGACTCTGAGGCCAATCTGCAAAGTGCCACTCCTCATGCGCCCCGCGTCGACTGGCGCCGCCTGAAGGTCATCGGCTATGGCATCTCCCTGATCCTGATGACGGTCTATCTGGTCTATAGCATTAACCATCGCCATGCCTTCGAGCACAGTACCCAGCAGATACGCCAGCCCTTGTTTGTCGTCCTCTCGGATGGGCAGATTCGCAACCGTTACCAGATCCGCCTGACTAATCTGTCCGGCCAAGACGAGCGTTACCAGATCAGCGTACGCGGGGCGCCGGCGGCCAGTCTTGACCTGGGTAATTTCGAAGAGGTGCTGGTACACAACAGTAAGAGCGTGATTGTTCAGGCCAGCGTCACGCTACTGCCGGAGGTGGCGGCCGCCCAGCGCGATTTCGAATTCGTGATCCGTAGTTCGGCGGGCGAAGAAGTCAGCGATCCGGCACGCTTTTTCACCCAACACTGAGGAGTACACCCTATGAATCTGTTGCTTACCTTGTTCGGTGGCATGACCCTTACGGCCGTTCTCTATGGGCTGGCACGCGGTCTGCGCTTGTCAAACTTTTGGGCAGCGGTGGTGGCAGCCGCCGTGCCGAGCCTGATCTATATGGGTTGGGTGGTCGTTACCTTGCCCAGTGTGGATCGTATCACCATGCACCTGGTGGCCTATCCGACCATTGCCGTGTTGCTCTACCAACTCTATCGCGGCACCGGAAAAACGCACTGGATCCCTGTTGCGCTGGTAGGCTTTTTTGTCTTGCTCAGCGTCATCATGGGAGGCTTTGTCTATATTGCCAGCGAGGGGATTCCGCCTTCCCTGGCGGCCCGCCTGTTGCCCAATGCCGAGGGGAAGCAGGTCCATACGGGCTTTTCGGGCGTGGTGGCGCATCAGGACGATGCGGCGAAATCGATTGGCCATCGACGCAACATGGAGAGCCAGTTGCAGCAGCGCGGCTGGCGCTTGGATGTGAGCGGGTTTGGTCGCTTGCAGCAGGGGCAGGTGAGTCGGGTGACCCTGCGTGTTGTTGGCAAGGCAGAGGCGGGTATAGATGGAATCGCCACTACGCTGGAGTTGTCGCGCCCCGGTCAGCCGGCACGGCACACGGTCAGCCTGACGCCGCAGGGTTCAGGGGCCTACAGTGGCGAAGCCGTCGCCCTGGAGTCGGGCGTCTGGGTCGCCACCCTGGTTCTGGCGCAAGCAGGTAGCCGTACCATCCGCCTGGAGCAGGCCGTCGAGGTGGTGAACCGCTAGTCCTTGATTAGTCGTTTGACTGCACCGTCCGCGCCGCCCGACGGTGGGCGCGCCAAGCCTCGATAAGGCCGGGTGAGATAGACAGGGCGATGATGCCGAGCAGTGCCAAGGTGAGGTTCTGTTTCACCCAGGGCAGGCCACCCAAGAAGAAACCGGCCGGGACCAGCAGGCCGACCCAAAGCAGCGCCCCCAGCACCGAGAAGCCCAGAAAGCGCGTATAGGTCATCCGGCCCACGCCGCAGACGAAGGGGACGAAGGTGCGCACGAGGGGCACAAAGCGCGCAATGATGATGGCCTTGGGGCCATGCCGTTCCATGAAGGCGTGGGTGCGCTCAAGGTTTTCTCGCTTCAGCCAGCGGCTGTCTTTGCGTTGAAAGACGCGCGGGCCGATGAAGCGTCCGATCCAGTAATTGACATTGTCACCACACAGGGCGGCTACGACCAGGATCGCCATGAGCGTTGGGACATCCATCCCGCCCGCTGCGGCCACGGTACCGGCCACGAAGAGCAGCGAATCGCCGGGCAGGAAGGGGGTGACCACAAAGCCGGTCTCCATGAACACGATGGCGAACAGCAAGGCATAGACCCAGGCCCCATGCTCGGCGACGAAGGCCGCCAGATGGGTGTCGAGATGCAGGAAAAGATCGAGGAGGTTGAAGGTTTCCAAACGATCCCAATGGCTAGACGACGGCGTCGGCTTGTGGCTTCACCGGTGCTTTGATGAAGTCCTCGCGCGATACGCCGAGCCACAGGACGATGGGGCTGGCGACCAGCACGGACGAATAGATGCCGAACAGGATGCCGATGGTCAGCGCGACGGCGAAGTAATGCAGGGCCTCGCCGCCGAAGAACAGCATCGACAGGACCATCATCTGGGTCATCGCGTGGGTGATCACGGTCCGCGACATGGTCGTGGTGATGGCGTTGTCGATGATGTCCGGGATGGGCAGGTTGCGCATCTTGCGCAGGTTTTCGCGAATCCGGTCGAAGACCACGACGGATTCGTTGACCGAGTAGCCGAGGATGGCCAGGATGCCGGCCAGCACGGTCAGGGAGAACTCCCATTGGAAGATGGCGAAGCAGCCCAGGATGATCACTACATCGTGCAGGTTGGCAATAATGGCGGCCAGTGCGAATTTCCATTGGAAGCGGATGGCAAGGTAGGCCATGATCCCGGCACAGACGACCAGGAGGGCCAGGGCCCCGCTTTCATACAATTCCTTGCCCACCTGTGGGCCAATGAAGTCGACGCGCTTCAGGGCGATGTCGGTCTGGTCTGCACGCAGGGCCGTCATGATCTGTTCGCTGACCTGGGCGCCGGTAACGCCGGACTTCAACGGCAGACGGATCAGGACATCGCGGCTGGAGCCGAAGTTTTGCACGGTCACTTCGGTCAGACCGCTGCGTTCGAGGGTGTGGCGGATCTGATCAATGGGAGCGGCTTGCGGATAGGTGATCTCCAGCACGGTGCCGCCGGTGAAATCGACCCCGAAATTGAGGCCCTTCACCGACAGCGCCCAGACGGCGATGACGAAGGTCAGCAGTGAGATGGCCGTGGTCACGCGCCCATAGCGCATGAAGGGGATATCTTTTTTGAGTTTGAAGAATTCGATCATGGCCTGTGTTCTCGCTGTTTAGATGGCCAATTTACCTAGCCGTGCCTGACGACCGTAGGTGAAGTTGACTAGGGCACGCGACACGGTCACGGCGCTGAAGATGGAGGTCAGGATGCCCAGGCAGAGCACCACCGCAAAGCCGCGTACGGGGCCGGAGCCGAGCCAGAACAGGGCGATGCCGGCGATGAAGGTGGTGATATTGGAGTCGAGAATGGTGCCGAAGGCGCGGTCGTAGCCCGCCGTGATGGAGGCCTGCGGGGTATTCCCGTTGCGCAGTTCTTCACGGATGCGTTCGTTGATCAGCACATTGGCGTCAATGGCCATGCCCAGGGTCAATGCGATGGCGGCCATGCCCGGAAGGGTCAAGGTGGCTTGCAGCATGGACAGAAGGGCGATCAGGAACAGGCCGTTGGCGGCCAGAGACAGGGAGGAGAAGAGACCGAAGACGCGGTAATAAACAACCATGAAGAAGACCACGGCGACGAAGCCCCAGATGTTGGAGTGGAAGCCCTTCTCAATATTCTCAGCGCCCATGCTGGGACCCACCGTGCGCTCTTCGATAATCTCCATCGGGGCGGCGAGGGCGCCCGAACGCAGTAGCAGCGAGACATCGCGGGATTCTTCGGCTGAGTCCATGCCGGTGATCTGCACCCGGCCGCCGCCGATCTCTTCTTGGATTACTGGAGCGGTAACAACCTCGGTGCGGCCCTTTTCGATGAGCAGGATGGCCATGCGCTTGCCGACATTCTCGCGGGTGACATTCTTGAAGATGCGGGCGCCACGGCCATCGAGGGTGATGTGCACAGCCGAGCGGTTGTTCGAGTCAAAGCCCGGCTGGGCGTTGGTGATGTATTCGCCGGTCAGAACCACCTCTTTCTTGACCAGGACCGGACGCCCGTCGCGCTCCGGATAGACCTCGTCGCCAAAGGGCACCTGACCGCTGGCGGCGGCGGCGAGCGCGGCCGGGTCATCCATGCGCTCGTCATCGACCATGCGGATCTCGAGGCTGGCGGTACGACCGAGGATCTCTTTCGCCTTGGCGGTGTCCTGAACGCCGGGCAGTTGCACCACGATGCGGTCGGCCCCCTGTTGCTGGATCACCGGCTCGGCCACGCCCAGTTCGTTGACCCGGTTGCGCAGCGTGGTCAGATTTTGTTGCAGGGCATCTTCGCCGACCTTGCGCCGGGCGACCTCTTTCAGGCTTGCGGCCAGGATGTGGTCAGCCCCGTCGTTGCTGTCATCGAGTTGCAGGTCGGGGTACTGGCCCTCGATCAGACTGCGCGCCTCGGCACGCGTCTCGATGCTGGAAAAACGGAGGCGCACGGTCTCGCCTTCGCGAGCGATGGCGCTGTAGCGGATCTTTTTCTCCCGCAGCAGGCTGCGCAGGTCGCCCGCTGTGCGCTCGGCGGCCTTGGTCAAGGCACCGGGCATGTCCACTTGCAGGAGGAAATGCACCCCCCCGCGCAGGTCGAGACCGAGGTACATCGGCAGGGCGCCAATTGAGGTCAGGAAGGACGGTGAGGCCGAGATCAGGTTGAGGGCGACGGTGTAGGTCGGCCCCATGGCTTGCTGCAAGACATCTTTGGCGCGGATTTGTTCGTCCGTGTTGGCCAAGCGTACCCGAACACCATGGGCATCCAAGGTGATGCCTTGATGGGCGATGTTCGCCGCCTGAAGGCTTGCTTCGACCCGTTGCATCAGGGCCGGGGTCAGCTTCTCACTGGAACGGTTGGGGGCGACCTGAACCGCCGGGGCCTCGCCAAAGAAGTTGGGCAAGGTGTAAGTCAGGCCAATCAGAAGGATCAGGCCGACCAGCAGGTTTTTCCACAGCGGGAAGCGGTTCATGGGTGCAGGATTAAAAGTTATAGGTCAGAACAGGTTGTATCAGTGACACAACCGGATCGCTTACAGGTCTTTCAGGGTCCCCTTGGGCAGGACGGACTGAATAGCGCCCCGCTGGAAGACACAGCTTACGCCATCAGCAATCTCCAGGGTGGCATAGGCCTCGTTGATCTTGGTGATGCGAGCGATCTGGCCGCTGGTGGTGATGACTTCATCGCCCTTCTGCAGGCCATCCTGCATCTTCTTGGTGTCTTTGGTGCGCTTCATTTGCGGACGGATGATGAGGAACCAGAACAGTACGAAGATCACGATCAGGGGCAAGAAGCTCATGATCGGGTCTTGCTGGGGGGCAGCATCGGCGGCGTGGGCGAGAGAAATCAGCATGTTGTGCTCCAGTAAAAGATCGCGCGGATTCTATCACGCGGCCATGAAAGGCAAGCCGGCGATATGGGTTTGCAGTTGGCCCGCGGCGATGGCTTCGCGCAGGCCGCGCATCAACTCCTGATAGAAGTGCAGGTTGTGGATGGAATTGAGGCGCGCGCCGAGCGGCTCGCCGATGCGATGCAGGTGATGCAGATAGGCGCGAGAGAAACGCTGGCAAGTGGTGCAGTCACAGGTTTCGGACAAGGGCGCGGGGTCGTGGCGGTGCGCGGCATTCTTGATATGGAGCACGCCCTCGCGGGTGTAGAGCACGCCATGGCGCGCATTGCGGGTCGGCAGCACGCAGTCGAACATATCCACGCCTTGTTGCACGGCCTGGACGATGTCGGTCGGGGTGCCGACGCCCATCAGGTAACGCGGCTTGTCGGGGGGTAACAGCGGCGCGGTGTGGGCGAGGATGCGCATCATGTCCGCCTTGGGTTCTCCCACCGACAGGCCGCCGATGGCGTAGCCATCAAAGCCAATTCTGGTCAATTCCGAGAGTGAGCGCTCACGCAGGTCTTCGAACATGCCGCCCTGGACGATGCCGAACAGTTGATTGGGGTTGTCACCGTGAGCGGTCTTGGAGCGTTCCGCCCAGCGCAGCGAAAGTTCCATCGAAATCCGCGCGGTATCGTGATCGGCAGGATAAGGCGTGCATTCGTCAAAGATCATGACGATGTCCGAGTTGAGGACACGCTGGATCTGCATGCTGATCTCAGGGGTCAAGAGAAGCTTTTCGCCGTTGATGGGCGAGGCGAACTTGACGCCTTCTTCCGATAGTTTGCGCATCGCCGCCAGGCTGAACACCTGAAATCCGCCCGAATCGGTGAGGATGGGGTCATCCCAGCCGATGAAATCGTGTAGACCGCCAAAACCGCGTACCACCTCCATTCCAGGGCGTAGCCAAAGGTGGAAGGTGTTGCCGAGGATGATCTGCGCCTTGAGCGCTTTTAGTTCGTCTGGCGCCACGCCTTTGACGGCGCCGTAGGTTCCCACGGGCATAAACACCGGGGTTTCGATGATGCCGTGGGCGGTGGTCAGGCGGCCACGGCGCGCGGCGCCATCGGTGGCTAGGAGGTCAAAGTTCATGGGCGGGAGCGGGGCTTGCGGGGTGCCGAGGGTTTGGGGGTCGCCATTTTACCGGGGCGCATCGGGGTCGGTGACTTCTTCGCCATGCTCCGTTCGCCTGTGCCGGCGGGTTGCCAGTCCGGAATCAGGTGTTTTTTGCCATTGCCGATCAGGTCAGCGCGCCCCATCGCCTTCAGCGCCTCGCGCAACAGCGGCCAGTTTTCAGGATCGTGGTAGCGCAGAAAGGCCTTGTGCAGGCGGCGCACGCGGCCCTGTTTGACCACCGGCACGGCTTGCGCCTTGCCGCCCAGCACCTTTTTCAGCGGATTGATCTCGCTGTGATACATGGTCGTCGCCAGCGCCAGCGGGGTGGGCAGGAAGGTCTGTACCTGGTCGAGGCGGAAGCCGTTCTTTTTTAGCCACAGCGCCAGGTTCAACATATCCAGATCGGTGGTTCCCGGGTGCGCGGCGATGAAATACGGGATCAGGTATTGCTCCTTGCCCGCCTCTTTCGAGAACTGGTCGAACAACTGCTTGAAGCGATCGTAGGCGGTCATGCGCGGCTTCATCATGTGATTGAGCGGGCCTTCCTCGGTATGCTCCGGGGCGATCTTGAGGTAGCCGCCAACATGGTGTTGCACCAGTTCCTTCACATATTCGGGCGAGCGCACGGCGATGTCGTAGCGCACGCCGGAGCCGATCAGCACCTTTTTGACTCCCGGCAAGGCGCGCGCCTCGCGGTAGAGTTCAATCAGCGAACTGTGGTCGGTGTTCATGTTCGGGCAGATGTCCGGAAATACGCAGGACAGCCGGCGGCAGGCCGATTCGATCTTCGGGTCCTTGCAGGCCATGCGGTACATGTTGGCGGTCGGCCCGCCGATGTCCGAGATGACGCCGGTAAAGCCCTGGGCCTTGTCGCGAATCTGTTCGATCTCGCGCAATACCGAGCCCTTGGAGCGGCTCTGGATGATGCGGCCCTCGTGCTCGGTGATCGAGCAGAAGGTGCAGCCGCCAAAACAACCGCGCATGATGTTGACCGAGAAGCGGATCATGTCCCAAGCGGGGATCTTGGCATTGCCATAGGCCGGATGCGGCGCACGGGCATAGGGTAGATCAAAGACCCCGTCCATCTCCGGCGTGGTGAGAGGGATCGGCGGCGGGTTGAGCCAGACATCACGCGCGCCGGGCCCGTCGCCGTGGCGCTGCACCAAGGCGCGCGCGTTGCCGGGGTTGGATTCGAGATGGAAGATGCGCGAGGCGTGCGCGTCCAGCGTCTTGTTGTGCTGCACCTGTTCAAAGCTGGGTAGACGGATCACGCAGTTTTGGTGCGGGCTGGATTCCTGCGTCAGGGCATCGACCTCGCTCCACGCTTCGGAGGGCAGCCAGCCCGGCGTAGCCAAAAACGCCGTGCCGCGCAGATCGCGAATCTCGCCGATGGCCTCGCCTGCCGCTAGTCGATGCGTTAACTCCACCACGGCGCGCTCGGCGTTGCCGAACAGCAGCAGGTCGGCCTTGGCATCGACCAGTACCGAGCGGCGCATCGTGTCCGACCAGTAGTCGAAATGGGCGATGCGGCGCAGGCTGGCCTCGATGCCGCCCAGCACCACCGCCACGCCCGGAAACGCCTCTTTGCAACGCTGCGCGTACACCGTCACGGCGCGATCGGGGCGTTTGTTCGGCTCGGCATTCGGCGTGTAGGCGTCGTCGGAGCGAATCTTGCGGTCGGCCGTGTAGCGGTTGACCATCGAATCCATGTTGCCAGCGGTCACGCCGAAATACAGGTTCGGTTTTCCCAGCGTGCGGAAGGCCTCGGCGGACTTCCAGTTCGGCTGGGCGATGAGTCCCACGCGAAAGCCCTGCGCCTCCAACAGACGGCCAATCACCGCCATGCCGAAGCTGGGATGATCGATGTAGGCGTCGCCCGTCACCAGAATGACATCGCAGGAATCCCAACCCAGCGCATCCATCTCGGCGCGAGACATCGGCAAAAACGGCGCCACGCCAAAGCGCTTGGCCCAGTACGGGCGGCGTGAGAACAGGCCGGGGGCTTTATCCATGATGCGACACTCCACCCTCGTCGGGTAGGGGTAGGGGTTGGGGGAGAGGGGGTGTCCGCTCAATCAACATCGCATCGCCATAGCTAAAAAACCGGTAGCCGTTCGCCACGGCATGGGCATAGGCATCCAATAATAGTTGCTGGCCACCGAAGGCGCAGACCAGCATCAACAGCGTCGAACGCGGCAAGTGAAAATTGGTGATGAGGCGATCGATCACATGAAATTGGTAGCCCGGTGTGATGAACAGCGCCGTCTCACCTTCGCCTGCGCGAATCGCCCCGCGCCCTTCGGGAGTGGAGGTGAGGGTGTGTGTGATCGCGGCCGATTCCAGCGCCCGCAGGCTGGTTGTGCCCACCGCCGTGACCCGACCCCCACGCTGCCGACAGGCCGCAATGGCGTCCACGGTCGGTTGCGGAACGGTGTAGCGTTCGCTGTGCATTTGATGCTGATCGGTATCCTCGACGCGCACCGGCTGAAAGGTGCCGGCGCCCACATGCAGCGTCACCCAAGCTGTTTCCACCCCGCCCGCCTGCAGGCGATCGAGCATGGCCTCGTCAAAATGCAACCCTGCCGTGGGCGCGGCCACCGCGCCGGCCTCGCGGGCATAGACGGTCTGGTAACGAGTGCTGTCCGTGGCCTCTGCCGCGCGGTCGATGTAGGGCGGCAAGGGCATCGCGCCATAGGCCTCCAACCATTCCAGCGCGGTGCGGGCGGGGTCGAAGCGCAAGTGAAACAGATCATCGTTATGCGCATCTCGGCCCAGCATCACGGCCTCGAACGCCTCTGCGAGATGCAACACAGCCCCCGGTTTGGGCGATTTGCTGGCACGAATGAAGGCCAGCACCTCATGATCGCCGATGACCCGTTCGACCAAGACCTCAATCTGCCCGCCGGTGGCCTTGCGCCCCAACAAGCGGGCAGGGATGACCCGCGTATCGTTGAACACCAGCAAGTCGCCCGGCCGCATGAGGTCGGGTAGATCGACGAAGCGGCGGTCGGCAAAGAATCCCGCTACGCCATCGACATGCAACAACCGGCTCGCCGTGCGTTCGGGCAGCGGGTAGCGGGCAATTTGCGCATCGGGGAGGGTGAAATCAAACTCGGAAACCTTCATGGTCGCCATTATCCCGGAGATTGGGGCTGTTTGCTGCTTGCTCTGAAGGCCTAGTTGGCGGGATAATCGCGTTTCTTTGCCCCGGTGGCGGAATCGGTAGACGCAGCGGATTCAAAATCCGCCGCTGCAAGGCGTGCCAGTTCGAGTCTGGCCCGGGGCACCAAATAACGGTTCGTAGATGTTTGCATAAACACTTAACCCAGCGTAAATGCTGGGTTTTTTGTTTCTGGCTTGTTTGCAGTCTTTCGCTGTTACCCGTTTGCAGCCGGGGCAATTGACGGGTAATTTGCGGGATATCGACAACTCGCCGCGACAACTCGCAGCCCATGTAGGGCGGGAATCCATTCCCGCCGGTTCAGTCGGCATGGGAATGCCGACCTACGACGATTTCCCTAGTTGCGCTTGGATTTTGAGCGCGCATTTCCAAAAACTCGATATTTATCCGCAAAACCAGCTCAACATTTGAGCAGCTCTGCCGCAGAGGAGTTGGGGCCGCGGGAAAATCACATTTCTTCAGCCTGCCTTAAAGCGCGATCGACTCGATGAAGGCGATCTCGTCGCCGGAGGCAAGGGCCGTATCGGGTTGCGCGGGCTGCTTGTTGACCATGATTTGCAGGGTGCTACGGGGCGTGGAGAAGGCCTTGTCCCAATCGCCGCCCCGGATGGCGAGCAGCTTCATCAGGCCGGCGATGGTCGCGTGAGCGGGTGAGATTCGCAGGGTCTCGCGACCCAGGCCTAGCTTGCCCATGAGGTCGCCAAAATAATAGATCGTCAGGTTATGCATGGTGTCTTGGTCAGGCGGTATTCGGTCGGTAACAGGCAGATTCTAACTGGGGTTGTCGCGGGGTTGTCGATCAGACCGCGGTCAGAGCCCAAGATCTCTCCACATCGCGTCGACCCGCGCCTTGACCGCGGCATCCATGACGATGGGGCGGCCCCATTCGCGGGTGGTTTCGCCGGGCCATTTGTTGGTCGCATCAAGGCCCATCTTGGAGCCCAGGCTCGAGACCGGCGAGGCGAAGTCGAGGTAGTCGATGGGGGTGTTTTCAATCAGCAAGGTGTCGCGTGCGGGGTCGACGCGGGTGGTGATGGCCCAGATGACCTCTTTCCAGTCGCGCACATCGATGTCGTCGTCCACGACGATGACAAACTTGGTGTACATGAATTGGCGCAGAAAACTCCACACGCCCATCATCACGCGCTTGGCGTGGCCGGGGTACTGCTTTTTCAGGCTGACGACGGCCATGCGGTAGCTGCAAGCCTCCGGCGGCAGGTAGAAATCGGCGATCTCGGGGAACTGCTTTTGCAGCAGCGGCACGAACACTTCGTTCAGCGCTACGCCCAGAATGGCCGGTTCGTCCGGCGGCTTGCCGGTGTAGGTCGAGTGATAGATCGGGTCACGGCGCATCGTGATGCGCTGGACGGTGAACACGGGGAAGCGCGCCTGTTCGTTGTAATAGCCGGTGTGGTCGCCGTAGGGGCCTTCCAACGCCATGTCGTCGGGGTGGATGACGCCTTCAAGGATGATCTCGGCGCGCGCCGGCACTTGCAAATCGGAACCCAGCGCCTTGGCGACCTCGGTCTTGGCACCGCGCAACAGGCCGGCAAACTGGTATTCGGACAGCGAGTCCGGCACCGGTGTGACGGCACCCAGAATGGTCGCCGGGTCAGCGCCCAAGGCCACACAGACGGGGAAGGGCTGACCGGGGTTTTGCGCGCTGAAGTCGCGGAAATCGAGTGCGCCGCCACGATGCGCCAGCCAGCGCATGATGAGTTTGTTTTTGCCGATGACCTGCTGGCGGTAGATGCCGAGGTTTTGCCGGGCCTTTAAGGGCCCTCGGGTGATGGTCAGGCCCCAGGTGATGAGGGGTGCGACATCGCCCGGCCAACAGGTCATCACCGGCAGGGCGGCCAAATCGACCGCATCACCTTCCAGCACGACCTCCTGACAAGGCGGGTGGCTGACCACCTTGGGTGCCATGTTGAGCACCTGCTTGAGGATGGGTAGCTTGTCCCAGGCGTCTTTCAGCCCTTTGGGCGGCTCGGGCTCTTTTAGATAGGCGAGCAGTTTGCCGATCTCGCGCAGCCGGGCGGGGTCTTCCTCGCCCATCCCCAGCGCCACGCGCTTGACCGTGCCAAACAGGTTGGCCAGTACCGGCGTGGTGTGGCCCGTGGGGTTTTCAAAGAGCAACGCCGGGCCGCCCGCACGCAGCACCCGGTCGGCGATCTCCGTCATCTCCAGATGCGGCGAGACGGGCGCCGCAATGCGCTTTAACTCGCCACGCGCCTCAAGCTGGGTGATGAAATCGCGCAGGTCAGCGTAATGCATGGCGTAATGGGCTTAGGTCCTTAGCGGAAGTCTTCAAAGACCTTGATGACGCGGGTCACGCCCGAGACCTTGGAGGCGGTCTCGGCGGCCGCATCGCCTTCGGCCGGCTTGACGATGCCCATCAAGAACACGACGCCATTTTCGCTGACGACCTTGATTTGGTTGGCATTGATGCGACGGTCGTTGAACAGGCCCGCCTTGACTTGGGTGGTCAGGAGGACATCGTTGCTGCGGGTGACCAGCGAGGTCGGGGCGGCAATCTGCAGCTCATTTTTGACCTCGCCCTCGCGCACATTCTCAACCCCGCGTGCGATCTCGCCCACGCGGGTCTTGAGCGCCTCGGTCGGGGCCTCGCCGGTGATCAGGACGCGGCGGTTATAACTCGTGAAGTTGGCATGCACCTTTTCTAACTTGGCTTCGGAGGTACGGTGACCCGCCTTGAGTTCGATCTCTTCGTCCATCAGATAGGTGGTGACGGTGCGGCGATCTTCCGTCATGAGCACGCCGACTCCGGCACCGCCGACAATGACCGGGGCGCAACCGCTGAGTAGGGCTGAGGCCAGAAGGGAGAGAGTGAGTAAGAAGGGCGTACGCATGGAGGTTCTCCGGGTTGCAAAATATAGATAGGTAGAGATTATCATGCCCCGTATTAAAAACCATCGAACGCGCTGCGCAGCCATTCCAGATGCTCGCCATCAATGAGGATGGCATCGAAACGGCAGAGGGGTTCGTTTGCCAGGTGCATCAGATAATGGCGGGCGGCGTAGATCAGGCGTTGTTGTTTATGCCGCGTAATACTCGCGGCCGCGCCGCCGTAGTAACTGTTATTCCGGGCGCGGACCTCGACAAAGACGAGGGTATCGCCGTCCTGGGCAATGAGGTCGATCTCGCCGCCGCGACAGCGGTAATTGCGCGTGATCAGGGTCAGGCCTTGGCCTGCAAGGAAGTTTGCCGCTTGTTGTTCTGCGGCGGCACCGTGCTGCTGGGGTATGCTTCGGCCTGTTGCCATTTTCGATTCTCCCAGTCACCATGATGCCAGAAGTTGCCCAGCCTGCACGGCCTTCGACCTTGTATGTCGTGGCGACGCCAATCGGCAACCGGCGCGACATCAGTTTGCGCGCCCTGGATGTCTTGCGCAGTGTCGCGCTGGTGGCCGCCGAGGACACGCGGGTCTCGGGGGCCTTGCTGGCCGCTTACGGGATCCGGGTCCCCTTGTTCTCCTGCCGCGAACACAACGAGCGTGATGCGGCCGTGCGGATTATTGCCGCGCTGGGGGCGGGTGACAGCGTGGCGTTGGTCTCCGATGCCGGAACCCCGGGCATTTCCGATCCGGGTGCGCGCGTGGTGCAGGCCGTACGCGAGGCGGGTTTCGTCATCACTCCGTTGCCAGGGCCGAGTGCGGTCACGGCCGTTTTGTCGGTCGCGGGGATCGAGGGGGATTGGTGTTTCCATGGTTTCTTGCCGCCGAAGGCGGTGGCGCGGCGCAAGGTGTTGGCCAGCCTGAAGGATCGCCCCTGTGCCTGGGTCTTTTATGAGGCCCCGCACCGCATTCTGGAGACGGTGGCGGACCTCGTTCAGGAGCTGGGCGGGACGCGGCGCGGTTTCTTGGGGCGGGAAGTGAGCAAGCACTTCGAGCAGTTTCACGCCGCCTCGTTGGCGGATCTGGCAGATTGGTTGCTGGCCGATCCGGATCATCAGCGGGGCGAATTTGTCCTCGTGGTTGCGGCGCCTGAGGCCGATTTGGACGCTGAGGGTGCGCGGGCCGAGGCGGTGTTGGCGACCCTGATGGAGGAATTGTCGCCGAGCCAGTCGGCGCGACTGGCTGCGCGTCTCACCGGAGCCAACAAATCGACACTCTATGCGCGGGCCTTGGCATTATCTGCAGCAAAGGACGCAGATAAGGACGCAGATTAAGGGCCCCCGCCGTTATACTCCGCCCCGGAGTTGGCTAGACAGTCGCCCGTCACCTGTTTGTGGCGGGAGGAAAGTCCGGGCTCCACAGGGCAGGATGCCAGGTAACACCTGGGCGCTATAAGGCCGCAAGGCCCCAAGGTGACGGAGAGTGCAACAGAAACATACCGCCGATGGCCCGGGTCTTGACGCCGCAAGGCGACAAGGCCCTCCTTGAGTGGGGACGGGCACAGGCAAGGGTGAAATCGTGCGGTAAGAGCGCACGGTCGGGCGGGTAACCGTCCCGACGGGTAAACCCCATCCGGAGCAAGGCCAAATAGGCAGACGCGTTTTTCGGAACACCGGCGGCCCGCCGGAGTCTGCGGGTAGGCTGCACGAGGCGGCGCGCGAGCGTCGTCCCAGATGAATGACTGTCCACGACAGAACCCGGCTTATCGGCCAACTCCCCCCTTTTTTTATGGCGCACCCAACCGCGACCTCTGACTGGTAGTGATGTACCAGTCAGTACATAGATCGGTGCGATATTTCATCTCTTACATTAAGTTTGTCGCGCATTCATCTAATAAAAATGACGGTTTTGTTTTTGTTGCCTGATGGCGTAAGTCCTTGTCCCTATTGAAAATTTCACTTGACGATCGGTTTTCTGCTTTCTATAGTGCAGCCTGGTGGGGATTTGTGGGGGAAAGTGGGTCGTCGGGGTGTTTCCCGGCATCTGCATACGCATTATGTTCAGGGGTCATTCGCATCTGGCGTTGGACGGGAAGGGCCGCTTGGCCATTCCGGCGCGTTATCGCGAGCTGTTACAGGCGCAGTGCGCTGGCCGTCTGATCGTCACGCTGGACCCTTCTTCCTGTCTGCTCCTTTACCCCTTCCCGGAATGGGAACCGATCGAGCGCAAGCTCAACGCCCTGCCTAGTTTTAATCCCGTGAGTCGTCTGATGCAGCGTGTGTTGGTCGGCTCGGCCTCCGATGTGGAATTGGATAGTACTGGACGCATCTTGTTGCCCGCGGCCCTGCGTGAGCGCGTGGGCTTAGATAAAGAGGCCGTGCTGGTCGGTCAGGGTAACAAATTCGAGATCTGGTCGGCCGCGGCCTGGGCGGCGTTGTATGCCTCGGCCAATGAGTTGCCGGGGCAATTGGCGGCGGCCATGCAGGCGGGGGATCTCCCGGATGAGCTCAGGGACTTTTCGCTGTGAACCCGCCCGCCACCCATATCCCTGTCTTGTTGACGGAGGCGGTCGCCGCTCTGGCGATCCGTCCCGAGGGCACTTATGTCGATGCCACCTTTGGCCGAGGGGGGCACAGCCGCGCCATCCTGGCGACCTTGGGGCCGCAGGGTCGCCTGATTGCGCTGGATCGCGATCCGCAGGCCATCGCCGAGGGTCAGTTGCTGGCGCGCAGCGACTCACGCTTCCAGATCGTTCATGCCCCCTTCAGCCGTCTTGCAGAGACCCTGCAGGAGATGGAGATCGCGCAGGTCGATGGCATCCTGCTCGACATCGGCGTGTCCAGCCCGCAAATCGATCAGACCGAACGGGGTTTCAGTTTTCGGGGCGACGCGCCGCTCGATATGCGCATGGACACCACGACCGGCATGAGCGCGGCGGAGTGGCTGGCGCTAGCCTCAGAAGCCGAGATTGCCGAGGTGGTGCGTGATTACGGCGAGGAACGGTTTGCGCGCCGCGTTGCAAAGGGGATCGTTGAAGCGCGTCAGCAAGGGCCGTTGTTGCGTACGCGGCAGTTGGCCGATATCTGTCAGCGTACCGTGCGCACCCGCGAGCCGGGCCAGGATCCGGCCACGCGCACCTTTCAGGCTGTGCGGATTTACATTAACCGGGAGCTTGAAGAACTGGCGGAGGTCCTCCCGCAAGCGTTGGCCGCGTTGTGCCCCGGCGGGAGGTTGGCCGTGATCAGCTTCCATTCGCTCGAGGATCGTCAGGTCAAGCAATTCATGCGCGCTGAGGCGCAGGGGCACGAGATCCCGGCCGAGGTGCCCATGCCGGCCCATCTCCTGCCGCAGGGGCGTCTGACCTTGGTGGGCAAGGCGATTCGTGCGGGGGCTGAAGAGCTGCGCAGCAATCCACGCGCCCGCAGTGCGGTGTTGAGAGTGGCCGAGCGGCGGGGTCCGTCATGACACGGGTCGATATTTTTCTCGTGCTGCTCGTAACGGTCAGCGCACTGGCTGTTGTGACCGCGCGCCATGAGGCGCGCAAGTTATTTCTGGAATTGCAGAAGGTGCAAAAGGAAGGGCGAGACCTCGAGGTGGAGTGGGAGCGTCTCCTGCTCAAGCAGGCGAGTTGGGCCATGTACCACAAGGTAGAGGCGATCGCGAGCGAGCGTTTGGGGATGAGCAACCCGGATGTCTCCCGTATCCATGTGTTGCCAGCAGAAATGGCGTTAAACGGGGGTGCGGTGAGTGCATCAGGGGACCGCCCGGCGGGGTTGGGGGTGTCGCGATGAGACCGCGTCGTTCGCCTTCCATCAAGATTGATCTGCAGCGCTGGCGCATGCAGGTCGTCATGCTGTTGATCTTTGGTGCCTTTATCGGGTTGGTGGGCCGTCTTCTCTATATGCAGGTCTTTCAAAAGGACTTTTTGATCAAGCAAAGCGATCTGCGTGTCAAACGACAGGTTGAGATTCCGGCCCATCGGGGGATGTTGCTGGACGCGCGTGGGGCACATCTGGCCATTAGCATCCCGGCGGCGGCGATTGTGCTTAACGCCCGCGAGGCCGTGATCACGCCGGAACAAGTCACGCAACTGGTGACGGGATTGCCCGTCGATCGGGCTTATCTGGAGCGTCTGCTCCGCGAAAAGAAGGCCCGTTTTGTCTATTTGCGTCGCCAAGCACCGGCGGAAGTGGCGGAGGCCGTGATGGCGCTCAATATCAAGGGCGTGAGCAGCCAACCGGAATACCGTCGTTATTACACGGCAGGCGAGACGATGGCGCAGGCCTTGGGCGTGACCAATGTGGAAGACAATGGATTGGAAGGCATTGAGGTGTCCTATCAGTCTGTGTTGGCCGGAGTGCCGGGCCTGAAATCGGTCATTCGCGATCGTTCGGGCAATATCGTCGAGGAGTTGGATCTCATTCGTCTGCCCAAGCCTGGACGCGATCTGACGCTGAGCCTCAATTCACAGATTCAGTACTTGGCCTACCGGGAATTGCAGACGGCCACAGATAAATTCAAAGCAAAAGGGGCCAGCGCTGTGGTCTTGGATGCGCGCACCGGCGAGATCCTGGCGCTTGCCAACTATCCGGCCTACAACCCGAATGATCGCGCGACGATGACTCAGGTTCTAGCCCGCAATCGTGCGGTGACCGATGCCTTCGAACCGGGTTCGACCATGAAGCCCATCTTCATTTCGGCGGCGCTTGATCTCGGCATTGTCAAGCCGGCTAGCCGTTACAACTCAGATGAGAATCTGGTGCTCTCGGGTAAGGCTATTCGTGACACGCACGACAAGAAAGGGATCATTACCGTTGCCCAGGCCATACAGACATCGAGCAATGTCGTCATGGCCAAGATTGCCGGCACTATGCGCGATAGCGACATCCATGACATTTATACCCGGAGCGGCTTTGGCAAGGTCCCCGGGTCTGGCCTGCCGGGCGAGACTCGAGGCCAGATGCGTAGTATGAAGTCCAAGTGGTTGCCCATCGAAAAAGGGACCTTGGCTTACGGTCATGGGATTTCAGTCAGCCTGTTGCAACTTGCACGGGCCTATACCCTGTTTGCTAATGATGGCCTCTTGATGCCGCTGACGGTGGAGAAACGCAGCACCCCGGTGGAGGGCGAGCGGGTGATCAGCCAGGAAACGGCGCAACAGGTGCGGGCCATGCTGGAGTCGGTGACGCAGGAAGGGGGTACCGCCCCCAAGGCGCGTGTGCCGGGCTATCGCGTGGCGGGCAAGACGGGCACCGCACATAAATTGATCAATGGTTCCTTTGCAGGGAATCACTATTGGGCCTCTTTCGTGGGCATGGCTCCGGCCTCCAACCCGCGCGTGGTGATCGCCGTCGTGGTGGATGATCCGAGCACGGGCATTTACTACGCGGGGGAAGTGGCCGCGCCGGTGTTTTCACGCATCATGGCAGGCACTCTGCGTTTCCTTGCCTTGCCGCCGGATGAGCGGATGGAATCCTTGCCGCCGGTGCGCACACCGGTTGTGGCGGAGGCGGTATGACGGACTCCAACCTCAAGGCCCTGATAGCGGTCCTGCGTGAGTGCTCACCGCACGCGAATTTGACCTCCGACAGCCGCGGCGTAAAGGCCGGCGACATCTTCATGGCTTGGCCTGGCGCAGTACATGATGGCCGCGCCCACATTGCCGCGGCGGTGGAGGCCGGTGCCGCCGCCGTCGTTTGGGAGCCCAGCGATTTTGCGTGGCCATCGGATGTCCGCGTCGAGAACTTTGCGCTGGCCGGACTTTCTCGCTTGGCCGCCGCGTTCGCCGTCGAATGGTATGGCGACCCGTCCGCCCGCTTGTGGGCTATCGGTGTCACCGGCACCAACGGTAAGACCTCCTGTTCGCATTGGATCGCCGAGGCGTTGACCCGTGTCGGTCGCAAGACCGCCATCGTCGGCACGCTGGGTAATGGCCTAGTCCATGACCTGCAAGACAGCCGCCACACCACGCCGGATGCCGTCACGCTGCAAGGTTTGCTGGCCGAGTTTGCCGAGGCGGGGGCCGAGGCGCTGGCCATGGAGGTGTCTTCACACGCCCTCGACCAAGGCCGCGTGGCGGGGATGCATTTCGATGTTGCTGTGCTCACCAACCTGTCGCGCGACCACCTGGACTATCACGGCGACATGGAGGCCTATGCTGCCGCCAAGTCCCGTCTGTTTGCCTGGCCCGGCCTCAAGGCTGCCGTGCTTAACGCGGACGATGCGCTGGGCAGGCGCTTGGCAGGTGAGATCAAAGGGCGCGTGCCGCAGGTGCTGACCTATGGCATTAACCAAGGCGACATACGCGCCGAGGCCTTGCAGATGGATGCCCGCGGCCTGGCCTTTACCCTCGTGACGCCGTGGGGGCAGGCCACGGTACGCTCGCCGCTGCTGGGCCGTTTTAACTGTGAAAATCTGCTCGCGACCGCCGGCGCCTTGCTGGCCAGCGATGTGTCGCTGGCGCAGGTCGCAGAGCAACTCGAACAACTCACCCCCGTTTCTGGCCGATTGCAGGCGTTGCCGCGCGAATCCGCTTGCCCGCTGGTGGTCATCGACTACGCCCACACCCCGGACGCGCTGGAGAAGGTGCTCGCCACGCTGCGTGCGATCACCCCGGGTCGCTTGTGCTGTGTGTTCGGTTGTGGTGGCGGGCGCGATCGTGGCAAGCGGCCCTTGATGGGGGCGGCCGTCGCCCAAGGCGCGGACTGCGCCATCGTCACCAGTGACAACCCGCGTCATGAGGATCCGCAGACCATCCTCGATGACATCCTGGCCGCCATGCCCGCCGGACAGCGCGCACTGCTCGATCGCGGTGCCGCCATCCTCGCGGCCATCGCCGAGGCCGGCCCTGACGATGTGGTGTTGATTGCCGGCAAGGGCCATGAAGATTACCAGGAGATCGGCGGGCAGCGTCTGCCGTTCTCGGACGCCGCGGTTGCCCTGCAGGCGTTAAAAAACAAAGGAAGTGCCCATGAGATTGCTTGAAGTCGCCGCCGCATTGAATGCTCAAGCCATCGGTGCCGATGTCGCGTGGGATCGCGTTACCACCGACAGCCGGGGCGATGTGGCCGGCGCCTTGTTCGTCGCCCTGCGCGGCGAGCGTTTTGATGCGCACAAATTTGTGGCCGATGTGCTGGCGCGCGGCGCGGCGGCGGTGATGATTGCGGCTGATTCCGGGCTTGATGTGTCACCGGCCATCGTGGTGGCGGACACCCGCATCGGCTTGGGTCAACTTGCGGCGTGGCATCGCGACCGGATGCCAGCCAAGTTGGTGGCCATCACCGGCAGCAACGGCAAGACCACGGTGAAAGAAATGACCGCAGCCATCCTGCGCGCTGAGGCGGGGGACGATGCGGTTTTGGCGACTCAAGGCAACCTCAACAACGACTACGGCCTGCCGCTGACCCTGCTGAAATTGGCCCCGACGCACCGTTTCTGCGTGGCCGAGATGGGCATGAACCACCCGGGCGAACTCGATTACTTGACGCACATTGCCAGGCCGGATGTGGCCTTGGTCAACAACGCTCAGCGCGCCCATCTGGAAGGCCTTGGAACGCTGGAGGCGGTGGCGCGCGCCAAGGGTGAGATTTATGCGGGCTTGCGTGTGGAGGGCGTCGCCATCGTCAACGCCGATGATCCGCACGCGGACCTTTGGCGCCAACTCGCCGGTTCGCACTCGGTGTTGGCGTTTGGCTTGGGCGACACGGCCAACATCCGCGCAGAGCGCGCATCCCTCAGTCCTCAGTCCTCATCCCTCATCCTGCACACCCCACAGGGCCGTATTGAAACCACGCTGTCCGCGCTGGGCGAACACAACACCCGAAACGCCGCCGCCGCCGCTGCTGCTGCGTTGGCGCTGGGGGCATCGACGGATGCGGTAGCGCGCGGCCTGGCAGGCTATGCCGGCGTCAAGGGCCGCCTGCAGGCGCACGATTGCATCCTCGGTGCGCGCCTGATCGACGATACCTACAACGCCAATCCCGATTCGGTTTCTGCCGCCATTGCGGTGCTCGCCGCCCTGCCGGGCCAACGCGTTTTGGTGCTGGGTGATATGGGTGAGCTGGGGCCGGAGGCCGCCGCCTTGCATGCTGAGATCGGCGAGCGCGCTCACGCGGCGGGCATCGATCGCCTCTTGGCCTTCGGCGGCCTGGCCGTGAACGCCGCACGCGCCTTTGGTGAGGGCGGTCAACATTTTGAATTGATTGAGGACCTGCTGGCTGGGGTCGAAAACGCGCTGGGGCCGCAAGTCACGGTGCTGGTGAAGGGGTCGCGCTTCATGAAGATGGAACGCGTCGTGCAATCCTTTGTGGAGCGAGGGGTCTGCCCCCACGCTTCGCTGCCCCCCGAGGGGGCGCATTGCCCTCCTCAGGGCGGCCTTTCGGAGGGCAAAATATGTTCTTGATGCTGGCTCAGTGGCTTGGCCACGATGTGCGCGCCTTCAATGTTTTCCAGTACATCACGCTGCGTGCGGTGCTGGCGGCGCTGACGGCGTTGCTGATCTCTTTCCTCATCGGCCCGGCCATGATTCGCTGGTTGGCGGCGAAGAAGGTGGGCCAGGCGGTGCGTACGGACGGCCCGCAGACCCATCTGGTCAAACAGGGCACGCCCACCATGGGCGGGGTGTTGATCCTGGTGGCCATTATCCTGACCACGCTGCTGTGGGCAGATCTCTCCAGCCGCTATGTGTGGGCGACGCTGGTGACCCTGATCGGCTTTGGCATCGTCGGCTGGGTCGATGACTGGCGCAAGGTGGTGCACCGCGACCCCAAGGGCCTGGCCTCGCGTTGGAAGTATTTCTGGCAGTCGGTGATCGCCATTATCGTGGCGCTGTGGTTGGCCTATTCCGCACACCTGCCGGCGCAAACCGAACTGATCGTGCCCTTCTTCAAGGAGGTGGCCATTCCCCTCGGCACGGTTGGTTTTGTCATCCTGGCCTATTTCGTCATCGTCGGCGCCAGCAACGCGGTCAATCTGACCGATGGCGCGGATGGCTTGGCGATTTTGCCGACGGTCATGGTGGGTGGCGCGCTGGGTATCTTCGCCTATGTCGCGGGCCACGCTGTGTTCGCCAAGTATCTGTCCTTGCCCTTCATTCCGGGTGCCGGTGAACTGGTCATCATCTGCTCCGCCATCGTTGGCGCGGGGCTGGCCTTCCTGTGGTTCAACGCCTATCCCGCCGAGGTCTTTATGGGCGATGTGGGGGCCCTGGCGCTCGGCGGCACGCTGGGCGTGATCGCGGTGATCGTGCGCCAAGAGATCGTGTTGTTCATCATGGGTGGCGTGTTCGTTGCCGAGACCGTTTCGGTGATGATCCAGGTGGCGAGCTACAAACTACGCGGCAAACGCGTCTTCCTGATGGCGCCCATTCACCACCACTTCGAGATCAAGGGCTGGAAGGAAAACCAGGTTGTCGTGCGTTTCTGGATCATCTCGATGATGCTGGTGTTGATCGGCCTGTCCACCTTGAAGCTGAGATAAACATGAGCGCCACACGCACGGATCTCAACGGTATCAAGGCCTTGGTCGTAGGGCTGGGCGATACTGGGGTGTCCTGCGTGCGTTGGTTGCAGGCGCAGGGGGCCGAGGTGCGCGCCACGGATTCTCGTGCGGCACCGCCTGGACTGGAGGCCTGCGCACTGTCTCCGGCGTCCTGCACCCTGGGTCGTTTTGATGCCGCCGATTTCGCCTGGGCCGACATGATCGTGGTCAGCCCGGGTGTTGCGGTGGCGACCCCCGAGATTGCCGCCGCCGCCCGGGCAGGGAAAGACATTGTGGGCGATGTCGAACTCTTCGCCCGCGCCATTGCGGGGGATGGTAGCCAGGTCATCGCCATCACCGGCTCCAATGGCAAAAGCACCGTCACCAGCCTTGTCGGTCATCTGTGTGCGTCGGCTGGCAAGAAAACCATCATGGCCGGCAACATCGGCCTGCCGGTGTTGGATGCGCTCTCAAGAAACACGCCAAGCCACCCCGTAGGGGCAGGCCCCTGTGCCTGCCCTGGCGGTGAATGGGCAACCACAGGGGGTTGCCCCTACGAAGAAACACCCATCCGCCCCGTAGGGGCAGGAGAACATCCTGCGGTCTGGGTGCTGGAGTTGTCCAGCTTCCAACTTGAAACTACACGCAGCCTGATGCCAGCGGCAGCGACCGTGCTGAACCTGTCCGAAGATCATCTCGATCGTTACGAGGGCATGGCCGGCTACGCCGCCGCCAAGGCGCGCATCCTTGCCCATGCCGCCGTGCAGGTCGTCAATCGGGATGACGCGCCCGCCGCGGCGCTGACCTTGCCCCAGCGCACCCTGCGCAGCTTCGGTCTGAACGCGGATGCGCGGGAATTCGGCATCGTGCGCGAACAAGACACCCTCTGGCTGGCCGAAGGTGCAAGCCTACTTTGCCCGGTCAGCGATCTGCCCATCGCCGGACTGCACAACGCCGCCAACGCCTTGGCCGCACTGGCGCTGTGCCGCGCCATCGACTTGCCGTACGAAAGCCTGCTGCCCGCATTGCGGACCTTCAAGGGCTTGCCGCATCGCGTCGAAAAGGTCGCAGAAATCAACGGCGTCACCTGGTACGACGATTCCAAGGGCACCAATGTGGGCGCGACCGAGGCAGCGCTAAAGGGCTTCACCCAACCGGTGATCCTGATCGCCGGGGGCGACGGCAAGGGCCAGGATTTTTCGCCTTTGCGCGAGGCGGCGCGCCACGCTCGCGCCGTGCTGCTGATTGGCCGCGATGCACGGCTGATCGAATCCGCCTTGGGGCCGCGCACCCCGGTGCAGCAGTGTGGCACCTTGGAAAATGCGGTGGCCGTCGCCCGCGCGTTGGCTCAAACGGGGGATGTGGTGCTGCTCTCGCCGGCGTGTGCGTCCTGGGATCAGTTTCGGAACTATGTACACCGTGCCGAGGTCTTTAAGGCCGAGGTTTTAAGAGCAGGGGTGGCCCATGTTTCATAACGCCGCCTTGAAGCGCACGATGCTGCAGCCGTATGACACGCAGTTGTTCTGGGTCACGGTGGCTCTGCTCATTACGGGCCTGCTTATGGTGTATTCCTCGTCGATCGCCATCGCCGAGGCGCGTACGGCGAGTCATAGTGCGCAACATTACTTGTTCCGCCATGGCGTCTCGCTGTTCATTGCGATTGTGGCTTCCGTGGCCTTGTTCCGCCTGCCCTCTGCGGCCTGGCAAAAGGCCGCGCCGATCCTGTTTCTGGTCTCAGCGGTTCTTTTGGTGCTGGTCTTCATACCGGGGATTGGCCGCGAAGTGAAGGGCAGTTGGCGCTGGATCAGCCTCGGCCCCTTGGGCAATTTCCAGCCTTCGGAGTTGATGAAACTGGCCACAGTGCTTTATGCGGCGGACTACACGGTGCGCAAGGCGGCGCTCATGGGCAGCATCCAAAAGGGCTTTCTGCCCATGTTTCTGGTCATGCTGCTCATCACGGGCCTGCTGCAGATGGAGCCCGATCTGGGGGCCACGCTGGTGATCGTGAGCATCGCCATGGGCATCTTGTTCCTGGGCGGCCTGAATCTACGTCTGTTCCTGTTGTTGCTGGTCCTGGTGGTCGCAGGGGTGGTCTTGTTGATTAATTTTGAGCCCTTCCGTATGGCGCGGATGATGAACTATATGAATCCATGGGTGGACCCACTGGGTGCAGGCTATCAGATCACGCATGCCTTGATGGCTGTGGGGCGCGGCGGCTGGTTCGGTGTAGGGCTGGGCGAGAGCGTCGAGAAACTGTTCTATTTGCCGGAGGCGCACACGGACTTCCTGATGGCCATTCTGGGTGAAGAACTGGGCGCATTAGGGATCTTGACCGTCATGAGTCTTTTTGCTTGGGTGATCTGGCGGGCCATCTCCATCGGCTGGCAGGCCTCCCTGATGGGGCGGAATTTCCAGGCCTTGGTGGCGCAGGGGGTGGCCGTCTGGCTCGGCGTGCAGTGCTTCATCAACATGGGCGTCAATCTAGGTGCCTTGCCGGCCAAGGGACTGACCCTGCCGCTGATGAGCTACGGCGGATCCGGCCTGCTGGTCAATTGTCTGGCGATTGCCTTGGTGTTGCGGGTCGATTTCGAGAATCGCCTGCTGATGCGCGGTGGGAGGCTGGTATGAATCGTCACGCCTTGATCATGGCCGGTGGGACGGGTGGGCATGTGATCCCCGCCTTGGCGGTGGCTGAGGTCCTGCGCACACGCGGCTGGCGCGTCACCTGGCTGGGAACCGCCGTGGGGATCGAGGCCAGACTGGTGCCGGCCAAGGGGATTCCGCTGGAGACCCTGTCGATGGCCGGGGTGCGTGGCAAGGGGGTGATGCGTCTGGCCCTGTTGCCGCTACATCTTCTGCGCGCCTTCTGGCAGGCGCTGCGTATCGTGCGTCGGGTGCGTCCCGCCGTGGTCCTGGGTATGGGCGGTTATGCGGCCTTCCCCGGCGGCATGATGGCCGTGCTGTTGGGTCGGCCGCTGGCCATTCACGAACAAAATGCCCGTGCGGGGCTGACCAACCGGCTGCTGGCCTGCGTGGCGGATCGCATCCTGCTGGGCCTGCCGGGTGCATTTACGGGCCGCAGCGCCATTCCGGGTTGTCGGGCCGATACGCGGTTTGTGGGCAATCCGGTGCGTGCAGAGATTGCAGCGATGGCCGATCCGGCGCAACGCATGGCGGGGCGTGAGGGGCCGTTACGCCTCCTGGTGATCGGCGGCAGCCTAGGGGCCACGGCCTTGAATGCCTTGGTGCCACAGGCCTTGGCGCTGATCCCGGAGGCCGAGCGGCCGCAGGTGCGGCATCAGGCGGGTGCAAGGCATTTGGAAGGCTT
This sequence comes from Bordetella parapertussis, assembly GCA_945890495.1. Classification (GTDB taxonomy): domain Bacteria; phylum Pseudomonadota; class Gammaproteobacteria; order Burkholderiales; family Thiobacillaceae; genus QYQG01. Next base: position 22,556 of record CAMDCO010000010.1, on the reverse strand, counting down.
GCAGAAAAATTATGCGGAGGCAGGTGTGGCGGGTGAATGTCTGGCCTTCATCGAAGACATGGCCGCTGCCTATGACTGGGCGGATGGCGTGATTTGTCGCGCCGGGGCCTCGACGGTGTCTGAGCTGGCGGCGGCAGGCGTGGCGGCGGGATTCGTGCCATTCCCCCATGCCGTGGACGATCACCAGACGGCCAATGCGCGGTTCCTGGTTGATGCCGATGCGGGCTGGTTGTTGCCGCAATCCAGCCTGACAGCCGAATCGCTGGCGGCCTGGTTGCGTGCACTGACCCGGGTGGAACTGATCGAGCGGGCCCGCCGTGCGCGTGCGTTGGCATTGCCGCTGGCGGCGGAGGCCGTGGCCGATGCCATGGAGGAGATAGAGCGATGAAACACAAGGTCAAACGGATCCACTTCGTGGGCATCGGTGGCGCCGGCATGAGCGGCATTGCCGAGGTGTTGATCAATCTGGGCTTCGAGGTTAGCGGTAGCGACAAGGCCGAGAGCGCCGTGACGCGGCGGCTGGCCGCCTTGGGCGCACGCGTGTATCAGGGGCATAGCGCGAATCATGTGCAGGGTGTCGATGTGATCGTCACCTCGACGGCGGTGCAGGCCGACAACCCCGAGGTCGTGGCGGCACGCGCGGCGCAGATCCCCGTCGTGGCGCGGGCGATGATGCTGGCTGAGTTGATGCGCTTCAAACAGGGGATTGCCGTCGCCGGGACACATGGCAAGACCACAACCACCAGTTTGATCGCGAGTGTGTTGTCGGAGGCCGGTGTGGATCCGACCTTTGTCATCGGCGGCAAGCTCTTGGCCGCCGAGGCGAATGCGCGTCTGGGTCAGGGCGAGTATCTGGTGGCCGAGGCGGATGAATCGGATGCCTCGTTCCTGCATTTGTCGCCGGTGATTTCCATTGTCACCAACATTGATCAGGACCACATGGAGACCTACGGCCACAGCGTCGAGCGTTTGCATGCGGCCTTCATTGAGTTCATCCACCGCCTGCCGTTCTGGGGCATGAGTTTCTTGTGTATTGATGATCCGGGTGTGGTCGCGATCCGCGCTCAGGTGACGCGCCCGGTGATGACCTATGGACTGTCCGAGGGGGCCGGCATTCAGGCGATTGATGTGCGGCCTGAAGAGGGTGGTATGCGTTTTACGGCGCTGCGCAACGGCAGCCGTTCGCCCATCGATATTCGCCTGAACCTGCCGGGCCTGCACAATGTGCGCAATGCGCTGGCGGCCATCGGCGTGGCCTGGGAGCTCAATCTGCCGGATGCGGCGGTGCAAAAGGCCTTGGCCGAGTTTCATGGGGTGGGACGGCGCTTTCAGCGTTATGGCGAGGTGGCCCTTCCGCAAGGCGGCCACTACACCCTGGTGGATGACTACGGCCATCACCCGGTGGAGATGGCGGCGACCCTGGCCGCGGCGCGTGGGGCCTTCCCGGGACGGCGTATCGTGCTGGTCTTCCAACCGCATCGCTACACCCGCACCCGTGACCTGTTCGAGGATTTCGTTGGGGTCTTGGCGCAGGCCGATATCGTGGTGCTGACCGAGGTCTATGCGGCGGGCGAGGCACCCGTGGTGGCGGCCGATGGACGCAGCTTGGCGCGCGCCCTGCGTCTGCGGGGTCGGGAGCCGCTGTTCGTGCCGGAGGTGACTGAGGTGGATGCGGCCCTGACGGGGCTGCTCAAGGCCGGTGATGTGGTGCTGACCATGGGGGCTGGCTCGATTGGTCAGCTTCCCGTTCGCTTGGCGGGGGCCGAAAAGTGATCGATCACACCCTCGCCAATCTGGATCTTTTGCGCGGCACCTTGCGCCATCGGGTGCCGCTGAGCCGCTATACGAGCTGGCGTGTGGGCGGGCCGGCCGATCGCTTTTACGAGCCGGCCGACCTTGATGATTTGTGTGCCTTCCTGCGTCTGCTCCCGGCAGAAGAGCCCGTCCTGTTCATCGGTCTGGGCAGCAATTTGCTGGTTCGCGATGGCGGGGTGCGTGGCACGGTGGTGTTTTTGCATGGCCTGTTGTCCGAGCTGCGCGTGGCGGGGCGGGACGATTTCCCGGAATTGTCCGCGCGTCTGCAGGAAGACGAGGCGGTGGTCTATGCCGAGGCGGGAGTTTCCAGTCCTAAATTGGCGCGCTTTGTTAGCGCTGAAGGTATGGAGGGCGCCGAGTTTCTGGCCGGCATCCCGGGTACGGTGGGTGGGGCCTTGGCCATGAATGCCGGGTGCCATGGGCGTGAGACCTGGGGCGCCGTTCTGCAGGTGCTGACGGTCGATCGTTCCGGGCACTTGCATACCCGTCCGCACGAGGCCTACGACATCGGCTATCGCCATGTGCGCCCCGTGGTGGGCAACGAGGAGTGGTTTATTGCCGCCTGGTTCCATTTCCGCTGCAACCCGGACGCGGACGCACGCGAGATTGCTCGGGCTGTGACCCGGCGGCTGCTGGACCGGCGCGCCGAGACCCAGCCGCTCAATCTGCCCAATGCCGGTTCGGTGTTCCGCAACCCGGATGGAGATTTTGCCGCTCGCCTGATCGAGTCCTGTGGCCTCAAGGGCCTGCGGGTAGGCGATGCGCAGGTGTCCGAAAAGCACGCCAATTTCATCGTCAATCTGGGCAAGGCGCGGGCGGCAGACATCGAGGCACTGATTGTTCGGGTGCAGGGGACCGTGAAGGCGCTGAGCGGAATCGAGTTGCAACGCGAAGTGCGTATCGTTGGAGAGGCCAAATGAAGGCGGAGATGAATAAGCTCGGCAAAGTGGGCGTTTTGCTGGGGGGCAACTCGGCAGAGCGCGAGGTGTCGCTGAAGAGTGGCGCGGCTGTTCTGGCGGCGCTGCGCAGTCGGGGCGTGGATGCGCATCCCTATGACCCGGCCAACGGGGGTTTGCAGGGCCTGGAAGCGGCCGGGTTTGATCGCGTCTTTATCGCCCTGCACGGACGGGGCGGCGAAGATGGTCAAATGCAGGGCGCGTTGTCCTTGCTGAAGATTCCCTATACCGGTAGCGGGGTGCTGGCCTCGGCGTTGGCGATGGATAAGTGGCGCAGCAAGCTGATGTGGCAGGTGGCCGGTCTGCCGGTGCCGGAATATGCCCTGCTGACGGAGGCCAGCGACTTTGCCGCCATCGAGCAACAGTTGGGTCTGCCCATTTTCGTCAAGCCGGCGAACGAGGGTTCGAGTATCGGTATCACCAAGGTCAAGACGCCCGGGTGCTTGCAGGCGGCGTGGCGCGAGGCCGCGCGCTATGACGACCTGGTCCTGGCCGAGCGTGAGCTATCGGGTGGCGAATTTACGGTGGGCATTCTGGGTGGGCGAGCACTCCCGGTGATCCGCATTGTGCCGGCCACCGAGTTCTACGACTACGAAGCCAAGTATCTGCGTGATGACACCCGCTACCTCGTCCCGAGCGGTTTGCCTGCTGCGTTGGAGGTCGAGATGCAGCAATTGGCGCAACGGGCCTTTGCGGTGCTGGGTTGCCGTGGTTGGGGCCGGGTGGACATCCTGCTGGATGCGAATCAGCGCCCCTATGTGCTGGAGATCAATACCTCACCGGGGATGACCGATCACAGTCTGGTGCCTATGGCCGCCCGCGCCAGCGGCATCGAGTTTGCTGATCTGTGCTTGCAGGTGCTGGCCTTGGCCAATGAGGAGGCGGCGGATGTGGCATAGCGTGACCGATAACGCGCACCTCATGAATCGGCTGTCGAAGGGCCTCGTTCTGCTGGCGCTGGCCTTCGCTCTGGGTTATGGCGCGATGGTGGTGTATCAGCACGGCCTGCCGGTGCAGCAGGTGGAGGTTCGTGGTGCGCATCAGGCGCAGACGATTGCCGGGGTACGCGGGGCGGTGGCGCAGTTGCAGGGCAGTTTTTTGAGCCTGGACATGAGGGCCGTCAAACATGAATTTGAATTGATGCCCTGGGTCTATCGGGCGCAGGCCCAGCGCATTTGGCCCGGGCGTATTCGGGTGACCTTGGAAGAGCGCACCCCTTTGGCCGCATGGAACGAACATGACACCCTGAGCGTACAGGGCGAGGTCTATCCGGCGAGGCCGGCCCCCGAGTTGCTCAAGGTGGAAGCGCCTGATGGCACGGAGGCTGTGGTGGCGCGTCGCTATGCCGAATTCGCGGCCCTTCTGGCGCCTCAGGGTTGGACGATTGCGCAGATCCGTGTTGACCGTCGGAGTGCCTGGCAACTGGGTCTCAACGACGGAATCGTGATCGATCTGGGTCAGGAACAGTTAAGTGAGCGTCTGCAACGCTTTATCCGGTTTTATTCGGCGGCGGAACGCGTTTCGGGCTCGATTGCGCATGTTGACATGCGCTATCCGAACGGGTTCTCGGTACGGGTCGGGGCGTCGCCCGCGAAGCGGCCAAGTCCGTCATCCATAAAGGCAAAGACATGAGTTTTGCGAATATCAGCAAGATGCGCGAGAACAAGGACCTGATCATCGGGCTGGATATTGGCACCTCGAAGATCGTGGTGCTGGTCGCTGAACCGACGGATGAGGGCGGCTTCAATATCATCGGCATGAGTGCCACAGGCTCACGCGGCCTTAGAAAAGGGGTGGTGGTCAGCATTGAAGACACGGTGGCCGCCGTGCAACGCGCCTTGCAGGATGCCGAGCTGATGGCCAACTGCAAGATACGCGAGGTCTACGCCGGTATCTCGGGCAGTCATGTGCGTTCACTCAACTCACATGGCATGGTGCCGTTGCGCGACCGCGAAGTGGCGAAGGCCGATATCGATCGCGTGATGGAGACGGCGCGTGCAGTGAATATTTCGACTGACCAGCAAGTGCTCCATGTGGAGCCAAAGGAATTCATCATTGATGGCCAAGGGGATGTGCGTGATCCCTTGGGCATGAGTGGTGTGCGTCTGGAGGTCAAGATTCACATCGTAACCGGGGCCGTATCGGCCGCGCAGAACCTGGAAAAGTGTGTGCGCCGTTGCGGGGTCGAGCTGTCTGATCTGATCCTGCAACCGCTGGCCTCTAGTCTGGCTTTGCTTAACGAGGACGAAAAAGATCTGGGTGTGGCGCTGATCGATATTGGGGGCGGGACGACGGATATGGCCGTCTTTACCCACGGCGCGCTCCAGCATACGGCGGTCCTTCCGATTGCCGGAGATCAGATAACCACCGACATCGCCATGGCCTTGCGTACCCCAACCCGAGAGGCTGAGGAGCTGAAGATCCGTCATGGTATTGCCCTGCGTGCGTTGGCCGATTCACGGGAAATGATTGAAGTCCCCGGCATTGGCGATCGCTTGCCCAGCCAGCTTTCCCGTCCCCTGTTGGCCGAGGTGATCGAGCTGCGTGTGGAGGAGTTGTTCAACATGATCAAGGCGGAGCTGACCCGCTCTGGTTTTATCGAGCAGATCTCGTCCGGCATTGTCCTGACGGGCGGCAGCAGTCTGTTGCCGGGCATGGTTGAGTTGGCCGAAGAGATTTTTCATGTGCCGGTGCGGGTGGGGGTTCCCAACTATTCGGGAGGGCTCGCTGAGCGGGTGCGTAATCCCCGTTATGCCACCAGCGTAGGGCTGTTGATCGCGGGACTGGAGCAGCGCGATCCCGCAACATTTTTGGGCGAGGGCGGCGTAAGCGCGCTCGCGGAACGGATGAAGCGTTGGTTCAAGGATGTTTTTTGAAATGGGCGCAGTGATGCGTCTCAGTAGTGGGGTCAGTCATGATCCGAAAGTAATGCGTGGGCCGGCGGGCCTTTTTTAAGACAACGAGTGTGTAAAGGAGCAAGACTATGTTATTCGAACTGGAAGAAACTCAAACTCAGGAAGCCGTGATCAAGGTCATTGGTATTGGCGGTTGCGGCGGGAATGCCGTTGACCACATGATCGGGAAGGGTATGGGTGGGGTGGAATTCATCTCCATCAACACCGATGCCCAAGCCCTGCGTCGCAACCGCGCCCCGATGCAGTTGCAGATCGGCAATAGCATCACCAAGGGACTGGGTGCCGGAGCCAAGCCGGAGGTCGGCCGCGAATCGGCGCTGGAAGACCGTGAGCGCATCATCGAGATGATTGATGGTGCCGACATGCTGTTCATCGCCGCGGGCATGGGCGGTGGCACCGGCACCGGCGCGGCCCCGGTCGTGGCCGAGGTCGCCAAGGAACTGGGTATCCTCACCGTGGCCGTGGTCACCAAGCCGTTCTTGTTCGAGGGCAAGCGTAGTCGTGCGGCTGAGCAAGGCCTCAAGGCCCTGTCGGAACATGTAGATAGCCTGATTGTCATCCCCAACGAAAAGTTGATGCAGGTGTTAGGGGCCAAGACCAAATTGACCGATGCCTTTATGGCGGCCAACGATGTGCTGCACAGTGCCGTCGGCGGGATCGCCGAGATCATCGCCAACCCCGGCATGATCAATGTGGACTTCGCCGATGTGCGCACCGTGATGAGCGAGATGGGCATGGCCATGATGGGTTCCGCTCAAGCCAGCGGCGAAGATCGCGCTCGTACCGCCGCTCAGGCCGCCGTCAACAGCCCGTTGTTGGAAAGCGTCGACCTCAAGGGCGCGCGTGGCGTGCTGGTCAACATTACCGCCAACGACAGTCTGACCCTGGAGGAGTACCACGAGGTGATGAGCACCATTCAGGAATTCATCGCAGAAGAGGCCACGGTGATCGTGGGCACGGTGTTGGACGAGGCCATGGGCGAGAACATCCGCGTGACCATGGTCGCGACGGGATTGGCCAATCAGGCACCTGTTGCGCAAACAAAACCTGTCCCGATGCGCATGGTGCGGACGGGTACCGATCCGGAGCCGCTGTATAGCGGTTCGGGGATGGGCGGCAGCATGGGCGGTGCGTCCGAGGGCAGCACGGTGCGGGTACACCCGGGCCGGATGCACGCGGTGAATGTGGACAGCTTAAGTGCAGGGACAACGGCCTCTCTAGAGGGCTTTGATATTCCGCCCTTCCTGCGCCGTCAGGCAGACTGATCGATCCTGATCGCCTGTTTGCACGCGTTGTCTAGTCGTGTCCTGTGTCGTGCCGCCGCACGGCACAGGCCTTTGCATTTGAGCCGTCCATAGCTCGGTGAGTCGCAGGAATACAATGCCGCCATGATCTCGCAACATACTTTACGGGCCCCGGTGCATACCCGGGGGGTTGGTTTGCACGGAGGCCGCAAGGTCAACCTGACCCTGCGCCCGGCACCGGCCAACACAGGGCTCGTATTCAGGCGCGTCGATCTTCCCGAGAGGCCCGAGTTTCAGGTCGAACCGCATCGCGTGACCGATACGCGCATGTGTTCCGCCCTGGAGGCGAACGGTGCCAAGGTCGCTACCGTAGAGCATCTGATGTCGGCGCTGGCCGGGCTGGCTATCGACAATCTGTTGATCGAACTGGATGGGCCGGAAATACCGATCATGGACGGGTCGGCCGCCCCCTTTGTGTATCTCATTCAGGGGGTCGGTCTGGAGGCACAGAACGCACCGCGCCGCTACATGCGCGTCTTGCGTACCGTGCGGGTGGAAGAGGGCGACAAGTGGGCCGAGTTTCGCCCCTACGAGGGCTACCGGCTAAGTTTTCATATCGACTTTGATCACCCCGCCCTGCAACAATCCGGCAATACCCTGCACATGGATTTTTCCCGTGCCGAGTACATCCGCGAGATCAGCCGCGCCCGCACCTTTGGTTTTATGCGCGATGTTGAATACCTGCGCGCCCATGGGCTGGCCCTGGGCGGGACGCTCGACAACGCCATCGTGATGGACGAGTTCAGTGTCCTCAATGCCGAAGGCCTGCGTTACGCGGACGAGTTTGTGAAACATAAGGTGCTCGATGCGCTGGGTGACCTATACCTTTCCGGTCATCCGCTCCTGGCCGAGTTTGACGCCTACAAATCCGGGCACGGGCTCAACAACCAGCTTCTGCGCGCCCTCATGGATCAACCCGAGGCCTGGGAATGGGCCAGTTTCACCCATAAGGACGCCGTGCCCGAGGCCGTACAGGCGGGAGCGGCTACGGGGGCTTCCTGAAACAGGTAACGGGCCGGTTGGTCTTGTGTCCACTTATTTGGTCGGGTGTTGGCCCTGGTGGGTCTTCGTAGGTCGGCATTCCTATGCCGACAATCCCCCTTCGCGGCGGGATGGCCACCGACTCGTCTAACGGCGTGCGGGGTTGATCGGCGGGAAGGGATTCCCGCCCTACGGCGGTCGTTTTTAATCGTGTAGAGTAGGAAACAGGCTTTCGCCTGTTCTCTACTCATTGCTCCTTCATCAGAACGACCAAGCCGCGCCAACACCGAACACGGTATTTTTGTAAATAAGGGGGAAATAAGGGGACGCAATACTTAATTGGAGGGGGAAATAAGGGGACGCAATACTTAATTGGCAATCCTGGATGGATCTGCCGGGCCGGGGGCGTGGAAGCCCCTTAATTAAGTATCGCGTCCCCTTATTTACAAGCGGCTTGAAGCCGAGACCTATAGGCGTCCCCGCTGCGCGCTGACCTTTTCTAGCGTGGTTTTGAATTCGCCTAGGCGGCCGCGTTCTTGTTCGACTACCGTGGCTGGGGCGCGATCGACGAAGCTGGCGTTGGAGAGTTTGCCTTCGCATTTCGTGACCTCACCCGCAAGGCGGGCGATTTCTTTGTCCAGGCGGGCGATCTCGGCCTCGCGATCGACCTCAATCTTGAGCATTAGCCGGTAGTTACCGACCACTTCGACCGGGGCGTCGGCGTCTTGCGGCAGTTGTGCGACGGCGACCACACTTTCCAGTCGTGCCAGCGATTGCAGGTAGGGCGCGTAGGTCATGACGGTGGCATCGCCTTCGATGACCAGCGGTACTTTTTGGCCCGGCGGCAGGCCCATGCCGCTGCGCAGGGCGCGGCAGGCGTTGGCCAGCAACTTGAATTCGTCCAGCGCGTGGGCGTCGGTGGTGTCGCCGGCCATAGGGAAGGCGGCGCGCATGAGCGTGCCGTTGTCGGCCTGGCCGGTTTGTACGGCGCGCACCGCTTGCCAGAGCTCTTCGGTGATGAATGGGATGAGCGGGTGGGCGGCGCGCAGGGTGGATTCGAGCATTTCCAGCAGGATGCGGCGGGTGTTGGCGGCAACGACACCGCCTTGGCTGATTTGCACCTTGGCCAGTTCCAGATACCAGTCGCAATATTCGTCCCAGACAAATTCATAGACGGCGCGGGCGACTTGGTCGAAGCGGTATTGGGCGTAGCCGTCGTGAATGGCGGCGAGCATCTGCTGCTGGCGGGCGACGATCCAGCGGTCGGCGAAGGTCCCCTCGCTGGCTGTGGCGGCGATCTCTTGCCCTTCGCAGTTCATCAGCACGAAGCGGGCGGCGTTCCAGAGTTTGTTGCAGAAGTTGCGGTAGCCATCGCAGCGTTGCAGGTCGAACTTGATGTCGCGGCCGTGGGTGGCGAGGCTGGCGAAGGTGAAGCGCAGGGCGTCGGTGCCGAAGCTGTTGATGCCGTCGGGGAACTCCTTTTTGGTCGCCTTGGCGATGGCGTCGGCCTGCTTGGGGTTCATCAGGCCGGTGGTGCGTTTTTCGACCAGGGCATCGAGCGTGATGCCGTCGATCAGGTCAATGGGGTCGAGCACATTGCCCTTGGATTTGGACATCTTGTTGCCGTGGCCATCGCGCACGAGGCCGGTGACATAGACCTCGTGGAAGGGCAGCTTGTCGGTGAAGTGCAGGGTCATCATGACCATGCGTGCGACCCAGAAGAAGATGATGTCAAAGCCGGTGACGAGGACGCTGGTGGGCAGGTAATGCTTGAGTTCCCAGGTGTCTTGCGGCCAGCCGAGGGTGGAAAACGGCCACAAGGCGCTAGAGAACCAGGTGTCGAGCACATCCTCGTCGCGGGTCAGTGTGCGCCCGGCGGCCTGCTTTTGCGCCTCGGCCTCGGTGCGGGCGACATAGATATTGCCGTCTTCGTCGAACCAGGCCGGGATGCGGTGGCCCCACCAGAGTTGGCGTGAGATGCACCAGTCTTGGATGTTGCCCAGCCATTGCCGGTAGGTGGTGGTCCAGTTTTCCGGCACAAATTTGAGCTGGCCGTTGTCCACGACCTCCAGCCCGCGTTTGGCCAGGCTTTCCATGCTCATAAACCATTGGTCGGTGAGGAAGGGCTCGATGACGGCGTGGGTGCGGTCGCCGCGCGGGATTTGCAGTTTGTGCGGCTTGGCAGAGATGAGCCGGCCTTGCGCTTCCAGTGCGTCGAGGATCTTTTGCCGCGCGTCGTAGCGGTCGAGGCCCTGATATTCAGCGGGGCCCAGGTCGTTGATCTTGGCATCGACCGTGAAGATGTTGATCGGCACGAGGTGATGGCGTTGCCCGACCTGCCAGTCGTTGAAATCGTGCGCTGGGGTGATCTTGACCACGCCGGTGCCAAACGCGCGATCGACATAGGTGTCGGCGATGATGGGGATGCTGCGCTCGGCGACCGGGATACGCACGGTCTGGCCGATCAGGTGGGCATAGCGCTCGTCTTCCGGGTGGACGGCCACGGCGCAGTCGCCGAGTAGGGTCTCCGGGCGCGTGGTGGCGACGACCAGGGTGCCTTCTCCATTTTCCAACGGGTAGGCGATTTCCCACATGAAGCCGTCTTCTTCGCTGTTGACGACTTCGAGGTCGGACACGGCGGTTTGCAGCACCGGGTCCCAGTTGACCAGGCGTTTGCCACGGTAGATGAGGCCCTCGTTGTAGAGGCGCACGAAGACCTCGGTCACGGCCTCGGATAGCCCGGCGTCCATGGTGAAACGCTCGCGCTCCCAAGCGGGCGAGGTGCCCAGGCGGCGCATCTGGCGGGTGATGCTGGAACCGGAGTGTTCTTTCCACTCCCAGACCTTTTCGAGAAACTTTTCGCGCCCCAGGTCGTGGCGGGAGATGCCTTGGGCATCGAGCTGGCGTTCCACCACGATCTGGGTGGCAATGCCGGCGTGGTCGGTGCCGGGCTGCCACAAGGTGTTGTCGCCCGCCATGCGGCGGTAGCGGGTGAGCGCGTCCATCAGGGTGTGCTGGAAGGCGTGACCCATGTGCAGCGTGCCGGTCACATTGGGCGGCGGCAGCAGGATGGAATAGGGCTCAGCATCCGGAGCCTCGCCCATCTGGAAATGGCCTGCCGATTCCCAGCGCGGGTACCAGTGTTGTTCGATGGCGTGGGGGTCGAATGATTTGGCAAGTTCCATGGGCGTTTCAGTTGAATTCGGTCGGGCAGGATTATAACGGGGCGGCGGTTGGAGTCAGGTCGCCGGGGCGAGATCGTGTTTTTCGATCGGGTAGCCGCGGGACTGGTAGTGGCGGTAGCGTTCGCGCGCCTTTTCGCGGTCGGTACCCTCACGGGTAACGATCTCGATCAGGCGGTCAAAGCGGGCCAGACAGGCGGGCGGCTGAGCGCTCAGGTTGATGAGCAGGTCGCAACGCGGCAAGGAGTCAGGCTGCGTGCCGATCAGGACGGGGGTTTCGCTGGCATGGGCCTCTTCGCACAGGGCGTGCGGCACGAAGCTGAGGGGCTCGGCACTCCATAGCTGCTGGTCGATCTGCGTGGCCAGCGCGGCATCCTCGGTGTAGACAAGACAGTAGAGCGCTTGCTGACGCGCCTTGCCGATTAGGCGACGGGTCAAATCCAGCGCGTCGTCGGCGTTGAAATAGAACGAGATGCGCGTCATGGAGGGGCCGATGGGTGGATGTGTGATGAAGGGAGAAATTAAAAGGCCCCGTGGCCCGGGTGGGGCGACAGGGCCTTTCTGTCCAGCAGATGCCTAGACTTAGGCAGCGACCGGTTTGACGGTAACGGTCCGACGCTTGAGCGCGCCCTTGACGGCAAACTCGACGATGCCGTCGATCTTGGCGAACAGGGTGTGATCCTTGCCCATGCCGACATTGGTGCCGGGGTGGAACTCGGTGCCGCGCTGACGGACGAGGATGTTGCCGGCCGGAACAAACTGGCCGCCGTAGCGCTTGACGCCCAGCATCTTCGGGTTTGAGTCGCGGCCGTTCCGTGAACTGCCGCCTGCTTTTTTATGTGCCATGGTGCTGTGCTCCTGAGATTAGACCGTAATGCCGTCGATGCGGATTTCGGTGTAGTTCTGACGATGACCCTGGGTCTTGCGATAGTGCTTGCGGCGGCGCATCTTGAAGATGATGACCTTCTTGCCACGACCGTGGGAGAGCACGGTCGCCTTGACCACGGCACCGGCCACGGTCGGCGCACCGATGCTGATCTTCTCACCATCGGCAACCATCAGGACTTCCTGGATTTCAACTTCGCTACCCACCTCAACCGGCAGGCTTTCAATCTTGAGTTTGCCACCAGCCGCAACCTTATATTGCTTACCGCCGGTACGAATAACCGCGTACATGTTCAGCTCCTAGAAATCAGGTCGTCACGGAGTTCCCGTAACGGAAACGGCGGATTGTACGCAAAGAGTCCTAAAAGCGCAAATCGGATTGTTCTGTGGTGTGAAATGGGGCCTGGGTGGTGTGAAATGGGGTCTGGGATTTGGATACGGGATGGCTTCGGTTAGGATGGCGACATTGCAAATGTTGGGGTGGATGTATGCAACTGGCGAGCCTGCGCCGCCGTCTGGTGTCAATGATTTATGACGGAATGCTGTTGATGGCCTGGCTGTTTATGGCGGGGTTTCTGGTGGTTGGCCTCCTCCCTGAGGCGGTGGCGGAGCGCAGCGTCGTCGCGCAGACCTTGTTTCAAATCTACCTGATTGCCTCGGCCGGCCTGTATTTCGTGTTGTTCTGGTCGCGCGGGGGGCAGACGCTAGCGATGAAAACTTGGCATATCCGCGTGGTGACGCGGGAGGGGGCTACGCTGACCTGGCGGCAGGCCTGGATGCGTTATTTCTGGGCGCTGGCGACGCTGGGGCTGGGTATCGTGTGGGCCTTCGTGGATCGCGAGCATCAATTCCTCCATGATCGCTTGGCGGGGACGCGGTTGGTGAAGGTTGAGCCGCGATCCTGAGTTAGACGCCTTCGTTAGAATGGCCTGTCAGTTGCGTTTGTTGTCAGGTCCGTTCGACCCGGAAGAGGGCAATGAGTCCGGCCAGCCCAAAGGCCAGCAGGGGCAGCGAGGCCGCCATGGCGGGCGTGCCGTCCTTGAGTAGCGCCAGATCACCGGAGGCCTTGCCGATCAGGTGAAAGGCGAGGCCGATGCCGAGCCCCAGCATCAATTTGCCACCGATCTTTCCACCGCGCGACTGGTAATAAGCAAACGGCAGGCTGATCAACAGCATGACCATCGGGGACAGGGGGTAGATCAGCTTTTTCCAGAGGGCGAGTTCGTAGCGCGAGGCTTGCTGTCGGTTGGCATTGAGGTGGTGGATGTACTCGTAGAGGGCCCGGATCGACATGTGCTCGGGCTTGACCATCAGCAGGGTGAGGAGATCCGGGCCCACCTTGGAGGGCCAGGGTTGGTTGGCGAAGGGGGTGACTTGCGGGCCCTGGGGGGTGAAATGAAGGGTGTGCCCGTCTTCAAGTTGCCACGCCCCTTGCGTGTCCCAGCGCCCACGCGCCGCCTCGGTGATGCTCAGGAGCTGCGCTTGGTCATTGATGCTGTAGAGGCGAACGCCGCGCAGGGTGGCATCGGGGAGAACCTGGCGCACATTGAGAAAGGTGGCCCCGTCTTTGGCCCACAGACCGCTGCGGAAGGTCTGTGTCTGGGTGCGTTGCACCCCTTGGGTCTTGATGCGTTCTGCCATCCGTTCACTGACCGGTAGTACGAACTCGCCAATCAGCGCGGTAACGAGACCGAGCAGCAAGGCGATTAGGGCGAGCGCTCGGATGGAGTGGAGGGGCGACCAAGCCGAGCTGCGCATCACCGTGTATTCGGAGGTCTGGGCGAGGCGTGCGAAGGCAAATAGGCCACCGAGCAGGGTGGCAATGGGCAGCACTTCATGAATACGGGTGGGTAACTGAAGGCCGATGAAAACGGTAGCCTGGGTGAGGCTGTAGCTACCGGCACTGACATTACTCAGTTCGGCCAGCAGTTCAAAAAAGCTGAATAACAGGGTCAGCCCAGCAAGGGCAATGCCGATGGAGATGAGGACCCGGGTGATGAGATAGCGTGTCAGCTTCATCGGGCGGCGGCCTTCCTGCGCAGTGGCGCCATACGCCAGACGAAGAGGCCGTAGAAAACGGCGAGGGCGCCTCCATGCAACAGGACCAGGCTGAGCAGGGGATTTAGACGCCCTTGGCTCACTAGACTTTCACTGAGGCCTACGAAGTTGTTGTAGGTGGCGTACACGAGGATGGCAAACAGGATGTTGAAAGAGCGGCCACTGCGCGGATTGAACTGGCTGAGGGGAAGGGCCAGCAGGGCCAGGGTTAGGGCGCTGAGAGGGTAGCCTATGCGCCAGACGAGTTCGCCGAGGTGGGCGGCGTTGGGATTCTGGATCAGGCTGAGGGTGCTCATCTGGCGGATGCCTTGGGAGACCGGATCGGCCGCGACGGGGTCCAGGCGGGTGTGATAGCGCTTGAACTCCAAGGTTCGATAGGCATCGGCGCCCGGGGTGTGTTCGTAGCGCCGACCTTGCTCCAAGGTCAGAAAACGATCGCCTTCGGGATGTTCCGTGATGACCCCGGTTGCGGCCAGGGTGACACCCAATTGCCCGTTTCGTTCGTCGGCGATAAAGACCTTGCGCGCCTCGCCGCCCGTATCGTCGAGCGCTTCGATAAATAGGACTTGGTAGCTGCCGTTCGCGTTGTTGGCCGTTTCGGTGAATGAGCCGGGCGCGAGGAGGATGGCGCGACGCTGTGCGCCCTGGGTTTGCTCGAATTCTGCGCGTTTTTGGGCGAGCCAGGGCAGCGTGATGAGGCTGAACAAGGCGATGACGAGGGTTATCGGGAGGGCTAGTTGCAGGATGGGGCGTAGCCAGGTCTGGGGTGCGAGTCCGGCGTTGGACCAGATCACGGCCTCGTGGTCGTGGATCTGACGGGTGAGGCTGATGAACAGACCCAGAAAAAGGGCAAGAGAGAGCAGGACCGGCATCAGTTGCATGTAATTGAAGCCCACCAGAGGCAGGATGCCGGCCTCCATCAGGCTCCCGAGGGCGGCGTGACCGAGCAGTCGCACGAGATACACCGTCAGCACGATGGCCGACAACGCCGCGAAGGCGGACAGGCTGGTCAGCCAGAACTCGGCTTTCAGGCTGCGTTCGAACGCCTTGCTGGTGGCATAATGGGACAACATCATTTGATCTTAACCGGAAACCGTCATGACCGTAGCCTCTAATGCGCAGCGACCTTTTGTTGCAACTCCTTTTTCGGCTGTCCATGTCGCTGTCGAGAAGCAGCGGAGTGGCTGTATTGTGGTGGGGGCTACGGGCACTCGCAAGTTGTTGCCGGCGGCGCAGGCCTTGGATGCGGCGTGCGGTGGCGCGCTGACCGCCTTGCTCAAAGGGGGCGATTTAGGCGCGGCCGTGGGGGCTACGGTGGTTCTGTATCGTCCTGCGGGCTTGGCCTGCGAACGAGTCCTGTTGATCAATATGGGTAAGGCGAGCGAGCTGGATGCCCGTAACTATCGCAAGGCGACGCAGGGGGCGATGCAGCGTCTGAAGGACACGGGGGCTACGGATGTCGTGTGGTGTCTGGGTGAGGCTGAGGTTAAACGCAGCCCTATGGATTGGCGCGCTGAGCAGACGGTGCTGGCCTATGGCGATGCCTATTACCGCTTCGATCAGACCAAGTCCGAGGCGGCCACCCAGGATAACGACCGCCCAGCGGGCTTGCGCGGGTTCAAGTGGCTAGTCGCCGAGCGCGCGCAAAAGGAGGTCGCTCAGAAGGCCTTGAACCGTGGCACTAGCATGGTTGCCGGGATGCGTCTGGCGCGCGATCTGGGCAATCTGCCGGGTAATCTGTGTACGCCGACGACCTTGGCGGACACGGCGATGTATCTCGCCGAGTCGCATGGTCTGTCGGTGGAGGTGCTCGAACGCATGGACATGGAACGCCTCGGCATGGGTTCCTTTTTGTCCGTGGCGAGGGGTAGCGACGAGCCGCCCAAGTTCATCGTGTTGCGTTATCAGGGTGCCGAGGCATCCCAGCGCCCGATTGTCTTGGTGGGCAAGGGCATTACCTTTGATGCGGGCGGTATCTCGCTCAAGCCGGCCGCTGAAATGGATGAAATGAAGTACGACATGTGTGGCGCCGCATCGGTTCTGGGTGCCGTACAGGCCGCCGCCGAGCTGGCCTTGCCGCTCAATGTGGTGGTGTTGATTCCGACCTGTGAGAACTTGCCGTCCGGGCGCGCCAACAAGCCGGGCGACATAGTGACTTCCATGTCTGGTCAGACCATTGAGATACTCAACACCGATGCCGAGGGTCGCCTGATTCTGTGTGATGCGCTGACGTATGCGGAGCGTTTTGATCCGGCCTGTGTGGTCGATGTGGCCACCTTGACGGGGGCCTGCGTGATTGCCTTGGGTCATGTCGCCAGTGGCGTACTGGGCAATGACGACACCCTGGTCGGCGAGTTGCTGAAGGCGGGCGAGACGGCGGCGGATCCCTGCTGGCAATTGCCGCTGTTCGAGGAATATCAGGAGCAATTGAAGAGCAATTTTGCCGATATGGCCAACATTGGGGGTCGCGCAGGAGGCACCATTACGGCCGCGGCCTTCCTGTCGCGCTTTGCCAAGAAATACAAATGGGCCCATCTGGATATTGCGGGTACGGCCTGGAGGTCCGGCAAGGACAAGGGCAGTACCGGGCGGCCGGTGCCGCTGCTGGTGCATTTCCTGGTTAATCAGGCCGGGCGCTGATCGGCCCCGGTTAGGGGATAAGGATGCTGTCCTTTGCCTCGGGCAGCCGATCCGGATAGTCGCGCGAGGAGTGCAGACCGCGGCTTTCCTTGCGCATCTGCGCACAGCGCACGATGAGGTCGGCCACACAGACCAAGTTGCGTAATTCGATCAGGTCGTTGGTCACCCGAAAGTTGCTGTAGTACTCGTAGATCTCGTCGCTGAGCAGGCGGATACGGTGGGCGGCGCGTGCCAGCCGTTTGTCGGTGCGCACAATACCGACATAGTCCCACATGAAGCGACGCAGTTCGTGCCAGTTGTGGGCAATGACAATCTCCTCGTCGGCATCGGTGACGCGACTCTCGTCCCATTCCGGGAGTTTGGGCAGGGTGACGGGTGCTTGTGCGGCGATGTGCTCGGCCGCGCTGCGTCCATACACCACGCATTCGAGCAGCGAATTACTGGCGAGGCGATTGGCGCCGTGTAGACCGGTGTGGCTGGTCTCGCCGATGGCATAGAGGTTTGCCAGGTCCGTACGGCCGTGAATGTCCACCACGACCCCGCCACAGGTGTAATGCGCGGCTGGTGCTACCGGGATCCAGTCCCGGGTAATGTCGATGCCGAGATCCTTGCAGCGGGCGTGGATGTTGGGGAAGTGTTCGACGATGAAGCGTGCCGGTTTATGGGTGATGTCGAGATAGACGCAATCAAGACCGCGCCGTTTCATCTCCCGGTCGATGGCGCGGGCCACGATGTCACGCGGCGCGAGTTCAGCACGCTCGTCGTATTCGGGCATGAAACGGGCCCCGTCGGGCAGGCGTAGCAAGGCGCCTTCGCCGCGCATCGCCTCGCTGATCAGGAAGGATTTGGCGTGCGGATGATAGAGGCAGGTGGGGTGGAACTGGGTGAATTCCATGTTGGCCACCCGGCAGCCCGCACGCCAGGCCATCGCGATGCCATCGCCGGTGGCCGTGTCCGGATTGGTGGTGTAGAGGAAGGCCTTGCCGGCCCCGCCCGTGGCGAGGACGACGGCCTGGGCGGGGCAGGTCTGCACGCTTCCGCTACGCGTGTCCAAGGCATAGGCCCCGTAGACACGGGGTGCATCGTTTCCATTTTGTGGGCAGGTGATCAGGTCGAGGGCGATGATGTGTTCGTGGACGGTGATGTTCGGCCGGGCCGCAATCAGGGCGGACAGGGCCTCCTGAATGGCGTGGCCAGAGGCGTCGGCGGCATGCAGGATGCGTCGATGGCTATGTCCGCCCTCGCGGGTCAGGTGAAAACCATTGGCCTTGCGATCGAAGTTAACCCCTTGATCCAGAAGCCATTGCATGGCGGCAGGGCCGTGTTCTACAACATGACGCACGGTCTCCGCGTGACAGAGCCCCGCCCCGGCGTTCTCGGTATCGCGGATGTGATTGGCGAAATCATCATCGGGTGACTGTACGGCTGCAACGCCGCCTTGTGCCCATTGACTGGAACTGTCCTGACGCGCCTTCTTGGTCAGGATTTGGATGTTGAGGTGGGTCGGCAGGGATAAGGCCAGCGTGTTTGCGGCGAGACCGGAGCCGATAATGAGAATGTCGCACGGATTCATGTGTGGGTATCTAGGCGGGGGGCTTGTGTTGCTGTCGATTTGCCCTAAATATACGCCTCCGTGATCCGTTGTGTCCGCAGTGAGGCCAGAATGCTTGAAATCAATGCCCGAGTGAGTCGCCTCGACGGCGAGTCGGTTTGGGTCCGGGTGGAGTCGCCCTCCGGGTGTGGCCTGTGCCAGGGGCAAGGCTGTGGCCGTTCTATTTTCAGCCAGATTTGGCAGACGGGAGAGCCGGAGTATTGCGTGGACAACGGAATTTCGGCCCAGCCGGGGGATGCCGTGGTCATCGGTCTCGATGACGGGGCGCTTAGGCAAGCCGTTATTCTGGCGTATGGATGGCCGCTGATTGGCGCTGTGTCCTTGGCCGCATTGTTTGGCCGATGGGGAGATGGCCTGGCCGCGCTCGGGTTGTTGCTGGGCTTGGGGTTGGGCTTTGTCATCGGTCGTCGCGCGCGCTTTAAGGCTCGCCCGACCTTGCTCCGGAGGGGCGTGGCCGCATCGTGTCGGTCTGTAGGGGCGTGATGCGGAGGGGCCCGATGACCGAATCGAGGTGGGCAAACGCATGCAGATGGCTGGGCGGATTGGGCGGGATGCGGCTGTCCAGCCGCTGACACTGAACCGGAAGCTTGCAATTCCTTGAAGGTCTTATATAATCCGCTGCTTTCCCTAGCGCTTTAGAGAACTCAGCGATGGTCACTATTCGTCTCTCCCGTGGCGGTGCTAAGCACCGTCCGTTTTACAATATTGTGGTTGCGGATTCCCGCAACCGCCGCGATGGCCGTTTTATTGAGCGCATCGGTTTCTACAATCCGGTCGCGTCTGGTAACTCCGAGACCCTGCGCGTGAACCGCGAGCGTCTTGCCTACTGGCAAGGCGTAGGCGCTCAGTTGTCCGAAACCGTATCGCGTTTGACGAGCGGTGCCGCTGTCTGATTCGCGGGTCGTGATGGGGCGGGTTGCCGCTCCTTACGCAGTTAAGGGTTGGGTCAAGGTTCAGCCTTTTACCGAATATGTGGACAGTCTGCTGGACCATCCGCGCTGGATGGTAGGTCGGGACACCCACTGGCGCGAGATGCAGGTCCTTGAAATCAAGGTTCACGGGCGTTTTCTGCTGGCCCAACTTGATGGCATTACCGATCGGGTCGCGGCCGAAGCGGCGGTCGGAATGGAGATTGCGGTTTATCGCGATGCCTTGCCCGAACCCGAGGCGGGTGAGTATTACTGGGATCAGTTGGTCGGTCTTGAGGTGATTGGCTTGGCTGGCGCGGTATTGGGCCAGGTTGAGCGAATTCTAGAAACCGGCGGGCATGATTTGTTGTGCGTGAAGGGCCATGCCGATGGACGCGAACGCTTGATTCCCTTCGTGGCGCCGATTGTGCGCGAAGTTAAACTGGCAGAGCGGCAGATCGAAGTGGAGTGGGGCGAAGATTACTAATGCCCCCGCGTTACGATGTCATTAGCCTTTTTCCAGAGGCGTTTGCAGCGCTGACGCACTATGGGGTTACTGGCCGGGCTTTGCAGAATGGACTGGCGCAGATGAAGCTGTGGGATCCGCGTTCTTTTACGCAGGATCCGTATCGCACCGTGGATGACCGTCCCTTTGGGGGTGGCCCCGGGATGGTGATGTTGGCCGAGCCGCTGGATTTGGCCATGACCGCCGTGAAGGCGGAATGGCGCCGGGCCGGTTTGGATGTAGAAGGAAAGACGGCTAGCAGGCCGCGTTTGATTTATCTCTCGCCCCAAGGGCAAGTGCTCAATCAAACACGGGTTGAGGCCTTGGGCCAAGCAGAGGCGTTGCTGTTGCTGTGTGGTCGTTATGAGGGCGTGGATGAGCGGGTGTTGACGCGCCATGCCGTCGAAGAGATTTCGATCGGTGATTTTGTGTTGTCGGGCGGAGAATTGCCCGCCATGGTGTTGCTGGATGCCTTGATTCGGCGCCTTCCCGGTGCGTTGGGCAATGAGCAATCTGCGCTCGAGGACTCGTTCGCGACGGGGTTGCTAGATTGCCCGCACTACACGCGGCCTGAGGTCTATCTCGGGCAGGCGGTGCCGGAGGTGCTGCGTTCTGGCAACCATGCGGCAATCGCGCGTTGGCGTTTGCAGCAGGCTCTGGGCCGCACCGCGATGCGACGCCCGGATGTACTGGAACGACGCTTGGCCCAGCGAGCCTTGAGTCGTGAAGAGCAAGAATTACTTGCCTCCTATGGGGATAATCCATAGGGGTGAAACCTAGCCCGGTCGCTCCGGGCGTTTAGAAACGAAGTGATGTCCCCTGTGGGTTTCCATGAGGGACCTCTCTCTTCAACAAAAGAAAGGAAGTACCATGAATCTGATCGCTCAACTGGAGCAAGAAGAGATCGCCCGTCTGGGCAAGACCCTGCCACCCTTTGCACCCGGCGATACCGTTATCGTTCAAGTGAAGGTGAAGGAAGGTACCCGTGAGCGTCTGCAGGCCTACGAAGGCGTGGTCATCGCCAAGAAAAACCGTGGCCTCAATTCCTCCTTCATTGTGCGTAAGATCTCCGCCGGCGAAGGCGTGGAGCGTACCTTCCAGACCCACTCCCCGCTGGTCGCCAGCGTTGAAGTCAAGCGTCGCGGTGATGTGCGTCGCGCCAAGCTGTATTACCTGCGTGGCCTGACCGGTAAGTCCGCTCGCATCAAGGAAAAGCTGGATCACCACAAGATCGCCAAGGCCGCACCCAAGGCCGCACCCAAGGCCTAAGTGGTCTTGTAAGTCGGGCCTGGTTGCAACTGGCCCCAAACAAAAAGCCGTCCAGCATGCTGGGCGGCTTTTTGTATTTCCAGTCAGTAGTGTCCGGTTAAAATGCGAACAAATTCAGTTGGTTGTCGTTGCCGTTCTGATTGGATTTGTAATCGCCGCCCGCAAAGGCTTGCTGGATGGGCATTTTCTCGAACAGGGTGAGCGAAAATATCTGTAACAAAGTGTAGAGCGAAGCGTCCAGATTGAGACGTTTTTTGACGATGGCCACGAGGACATAGACCGAGACGGCGATCCAGATTTGCGATTTCACCGCATTCTCTGAATTGCCGTAGAACTTCTTGATACGCAGATGCTGCTTGATCCATTTGAAAAACAATTCCACCTGCCAGCGACTCTTGTAGAGCGCGCAGATCGTGGCTGCGGACAATGCGAAATTGTTGGTCAGGAACACCAATGTCTTGCCGGTCTCGGGATCCTTAAATCGGATGCGGCGCAGATGCTCCGGATAGCTCTTGCGGCTGGTGGTGCCGGTCAACGCCACTGTCTGATCGCAGATAAGGCCCGTGCTGCGATCCACCGGGGCCGAATAGATGCGCCGCAGTCTGGTGTTCGACTTGGCGCGGGTGACGAAAAAAGCCCCTGCCAAGTGCATCGCGTGGAGCCTGCCAAAATCGACGTAGCCTCGATCCATAACGTAAATTGCCCCGGGCTCCAGCGTCAGGATATCGAGCACGTTGACGTCGCCCAGCTTGCCGTCGGAGATATGGATGAAGCTGGGAATGTTGCCGCGCAAATCCAGCAGCGTATGCATCTTCACTGCGGACTTGGTGGTGCGAAACGGCGCCCATGGAAAGAGCGACAGACACAAGTCGATGGTTGTCGAATCCAGCGCGTAAACCGTGTTCTCCAATACAACGCCAAAGCTGTCGTCCGCATAGAGCTTGCGTGCTTGCTCGATCAGGCGCTGGGCGAATTCGGCGTGGATACGCCAGTCTCGCGCCTCGTTGGCATCGGCCAACGTCGAGCGTTTGATCTCCTGCCGCAAGCCCATGTGGTAGAGCTTGGCCGACTGCGCCGAGAGGCAGACCTCGATGTCGCGCAGACTCTCTCGGTAGGTCAATTGCGCGAAGGCCATCACGCGGAATTGGTCGGCGCATGTCATGGATTTGACGTAGCGATCGCCGTCGCAGCGATCGACGATACGATGGAATGTCTTCCAGGGGAGAAAGTCCATGAGTTGGGCGAACAGCGTCTTGCCGATGTTCATGGCGGCCTCCGTAAGAAAAACAGGAAGACTGCCAGAACTGTCCGCCGCCATTCAAATCGGAGACACCCTTCGTTGCTTGGAATCCAGCGTCAATCATGGCTCTTAGCGATTTAGTCGTCCCTGATTTATTCATTTCCACACCCTCGCAAGCCGGTATTCCGGCGGCGCGACGGGTTCGAGTGAAACTTCGAGCCATTTCCCGAGTCGGGTGAGCGCCTGGCACAGGCGCAAATAAAGACCGTACAAGAAGGTGATGCCC
>CAMDCO010000009.1 GCA_945890495.1 Bordetella parapertussis | reverse complement strand
GGAAGACAGAACCAGAGCAGAAGCGAGGGCAGACAGTTTCATGTGTGTAACTCCAAAAAGTAAGATAAAGGGTTAGAAGGCATTTCGCTGTCAGACCGAAGCGGTACCGAACTGCGATGGAAGGCATTCTACACGAAACGACATATAACGCAAGTCATACATCTGACGCTATGACCTGGGTATGAGGTTGTGGTTTTTTGTGACAGCCTGTCGGGACGATAGGGGGGCGGACCCCGGTGAGTCCGTTTGGATTGTCGTAGGGGCAGGCCCCTGTGCCTGCCCTGATGGGGATGGGTTAGGCACGGTTGTAGGGCAACCACAGGGGGTTGCCCCTACGGTGGGGGATGGGTCAGGCACGGCTGTAGGGCAACCACGGGGGCCTCTACGGCGGGGCAATGGTGATCGTAGGGGCAGGCCCCTGTGCCTGCCCTTGTTTCATGGCATGGGGTGCGACGATTTGTCACATTCCATATTAGGATGAGCATGTATATATTCCATTACCGTTCGATATCTATTAACCATGTACGGGAACTTCCATGAAAAATTATCGCTACCATCGCTTGACCCTTGCCGTTGCAGCGGCCTTGCCGATCCTGGCCTCTGCGGCCGATGCACCGGCGGCTTACACGCTGGACGAGATCGTCGTCACCGCGCCGCGCATGTCGCAGCCGCTGACGGTGGTGACCGATCCGACCAAACCGCAGCAACCGGCGCCGGCCAACGATGGTGCGGCCTATCTGAAAAACATCCCGGGTTTTAGCATGACCCGCAAGGGCGGCACCGATGGCGATCCGGTCCTGCGTGGCCTGGCCGGTTCGCGGCTTAACATCCTGCTCGATGGTATGGATTTTCACGGCGGCTGCGGCCAGCGCATGGACCCGCCGACCGCCTATGTGTTCCCGGAAACCTTCGACAAGGTGACCGTCATCAAGGGTCCGCAGACCGTGGCCTATGGCAACGGCAACTCGGCCGGTGTGGTGCTGTTTGACCATGACCGTAGCGCCGTCGAGCCGGGCAAGTCGGCCACCGGTAGCGTCATGGGCGGCTCTTGGGATCGTATTGATGTCGTGGGCAACGCTAAGATCGTGACCGACAAGGCCGATTTTGAAGGCAGCGTGACCCACGCTGAATCGGGTGATTACCAAGACGGCGCAGGCACCCAGGTGCATTCCGCCTATCAGCGCCAAAGTGCCAACCTGTTGGCGGGTTACCGTCTCGACAAGGACACCCGCATTGATTTGGATGTGGCTCATAGCGAGGCCGAGGCCGCCTATGCCGACCGGACGATGGACGGCGTCAAGTTTGACCGCGACAGCTATGGTCTGACGCTGGAGAAAAAGAACCTGTCGCCGCTGCTGGGCAAGCTCTCGGCGCGGGTGTATCACACCTATATTGATCATGTGATGGATAACTACAGTCTGCGGACGAAACCGGTGGGCAATTACATGGTGAACAATCCGGATCGCGAAACCGACGGCGCACGCGTTTCTGCGGATCTGAATCTGAATGCCTCAATCACCTTCAAAGTGGGGGCAGATTGGCGAGATGATGTGCATACCCTGCGTACGGTGAGCAACGCGACGCAATCGGTGGCGGATGCCTATGTCAACAACCCTCGTCTCAAAGACTACGCCAGCACAACCACAGGCCTGTTCGGCGAGGTGACGCATCAGTTGGCCAATGACCGGCGCGTGATCGGTGGCCTGCGTCATGACCAATGGGATGCCGAGCGGTTCAACGCGGGTGCATCGCTCGCCACCGCCAGTCGCGACCTGAAGGCCGGTTTTGTCCGTTACGAGCAAGACCTGTCCAGCCAACCGGCGACCGCCTACATCGGCCTCGGCCACAATGAACGGCCCATGGATTATTGGGAAGCCGTCAACAAGGTTGGCCTATCTACGACCAGCAACCTGAATCCGGAAAAAACCACTCAGCTCGATGCTGGTTTGCTGTGGAAGAGCGAAACGGTCAAGGGCTCTGTCTCGGCCTTCTATGCCAATGTTAACGATTACATCTTAATCTACAGTAAGACTGAAACTGCCTGTTCATCGCGTTTTTCAAACGGTGTGGTCTCCATGGGCGTTTGTTCTGCCAGCGGCAATATCAATGCCACACGCTACGGTGCCGAGGCTGATTTGGCTTACAAGCTCAACGACGCGATGACTCTGCGCGGCAGTCTGGCCTATGTCCACGCCGATAACGACACGCACAACACGGCGCTGGGGCAAACCACGCCGCTGGAGGCCAAATTGGGCGCGGATTACAAGGTCGGCGTCTGGAGTTGGGGCGGCGTGCTGCGCATGGTGGCCGAGCAGGATCGTGTTGATCAGTACTACGGCACGATCGTCGGCCAAGATCGTGCCACGGCCACGCCGGGCTTCGCCACGCTGGCCTTGAACGGTAGCTACAAGGCGGGCAAGAAGTCGCTGATCAGCTTCGGCATCGACAATGTGCTCGACAAGAATTACTACGAGCACATCAGCCGGACGGATGCGGGGGTCACGGGCTATACGACCGATCTGACCACCGCCATCAACGAACCCGGTCGCTTCATTTGGGTCAAGGCCACGCTGGCGACCGACTGATCGACTGCGTTTTACCGCTTGAGTTGATACCCTGGGGCGCCCACAAAGCGCCCCTTTTTTGTGGTGCGCCGCGTAGCGGCACCTGATGTGGCCCCCCTCGCCCACCGGGAGAGAGGTTGGGGGAGAGGGAAACGAACAGCGTGGCTTTTAGGGATCGTAGTGGCTTTTTGTCATGTCTGTCATGACCACGGTATTTCGCGTGACGATGACGCTGAGTCTGGCGGTGCATGGCGTGGCCTTGGCCTTGGCACCGGCATTCCCCACAACCCCGGCCGAGCCGCCCCCCTTGCAGGTGGTGTTACAGATACCGGTACCGGAGCCGCCAGAACCTATGCCCAAGCCCGAGCCCGAGCCCGAGCCCGAGCCCGAGCCCGAGCCAAAGAAACCTGCGAGACAGGTAGCGGAAAAGGTAGCGGAAAAGGTAGCGGAAAAGGCGGCGTTGTCCGGTGGCGCAGAGCTCTCCGATGCGGAGGAGGTGAGCACGAGCGCCCAGCCGGTGGCGCAGGCCAGGGCACACTTGGCGCAGGCCTCCGTATCGGGCTCGGCGGCGACGCTGTCCGCAAGTGCCGCCGCGCAGGCCTTGTCGGGGGAGGCTTCGGGTGCCGCGCGGGGTTTGGCGGCTCCAGTTGCGGCGCGTTTGGGACAGGCGGAGCCTACGCGTGGCGTAGGTGCGGCTTCGGCCACCGGCTCGGCCACAGGGTCTGGCGCCGCCTTTTCGCAAGGCGCAGCGGCGGGGGCCTCGGCAACTCGCGCACCTGCTACGGCGCGCATGGCGCAGACGGATGTGGCTTCGGCCTCAATGTCGGAACACGCCGCTGTCGCCGCTGCCGAGACCACGAATGCCTCGGACAAGAGCGCACGCAAGGATATTACGCAGACGGAGCGGGCCGGGGCGCGCATGGCGCAGGTCTCGGCGGCGGCGCAGCGCCCTCAGCATCAACCCAGTCGGGGTGGGCTGGATTCGGCCGATGCGCAGGCAGCGCGCCACACTGGGCCGGAGGTGTTGTTGCCCAACACGCTGGTCAGCGTCATGGCGGATAACGGGCTGGACCCGTCGGCCTTGGCGCATGCGCCCTCTGGTCTGGCGTTCAAGGCGGCCTTGATGGGCGACGGCAAGGGCTGCTTTACGCCGCCGCCCTCGGGTTGGCGTGCCGAAGGCCGGGTGGTGCTGGGGGTGCGGGTCGATCGCGCTGGGCGCGCCACCGAGGTGTGGATTCAACAGGGCAGCGGCGTGCCGCGCCTGGATGAACGGGCGCAGCAGCAGGCCCGCGACTGCGCCCGCTTTGTGGTGCATAACCGCCGTGGCGAGCCGGTGGCGGCGCGATTGAGTTTGCCGATCCGCTATCGGTCGGCAGGGACGATGGATGATTGATGATTGATCAAACGGGCCCACCCCGAAAAACGCACTTCGTTGGTTTCTCCCCTCAAGGGGCCAAGAAACATTCGGGGCGCCCCTTCGTGTTTCTTGAGAGGAGTGATGTGATGAAAACAGGTTTGAAGATGATGGCCTTGTGGATGGCCTTGAGTAGTGCGCCTGGATGGGCGACGGACGCGGTGCCAACGGCGACCGAGGCGGCTCAATTGGCCTTGAAGGCGTATAGCGAAGCTGCGGAACAAGGCGACGCCGAGGCGCGTTTCAAGCTGGGCTGGCTCTACGAGCAAGGTCAGTGGGTAGGCCGTGATCTGGCGCGTGCCGCGCATTGGTACGGCAAGGCGGCGGAGCAAGGCGAGTCGGTGGCGCAGTTCAACCTGGCCTTGTTGCTGTTGTCGGGGCAGGGCATGGCGCGCGATGTGGCGCAGGGCCTTGTTTGGCTGAACAAGGCGGCCGAGATGGGGCTGGCCGGGGCGCAATTGAAGCTGGCCGACCTGCTCGATGCCGGGCAGGCGTTGCCAGCCGATCCGGCGGCGGCCGTGATGTGGGTCAAGCGCGCGGCCAACGGCGGCGATGCGGCGGGTCAGAACAATCTGGCCTTGCGCTATCTCGAAGGGCGCGGCGTAGCGCGTGACGCCGCGCAGGGGATGCAATGGTTGATCCGCTCGGCGGAGGGTGAAAATGTCACCGCCCAGGCCAACTTGGGCCAAATCTACATGGACGGCTTGCATGGCGTAACCACCGATCCGGTGCAGGCCGCCCGTTGGCTGACCCGCGCGGCCGAGCAGGGCAGTTCGGTGGCCCAATATCGGCTGGCCTTGTTGGCCGAAAAAGGCTTGGGCATGTCGCGTGATGTGGTGGCGGCGCGGCAGTGGCTGGAACGGGCAGCCGGCGCGGGTGAAACGGCAGCGGCGACGCATCTGGGTCTGGCCTTTGAGGGGGACGTGTTTGGCGTGACCGATCCGGCGACGGCGGTGCGTTGGTACGCCATGGCGGCCAAGGCGGGCGATGCCCTGGCGCAGAACAACCTCGGCGTGCTGTACCGCGAGGGGCGCGGCGTGACGCAAGATTTCGCGCAGGCGCAGCACTGGTTCAAATTGGCCGCAGAACAGAGCGAGCCGCTGGCTTGGGTTAATTTGGGCGGGATGGCCGAACAGGGTCAGGGCGGGTCCAAGGACGAGGCGGCGGCGTTGGCGTGGTATGACAAGGCCGCGAAGAAAGGCCTGCCGCGCGCGCAGGGTCGGCTGGGCTGGCTGCATTTCAAGGCGGGCCGCTACCCCGATGCGATGACCTGGATTACGCGTGCGGCGGAAGGTGGCGATGTCGCGGCCCAGAACAACCTGGGCGTGATTTACGAGCAGGGCAAAGGCACCAAAAAGGATTTTGCCCAAGCGGCGCGCTGGTATCGCAAGGCGGCGGAGGCCGGCGACAAGTTTGCCCAGAACAACATCGCGGTGCTGCTGCGCGATGGCATCGGCGTCGAGCGCAACACGACCGAGGCGATCGGTTGGTTCAAAAAGTCCGCCGCGCAGGGTTACACCAAGGCCCAGCTCAATCTGGCGCAGTTGTACGAGCGGATGGCAGCAGGGAAGTGACTCAACCTGTGGCTTCCAGCGCAGCGATGCGATCTTCCAGTGGCGGATGGGTCATGAACAAGGCGCGGAAGCCGGAAGGCTTGCCGCCGTTGATATTTCGGTGGATATTTCGGTGACAGTTTACTAAATACACTAAATTAGTGGGTCTATGTGATTTGTAGTGGGTCATCCAGGTCATCGTGCCAAATCACATAGAGCCCAATAAACCGTTCGGCTCGAGCCTGTCGAAGGCCCGTATTGCCGGGTATCTGGCGGCTCGACAGGCTAACCGCGAACGGATGTGGGGCGAACCATGAGACTTCAACCCACCCTTCGACAGGCTCAGGGCGAACGGTCACTCACCGCGAACGATCACGGTCTTTCCGGGGCGCGTGACACCCTCCTTCTACCTCCGGGGGAAGGTGCCCGCAGTGCGGATGAGGGACGCGCGTGGATCAACCGGCGGCGCCTTGTTAGCGTGTAGGGGCAACCCCCCGTGGTTGCCCATTCGCCCTAGGGCAGGCACAGGGGCCTGCCCCTACAAAGACGACCTGGCGTTTCTTGGCGTGAAACAACACGGTCATTGGCGTAGGGGCAACCCCCCGTGGTTGCCCTGGTTGGGCGGGCACTCCCCAACCCTCTCCCGGCAGGAGAGGGAGCAACGGCCTTATCCTCTCCAAATCACCTAGAGCCGAAATAAATGGCCAAGGCGATGAAGGCGGCCCAGCCTCTGCCGAGAGGTTCAGGTCAGCCCTGCGCCGATCAGTAGCCCAGCGAGGGTGGCGGCGTAGCCTAGGCCTACGCGGCGGGCGAGTTCGCGGCCGCCAATGAACCAGGCTAGGCCGGCTTTGAACAGCATGTTGGCGCAGAGGGCGATGACGATCACGAACGCGACCGTTTGGCCGTCCACGCTGCCTAGTTTGGCCATGTGTAATGTAGATAGGGTGATGGCGTCGAGATCGGTGAGGCCGGAGACGGCGGCTAAGGGGTAGATGCCCTGTTGGCCCACGCTGTCGGTTAGCCAGGCCGAGGCGAGCAGGATGGCCGCATAGAGCAGGCCGAAGGTGAGCGCGGCCGAGATCTCCGCCGGGTTCTGGATCTCGAGCGTCGTTTCGATGGGGGTGTTGTTCGGGTCGTGGCGCCGCCAGAGCAGGTAGCCCAAGGCCGCCATGAAGGCGCTGCCCAGCAGGGGGATGATGTGCTGGATAAGTGCGGGGGTAATCGCGACGACCAGAAGGGCGATGCGTAGCACGAGGACGGTGTTGGCGATGAGGATAATCCGTGTCGATTGGGGTACTTGTGCGGGATTGCCCTTGGCGCGACGGGCGAAGGCGAGGGTGGTCGCAGTGCTGGAGGCGATGCCGCCGAAAAAACCGGTCAAGAGGGAGCCTCGGCCGGGACCGGCGATACGCAGGGCGGCGTAACCGGCAAGGGATAGGCCGGAGACCAAGATCACCATCCACCAGACATGGCGGGGGTTGATGGCCGCGTAGGGGCCAAAGCCCTGGTCGGGCAGGAGGGGCAGGACGACAAAGCTGAGGACGCAGAACTGCAGGACCGAGAGCAGGTCACGCCGCGTGACTTGGTGACTGACAACACGCAGCTCGGGTTTGAAATAGAGCAGGAGCGTGGTCAGGATGGCCATGACGATGGCAATTTGTTGCTCGCCGAGCCAGGTGAGAACGCCGAGGCTGTAGCAGACAATGAGTGCGGTAACCGTGGTGGTTCCGGGGTCGTCCTCGGGCGGGTCGCGGTAATAACTGGCCACCATCATGGCGCCGAAGATCAGGAGACCGGCACCGATAATCCAGGGTGAAGCCGTCAGAGCACTGATCATGGCGCTCAGGCAGCCGCTCAGGGCGACCAGGGCAAAGGTGCGTAGCCCGGCCCGGGCGCTGGGGTTGCGTTCGCGTTCCAGCCCGATCAGGAGGCCGATGCCTAGGCTGATTAGAAAAGGGCTGAGGCGACTAAGTTCATTCAGGCCAATGTCCATGGAACCTCCATGGTTCAGGATAGCGCACTCCAGTGTTCAATGCCGAGTTGCAGCGTGGTGGAGCCGTTGAATTCGTTGACCTCCATCCGGTAGACCGCCCGGATGCGATCGGGCAAGGCCTGATCGTGATTAAACAGGATGGCCTCGTTTTGCAGGCCGTTGGCGGTCAGGCGTAGACGGAGGTGTTTTCCGCCGACCAAGCGTTGCGACTGCACGGTGAAGTCACCCAGGAAGGTGGGTGGAGCAAAGCCTTGGCCCCAGACGGCATTGCGCAGGAGTTGGGCGTTGTCGAGATGCCGTTCGCTGGGGGGCAAGGCGCCATCGGTTTCGATCAACCGTTCCAGATCAGACGCGGACATGGTTTCGTGGGCGACCGCCTCAAAGGCGGCGCTGAAGGTGTCGAGGGCCTCGCGCCGCAGGGTCAACCCGGCAGCGGCGGCGTGACCGCCAAATCGGGCGATGAGGCCAGGGTGGCGGCGGTCCACTTGATCCAGGGCATCGCGCAGGTGCAGGGCGGCGACCGAACGGCCGGATCCCTTGATCCAACCGTCGCTGGCCTCGGCAAAGACCAAGGTGGGGCGATGATGGCGTTCCTTGATGCGTGAGGCCAACAGGCCGATCACGCCTTGATGCCAGGTGGGATCGAACAGGGTCAGGGTCATGCGCTGGGCGTTGATGTCCAGTCGGTCGAGGATGGTGACGGCCTGAGCCTGCATGTCGGCCTCAATCTCGCGCCGCTCATGGTTGAGGCGGTCGAGTTCGTGGGCGAGCGGCAGGGCTGTGGCGTCATCTGCGGCGAGCAGACAGGCAACACCGAGGCCCATGTCGGCCAGCCGTCCGGCGGCGTTAAGGCGGGGACCGATGGTGAAGCCGAGGTCTTGGGCGCTGGCTCGTAGCGGGTTGCGACCGGCGGCGCGGAACAGGGCGTTGATCCCCGGGCGGCCCTGACCGGCACGAAGCCGCCGCAAACCGGCATCGACTAGCAGGCGGTTGTTGTCGTCCAGCTTGACGACATCGGCGACGGTGCCAAGGGCGACGAGGTCAAGCAGATCGCCCAGCGGCGGCTCGGCCTGCTGGGCAAAGGCACCGCGTTTACGCAGTTCCGCACGCGTGGCCATTACGACATAGAAGGCGACGCCAACGCCGGCCAGGTTCTTGGATGGAAAGGCACAACCGGCTTGGTTGGGGTTGACGATGAGGGTGTCGGGTACGGTCTCGCCGGGCAGGTGATGGTCGGTGACGATGACCTCGATGCCGCGCCGGCGGGCCTCTTCGACCCCTTCAAAGGCGGCGATGCCGTTGTCCACGGTGAGGAGGATCTGCGGCGTGTGTGCGGCGGCCTGGTTGACGATCTCTGCGGTGAGGCCGTAACCATCGTCAAACCGGTTGGGGACCAGCCACGACACCTGCGCGCCGAGCGCGCGCAGACCGGCGGTGGCGAGCGCGCAGGCGGTGGCGCCGTCGGCATCGTAGTCGGCGACTACGAGAATCTTTTCCTGACGGGCAATGGCATCGGCCAGACGGGTGGCCGCCGCATCGATCTGCATCAGGCTGCTGAAGGGTTCTAATTGGTGCAGCGTGTGACGAATCTGCTGGCTGTCTTGAATGCCGCGGGCGGCGTAGAGGCGGGCCAGAAGGGGCGGGATGCCGGCCTTGGCCAGATGTTCGGCGACCCGAGGGTGAGAGGGGCGAACGGAGAGGTTGAGCATGGCGCGGCGCGAGGGGGGTGCATTGCGGTAGGGGTGCCGCTATTATCCACCTACAAACCCCATGGAAGTGCGCGAGGAGACCATGTCACATCAATTGCCTTTGTCCCGGGTAGCTCGTCTGGTGAGCGTGCCCCGCTCGACCCTGCAGGCCATGATTCACCACGGTGAAATAGCCACCTTCGACGGGATGATTGAACTGGATGAGTTGCTGCGCGTCTTTCCCGATGTCCGCTGGGAAGACGAGGGTGAGCTTCAGCATGTCACCGAGATCAAGGAAAGGGCCTACGGCAAGCGTTTGCGCGAACGGGTCTTGCCGAGTCAGGAGATCCTCGCCGAGCGGCTCTTTGAAATGGGCAAGGAATATGCGGCCGCTCAATCCTTGCTCCACTATCAACAGCGCGTTCTGGGTTGGCTGGAAGACCGTTTTCAGGACGCGGCCGATCGGGGCGGGTCGCCGGTCGCACAGGCCGTGCAGGACCTGCGCCAGTGGTTGCGCGAGCAGTGGGCGGCCGCCCCGGCCGAGAGTGAGCGGGCCTTGGCCCTGTTGGCAAAGGAGAATCTCATGCGTTTAATGACCGCTCATGTCCGCGTGCAGCCCTCGGGTGAGGAGTTTTTCGTGGAAGGCAACAACACGGTGTTGGAGGCGGCCCTGCGTTCGGGCCTGCCGCTGAAATACGGGTGTAGTAACGGCAACTGCGGTGAGTGCAAGGCGAAGCTGTCCACCGGGCAAGTCACCAAGGTGCATCCGCATGACTTTGTCCTGAGCGAGCGTGATCGGGCCGAGGGCCATTTCCTGATGTGTTCTTACACGGCGGTCAGCGACCTGGTCATCGAGGCGGGTGAACAAACCGTAGACGGCCTACCTGAGCAGGAGATCGACGCTCGGGTGCAGAAAGTGGAGTTGATCGATGATGTGTGCCTTGTTCACCTGACGACGCCCCGCAGCCAACGCCTGCAGTTTCTCTCCGGACAGCGGGTTGAGCTGGGCTTCGCCGGGCTACAGGCCGAATATCCGGTGGCCAGTTGCCCCTGCGAGGATCGGCACTTGGAATTTCATATCCCTCGCGCCAACACCCCGTTCGTGCGCGAGGTCTTTACGAGTCTAAAGAAGGATGCCGTGTTGCACTTGCACGGACCGATGGGGCGTTTTGTCTTGGACGCGACCTCTACGCGCTCCGTCCTGTTGGTCGCCTGGGGTGCCGGTTTTGCGCCGATCAAGAGCCTCATCCAACAGGTCTTCAATCTGGAGCAGGCCGAGTCTATCCATCTTGTCTGGGCGGCCGATGCGGGCCGGCATTATCTGGACAACCTCTGCCGCTCGTGGGCTGACGCGCTGGATAACTTGCGCTATAGCCCGATCGTGGCGGTGGACACGACATCTGCCGTTGTACAGATAAGCTCGGTGGCCGGTGATCTGGCGGATTGGGATGTCTATGTGGCGGGCCCGGCCGATTTTGTCGCCGCACTGCGCGAGACGACCTTGGCAGCGGGTGTAGCGCCGGAGCACTGGCATGCCGAGGTCTGCATTGAATGAAATGGACTGGACTGGGTAATCCCCTTCCCTATTTTGCGGGGGATTAGCAGACGACTCTCCAGGGCCGCTGCCGCAGGGCGTAGTCAGGGTGCGCAAAAGCAAAAAGCCCCGCGTGGTGCGGGGCTCTGAGCGCCTTGCAACCCGACTGAGTGAGTTGGAAGGACTTGTTCTGGCGGAGAAGGAGGGATTCGAACCCTCGGTACTGTGAAACAGTACGCCGGATTTCGAATCCGGTGCATTCGACCACTCTGCCACCTCTCCGGGTCTGTCTGAAGCGATTGGCCGACGCTAAGGTCGGCCAGGTGCGCTATTCTACCGGTCTCACCCGTTTTGGGGAATGGATCCTTGCCCGGATTGGCGTCATATTTTTACCGTGTGCTGTTTTTGACCTTGCTGGTGGGGGTGTTGGCCGGTTGTGGACGGGTGCCGCCGCCGCCCGGTGATGTGGGCGAATTGGTGGTGTTGACCTTGAATGGGCCGACAACTTATTTCCTAGATGCGGACGACGAGGCGATGGGCTTCGAGCACGATCTGGTGATGGCCTTTGCGCAGCAGCAGGGCTGGACGGTACGCTTTCTGGTGGCCGATTCGCTCGATTCGCTGAACGCACGGTTGGCGCGGGGGGAGGCTCATATGGCGGCGGCGGCCCTGACGCCATCAATCGAGCGGATCGGTGGTATTCGGATGGGGCCGGTTTATGAGCACCTGCGGCAATGGCTGGTGTGCGGGGCGTCGGTTGCCTCATTGCCGCGCTCGGCGGCCGACCTGAGCGGCTTGCGGGTCGAAGTGGTGGATGGAAGTGCGGGTGAGCCGTGGGCGAAGAATCTAAAACCGGCCGCGCTTGGGCGCAGTATCCGGCGCATGGACGATGCAACGCCCGGTGAATTACTGGAGCGGGTGTCGCACGGCTTGTCTGATTGCACCGTGAGCGACGAGCGTAACTTGGCCATTGAGCGCAATTATTTGACCGGTCTGCATTCTGCGTTTGAGGTGGCTGAGCCCCAGCGCTTGGCTTGGCTGGTGTCGCCGCGTCTGGATAGTGGTTTTACGCGCCTCTTGCAGCGTTTCTTTGGCAAGGCCGAATCGGCGGGCTTGGTGGCTCAACTGCGCGAACGGTATTTCGGCCATGTCTCGCGCCTCGCTGAGGTGGATGTGTTGAGCATTTTGCGTCTGCGTACGGAGCGCCTGCCTGCGTTGAGAACCTATTTTTATCAGGCCGAGCGGCAGACGGGGATTGATTGGCGCCTGCTGGCGGCGCTGGCCTATCAGGAGTCTCAGTGGGATGCGCAGGCGCGTTCGTTCACCAGCGTGCGCGGCATCATGATGTTGACCGAGCAGACGGCCGAGCATCTGGGCGTGGTGGATCGCACCGATCCGCGCGAAAGCATCCTGGGTGGGGCGCGTTATTTGCAGGAATTGCGGGATGCCTTGCCGGAGGGGGTGGCCGAGCCCGATCGCACTTGGTTGGCGCTGGCGGCCTACAACATCGGTTCTGGACATGTGGATGACGCTATGCGTCTGGCGCGCAAGCAAGGTAAGGATCCGCACCAATGGAAGGACCTCAAGGAGGTGCTGCCGTCTTTGTCCAATCCGCGCATCGCGGCGGGCCTTCCGCACGGCTATGCCCGGGGCGGCGAGGCGCGGGCCTTGACCGAGAATGTGCGGATTTATTACGACATCCTGCAGCGCTATGAGCCGCTTCAGCCGGCGGGCGGTTCGTGGTTAAAGCGCCTGCTGAAGCGCTAGCATGGGGGCCTTGTAGGCGGCCAGTCCTCTGGCCGAGGGGTTCAAAGATCGCGTAGGGGCGCTTAAGCGTTGGCTTGTAGCCGTTCGACGCCGCGCATGTAGGGGCGCAGGGCCTCGGGGATGGTGATGCTGCCGTCGGCCTCTTGATTGTTTTCCAGCACGGCGACCAGGCAGCGGCCCACGGCTAGGCCCGAGCCGTTAATGGTGTGGATCAACTCGTTCTTGCCGGCCTCGTTCTTGAAACGGGCCTGTAGGCGGCGGGCTTGGAAGGCCTCGAAGTTGGAACAGGAGGAGATCTCACGGTAGGCGTTCTGGCCCGGTAGCCAGACCTCCAGATCGTAGGTGCGGGCGGCGGAGAAACCCATGTCGCCGGTACACAGCGCCATGACGCGGTAGGGCAGGTTCAAGCGTTGCAGGATGGACTCGGCGTGGCCGGTCAGCTCTTCCAAGGTGGCTGCGGAGTCGTCCGGGTGGACCATCTGGACCAATTCCACCTTGTCGAACTGATGTTGGCGGACCATGCCGCGCGTGTCACGGCCGTAGGAGCCGGCCTCGGAACGGAAACAGGGGGTGTGGGCGACCAGGCGGATGGGCAGGTTTTCGATCGGGATAATCTCGTCACGGACAATGTTGGTGACGGGGACTTCGGCGGTCGGGATCAGGTACAGGTTGTCGCCAACCTTGAACAGGTCTTCTTCGAACTTGGGCAATTGGCCGGTGCCGCGCAGGGAATCGGCGTTGACGAGGTAGGGAACATAGACCTCTTCGTAGCCGTGTTCGCCGGTGTGGACATCGAGCATGAACTGGGCGAGGGCGCGATGCAGGCGGGCAAGATCGCCGCGCATCAGGGCAAAACGGCTGGTGGCGATCTTTACCGCGGTCGGAAAATCGAGCAATTCCAGCGCCTCGCCGAGGTCAACATGGTCACGCGGGGTGAAATCGAAGCTACGCGGGGTTCCCCAGCGGCGCACCTCGACATTGCCTTCTTCGTTGAGACCGACCGGAACGCTCTCCTGAGGCAGGTTAGGGATGCTGGCGAGAAAGGCCTGCATCTCGTTTTGCAGCGTGCCGAGCCGCGCCTCCAGATCGACCAGTGCGGTGTTGATGGCGGGAACTTGCTGCATCAGGTCAGTGGCATCAAGGCCTTGGCCTTTGGCCATGCCGATCTGCTTGGACAGGCTGTTGCGTTGGGCTTGCAGGTCTTGCGTGCGGGTCTGCAGATCCTTGCGTTCACTCTCAAGGGCCTCGAAGCGGGCCACATCAAGGGGAAAGTCGCGGCTGGATAAGCGTGCGGCCACGGTGGCTAGGTCTTTGCGCAAAAGCTGGATATCAAGCATGTTTCATCATCGTCGCTGTCAGGGATGCCGCTATTCTAGCTGTGGGCAGACCCTTTCAGGCGCGCTTCAATCGCCTTTTTAAGGGATAAAAATTGGATATGTAGCGCATTGAGCTCTGATTCGTTGTGGGCAACGCCCTCTTTGAGGGTTTTTTCCAGGGATCGGGCGTGATCGGCCAGTTCTGTGGCCCCTATAAAAGCCGCAGCGCCACAGATGCGGTGGGCCAGGCGGATGGCTTCTTCGTGCTGCTCGTGTTCGAGGTGTTCAATCAGCTGGGATAGATCCGTTGTGGTGGTGTCCACGAACATTTCCAGGAGGGCGGCCGGGTGTTGGGCCAGTGGGGTCGGGGGGGGTGGGCGGCCGGCCAAGGGAGCGATGGATTCTGGGGTCAGCCATTTGGCTAAGGTGGCCGAGAGCCGCGCACTGGTAATGGGTTTTTCGAGAGCGTCATCCATGCCGGCGCTGCGCCATTCGTCGGCCAGGGTGACTTGGCGGTCGGTCAGGGCGGCCGCGGTGAGTGCCAGGATGGGGCAACGCGGTAAACCCTCGCGGCCTTCCAAGGCACGGATCTCACGGGTGGCACGCAGCCCATCCCAGCCGGGCATCTGGTAATCCATGAGGATGAGGTCGAAAGCCCCTTCTGCGTCGCCGTAAGCGGTAAAGGCCGCCTGTCCATCGCGGGTCAGCGTAGGGCTTGCGCCCAGTTGGATCAGCATTTCGCGGATCAGGAGTTGGTTGACGGGGTGATCCTCGGCGATCAGGATGCGTGCCCCGTTGAAATGGCTCAACGGGGTTTTGTGCCAATCCTGATCGGGGTGGTTGGCGGCGATGTCGAGGGGTGAAGCGGCCTCCAGCGGGATATCGAGACAGAAAC
The DNA here is from genome assembly GCA_945890495.1 of Bordetella parapertussis. Taxonomy (GTDB): domain Bacteria; phylum Pseudomonadota; class Gammaproteobacteria; order Burkholderiales; family Thiobacillaceae; genus QYQG01. The sequence goes on along the minus strand of CAMDCO010000009.1, from coordinate 43,825 downwards.
AACTGCCGGTCGGATCTGGCTGGCCGGCGAGCGGCGCTTGCAGCCAGAGGCGACCGCCCATGCGTTCGGCTAGATCACGGCAAATGGTTAGGCCTAGCCCGGTACCTCCAAAATGGCGACTGACGGAGCCATCGGCTTGGGTAAAGGCCTCAAAGATGTCGCTGCGTGCCGCATCCGGGATACCGATACCGGTGTCTGTAATGGAAAAAAGCAGGTTCTGCGGGTGGCCATCAGGATCGGGATATTCGACCGTGAGGGTGACCGCGCCTTGCGGGGTAAACTTGATGGCGTTGTCGATCAGGTTGGTGAGGATTTGGCGCAGGCGTAGTGGATCGCCCGTGACCCAACGCGGCAGCTTGTCCGACAGACTTAGGTGGAACTGCAGGCCGGCTGTCTCGGCACGGTGTTGCGGCAGTTGGCAGGTCGAGGTAAGCAGTGCCGGCAGGTCGAAGGTGACTTGTTCGATGGTCATCCGCCCGGCGGCTAACTTGGAAAAATCGAGGAGGTCGTTCAAGACGCTCAACAGGGTGTGCGCGGAATCGTTGATGGCGCGGACATAGTTGGCTTGTGTCGGGGTGAGCGGCTGGCGCTGAAGGAGGTCGGCCATCCCCAGGACCCCGTTCATCGGGGTGCGAATCTCATGGCTGATGTTGGCGATGAATTGGGTCTTCAGGGTGGCGGCGGCGAGTTCTGCGGCGTGAGCGGCGTGCAGGGCTTGTTCGGCCTCTTTTTGGAGGGATAGGTCGCGGACGATCGCTTGCAGGGTGGGTTCGCCCTCGAAGCGCATGGCATGCAGGGCAATCTCGGCCGGGAAGTGGGACCCATCGGCGCGTTGGGCCTCCCAGTTCATGTAGGCATGTCCCTCGACAAAGGCGGCGGCAATGAATTCGGTGGCCACTTCGGCCGCCGGGCGGCCGTCCGGTTGCGGGTTGGCACCCAGATGTGCGGGAGGCAGGGCGAGGAAATCGGCCTCGTTCGGATAACCAAACATGTCGAGGGCCGAGGGGTTACAGCCGATGAAGCCGAGTTTTCCGAGGATGACAATGCCTTCGGTGTTGGTTTCAAACAGGGTTTGGTAGCGATTGCGCGTCTGTTCGGTCTCGGAGGCCAGGCGGCGGATGCGTTTCAGGACTAGGGCGCCAATGGATACGGCCAGTAGCAGCGCTATAAGTCCCAGGATGAACATCAGCGTACGGGTATGGGTATAGGTTTGATCGGCTTCCAGGGTGGCCTGTTGGGTGATCTTTTGTTGGGCCTGAATGAGAGCATCGAGCGTGGCGACCAGTGCCTGCTGTCGAGGAAATTCCTCGGTTTGCAAGAGACGGAGGGCCTCTTTCTCCTGTTTGTTCGTGGCCAGATCGATGACCTTGATCATCAGCGGTTGGTTTTCCAGGGTCAGGCGATCCAGTCGTTCAAGGATGGCCTTTTCTTCGGCGTTGAGCGGATAGGCCTCCAACTTTGGGCGGATGGCAAGGTAGGTGCCGCCAAATTGGTAAAAGCGTTGCGTCAACTGCTCGCGGGTGAAATCGTCCTGCGTGATGAAGATGTTGTGCATGGTTAAGGCACGATCGCGCAGGGTGTCTCGCATAAGATTGGCGTGATGGGTCTTTTCAATGACTTCGTCGGTGATGTGGGCTAGGCGCTGGTTGTTCTCTTCCAATGCACCAAGGCCGGTAACACTCATCGCGATGATGAGGAGAAAAGAGAGCATAAAACCACTGCCGACGGTGTAGAGCAGGTGGCTGGGGAGCGGAAGGGAGGGGCGCGTTAGTGGCATGGCGATGCCATCTTACGGCGGGAGGCTTGCAGGGGGAAGGGACAGTAACGGGACGGTGACGGCTGCAGGGTCTTCCCCGCGGGGGTCAGAGGGTCACGATTTGGTAGAACGCAAAGCTGGCCAGCCAGGCCACCGTAACCGACCAGGCCATGGAGGCGAGGGTGAATTTCAGGCTGCGCGATTCGCGTCGGATTGCGGCCAGGGTGGCTAGGCACGGCGTGTAGAGCAGGGAGAAGAGCATGAAGCTGTAGGCTTGCTGCCAGTTCATGTTGCGAGCCACGACACCGGCGAGCTCGTTGGGGCCCGCACCGTAGATGACGGCCAGTGCGCCGACCACGACCTCCTTGGCGACAAAGCCAAACATCAAGGCGATGGACAACAGGTTGTCGATGCCCAGGGGTTCGAAGAGAGGGGTGGTAAAAGTGGCGATCTGGCCAGCCCAAGACAGCGGACTGGCCGGTGTGACGCCCCAGGGGAGGTGGGTCAGAAGCCAGATAATGGCCACCCCGGCGACGATAAATCCACCGGCACCGCGTAGGAATTGCCCGGCTTCGCGCAAGGCTTGCAGGGCCAGATAGGCGAAGGTGGGGTAACGGTAAGGGGGGAGCTCCATGATCAGCGGCTCTTGTTCGCCAACCTGGCCACGCCAGATAAAGGCGGTGAGAAAGGCGATCAGAAAGGACAGGACATAGAAGGACAACAGGACCCACGGCGCGGTCTGCGGCGAGAAGACGGCGGTGGTGAAGAAGAGGAAGACCTGCAGGCGTGCCGAACAGAGCGAGAAGGGGATGATCAGCATGGATAGACGGCGCTGTAGCGGATTGCGCAGGATACGCGTTCCCATGATGGCCGGGACATTGCAGCCGAAACCCATGATCTGCATGACGAAGGCACGCCCATCGAGGCCCATGCGTGACATTAACGCATCCATCAGGAAAGCGGCGCGGGCCATGTAGCCACTGTCTTCGACGGCGCTCATGACCAGATAAAAGGTCAGGATGATGGGCAGAAAGGTGGCAACGGTGCCGACCCCATCGTAAAGGCCATCAAGTAGAAAACTTGTTAGTGGCGTGGGCAGAGGGGCGAGTAGGGGCGCGATCCAAGCGGCCTTGGTGGTCTCCAGGGCCTCACCGAGGAGTTCTTGCAGGGGCGCGCCAACGCTGTAGACGATTTGGAACAGGCCGAGCAGGATGAGAAAAAAGGCGAGGATGCCCAGGGTGGGGTGGAGGAGGAGGTTGTCGATGCGGTCGGTATAGGTGGCCGCCGGCGTCTGCGGAGTCCGCACCGTGCTGGCTAGCAGGGCCTTTGTCTGGGCCTCGATGGCATCGTCTTCAAGCAAGGCCTCGATCAGCGTGCTGCGCGGGCTGTCGGCCTGTGCCGCGTTCTCGTGCAGGAGGGTCTCTAGTGCCTGACGCACGGCCTGGATGCCGTGGCCGTATTTCGCGCTAATGAGGCAGACGGGACAGCCCAGGGCCTTTTCCAGCGCGTCGCGATCGATCAGCACATTACGGCGGATGGCCTCGTCGGCCATGTTGAGGATCAGGATCAGGGGCAGGCCGAGCTGTTTGATCTGTAGGGCGAAGGTGAGTTGGCGCTCAATCTGGGTGGCGTTGAGGACTACGATCAGGGCGTCGAGGGGCTGCGTTTCGATGAAGTGGCGCGCGATCCGCTCGTCCTCACTGAAGCCATGCAGATTGTTGAGGCCGGGTAGGTCCACCAGTTCGACCATGCGGGCTCCGACCAGGAGACGGGCAATCTCCAGTTCGACGGTCATTCCCGGCCAGTTTCCGACGCGGGCGCTGGCCCCAGAAAGGCGGTTGAAGAGGGTGGATTTGCCCGTGTTGGGCATGCCGACCAGGGCAAGGCGAGCTTTGCTCATCGGGGATTAGTCGTGCTTAGAAGGCGGGATTGACATGAATATTGGCCGCCTCGGCGCGACGCAGGATGATGTCGGTCTGGCCGGCGCGAACCTGCAGGGGTCCGGACAGGGGTGCGCTACGCACGACGCTGATCGGGTAGCCCGGCTTAATGCCGAGGGCGCGCAAACGCGCCGCCATCTCGGTCTGAGCCTCGATGTAACACACCGTGGCGATCATTCCGGCGGGTAATTGGTCCAGTTGTGTCAGTACAGGATCACTCGGTTTCATAAGCATGAGATTATACACATACAAGAATGATTATCAAGTGCGTGCCGTGGGGTGTGGGCGGTTGAATGGGGCCTAGTGCGCTGATTGCGTGGCTGGTCTAGTATGCGGGCGTTAACGGCCTGAAGGCACTCCTATTCTTATGCTGCGTGAAACCATGGCGCTGATGCGCGATCTGCACCGCTTGCAGGAAATTGCGACCGTTTTGGTGCATTACGGCTGGGGTGATCTGGTCAAACATTCGGGTGTGGCGCGCACGCTGGAACGGGCCGGGCGTCTGGTGCGCTGGCAGCCGTCCCGCGATGTCGAACACCTTGATCAGCCCGTGCGCCTGCGTTTGGCGCTGACCGAATTGGGGCCGACCTTCGTCAAGTTGGGCCAGGTGCTGGCGACCCGCGTCGATGTCTTCGGTCCGCAGTGGATCGAAGAACTGGAAAAGCTGCATAACCAGGTGCCGCCGGTGCCCTTTGAGGTGGTTGAGCATACCCTGACGGCGGCCTTTGGTCGCCCACTCGAGGAGGTCTTCCAGTCGTTCGAGAAAGAGGCCTTTGCGGCGGCCTCGATCGCTCAAGTTCACGCGGCGGTTTTGCATGATGGTACTTCGGTGGTGGTCAAGGTGCGCCGTCCGAACATCCTGCCCAAGATCGACGCCGATCTGCGTATCCTCGACCACTTGGCACGGATCGTTGAGCTGGAGTGGCCGGAGACGCGCAACTACCGCCCGGTGCAGATCGTGGCTCAGTTAAGGCGTTCTCTGACGCGCGAGACGGATCTGGTCAAGGAGGCGCGCAACCTGGATTGCTTCGCCGGCTATTTTGCCGGTGACGATACGGTACAGGTGCCGCGCGTCTATTGGGACTATTGCCGCGATAGCGTGAATGTCCAGGAACGCCTTCTGGGTATCCAGGGCACTGACTTTGTCCAGGCCCGTGAGGCCGGTTATGACCTGACCCTGTTGGCCCGGCGTGGTGCGGATGCGGTGCTCAAGATGATCTTGGTGCATGGCCATTTCCATGCGGACCCGCATCCCGGAAACATCTTGTTCCTGCCCGGAAACCGGATTGGCATGATTGATTTCGGCATGGTCGGCCAGTTGACGGTGGCGCGCCGCGAACAGTTGATCCAGTTCCTCTATGCCCTGATCGGCAAGGACGAGGTCGGTATGCTGGATGTGTTGGTGGTCTGGGCCGGGGACGCTGAGGTCGATGAGGAAAAGCTGGCTTATGACCTGACCGAACTGGTGATGAGTTATGACAATCTGGCCCTGAAGGATATTCGCCTGGGTGCCCTGTTGTCCGATGTGACGGCCATCATGCGCGGCAATAATCTGGCCCTGCCGCCGGACCTGACCTTGTTGTTCAAGGCCTTGATTACGCTGGAAGGCCTGGGCCATCAGCTCGACTCGGAGTTCCACATGGTCGATGACCTGGAACCCTTCATCCGCGCACTGATGGAGGCGCGTTATACGCCGGCTGCGGTGCTGGCGCGTACCCGGCGTAGTCTCAAGGAATTGGCGGGCGTTGTTACCGGCTTGCCGCGCGATCTGGTACGCCTGCTGCGTCAGGCGCGGCGCGGCCGCCTGCGCATCGACCTCGATCTGAAACGCCTCGACAGTTTCGGCGCTCAGCTCAATCGGGCCTCCAACCGTCTGACGATGGGGATCCTGACCGCCTCGTTGGTCATTGGCTCGTCTATTGTCCTGACCGTGGATGGGGGGCCGGATTTCTTCGGCCTGCCTTTGTTGGGCGCGCTGGGCTTTATCCTTGCGGTGGTCAACAGTATCTGGATCGTGGCGTCGATTTGGCGTTCCGGGAAGGAATGATTGCCCCTGACTAGCTGGTAGAATGGCCCCACAAATCGCCTCTCATACCCCATCAAATATGGAACGCATCTATAACTTCAGTGCCGGCCCGGCGGTTCTCCCGCGCGAGGTTCTCGAGCAGGCCCGTGACGAGTTGGTCAACTGGCAGGGCTGTGGCATGTCGGTGATGGAGATGAGCCATCGTGGCAAGGAGTTTTCCGGGATCGCGGCCGAGGCCGAGGCCGATTTCCGCGATCTGTTGGCCGTGCCGGCGAACTACCGCATCCTGTTTATGCAGGGTGGGGCGATTGCGCAGAACGCCATTATCCCCATGAACCTGCTCGCCCAGAAGCAGACGGCCGATTATGTGGTGACCGGTATCTGGTCGGAAAAGTCGCAGAAAGAGGCGCGTCGCTACACGACGGTCAATATCGCGGCGACGGCCGAGGCGAGCGGCCATACGACAGTGCCACCGATGGCGGACTGGAAACTGTCTGCCGATCCGGCCTACCTCTTTACCTGTACCAACGAAACCATCGGTGGGGTCGAGTACCCGTTTGTGCCGGATTTGGCGCAAATCGGTCGCGCTGAGGTGCCGGTGGTGGCGGACATGTCCTCGCACATCCTGTCGCGACAGATGGATGTCTCGAACTACGGGCTGATCTTCGGCGGGGCACAAAAGAACATCGGTCCGGCCGGCCTGACCTTTGTCATTGTTCGCGACGACCTGCTGGGCCACGCCATGCCGCATTGCCCGAGCGCCTTTGACTACCGCATCGTGGCCGACAACCAGTCGATGTACAACACGCCGGCGACCTACAGCCTCTATATCGCGGGCCTGGTCTTCCGCTGGCTGAAGGAGCAAGGGGGCGTGGCGGCCATGGAGCAGCGCAATATCGCCAAGGCAAAGCAGCTATACGACGCACTCGATCAAAATGACTTCTACACCACGACGGTTAATCCAGCCTGTCGTTCGCGGATGAATGTGCCCTTCTTCCTCAAAGATGAACGGCTCAACGACACCTTCCTGGCCGAGGCCAAGACCGCCGGCTTGGTGCAATTGAAGGGCCACAAGTCGGTGGGCGGGATGCGCGCTTCGATCTATAACGCCATGCCGGCTGAGGGCGTACAGGCCTTGGTCCATTTCCTTCACGATTTCTCGCGCCGCCATGGATGAGATAAAACCCAACGCTACATTGACAGACCTGCGTGCTCAGATTGATGCGGTGGACGATCAGATCCTTGCGCTCCTCAATGCCCGCGGCCGTCTGGCGCAGGCGGTGGGGCACAGCAAGCAGGGCGCGCCGGTATACCGGCCCGAGCGCGAGGCGCAGGTCTTGCGCCGGCTCTCCGAGCAGAACAGCGGCCCGTTGACCGGCGCCAGCATCAGCATTTTGTTCCGCGAGATCATGTCGGCCTGTCGTTCGCTGGAGCAACCCCTGTCGGTCGCCTATTTGGGTCCGCAAGGCACCTTCTCCGAGCAGGCGGTGATCAAGCAGTTTGGCCAATCTGCCAGTCGGTTGCCGCAGGTGTCCATTGACGAGGTGTTCCGTGCCGTCGAACGCGGTGAGGCGCATTACGGCGTGGTGCCGATCGAGAACTCGACCGAGGGCGTGATCTCGCGCACCCTGGACCTGTTGCTGGATACCGATCTGGTGATCTGCGGCGAGGCCTTCGTTCGAGTACGACAGAACCTGATGCGGCGCAGCGAGGGGGCTCACGGGGTCGGCTTGGAGAGGATTCGCGTCGTCTATTCCCACGCACAATCATTGGCGCAGTGTCAGAACTGGTTGCGCCAGAACCTGCCCGAGGTCGAGCAGATCTCGGTCGCTAGTAATAGCGAGGCGGCGCGTCTGGCGGCGGAACGAGATGATGCGGCCGCCATCGGTGGCGAGCTGGCTGCGGAGTATCACGGCCTGAATCTGGTCGTGCGCGATATCGAGGACACGGCGAAGAACACCACGCGCTTCGTGGTCTTGGCACATGAGGCGGCGACACCGTCTGGGCGTGACCGGACTTCGCTGGCCGTGGCGATTAGTAATCGCCCGGGCGCGCTGGTTGAGCTTCTGGCCCCTTTCGCTCGCCACGGTATCAATCTGATCAGTTGGAATACGCGCCCAGCCCGCAACGAGCTTTGGGAATATGTGTTTTGCGTCGATGCCGAAGGCCATGCCAACGACCCTGCGCTCAAGACCGCCTTGGCCGAGTTGGAGAAGAACACGGCCTTTCTCAAGGTGTTGGGCGCCTATCCTGTGGCCGTGCTATGAAGTGTCGTCATGGGCTGTGATGCGCTTCCCCACATTCGCGCGATTGCGCCCTATGTGCCGGGTAAACCGATTGCCGAGTTGGCGCGCGAGTTTGGCTTGGATGAGGCCGACATCGTCAAACTGGCCTCTAACGAAAACCCGCTGGGCATCTCACCCAAGGCCAAGCTGGCCGTGGCCGCCGCGTTGGACGACTTGGCGCTCTATCCCGACGGCAATGGCTTCGCCCTGAAACAGGCACTGTCGGCTCGGCTGGGCGTGGGTGCGGATCAGATCGTGCTGGGTAACGGTTCCAATGATGTGCTGGAGCTCGCCGCACGGGTGTTTTTGGCACCGGGGCGTTCGGCCGTGTTTGCCGAGCATGCCTTTGCGGTTTATCCCTTGGCCATTGCCGCCTGCAATGCGACGCCGATTCAGGTGCCGGCGCGAGATTTCGGCCATGATCTTCTCGCCATGCGGGCCGCGATTCGCGAGGACACGGCGATGGTGTTTATCGCCAATCCGAATAATCCGACCGGGACGCTGCTGTCTAACGCCGAGATCGCCGATTTTTTGGCCACGGTGCCTGCCCGCGTCATCGTGGTGCTGGACGAGGCGTACATCGAGTTTCTCGATGCGCCGTCGGACGCCTTGGTTTGGCTGGCGCAATACCCTAACCTCATCGTTACCCGTACCTTTTCAAAGGCCTATGGATTGGCGGGTTTGCGCGTGGGTTACGCGCTGGCGTCGGCCGAGGTGGCCGACCTTATCAACCGCCTGCGCCAGCCGTTCAATGTCAACAGCTTGGCGCTGGCTGCGGCTGAGGCGGCGCTGGACGATGCCGATTTTCTGACGCAGTCCAAGCGGGTGAACGACGAAGGTCGGGCGCAATTGTTGGCGGGTTTCAAGAAATACGCCGAGCCGCCAGTAGGGGCAGGCCTCCGTGCCTACCCTGGCGTGAATTGGGCAACCACAGGGGGTTGCCCTTACGATCTGGATGCTATTCCTTCAGCGGGCAACTTTGTCTGCGTCAAGGTCGGCTCTACGGCGGAAGCCGCGCAGGCGGTCTATCAAGCCCTGTTGCGTCGTGGTGTGATCGTCCGTCCGGTGGCCAACTATGGCCTTGCCGGTTATCTGCGTGTTTCGATTGGCTTGCCGCATCAGAACGCCCGCTTTCTGGCGGCGCTGGGCGAGGTGCTGCCATGATCCAAAAACTGGCCATCCTCGGTGTGGGGCTGATTGGCGGTTCGTTTGCCTTGGCGCTGAAGCGCGCGGGTGTGGTCGGGCAGGTGATCGGCTATGGTCGCAGCCGCGAGAACCTGGAGGCGGCGCGGTCTTTGGGCGTGCTGGACGCGATCGCCGAGACCCCGGGCGCGGCGGTGGAACAGGCCGATGCGATTTGTCTGGCGGCCCCGGTCGGTGCCTTGCCGGATCTGTTGGCCCAGATTGCGCCCTATCTGCGTGATGACGCGTTGATCATCGATGTCGGTAGCACCAAGCAGGATGTCATTCTTGCGGCGCGGGCCGCCTTGGGTGATCGCATCGCCCAGTTTGTGCCAGGGCATCCCATCGCCGGGGCGGAGGACAGCGGCGCGGCGGCGGCGCGGCCGGAGTTGTTTCACGGCAAGTCGGTCATCTTGACCCCGCTACCGGAAAACGGCGCTGAGGCCGTCGCCCAGGTGGCGGGCTGGTGGCAGGCCTGCGGTGCTGAGGTGGCCGAGATGGAGGCCGAGAATCACGACCGTATCTTTGCCGCGGTCAGTCATCTCCCGCATCTGGCGGCCTTTGCCTTGGTCGCCGAGTTGGCTGAGCGACCCGAAGCGGCGCTGTTTTTTCAGCACGCGGGCAGTGGCTTTCGTGACTTTACCCGCATCGCGGCCAGCCACCCGGAGATGTGGCGCGACATCGCGCTGGCCAACCAAGGGGCGCTGCTGGGCGAGATTGACCGTTATCAGGAGGCGCTGGCCCGCCTGCGCCAGTTGCTGGAAAGCGGCGATAGCGCGGCGCTCCAGGCTCTCTTTGAACGCGCCTCTACGGCGCGGCGTACATTAACGACTTATTTGGATCGATCATGACTACGGAATTTATTGACATTCCCGCCGCGCGCGGGGCCTTGGGTAGCGTGCGGCTGCCCGGTTCAAAGAGCATCTCCAATCGTGTCTTGTTGTTGTCGGCCTTGGCGGCGGGCAGCACGGAGGTGAAGGCGCTGCTCGACTCGGACGACACCCGCGTGATGCTGGAGGCCCTGCGTGCGCTGGGCGTGAACTGGCAGCGCCATGAAGGCACGGACGACTATCGTGTCGAAGGCATTGGCGGCGTATTCCCGGTCAAGCAGGCTGAATTGTTTTTGGGTAACGCGGGCACCGCCTTCCGTTCGTTGACCGCCGCCTGTGCCTTGGCCGGCGGTGACTATATTTTGAAGGGCGTGCCGCGCATGCACGAGCGGCCGATCGGCGATCTGGTCGATGCCCTGCGTCAGCTTGGCGCGCAGGTTGCGTATCTGGAGAACGACGGTTTTCCGCCGCTCAAGATGGCGCCGGCCAGCTTGCGTGAGTTGCACGAGTTGGCCGAGGTCTCGGTCAAGGGGACTGTTTCCAGCCAGTATCTAACCGGCATCCTGCTGGCCGCACCGCTCTTGGGGCGTGAGGTGACGGTGCGCGTGGACGGTGAGTTGATCTCCAGGCCCTATGTCGAGATCACGCTGAATCTGATGAAACGCTTCGGCATCGAGGTCAAGCGCGAGGAATGGCATACCTTTACCGTGCCTGCCGCGACTTACCAAAGTCCCGGCGAGATTGAGGTCGAGGGCGATGCCTCGTCGGCCTCGTATTTCCTCGCGGCAGGGGCCATCGGTCATGGCCCGGTGCGCGTCGATGGCGTGGGCCGCAACAGCATCCAGGGCGATGTGCGTTTTGCCGAGGCCCTGGCGCGCATGGGCGCAGAACTCAGCTTTGGCCCCAACTGGATCGAATGCCGGCGTGGTTGTGCCGATCGGCTGGAAGGCATCACCCTGGACTGCAACCATATCCCGGACGCGGCGATGACCCTGTGCGTCGTCGCCCTGTTTGCCAACGGCCCGACGCGGCTCAACAACATCGCCTCCTGGCGGGTCAAGGAAACCGACCGCCTTGTCGCCATGGCCACGGAGTTGCGCAAGCTCGGTGCTACGGTGGAAGAGGGGGCTGATTACATTGTGGTCACGCCGCCGAAGAAGCTCACGCCCAACGCCGCCATCGATACCTACGACGACCACCGTGTCGCGATGTGTTTCGCGCTGGTCGCCGTTGGTGGCACGCCGGTGCGTATCAACGATCCAAAATGCACGGCCAAGACCTTCCCGACCTATTTCGACGCGTTCGCGCGGATTCGGGTGTAAGGATGACAGGATTAACGGGGCTCTAAGCGAACTATGACTATTTCTGTGATTACGATGGATGGCCCTTCTGCCTCCGGCAAGGGTACGGTGGCGGCGCGCGTGGCGCAGGCCTTGGGTTTTCATTACCTCGATTCGGGTGCGATTTATCGCGTGACGGCCTATGCGGCGCAGCAGCGCGGCGTAGCGCTGGACGATGAGGCGGGCTTGGCGCAACTCGCGGCCGGGCTGGATCTGCGTTTTGACGGGGTGGAGGTATGGCTCGATGGCAAGGCGGTAGGCGATGCGATTCGCACGGAGGAGGCCGGTCGGGCCGCCTCGCAGATCGCCGCGTTACCGGCCTTGCGTGCGGCGTTGTTGCAGTTGCAGCGAGGCTTCCGCAAGGCCCCTGGGCTGGTAACGGATGGGCGCGATATGGGCTCGGTGGTTTTTTCGGACGCTGACCTCAAGGTGTTTTTGACCGCGAGTGCCGAAGTTCGCGCCGATCGGCGCTATAAACAGTTGATCGAAAAAGGATTCGATGCTAATCTTCTCAGTCTCTTGCAAGACCTGCAGGAACGGGATGCGCGTGATGCGGCCCGGGCCGCAGCGCCCTTGCAACAGACCGCCGACGCGCAGTTGCTGGAGACCTCGAACATGGGCATTGATGATGCTGTGAACTGGGTCTTGGTGGCTTACACGAAGGCCTCCGGTACGCCGTAATGGCTGACCGGTATTGACGACCCGCAGGGCTGTCCTGCGGTTTTTTTTATTGCGATCCTAACGCAGCCCGATTTGGCATCTTGCCTTTCGGATTTTTAACGAGCCCTTATGTCTACCGCCACAGAAACTTCCCTCGAATCCCCCATGGAATCCTTTGCCGCCCTCTTTGAAGAGAGCATCTCCCGTCAGGAGATGCGTTCCGGCGAGATCATCACCGCTGAGGTGGTGGGAATCGATCACAACTTTGTTACCGTTAACGCCGGCCTCAAGTCCGAGAGCCTGATCCCCCTAGAAGAGTTCCTCAACGACCAGGGTGTGCTCGAGGTCAAGCTGCATGATTTCGTTAAGGTGGCTATCGAGTCCATCGAAGATGGCTTTGGTGCGACCAAGCTGTCACGCGATCGCGCTAAGCGTTTGGCCGCCTGGCTGGATCTGGAAGAGGCGATGGAAGAGGGCCGCGTGATCAAGGGCCAGGTACAGGGCAAGGTCAAGGGCGGTTTGGCTGTTATGGTCAACGGTATCCGTGCCTTCTTGCCGGGTTCGTTGCTGGACAATCGTCCGGTCAAGGACACCACCCCGTTTGAAAATCGCGAGACCGACCTGAAGGTCATCAAGCTTGATCGCAAGCGCAACAATGTGGTCGTGTCGCGTAAGGCCGTTCTGGAAGTGAGCACGGGCGCCGAGCGCGCTGCCCTGCTGGAGACCATCAAGGAAGGCGCCATCATCAAGGGCGTGGTCAAGAACATTACCGAGTACGGCGCCTTCGTCGACCTGGGCGGCATGGATGGCTTGCTGCATATCACCGACCTGGCTTGGCGTCGTGTCAAGCATCCGTCCGAAGTGATCACGGTGGGTGAAGAAGTCACCGCCGTGGTGCTCAAGTTTGACCAAGATCGCGGTCGTGTCTCCCTGGGCATGAAGCAACTGGGCGAAGATCCGTGGGTGGGCCTGTCCCGCCGTTATCCGGCCAAGACCCGTCTGTTCGGCAAGGTTGCTAACCTCACCGACTACGGCTGCTTCGTCGAGATCGAGCCGGGCATCGAAGGCCTGGTGCATGTGTCCGAGATGGATTGGACCAACAAGAATATCAATCCGGGCAAGATGGTTTCCTTGGGTGACGAAGTTGAGGTCATGGTGCTGGAGATCGACGAGGAGCGTCGCCGTATCTCTCTGGGCATGAAGCAGTGCCGTGCCAACCCGTGGGAAGACTTCTCCATGACGGTCAAGAAGGGCGACAAAGTCAGCGGTCAGGTCAAGTCGATCACCGATTTTGGTATCTTCATTGGCCTCAGCGGCAACATCGACGGTCTGGTGCATCTGTCCGACCTGTCTTGGGACAAGCCGGGCGAAGAGGCCCTGCGTGACTACAAGAAGGGTGACGAGGTTCATGCCGTGGTGCTGGCCATTGACACGGACAAGGAGCGTATCTCTCTGGGCGTGAAGCAGCTCGATAACGACCCGTTCACCAGCTATGTCACGACGAATGACAAGGGTGCCATCGTGACTGGCACGGTTCAGTCGATGGACGCGAAGGGCGCCGTGATTCTGCTGGCTGAGGGCATTGAGGCCTATCTGCGGGCTTCTGAGCTGTCGCGCGAGCGGGTTGAGGATATCCGTACCCACCTGAAGGAGGGTGAGACGGTGGAGTGTGTCATCATCAATGTTGATCGCAAGAATCGTCAGATCAACCTCTCGGTGAAGGCGCGCGACATGGCTGAGCAGGCGACCGCGATGAAGAAGATCGCGTCCGAGCAGCAGGTCAATGCCGGTACGACCAATCTGGGCGCATTGCTCAAGGCTAAGCTCGAAAACAACAGCTAACGGGTGAGTCATGACCAAGTCGGAACTGATTGACCGGCTATCTGCGCGGCATCCCCATTTGCTTGCAACGGATGGGGAGCTCGCCGTCAAGACCATGCTTGATTTGATGGTGGATACCTTGATGGCGGGTCGTCGTATCGAGATCCGCGGCTTTGGCAGCTTTTCTTTGAGTTGGCGACCGGCGCGTGTCGGGCGCAATCCAAAGACCGGTGACCGGGTGGAGGTGGGCGGCAAGTTTGTCCCGCACTTCAAGGCAGGCAAGGAATTGCGCGATCGTGTCGATAGCATGAGTGGTGAAATGCCTGAATCCTTGGCTGATTAACCGGCACGCTGGGCCTCTGCCTCCGCAGGAGGCAAAAACAGTACGCAAAAACGGCACCCTCGGGTGCCTTTTTTGCGTTTTATGTCGGTGACAGATGACTAAAACTCAAGAAATGCAGCCCTCTTGCCGTCGTGTAGCCGCTCTGAACCCGGTGAATGTTGTGTATTTAGTAAACCGTCAGCGAAATGGAGCGGAACCTCCGTTACAATTCTGCCACCTTGAACTCGTCCGGCGCCGCGCATGGAACTAGAAACCTGGCACCTGTTGCTTTTACCGTTCTTCTTTGCCATGGGCTGGTTGGCGGCGCGAGTCGATATGCGCGATGTCATGAAGGATTCGCGTGCCGTTCCGGAATCCTATTTCAAGGGCCTAAGTCATCTCCTTAATGAACAACCCGATCAGGCCATTGAGTCTTTTCTCGAACTGGCGCGCCTGGATCCGGATACCTTAGATCTGCATTTTGCCTTGGGGGCCTTGTTTCGTCGTCGCGGCGAGGTCGATCGTGCCTTGCGGGTCCACCAGAACCTTGTTGATCGGGTCGATTTGGATGCCAGCCAGCGCCAGCGTGCCCTTTATGAACTGGGTCAGGATTATCACAAGGCCGGGATGCTGGATCGCGCTGAAGCGACCTTCCTGCAGTTGAAGGAGGGGCCTTATGCGCGTGAGGCCTTGCAAAATCTGCAACAGATCTTTGTCCTGGAGAAGGAATGGGTCCGGGCGGCTGATACCTTGCGGGAGATGGCCGCCTTGGGCGTAGGAGGGGGTGACGGAGAGATCGCTCATTACCTCTGTGAGCAGGCCTTGAATGCCATTCAGGAACAGCAAACAGACGCGGCGCGTGTCCATCTGGCGGCGGCCATTGCGGTGAGTGGAAAATCGGTTCGGGCGCAGATCCTTCTGGGCGACATGGATGCGCAGGTCGGGGATGATCGGGCGGCCTTGGCGCAATGGAAGCGTGTTGAACAGGTGCAGCCCGCCTATCTACCTTTGGTGGCTGAACGCATCTTTGCGGCCAGCCAGCGTTTGGGGGAGGCCGAGGTGGGCTTGGCCTATCTGCGTGCCTGTCTGGAGCGCCATGCCAGCGCCGATCTGGCCCATGGCTTGTTTTCGCTGGTGGCGACTCATCACGGTTGGGCGGCCGCCCGCGACCTAGCCGCGGCGGCCTTGCTCAAGAAGCCAGATCTGCTGGTGCTGGATGACTGGCTGCAGGCCGAGACGGCCTCTGACCAAGCGAGTCTGGAACTGCGTACCGCCCAAGATCTGGTGCATCGTCAGGCGAGTGCGCAATCCTATTATCAATGCCGTAGCTGTGGTTTCAAGGCGCGGCAACATTTCTGGCAATGTCCGGCCTGTGCGCGTTGGGAGACCCTCGCGCCGGAACGGCTGCATCGAGACTGATCTGAGACCGATTCCCATGCATGATCCGCGTATTATCGTGGCCCTCGATTTCCCCGAGGCCCCTACCGCCCTGGCCCTGGCGCGTCAACTGGACCCCTTGCACTGCCGGGTCAAGGTCGGCAAGGAGTTGTTTGTTGCGGCAGGTCCCGATCTGATTGAAGACCTGCACAGCCTCGGCCATAGCGTCTTTCTCGACCTCAAGTTTCACGATATCCCCAACACTGTGGCGGCGGCGTGCAAGGCGGCGGCGCGACTGGGGGTGTGGATGGTCAATGTCCACGCCAGCGGGGGTTTGGCCATGATGCAGGCGGCGCGCGAGGCCTTGACGGGCCTTGAGACCCCGCCGCACCTGATTGCGGTCACGGTGTTGACCAGCATGGGACGCGAGGATTTGCTCGGCATTGGCCTTGATTGCGAGCCGCAGGATCAGGTGTTGCGCCTGGCGCGGCTGACGCAACAGGCCGGTCTGGACGGCGTGGTCTGTTCAGCGCGTGAGGCCACCCTGCTGCGTGAGACCTTGGGCGAGGGCTTTCTCAAGGTCACGCCCGGGATACGCCCTGCCGGTAGCGATGCGGGCGATCAAAAACGCGTCCTGACCCCGACCCAGGCCTTGGCCGCGGGGGCGCATTATCTGGTTATCGGGCGCCCCATTACCCAAGCGGCTAATCCGCTGGCGGCCTTGCTGGCTATCGAAGCCGAGATCTCTGCATGAACTATACCGTCATTGAAAATACCGTCGGCAATACCCCGTTGGTGCGCTTGAAGCGTATAGGTCTGGGGCGCGGCAATACGATCCTGCTGAAGCTGGAAGGCAACAACCCGGCTGGTTCGGTTAAGGATCGCCCCGCGCTCAACATGATCCAACGCGCGGCCGAACGGGGCGAGATCAAGCCGGGCGATACCCTGGTCGAGGCGACCTCGGGCAACACCGGTATTGCCCTGGCGATGGCGGCGGCGATGATGGGTTACCGGATGGTGTTGGTGATGCCGGAGCACCTCTCCATGGAGCGGCGTTGGGCGATGAGTGCCTATGGTGCGGAACTGGTGTTGGTGACTAAAGAAGCGGGCATGGAGGGCGCGCGCGACCGTGCCGAACAGATTGCCCGTGAACGCGGGGGTCGGTTATTGGACCAGTTTTCTAACCCAGACAACCCGCAGGTGCATTTCGACACCACCGGCCCGGAGATCTGGCGCGACACCGGCGGCGCGATCACCCATTTTGTCTCCAGCATGGGTACGACCGGCACCATCATGGGCTGTTCGCGCTATTTCAAGGGTGTGAACCCGGCCATTCAGGTTATCGGTGTACAGCCGGAAGAGGGCGCGCAGATTCCCGGCATCCGCAAATGGCCGGCGGCCTATCTGCCCAGCATCTGCGATTTCTCCCGGGTGGACCGGATGATCTATGTGGGTCAGCAGGCCGCGGAAGAAACCACCCGCCGACTGGCGCGCGAGGAGGGTATCTTTGCCGGTGTGTCGTCGGGCGGTGCCTTGGTTGCCGCCCTGCAGTTGGCCGCCGAGGTGGAAAACGCCACGATCGTTTCTATCGTCTGCGATCGCGGCGACCGTTATTTATCGACCGGCGTGTTTGGGGCCTGAGGGTTTGGGTTCCCGCCTGCGCGGGAATGAGTGCGCCTCAAGGCACCCGGCCTTCGTCCTCTGGCCGATTCTGCAGGGTGGCCATTCCGATCCGGACGCCGCTCCCTCTCCCGCCGGGAGAGGGCTGGGGGTGAGGGAATGCCGCCTCAACTTTCATGGCAATCATGCCCCCCAAATCATGAAACCGATCGTAGGGGCAGGCCCCTGTGCCTGCCCTGGTGGTAAATGGGCAACCACGGGGGGTTGCCCCTACGCCCCGTGTTGTTTCACGCTAACGCCGCCGGTTGATCAACGCGCATCCCTCATCCGCCCTGCGGGCACCTTCTCCCGGTGGGAGAAGGGCGGTGCCACGCGCCCCTGACTCAGCGGACACCACATCACAAACACGCTGGGGTCTCGCGGCAGGATGAGGTTTCTGCGCCGCCAGTCGGCCAGGGTCTGGGTGGTGAGGGTCTCATCGGCGAGGGTGAGGTTGCTGGCGACGCACAGCCAGGTGTCCGGCTGTCCGGCCGCGATCAGGCTGTCGAGCATGGCCTGGTTGCGATAGGGCGTTTCGATGAAGATTTGCGCGGCGTCTTCGCGGGCGGCGCGCTGCTCCAGGCCCTTGATCGCGGCGATGCGGGCCTCGGGCTTGGCGGGCAGATAGCCGTGGAAGGCGAAGCGCTGGCCGATCAGGCCGGAGCCCATCAGGGCCAGCAGGATGGAGGAGGGGCCGACCAGGGGCCTGACCCGGATGCCGTGCTGATGCGCCAGTCGGACTAGCGGGGCACCGGGATCCGCGATGGCGGGGCAGCCGGCCTCGGACACCAGGCCGACATCATGGTCAGCCAGCAGCGGTGCCAGTAGTCCTTCCAGTTCTGACCAGGGCGTGTGTTCGTTGAGTTCGCGGATGTCGAGCCGTTGCAGCGGCAGGGTCGTGCCGACCTGTTTGAGGAAGGCTCGCGCGGTCTTGGCGTTCTCGGCGATGAAGTGGGCGAGGGGACGGACTTGTTCGACGACATCGGCCGGCAGGACGGCCGTGAGGGGCGACGGGCCCAGCGGGGTGGGGATCAGGTAAAGGGTGCCGGCCATTTCAGGCGGGCCAGGTCAGGACATCCAAGCCCTCGTGGGCCAGCATCTCGGTCAGCCGGATGAGCGGCAGGCCGACCAGCGCGGTGGGGTCTTCCGTCTCGAAACGGGCAATCAGGCCGATACCGAGGGATTCGCTCTTGGCGCTGCCGCAGCAGTTGTAGGGCTGGTCCTTCTTCAGGTAGGCCTCGATCTGTACATCGCTGTAGTGGCGCATCACCAGGCGCACCGGTACGGTCGCGGTCTGTACAGCGCCGGTGCGGGCGTTGAGCAGGGTGAGGGCGGTGTGGAACTCCAGGGCCTTGCCGCGCATGGACTGCAATTGGGCCACGGCCTTGTCGTGCGTGCCGGGCTTGCCGAGCTGGCGACCTTCGAGCAGGGCGACCTGGTCTGAACCGATGATCAGTGCGTCGGGAAATTTTTCGACGACAGCGCGCGCCTTGGCCAGCGACAGGCGTTCCGCGGTGGTGTCGGGCGATTCGCCCGGTAAGGGCGTCTCATCCACCTCCGGTGCGGCGACCTCGAACGGCACGCCCAAGCGGGCGAGCAGTTCGCGGCGGTAGGGGGAGGTGGAGGCGAGGACGAGTTGCAAGTCGGCTTACCCAGGTTGGATCTCGACCAACACCTGGTCTGGAGTCACGGCATCACCCTTGGCGACATGGACGCCGACTACGGTGCCGCTGACGGCGGACTGGATCTCGTTTTCCATCTTCATGGCCTCGATGACCAGGACACCATCGCCGGCCTTGACCGTGTCGCCGGCCTTGACCTTGACCTCAACGATGCTGCCGGGCATGGCGGTGGTGACGCAGCCGGCGTGGGTCGGTCGCGGCCGCGTAGTGCCCCCTTTGGGGCTGCCACTCTTGGGGTTGGATTTACGGGTCTGGCCCCCGGGGCTGACTTCGACCTCGTCCAAGGATTCGAGCATCACCTCTTCGGCCACGCCATCGACATGGACATAGAAGGGGCGTTCGTTATCCTTGCCGTGGCCGGTGCCCTTGATCTTGATGTGGTAGGTCTCGCCGTGCAGGGTGACATTGAATTCGGAGGGTGCGTATACCGCCGGGCAGGCCATCGCTTCGCGTGAATCCGGGGGTAGCAAGGGTTCGGCGGTGAGGGTTCCGGCCGCGCGCTCTTGCAGAAAGCTGCGGCCGAGATCCGGGAACATTGCGTAGGTCAGGACATCTTCGTCGCTCTTGGCCAAACCTTCGGCCTCGCCGCGCAGACGGTCAAGTTCGTCGGAGAGGAGATCGGCCGGACGACAGCTGATGACCTCTTGATTGCCAACGGCGAGATTTTTGACTTCTTCGTTGACCGCGCCGGGGGCCGCACCGTAGCGGCCGAGCAGGTAGTTTTTGACCTCGTTGGTGACGGACTTGTAGCGCCCGCCGGTGAGGACATTGAGTACGGCCTGAGTGCCCACGATTTGCGAGGTGGGGGTGACCAGCGGCGGGTAGCCGAGGTCCGCACGCACGCGGGGGATCTCGGCCATGACCTGATCCATCTTGTCCAAGGCGTTTTGTTCCTTGAGCTGATTGGACAGGTTGGAGATCATGCCGCCCGGTACTTGCGAGACCAGGATGCGGGTGTCGACCGGGTTGGCCTTCATCTCGAACTGCCAGTATTTCTTGCGCACCTCGGTGAAATAGGCGGTGATCTCCTGCAACAGCGGCAGGCTGAGGCCGGTGTCGTATTCAGTGCCTTGGAAGGCCGCGACCAGGCTCTCAGTGGTGGGGTGGCTCGCACCTTCCGAGAAGGCGGACAAACAGGTGTCGATCATCACGGCGCCGGCCTCGACCCCTTTCATGTGCGACATGCTGGCGAGCCCCGCCGTGGCGTGGCTGTGCAGGTGGAGGGGCAGGGATACGGCGGCCTTGAGGGCCTTGACGAGTTCGACCGTGGCGTAGGGGGTCAAGAGGCCCGCCATGTCCTTGATGGCGAGGGTGTCGCAGCCCATGGCCTCGAGTTCTTGGGCCATGGCCACGAAATAGGCCGTGTTGTGGACCGGGCTGACGGTGTAGGAGAGGGTGCCCTCGGCGTGTTTGCCCGCAGCCTTCACGGCCTCAATGGAGACGCGCAGGTTGCGTACATCGTTCATGGCGTCGAATATGCGGAACACATCGACGCCGTTGTCAGCCGATTTTTGCACGAAGGCGCGCACCACATCGTCCGGGTAATGCCGGTAGCCGAGCAGGTTTTGGCCACGCAGCAGCATCTGGATGCGCGAGTTGGGCAGGGCGCGGCGCAACTTGCGCAGGCGTTCCCACGGGTCTTCTTTCAAGAAACGAACGCAGGCATCGAAGGTGGCGCCGCCCCAGGCCTCCAGCGACCAGAAGCCGACCTGATCCAGACGCGGACAGATGGGCAACATGTCGTCAAGACGCATGCGGGTGGCGATCAGCGATTGGTGGCCATCGCGCAGGACGAGTTCGGTGATGTGGACTTTTGACATAAGCTGGCTTTCTTACATACCCAGGTGTGCGGCGAGTGCAGCCGCAATGGCGGCGGCCTTGTGCTCGCGCGGTGATTGAACGGCGTATTCGAGGAGTTCTGGATGGGCTTCGACAAAGCCGGTGTTGAACTGGCCGCTACGGAATTCGGCGCTGCCGAGGATCTCCTTGTAATAAGGGATCGTGGTCTTGACGCCGTAGACGCCTATGTCGTCCAGGGCGCGCTGGCCGCGGGCGATGACGGCCTCCCAGTTGAGGCTCCAGACGATGAGCTTGGCGCACATCGAGTCGAAATAGGGCGGGATGGTGTAGCCGGTGTAGATGGCCCCATCGACGCGCACGCCCGGGCCGCCCGGGGCGTAGTAGCGGGTGATGCGGCCCAAGGACGGTAGAAAGCTATTTTTGGGATCTTCGGCGTTGATGCGAAACTCCATGGCAAAGCCACGGTGGTGGATGTCTTTCTGGGCATATTGCAGCGGCTGGCCATCGGCGATGCGGATCTGCTCCTGAACGATGTCGACGCCGGTGATCTGCTCGGTGATGCAATGCTCAACCTGAAGCCGGGTGTTCATCTCCATGAAAAAGAATTGGTTGTCGCGGTCGAGCAGGAATTCGACCGTACCGGCGTTGACATAGCCAATGGACTTGGCGGCGCGTACAGCCAGTTTGCCGATGTATTCGCGCTGGGCCTCGGTGAGTTGTGGCGAGGGGGCGATCTCGATCAGTTTTTGGTTGCGGCGCTGGATGGAACAGTCGCGTTCATAGAGATGGATGACATTGCCCTGACTGTCACCGAGGATCTGTACCTCGATGTGTTTGGGATTGACCACGCATTTTTCGATGAATACCTCGGGTCGGCCGAAGGCCTTGCTGGCCTCGGAGATGACGCGGTCGTAATTACTGGTGAGATCGGCCTCGGAGTCGCAGCGACGAATGCCACGCCCGCCTCCGCCATTGGTGGCCTTGAGCATGACCGGGTAGCCGATCTTGGCCGCCAGACGGCGCGCATCGTCTAGATTTTCGAGGTTGCGGTCGGAGCCGGGGGTGACCGGGATGCCGGCCTTGATCATGGCTTGGCGCGCGGCGATCTTGTCGCCCATCGCCGAAATGACCTTGGAGGAGGGGCCGATGAATTTGATGCCGCGACGCGCACAGACCTCAGCGATGACCGGATTTTCGGAGAGAAAACCGTAGCCCGGATGGAGGGCGTCACAGCCGGAAGCGACCGCTAGATTGACGATGTTGTGGGCGTTCAGGTAGCCCAGGATGGGGTCGGAGCCAATGTTGTAGGCCTCGTCCGCCTTTTTGACATGGAGGGCATGACGGTCGGCATCGGTATAAAGGGCGACCGAACGGATGCCCATTTCACGGCAGGCACGGACAATGCGGACGGCAATCTCGCCGCGGTTGGCAATGAGAATCTTCTTGATCACGGAAATCGATGAATCTGTGGGTGGATGAAGGTGTGGAGATCGGGCATTTCTTTGACTCAACGGAGGTTAAAGGGTATCATCGCTGGCTTATGTCTGCACAGGATTTGCCTTATATTGATAGCTTGCGCTTCGCGAAAGATGGCGAGATCCGTGAGGGCTATTATGCCATTGCGGCCTTACCTCGGTTGGCAAAGATGTTGGCTACCCCGGAAGGCGATCTTCACTATCGCCTGGAAGGCAGAATCGAGCTTGGGCGGCCGCAGTTGTGTTTGACTGTGCAGGCCTTGTTATCGTTGGACTGTCAGCGTTGTTTGCAGCCCATGCAGCAGGATTTGCAGTTGCGTTCTTATGTCTGTGTGGCGCGCAACGAAGCAGAATTGTTGCGCTGGGATGCGATTGACCTGGAGTCTGGTGGTGCCATGGTCGATGCCGTGCTAGTAGAGGCGCGTATGTCAGTGCAGGATTTTGTTGAAGACGAGGTGTTGCTGGGTTTGCCGGTGGCGTTTTCGCATCCCGAAGGGGAGTGTCCGGAATCCCTCTCAGGGTTTGTGGGCTTGGAGGCTGGTTCGGAAGCGAGTTAGTCGTTAGGTAAGTACTTAAGCGTTTAAGTGCTTAAGTACTGTTAAGTTAAGATTTAGGAGTTTTATTATGGCCGTTCAACAGAACAAAAAATCCCCGTCCAAGCGCGGTATGCACCGTTCGCACGACTTTGCGACCCCGCCGAACACGGCGATCGAGCCGTCCACCGGCGAAACGCATCTGCGTCACCACATCAGCCCGAATGGCTTTTACCGTGGTCGCAAGGTTGTCGCGACCAAGTCTGACGAATAAACCTCGCATTCATTGTAGTTAAGCGAGGTTAAGCAGCGGTGCGTGACATCACGATTGCGATCGACGCAATGGGTGGGGACCATGGCCCCCATGTGACGGTCCGTGCCGCTGTTGATTTTCTGAAGCGGGCGCAGGACATTAATTTGATCCTGGTGGGCCTGACCGACGCGATCCAGGTCGAGTTGCAGGCCCTGCACGCCAAGGTCGGGCCGCGCCTGCGCATCCAGCATGCCAGCGAGGTCGTCAAGATGGACGATCCCTTGCAGGTAGCCTTGCGGGGCAAGAAGGATTCGTCCATGCGCGTCATGGCGAACCTGGTCAAGAGCGGCGAGGCTGATGTGGGCATCTCGGCTGGCAACACCGGCGCGCTGATGGCCATTTCCCGTTTTGTCCTCAAAACCCTGCCCGGCATTGATCGTCCGGCCATTGCGGGGGTGCTGCCGGCCAAGACCGGTCGCACCTATGTGCTGGATCTGGGCGCGAATGTCGATTGCAGCTCGGAACACCTGCGCCAGTTTGCCATCATGGGTTCGGCCTTGGTCTCGGCTATTGATGGTATAGATCGGCCGACGGTCGGTCTCCTCAATGTCGGTGAAGAAGAGATCAAGGGCAATGAGGTGGTCAAGCAGACGACCGAATTGCTGCGCGCATCGGGGCTTAATTTTCGGGGTAATGTCGAGGGCGACGATATCTACAAGGGCACAGTCGATGTCATTGTCTGCGATGGTTTTGTCGGCAACACCCTGCTGAAGGCCTCGGAAGGTATAGCCAAGTTGATTGGCGGTCACCTCAAGGACGAATTCAAGAGCAATATCTTCACCATGATTGCGGGTGTGATGTCCTTGCCGGTCCTTAATGCCCTTAAAAAACGCATGGATCCGCGCCGCTACAACGGGGCCACCTTGCTGGGCCTCAACGGCGTGATTATCAAGAGTCATGGTTCGGCCGATGCCTATTCCTTCCGCCATGCCATTGAACGGGGTGCGGATCAGGTACGCGGCGGCTTGTTGCGGCGGATCTCCGAAACAGTCGGGGCGCACCACGAGGGCGTCGATGACAATACGCCGGATGCCGAGGCGGAACCCAACGGTTTGCCTGCCTGACACGGTGCGCCGCTTGGCCGCTGTCTGGCGTATCATGCGCCTTGGTTTGAACGAAGGACGCCAACAAGGACGCTCACAATGACGCAGAAGTACGCCAAAATCATCGGCACGGGCAGTTACCTCCCGCATCACATCCTGACCAACGCCGACCTGGCAAAACGCATTGAGACCACCGACGAATGGATCGTCGAACGCACGGGCATTCGTGAACGGCATATCGCCGGCGAAGGTGAACTCACGAGTGATCTGGCCCTCAAGGCCGCCGAGCGCGCTATTGAGGCGGCCGGGATCGAGGTGGGCGAGATTGACCTCATCCTGGTGGCGACGACGACGGCGGATCGGGTCTTCCCGAGCGTCGCATGCATCGTCCAGGCCAAACTGGGGATCGAAAACCGTTGCCCGGCCATGGATGTTCAAGCGGTGTGCAGCGGGTTTGTTTACGCGGTATCGACCGCCAATGCCTTTATCAAGAGCGGTCAGGCGCGTACGGCGTTGGTCATCGGCGCCGAGACCTTGTCGCGCATTACCGATTGGGACGATCGTTCCAACTGCATCCTATGGGGTGATGGGGCCGGGGCCGTGATCCTGCGAGCCAGTGATGAGCCGGGCATTATTTCCACCCATCTGCATGCCGATGGTCGCTATCAGGATCTGCTCTTTGTCGATGGGGGCGTCTCTTTGAAGACCGAGGGCGCGTGTCATATGCGCATGTCAGGAAACGCCGTTTTCAAGATGGCTGTCAATACCTTGGACGCGATTGTTGATGAAACACTTGAGGCCAATGGCCTGCAAACTTCAGACATTGACTGGCTGGTTCCGCACCAAGCCAATATCCGCATCATCCAGGCCACTGGCAAGAAATTGGGTCTGCCCCCGGAACGCGTGGTGATCACGGTCGCTCAGCAGGGCAATACCTCGGCGGCCTCTATCCCGCTGGCCTTCGACACGGCGGTGCGTGACGGGCGCATCAAGCCCGGCGAACTGGTGTTGATGGAGGCCTTCGGCGGCGGCTTTACTTGGGGTTCGGTGTTGGTGCGGTTTTAGCGTGAAACAACACGGTCATTGGCGTAGGGGCAACCCCCCGTGGTTGCCCTAGTTGGACGGGCACGAGGACGGCCCCTGCAATCGGTTTCATGATTCGGGTTGGCATGAAAACCATGAAAGTTGAGTGGAGTTTGAGATGACATTTGCATTCGTTTTTCCTGGCCAGGGTTCGCAGTCGGTTGGCATGATGGCGGCCTATGGCGACGCTCCCGTTGTCCAGCAGACCCTGAAAGAGGCGTCTGATGCCTTGGGGTTCGATCTGGCGGCGATGCTGGCCAATGGTCCCGCCGAGGTGTTGAATCAGACGATTAATACCCAGCCGGTGATGCTGGCCGCCGGTGTGGCGGTCTGGCGTTTGTGGCAGGCCCAGGGCGGACCGGCCCCGGCCTTCATGGCCGGTCATAGTTTGGGCGAATACACCGCGCTGGTCTGTGCTGGGGCGCTTGATTTTGCCGATGCCATCCGTTTGGTGCGTCTGCGTGCCGAGGCGATGCAATCGGCCGTGCCGGAAGGGGTTGGCGGCATGGCGGCCATTCTGGGCCTTGACGATGCGGCGGTCGTTGCGGTTTGCGCCGAAGCGGCACAGGGTGAGGTGCTGGAGGCGGTCAATTTCAATTCACCTGGCCAGGTCGTGATTGCCGGTCATAAGGCCGCCGTAGAGCGGGGTTGTGTGCTGGCCAAGGAAAAGGGCGCTAAGCGGGCCTTGCCCTTGCCCGTGTCGGTCCCCTCGCACTGCGCCCTGATGCACCCGGCGGCCGAGAAACTGTCCGCTGCCTTGGCCAATATCGAGGTGCGCTCGCCGCAGATCCCGGTGATTCACAATGCCGATGTTGCCGCGCACAGCGATCCGGCGGCCATTCGCGCTGCGCTGGCACGCCAGTTGTACAGCCCGGTGCGCTGGGTGGAGTCGATGCATTTCCTGGCAGCTCAGGGCGTGACCCTGATTGCTGAATGTGGCCCGGGCAAGGTCTTGGCCGGCCTCAATAAACGCACCCTGGAGGCCGTCCCGACCCTGGCGCTGGCCGATGCAGCCGCGCTGACGGACGCGCTGGGCAAGATCTGATTGGAGGAGAAAACGATGCAAGGCAGAGTGGTTTTGGTAACAGGCGCATCGCGTGGTATTGGCCAGGCGATCCTTTTTGAACTGGCACGCCGTGGCGCGACGGTGATCGGTACGGCCACCAGTGCAACAGGCGCACAGGCCATTGCCGAGGCGCTGACGAACGCCGGGTTGACTGGAGAGGGCATGGCGCTCGATGTCACCGATCCGGCCCAGTGCGATGCGCTGGTGGAGGCGATCGTGAAGCAGCATGGCCGCATTGATGTGCTGGTCAACAACGCCGGCATTACCCGCGACAACCTGTTGATGCGCATGAAGGATGAGGAGTGGGATGCCATCATCCAGACCAACCTCAACTCGGTGTTCCGCATGAGCCGTGCGGTCCTGCGGCCGATGATGAAGGCCCGTTTTGGTCGCATCGTCAGTATTGCCTCGGTGGTGGGCGCCATGGGTAACGCCGGCCAGACCAATTACGCGGCAGCCAAGGCCGGCATGTTTGGTTTTTCCAAGTCCCTGGCGCGTGAGGTCGGTAGTCGCGGCATCACCGTCAACTGTGTGGCGCCGGGTTTTATCGACACCGACATGACCCGTGCCTTGCCCGAGGCGCAGCGTACCGCGCTGGCGCAGCAGATCCCGCTGGGTCGCTTGGGCGGGGTGGAAGACATCGCTCAGGCCGTGGCCTATTTGGCCTCTGATGGCGCGGGCTATGTCACAGGTGTGACCCTGCATGTCAACGGCGGCATGTACATGGATTAATTTTGGAGGAGATCAGTCGATCGACGCAGGAAGATTGCTGACTCCCACCTTTTCTTGGGCTAGAATCCCCCCACCATTTTTTTCCAACAACGGAGTAGCAGATGGACAATATCGAACAGCGTGTCATGAAGATCGTCGCCGAACAACTGGGTGCCAATGAAGCCGATGTGAAGATTGATTCTTCCTTCGTGGGTGATCTGGGCGCAGATTCCCTGGACACGGTCGAGCTGGTCATGGCCTTAGAAGAAGAGTTCGATTGCGAGATTCCGGACGAGGATGCCGAGAAGATCACCACGGTTCGTCAAGCCGTGGACTATGTAAACAGCCACAAATAATCGGCCTTCACGGCCATTTGTATCAGCCCGTTCTTCTAGAGGTTCCTCTTGTCGAAACGCAGAGTGGTAATTACCGGTCTGGGGATGATCTCCCCAGTTGGAAACACGGTCGAAACGGGCTGGGACGCCCTCCTTAAGGGGCAGTCCGGCATTACCCGTATCACCCGCTTTGACCCGAGCCTGTTCTCCGCGCAGATTGCCGGCGAGGTCAAGGGCTTCAATGTCGAAGACTACATCTCGGCCAAAGAGGCCCGGCGCATGGATGTCTTCATCCATTACGGCATGGCGGCCGGCATTCAGGCGGTGCGTGACAGCGGCTTGGAAGTGACTGACGCTAATCGCGAGCGCATCGGCGTCAACATCGGCTCTGGCATTGGCGGTCTTCCGATGATCGAAGACACCAATGCGACCTATATTGAGAGTGGCGGTCCGCGCAAGATTTCGCCTTTCTTCATCCCCGGCACCATCATCAACATGACCTCGGGCAACTTGTCGATCCACTACGGATTGAAGGGCCCGAACCTGTCGGTGGTCACGGCCTGTACCACGGGTCTGCACGCCATCGGGATTTCGGCGCGCACCATTGCCTATGGGGATGCTGATGTGATGGTTTGCGGGGGAACCGAGTCCACGGTTTGCCCATTGGCCGTCGGTGGTTTCGCCTCTGCCAAGGCGCTGTCCACCCGCAATGACGACCCGGCGGCGGCTAGCCGTCCCTGGGACATGGGCCGTGATGGCTTTGTGCTGGGCGAGGGCGCGGGTGTGCTGGTGCTGGAAGAATACGAACACGCCAAGGCCCGTGGCGCACGCATCTATGCCGAGCTGGTCGGTTTCGGCATGAGCGGTGATGCTTATCACATGACCGCGCCGGATACCGATGGCCCCAAGCGTTCGATGCAGAACGCCATGAAGGACGCCGGCGTCAATCCGGATCAGATTCACTATGTCAACGCCCACGGCACCTCCACGCCGCTGGGTGACAAGAACGAGACCGAGGCGATCAAGCTGGCCTTTGGCGATGCCGCCAAAAAGCTGGTGGTCAATTCCACCAAGTCGATGACCGGTCACTTGCTGGGCGGCGCGGGCGGTTTGGAGTCGGTGTTTACCGTCCTGGCCGTGTATCACCAGATCTCGCCGCCGACCATCAATCTGATCGATCAAGATCCAGCCTGCGACCTGGATTACTGCGCCAATGTGGCCCGTCCGATGCGTATCGACTACGCGCTGAAGAACAACTTCGGCTTCGGCGGCACCAACGGTTCGCTGGTCTTCAAGCGCGTCTAATTTACGATCTTTCTGGCCATCGGGGCCGCTCGATGGAACCCACCCATACCCTTGTTAACGGTTGCCCAACGGACTTTGTTTCGGCGGGTGATCGTGGGCTGCTGTATGGCGATGGGGTGTTTCGCACCCTGCGCGTGTCGGCAGGTCGGGCCCTCTGGTGGCCGGAGCAGTATGCCAAACTAGCGAGCGATGCGGCCCGATTGGCGATTCCCTGTCCGTCACGCGCGGATTGGGAGGCCGATATAGCCGCGTGTCTGAACCGCGCCGGTGAGCAGGACGGTGAGCAGGACGGTGTGTTGCGCCTCACCCTGACGCGCGGCGAGGGTACACGCGGTTATGCACCGCCCAATACCCCCACGCCTACGCGTCTGGTGCAGTTCTCGCCCCTGCCGGCCGATGTGGACTTGGCCGCATTAGGTCAGATCCATCTCTGTGGCCTGCGATTGGCCTCCCAACCGGCGCTGGCCGGGGTCAAACACCTTAATCGTCTGGAACAGGTCCTGGCGCGGGCCGAATGGACCGATCCGGCAGTCGCCGAGGGCCTCCTGCTCGATGCCGAGGATCGGCTGATCAGTGGGCTCAGCAGTAACCTGTTCCTGATGCGCGGCGGAGTCTTGTTCACGCCGCGCCTCGACCGTTGTGGGGTGGCTGGCGTGGCCCGTGACCGCTTCATCGCACGAGCGCCGGCCTTGGGTCATCCGGTGACGGTGACCGATCTGTCGCGCGCCGATTTGGATGCGGCGGATGCCCTCTTCCTATGTAACAGTGTGCGCGGCCTGCGCTGGGTGGCTGAGATGGGCGGGCGATCCTGGGCGCTGCATCCGGCCTTTACGGCGCTGCGGGAGTGCCTGTGGGCCGATTGATACGACTCACCCTCTGGGCCTTGATTGGCTTCGTCGCCTGGGCCGGATGGATCCTGTTGCGGCCGCTCGATCCTGTGGTCTTGCCCTATGAATTCACCGTGCGTCCTGGCCAGTCGCTCTCCAGTGTCAGCCGTGACTTGCAGCCGCAGGGTCTGGAGCAGCCGTGGCTGATGACCGCCTATGGGCGTCTGAGCGGTGAGGCGGCACGCATCAAACCGGGTATCTATCGGGTTGAGCAGCCGAGCAGTCCTTATACGCTGCTGGCTCGCATGGCGCAGGGCGACAGCCTGCGCACCAAACTAACCTTGATTGAAGGCTGGAATCTGCAACAGGTGCGTGCCAGCCTTGGCGGCGCAGCCTACCTCGTCCACGACAGCGCGGCCCTGTCGGATGCTGAACTCGCACGGCGCCTGAGTGGCAAGCCTGCGGTCAGCCCTCTGGAAGGCCTGTTGTTTCCGGATACCTATGTGGTCGAGGCCGGTGTCTCGGACCTGGAGGTGTTGCGCTTGGCCGCCGAGGCGATGCAAAACCGTTTGGCTGCGGCTTGGGAAAAACGCGCCCCCAACCTGCCGTATCGCACGCCGTACGAGGCCTTGATCATGGCCTCCATCATCGAGAAGGAGACGGGCGACGGGGCCGAACGGGCTCGGATTGCGGCGGTTTTCATCAATCGCCTGCGCATTGGGATGCCGTTGCAGACGGATCCGACCGTTATCTACGGCCTGGGCAAGCGCTATGACGGCAACCTGCGGCGCGCGGATCTCCGGGCCGACACCCCATACAACACCTACACTCGGCGCGGCCTGCCGCCAACGCCGATCGCCATGCCGGGTATGGCCGCCATCGAGGCGGCCCTGCATCCGGCCGAGGACAAGGCGCTGTATTTTGTGGGACGGGGAGACGGGACGCACCAGTTTTCTGCCACGCTGGTCGAACATAACCGGGCCGTGGTTCAGTATCAGATTCGCCCGGCATTAAAACAGAGGAGTGCGCGATGACGGGACTGTTTATTACCCTTGAAGGACTCGATGGTGCGGGGAAGAGCACGCATCTGGCCTGGCTTGAAAGCCATTTTAGGGCGGCGGGCCGCGCGGTGGTGATGACCCGTGAACCGGGTGGCACGCCGCTCGGGGAACGCCTGCGCGCCATCGTCCTCAATGAGACCATGCACGCGGAGACCGAGGCCTTGGTCATGTTCGCCGCGCGGCGTGAACATATTGAACAGGTCATCCGACCCGCGCTGATGCGGGGCGATGTCGTGATCTCGGATCGTTTCACCGATGCCAGCTTCGCCTATCAGGGCGGTGGGCGCGGCATTGCATGGGAACGCCTGGAACAGTTGGAGACCTGGGTTCAAGAGGGTCTGCAAGCGGATCTGACCCTGCTGTTTGACCTTCCCGAGAGCGTGGCACAGGCCCGTATGCAGGGGCGTGGTGAGCCTGACCGCTTTGAGCGAGAGCAGATCGACTTTCACCGTCGCGTCCGTGCGGCCTATCTGGCGCGGGCGGCACAGTTCCCGCAGCGTATCCGCGTTCTCGATGGCAGTCTGGGCGTTGAGGCCGTTGCGGCACAGGTCGCGCGCCTCGTTGCGGGGCTTTGATCAGAATGCACCTCTGGAATCGATCCCTGCGACAACGCCTGATGCAGGATCCGGCGCAGCTTCCGCACGCCATTTTGTTGTCTGGCCCGCCAGGGATCGGCAAACAGGACTTGGCCCTGGAGATTGTGCAGGCCTTGCTCTGTACCGCACCCGATGCGCACGGCAACCCGTGTGGCCAGTGTCAGGGTTGCCATTGGTTCGCTCAGGCCACGCACCCGGATTTCCGCTTGATCGCGCCGGAGGTGGACGAGGAAACGGGCAAGCAGCCCCCGGAGATCCGTATCGAGCAGGTGCGCGATCTGGTCAGTTTTTTTGCCCTGACGGCGCATCAGCGCGGTTGGCGCATTGCCGTGATTGCCCCGGCCGAACGGCTCAATATGGCGGCCGCGAACGGGCTCCTGAAGACCCTGGAAGAGCCGCCGCCCCGTTCCTTGCTGATCCTGATCTCGCACCACCCGCGCCGTCTGCCGGCGACGGTGCGCTCACGCTGCCAACAGATGGCGGTCGCGATCCCTGCGCGGAGCGAGGCGCTGGATTGGCTGGCGGCGGAATCCGTTCCCGCCGATCAGGCCGTCGCCTTGCTGGACGAGGCCGGCGGGGCGCCGTTGGCGGCCTTGGCCCTGTATGGGGACACGGCCCGTAGTGAACGCCGGGCCCGCTGTTTGGCGGCCTTGGTCGGGCGGCGGCCGGAGGCCCTGCTGGATCTGGCGGCGGGCAAGGATCTTCTGGTTGAGACCCATGGTTGGTTGCGGCGCTGGCTGCATGATCTGATCAGTCAGGCCTTGACGGGCCAGTGTCACTTCTTTTCGACCCAGCGCGCAGACCTTGAGCGCCTGGCAGCGCGGGCCGATCTGGCCCGCTTACTCGCCCTGCAGGCGCGGCTGGACAGCGATGCACGCATCCTCACCCATCCCCTCAACGCCTCGTTGGTGATGGAGGGTTGGTTTATTGATTACGCGGATTGTTTCTCATGATTGACTCCCATTGCCATCTGGATTTTGAGGCCTACCAAGCGGAGGGTATTGCGCCGCTTTTGGCCCGCATGACCGAGGCCGGGGTGAACCATGCCCTGTGTATCAGCGTCGATCTGGAGCACTTCCCGCAGGTTCTGGCCTTGGCCGAGGCGCATCCTGCGTTGTATGCCAGTGTTGGGGTACATCCCGATTACGAGGACTGCGAGGAACCCAGCGTTGAACGCTTGGTTGCGCTGGCCGGGCACCCTCGTGTGGTGGCCATCGGCGAGACCGGGCTGGATTACTACCGCCTGGAGCGCACGGCGGTGGACTGGCAACGGGCCCGTTTTCGCACCCATATCCGTGCGGCAGTGGCGACGGGCAAGCCCCTGATCGTCCATACCCGTAACGCGTCTGGCGACACCCTCGCCATTCTGCGTGAGGAGGGCGCCGAGCGCTGTGGCGGGGTGATGCATTGTTTTACCGAGTCCTTGGCCGTGGCCGAGGCCGCCGTGGCGCTGGGTTTTTATATCTCCTTTTCCGGCATCCTGACCTTCAAGAACGCTCGCGAGATCCAGGCCGTGGCACAGGCCCTGCCCTTGGATCGCATCCTGATCGAGACCGACGCCCCGTATCTTGCGCCGGTCCCGCATCGCGGTCGGCGCAACGAGCCGGCCTTCGTGCGCCATGTCGCCGAGGCCATCGCGCAGCTCAGGGGGATGGATCTGGCCGAGGTTGACCGAGCGACCACCGAAAATTTCCAGCGTCTCTTTGGGGTGCCCCAACATGGAGGGTTCCACTAATGCCTGAAGTTATTCTCAAGAACGCGCAACTGGCGTTCGGTCATCACCCCTTGCTCGACGGCGCCGATTTGGTCCTGGAGG
This sequence comes from Bordetella parapertussis, assembly GCA_945890495.1. Taxonomy (GTDB): domain Bacteria; phylum Pseudomonadota; class Gammaproteobacteria; order Burkholderiales; family Thiobacillaceae; genus QYQG01. Next base: position 10,981 of record CAMDCO010000009.1, on the reverse strand, counting down.
CAGGGGAGCGGGTGGGTCTCATCGGGCGCAACGGCACCGGCAAGTCCTCCCTGCTCAAGGTTCTCGCCGGCTTGCAGGCCTTGGACGACGGGCAATGCTGGATCGCCCCCACGGCGCGGGTGGCCTATGTCCCGCAGGAGCCACAATTTGTCCCTGGACATACCGTCTTTGAGGCCGTGGCCGAGGGCCTGGGTGCCGTGCGCGACCTGTTGGCCGCCTATCATGCGGTCACTCATGAACTCGAAACCCACCCGGCAGAGGATAGCGAGGCCTTGTTGGAGCGTCTGCAACAGTTGCAGGGTGAACTTGAAGATCAGGATGGTTGGCGCTTCAATTCCCTGGTTGAGGCCACGCTGTCTGCCCTCAAGCTGTCTGCCGATACGCTGGTCGAGCAGTTGTCAGGCGGCTGGAAGAAGCGCGTGGCGTTGGCGCGTGCCTTGGTCTCTGAACCCACGCTCTTGTTGCTCGACGAGCCGACCAACCACCTCGACCTGGAACTCATCACCTGGCTGGAAACCCTGTTGCTCGGGTTTTCGGGTGCCTTGTTGTTCATCACCCATGACCGGCAATTTCTTGACCGGGTGGCGGGCCGCATTATCGAGCTTGATCGCGGCCAGTTCACCGGATTTGAGGGCAATTACACCGCATGGACGCAGTACAAGGCCGAACAACTGGAGGTTGAGGCGCGCCATAACGCCCTTTTTGATAAATTCTGGAAAGAGGAAGAGGTCTGGATTCGCAAGGGTGTCGAGGCACGGCGCACGCGCAACGAAGGCCGGGTGCGTCGCCTGGAGGCCCTGCGTGTGCAACGCGCGGCGCGGCGTGAGTCGATGGGCCGGGTCAGCCTGAATCTCGACACGGGCGATCGGTCTGGCAAGCTCGTGGCTGAGCTGGAACAGGTCAACTTTGCCTATGACGGGCGTACCTTGATTCGCGACCTCAACTTGCGTGTGCAGCGCGGTGACCGCTTCGGTCTGATCGGTCCCAACGGGGCCGGCAAGACGACCCTGCTGCGGCTCATTCTCGGTCAGATCGCGCCCGATTCGGGCCGCATCCGCCAAGGCACAAACCTGCAGATTGCCTACTTTGACCAGTTCCGGGCGGCCCTCGACGAGGACGCCACCCTGATCGACACCATCAGCCCGGGCAGCGATACGGTCGAGATCCAGGGCCAAAAACGCCATGTGATCGGCTATCTGGAGGAATTCCTGTTCTCGCCCGAACGCGCCCGTTCACCGGTGCGTACCCTATCGGGTGGCGAGCGCAATCGCCTGCTTCTGGCGCGGCTCTTCGCCCGCCCGGCCAATGTGCTGGTCCTCGACGAACCGACCAACGACCTCGACATCGAGACCCTGGAGATGCTCGAATCCCTGCTGCAAGACTATAGCGGGACCGTCTTTTTGGTCAGCCACGATCGCGCCTTCCTCGACAATGTCGTCACCTCGGTGCTGGGCTTCGATGGCGCAGGGCAGGTGACGGAACTGGTGGGCGGTTACAGCGACTGGGCGGCCTATCAGCGTGCCACCGCCAGCAAGGCCATTCTGCCGTCGGCGTCAGGGGCCGTCACCGAGGCTCAATCGGCCCGGCCCAAGGCCGAACGCAGTGGACTCAGCTTCAAGGAAAAGCGCGAACTGGAAGGCATCCCGAGCCAGATTGCCGCGTTGGAGGCTGAATTAGCGGGCCATCAGCACAGTTTGCAGGACCCCACTATTTACCGCCAAGAGCCGCAACGGGTGCAAACCCTGCAGGCCCGCTGTGACGCCATCGAGCTGCAACTCTTGGAGATGATGGAGCGCTGGGAGGCGCTGGAGTCGCGCTAGGTCTGTAAATAAGGGGACACAATACTTAATTGGCGCTATGTGATTTGGAGTGGGTCAGGGCATTGCCCCCTCGCCCATCGGGAGAGGGCTGGGGAGAGGGAAAGCAGCCTCAACAATGCGCAGTCGGTTGATCAACGCGCTTCCCCCATCCGCCCTACGGGCACCTTCCACCGGTGGGAGAAGGAGGGTGTCACCGTAACCGTTCGTGGTGAGCATCTCCTCCGTTCGCCCTGAGCATCTTCCGCGTGTTCGTTGTTGGATGTCTTGGAGACTGGCGTGGTGAGCATCTCCTCCGTTCGTGGTGAGCCTGTCGAACCACCCTCACCCCAGCAGCCTTCGACAAGCTCAGGCCGAACGGTTGCTTTGTAACAAATCAATACGAGCCTGGCCGCTTTAGTCGCCTACCGCTTCCACACCGCAATCACCCGTTCCGGGTCGCCGATGAGTTCTGGCACTTGCGGGCGGCCTTGGGTTTGGGCCAGGCGTTGTACCCGTTCCTGAACATACGCTTGCAATTCTCCGGCGGTGAGGCGCTGGTCGTGGTTGGCGTCGGCCTCGCCACTCAAGCCGCGCATCAGGTAATAGCTGAACAGGCCGTGCGGCTGGCTGGGGTGGCTGTGCGCCAACTGGTCGTTACTGGACGCCGAGAACTGCATGAAGCCGGGCGGCAGCAGGTCGGCGCGGGGCTTGATGGTGATCGCGCGAGCACCGGCCACCAGCGTCTTGTCGCCGCCGCGCCCCCCGCCCGAATAACAGGTGTCGAAGAAAAACAGCGCCGATTGCGGACGGGCGCGGGCGATGTCGGCCATCAAGCGTTGGCGGTCGAGCGCGGTGTCTTCAAGCAGATCGGGACGGGCATCCTGCGGGATCAAAAAGGCCTTTTCGCCATCGCTGGAGGCCAGTCCGTGGCCCGCAAAAAACACCACCACCTGCGATTTGCCCGGCTGAATCATCGGCGCCATCCAGGTTTTGACGGCATGCAACAGATCAGCGCGGGTGGCCGCCTCGCCGGTCAGCAAGCGGATGTTGCCCGCCGGAATGCCCAGGCTGCGCTGGGCGTAGTCGTAAAACAGGTTGGCGTCCCGCGCCGCGTGCCGGGCCTTGAAGGTGTGGCCGTAATCCTCGATGCCAACGATCAGCGCCAAGGCGTGGGGATTGGACTTGGCCTTGGCCTCAGGCGGAATCAGCTCGGGCTCGTTCGCCGCCACGGCCTGGGTTTCGCTGGCCTGACGCACGACCGTGACGCGCTCCTTGGCGGTGTTGCCGTGGATGTCGGTGGCCACAAAGGACAAAACCGTCTCGCCTATGCCAAAGAAGCGTTTAAGGTTAAACGCGCCACCCGGGCCAAAGGCAATCCGTTGGCCATCGACGCTGATCTCGGCGAGGGCGCTATCGTCTGCGGCCTTTCCGGTCAGGGTCATGCCCCCTTCCGTCAGCGCGATACGGGTCCCCTGGGGGAATGAAAAGGCCGGCGGCGTGGTGTCGGTCGGTGGGACATAGGCTGGGGCGGCCGGGGCGGCAGCCGGTGCGGCGGCCACGGCAGATTCGCCCAAGCGTGCCAGATTGGTTTGGGCGCGTTGCTTCACCTCGTCCGTTAGCGCCGGGTTTTGCAACGCCCGTCGGTACCAGCGCACGGCCTCGGCCGCGTCCTGCGTCACGCCCTGGCCGTTTCGGTACATCCAGCCCAGGTTGAATTGCGCATCCGCATCCCCCTGATCGGCGGCCTTCTGGTACCAGCGCACCGCCGCGCGCGCGTCCTTCGTCACGCCCTCGCCGTTGGCGTACGACACGCCCAGGTTGAATTGCGCATTCGCATTCCCCTGATCGGCGGCCTTCTGGTACCAGCGCACCGCCTCGCGCGCGTCCTGCGTCACGCCCTCGCCGTTGGCGTACGACACGCCCAGGTTGAATTGCGCCACCGCATCCCCCTGATTGGCCAAGGGCCGCAATTCGCGCAGGGCGGTGGCGTAGTCGCCCTTTCTATAGGCAGCAAGGCCCTCGTCAAACCCCGCCCAGGCGGTGGGCGCCGCCAGCAGTGCCAGCAAGAAAAATCGTGTAATCCAGCGTTTCATGGTGTCCTCCTGTGGATTTGTTTTGGCGTTGGCCTTATCGCCCTGTGCGCGATTCGATGTTCCCGGAATGTAAAGGTGGCGGCCATTTTGCTAGGCCATGACTACACGGGTATGGACTTCTACCTTGAGCGTTTGCTTGATGGCGGCAAAGATGGCTGAGATGTTGCTCATCGTTGGGTTGCCGGAGGCTGACAGCATCCGGTGCAAGCTTTTGGCCGGTTTGTGAATTTCCACGGCGAGGGATTCGAAGCCGACCGTGGCGTTGACCAGGTCGCGCAGAATGAGCTTGGCCGTATCCGGCTCACCGTTGATAAACAGGGTGATGGCCTCGTCGAGCAGCGCCTGGGCAAAGGCCGGATCGCTCTGTACGCGAGCGGCTACGGTTTCCTTGAAATCTCGGGTGAGTGCCATGGTTCAGCTTCCTTTCTTGGCTTGCGCCTTGCGGCGTTTGTAGTCTTCCCACAACAGAAACAATGGGGTCAGACCTTTTTCTTCTTCCTGTGGGTTTGTTTTGGCGTTGGCTTTATCGCCCTGTGCGTGATTCGATGCGGTAGGTTCGCACCAGTTCGCGCCGTTCGCCAAGCGGTAACTCGGACAGGGCGCCGTGCAGTTGTTCGATGCTCATGACCTCCGGCAGGGAGATGGGCTTGCGGCTGAAGATGAACATCAGCGATTCTTCGGCGTTCTTGCGATCCTTGGGCAGGCCGAGCGCCAAGTCGTAGTCTTTGCTGCCGGGGATGCGCAGGGTGACGCCCGCAGTGAACGGTTCGCCCGTATCAAAACGATTGGGGTAGATCCGGGCGACTCGCTGGGCGGGTTCTTCATAGGGCATGAGTACGACCACATTCAGGTAGGCCGCGCCTTGCAGGTTATCGGGCATGCGCACGGCAATATGCAGGTTTTCGCCGTCGCGAAAGACGGTTTCATTGAGTTTGACCAGGCCTTCGGCCACCGGCAGGAAGGCGGGGTCGCGCCGACCTTGGTCACATTGCACGGTGACTTGGGCGCGCACGGTGCAGGCAAAGTCCCCCTCCGCTGACGGGCGACTGAGTCGCTGATAGGCGGTGACCCGGCCGCCGGTCGTTTCAAAATGCATGCGGTAGAGGACATCGGTGGTTTCGCCCAAGGCGCGCATCGTGCCGCCGGACAGCAGGCTACCGCACGCTTGCGCCACCGCCTTGCGTTTCAGGGACTCCTCAGCCAGCTTGCAGCCTTCTTCATGGGTCATGCGCTCGCCGTAGGCGAAGCTGTCCTCGTACACATCCGCCCTGGCTATTTCCGCATTAAGGGCCAAGATTGGGGCCAGGACAGCAAGGCAGTAAAAGGTTCTAGATTGCATCAGAAAGCTCGACAAGTTATTTAATATGAAGAAGTCTATACTGATACTCCAAAAAGGAGTGGGAGATCATGTCAAACAATCGGTTGCAGACGAGGTTTGGGTGGATTTTGATGGTGCTATGTCTGGCGCTTGGATATGCGTCGGGCGTTCGTGCGGACCTCGCCGAGGCCGATGCGCTGATTGTGCAGGGGCGTTACGAGGCGGCGTTGCAGTCGCTTAAAACGGTGCCGGATTCGGTTTCGGAGAACGCCATCCTGCAACGCCAGGGGCTGATTGCCTTGGGGCTGGGTCGTAATGACTTGGCCGAGCAGATCTTTGAACGGCTCAATCTGCTGGATCTTGACGACCCGGATGTGACAACGGGCCTCGCCTATGCGCTGTTCGCCCAGGGCAAGATGCGAGAGGGTATGGCGCAGATGCGGCAGGCGGTGCGCCGCTTCCCCAATCACACCGGGACGATTGCGATGATGGCTCGTTTCGAGGATCGCACTGGGCGGACTGCCGAGGCATTGAACCGGTTGCGCGAGGCCCGCGCTAGGCTGGGCGAGGTGCCGGAACTGGTCGAGGCGGTGGCGGACATCCAGGCCGGCCGCGCACCCCAAATGGCGCGATCGCGGGCAGAGCCTTTGCCGATCGCCCCGCTGAATCCATCGCCCGTTACGCAGCCTGTCGTGCCGGCCCAACCGCAACCGCAACCGCAACCGCAACCGCAACCGCAACCGATACCGCCCGTTGATCTGCCTGCCAATATCCCCACGGCAGCACCGGCGGCTCTATCGGTGTCACCCGCCAGAACCGCCGCCCCGCGCGTCGAGCCGCAGTTTGATCCCTTACGGGTTCCGGAGGGCAGCCATATCGTATCGGGCAGCGGCTTTGTGATTGACCAGGGCCGGCATGTGGTCACCAACGCCCATGTGGTGAGTGGTACGCAAACCCTTCAGGTGCGCAATGGATTGGGCAAGGTGCGGCAGGCGCGGGTGGTGGCCCTGCTAGAAAAAGAAGACCTGGCCGTGCTGGCGTTGGATAAGCCTTATCCCGCTGAATGGTCACTGTCGCGCCAACAGATTGCCGAACCTGCGCCGGGTCGTGCTTGCGTGGTGTTGGGCTATCCGCTCTCGGATGTGCTCGGTGCCAAGTGGCCGTCGCTGACCACGGGCCATGTCAGCCGCACTCAGGGCGCTGACCCGAACCTGATGGAGATTACGGCGGCCATCAATTCCGGCAACAGCGGCGGGCCGGTCATGGACCACAAGGGGCGGATTATCGGCGTGGTGGTGGCCAAGCTCGACACGCTCCAGTTTGCTCAGGAGCACGGCAGCCTGCCGCAGGATGTGAACTTTGCCGTGCGCTCCGGCCTGTTGCAAAAGGCGCTGGCCTCCATTGCGGCACCGGAGGATAGCGTCAGGGCACCGGGTGAGATGGATGCCGAGGCGCTCTATGAATATATGCTGCCGTCGGTGGTGTTGATTGTCGGGACGGAAAATGGAAAGGAGAGGCGCAAAAAATGAGACCTGAAACCTACGCGAAATTGGCCTTTGTTGCGCTGCTGGGCGTCACGCTGGCGGGTTGTTCGACGCGCTATGTGCAACGCAGTGGCGATGCGCCACCGGCGACGGATGCCATTCAGGGTGCCTTGGCCCCCGAGGTGAGCTATCGCATCGAGACGGCCCAGTGGACACCCGCGCCGCAGTGCATCGTCGTGTTGCCGTTGACCGCCCGGGATGCCGACTTGAACAAGCTGGAATGGGTGCGGCGCGGCTTTTATGCCCATCTTGCGCCCAAGGGCTATCGGCTGGTCGAGATGGCGCGGGTAGATGACTGGCTGGCCCGCCAGGCCAAGGGTACACGCCCGGACCTGGCTATCTTGGGTCGTGACCTGCAATGCACGCACATCCTGGAGGCCGAGGTATTCAGCTTTGAAAAGGGCTTTTTTGCCATCTTTTCAAAACTCAAGCTGGGGGCCAAGGCACGGCTGACCCGTGCCAGCGACGGCGCATTGCTGTGGGAGGCAGAACACACCGCCCAGCTTCAGGATGGCGGCCTGCCGCTGTCGCCGGTGGGCGCGGCCTCTGGCTTGTTCAGTGCGGGGCGTAACCTGGCCGACGAACAAACCCATCGGGTTATCGACGATCTCGCCCGCCGTCTCTTTAATACCCTGCCGGATGCCAAGCCGCTGGCCATGACAGAGGCGACACCGGATAAACCTGCCAAACCCGCCGCGCCGGACTGGAAGACCGATGTTGACGCCTGGCTCGCCAGCCTGCCCGAGATCGACCGCGAGGCCGCGTTGCATGAAGTGTCGCGACGGGCCGATCTGACCGCCTTGCAACGCGAAGCCATTTACACCCGCCTGACCCGCCAATACGACAAACCGCGTGACTGGCGTGACTGGGCGCAATCGCGTCTGGAACGGGACGATGCCGCCGGTGCGCTGGAGTTGATCCAGAAAACCTGGGTTCGCGCGCCGGAAGAACCCGAGACGCATTACCTGGCGGGCCGCACGCTCACCCGGCTGGGCCGACTGGACGAGGCCGATGCCAGCATTGTTACCGCCATCGCCAAGGCCGGCGACAACCCTGACTATTACGAGGCGCTGGCCAATGTCAGCTTGCGTCGTGGTTTGGCGGACCGCGCCCACGCCGCGCTGGAAAAGGTCATCCGTCTGGATGCCACCCGCCCGTGGCCCTGGTACAACCTCGCCGTCATGGATTTTAACGGCGGCCACTACAGCGCTGCGCTGGACGGCTTTGCCACGGCGGCGAAGCGCTATATTGAACGCGGTCAGGCGGCTCGCGCAGCCGACATCGTTCAGGAAATGGACAGTTTGCGCACGCATCTGGGTGCGCAAACCGTACAAGCACGGCAGGACGCCCTGCGTGCTGTTTTGAAAGAAGTCACCCCCACCTCGGCCCCACCTTCAACACCCACCAGGAGCACACCATGAAAACCACCCTCAGCCTATTGGCCACCGCCATCCTGCTCGCCGCCTGTTCCAGCACCCCCAAACCCGGTTCGCCCGAAGCGGTTATCAAGGTCGAAGAAAAGCGTCAGGAACAAGTCACCAAGGCCGTCGTCAAGGCCGTGAGTGATATTCCCGACTGGTATGTCGATGTCCCCTGCGACCATGAGCGCATGGTTTGTGGCGTGGCCACGGCCAGCTCCAGCGACCTGCAAATGGCGGTGGACAAGGCCATCATCGATGCCAAATACAGCGTCGCCGACAAACTGCGCGGCCTGATGAGCGGCAAGCTGAAGCGCTTTGTCGAAGAGGTCGGCGGTGCCAAAGATCCCCAACTGCATCAAGAAACCACCAAGGTCATCAGCAACCTGTTTGTGGATGTGAACACCTCCGGCTACCGCGTCAGCAAGAAGAAGGTCATCGCCGAAGGCGGCAGCTATCGCGCCTTTGCGATGATCGAGTTCCCGGTCGGCGAGGCCAATCGCGTGCTGGTCGATGAGACGCGCAAAAACCAAGCCGTCGAGGCCCGTGTCCGCTCCAGCAAGGCATTCGCTGATCTGGATGCCGAGATCAAGGCCCAGCGCGGCAAATAAGATCGGAGGCGCATCATGAAAGCCAAAATCCTCATCGGGGTTTTATGTCTGGTGGCAGGGCTGGCTCAGGCTGAATGGCTCATCCTGCCGGACGAGGCGCGCGCCCGCGACGCGCCCGTCAGCCTTCGGCAGCCCATGTCGCTCTCCAGCAATGGGCCACGCATCACCGTTCACAAGCCGGAGTTGCTCAACCAGGTACGCCCGCCGGTGGACATCCTCGTCACCTTCGCGCCCAGTGACAGCGGGGCCAAGCCCGACTTGTCCACCCTGCGCGTGCATCTGCTCAAATTTATCAACATCGACATTACCGACCGCCTGAAGAAATTTCTCAAGGGCGACCGGCTCGATGTCACCGGTGCCGAGGTGCCCGTCGGCAACCACCGCCTGCGCGTCACCGTAGCCGATGTGACGGGACAAGAAAGCCAGCGCGAGTTCCGGTTGGTGATTCGGGAAGAGTAAGACATGGCCTCCTACCTTCCGCCGTTTACCGTGACCCTTGCCCAATGGAACCCCTTGTTTGCCAACCTTCCGGTGGAAAGTTTAGTGTTCGATCGTCAAGAAGCGTATTACCGCGCACTGCAAGAAAGCACCCAGAAAACCGATTCCGCCTCGTTCATTGCCTTCATGCTCGGGGCCATGGGTGATGCGCTAGCAGAGGTCACCCCCCAGGTCACCCCCCAGGTCACCCCCCAGGTCACCCCCCAGGTCGCCGAACTCTTGTGCCGGCTGGATAAGCCGATGGGGCGTGCAGAATTGCAAAATGCACTGGGTCTGCGCGACCGAAAATCTTTTGCTGAACGCCATCTGAAACCCGCCTTGGCGAACGATCTGATCGAAATGACCCGCCCGGAAAGCCCTGGTAGTCGCTTGCAGAAATACCGGCTGACCGAAAAAGGCCGACAGTGCCGTCAAGGCGCTTTGTCGTGAATCGTATGACCGGGATGGCGTTGCGCACGATGCGACAGGAAACTGAGATGAAACGAATAAGCACGGCAATCAACACAACAGGGCTGGCCTTATTGCTGCTACTGGGTACGCAGACGGCGCAGGCGGGGTTGTTTGACGACCTCGGCAAGGCACTTTGGGGCGAATCTACACCCGTAGCAACGACCGAGAGTGCGCCGCAGCAACAGCCCGAAAACCGGACAACCGCTGCCATAAGCAACGGGCAGTTTGAATGGCGCGCGGGGGCGCCGCTCCAAGAACACACCTGGCGGCATGAGAAGGAGGTGAGTGCCGTTGCCTTTTCCCCCGATGGCCAGCGCGTGCTGACCGGGTCAGGGGACAAGACCGCCGTGCTGCGCGATGCCCAAAGCGGCCAGACGCTACACACCTGGCGGCATGAGGATTATGTGACTGCCGTTGCCTTTTCCCCCGATGGCCAGCGCGTGCTGACCGGGTCATGGGACAACACCGCCGTGCTGCGCGATGCCCAAAGCGGCCAGACGCTACACACCTGGCGGCATGAGAATGATGTGGAGGCCGTTGCCTTTTCCCCCGATGGCCAGCGCGTGCTGACCGGGTCAGCGGACAAGACCGCCGTGCTGCGCGATGCCCAAAGCGGCCAGACGCTGCACACCTGGCGGCATGAGGACGCAGTGTGGGCCGTTGCCTTTTCCCCCGATGGCCAGCGCGTGCTGACCGGGTCACGGGACAAGACCGCCGTGCTGCGCGATGCCCAAAGCGGCCAGACGCTACACACCTGGCGGCATGAGGACTGGGTGAAGGCCGTTGCCTTTTCCCCCGATGGCCAGCGCGTGCTGACCGGGTCAGATGACAAGACCGCCGTGCTGCGCGATGCCCAAAGCGGCCAGACGCTACACACCTGGCGGCATGAGGGTTTTGTGTGGGCCGTTGCCTTTTCCCCCGATGGCCAGCGCGTGCTGACCGGGTCAGAGGACAAGACCGCCGTGCTGCGCCGGGTGCCGTTGCCGTTGCCGCTGACAGCGGCCGTAGCCCAAGCGCTGACGGCCGCTGAGGCACGCCACCGCGCCCTGCCCACCGCACTGACCGATCGGCGCGCTGCCTTGGCACAGGCACGGCCCACCATTAAGGACGAGTTTGAAACGCGCGCCCAGTTTGATGCGCGGGTGGCCGACTGGAATCGCCAGGTGGCTGCCTTAAACCAGACGGTGGCCCAGTACCCTCAAACGATCGGCCCCTTGCCCTTGGCCGCACGCACCGCCGCCGTGCAACAG
>CAMDCO010000008.1 GCA_945890495.1 Bordetella parapertussis | reverse complement strand
TTCGCAGATGGGTGGGATGCCCATGGGCGGCATGGGCCCGATGGGCGGTCCGCAGTTTGGTCCCGGCCCGATGGGTGGTCCTGATATGTTTGGCGGTCCAGCCATGGGCGGCATGGGTTCGCAGATGGGTGGGATGCCGATGGGTGGTCCGCAGATGGGTGGGATGCCCATGGGCGGCATGGGCCCGATGGGCGGTCCGCAGTTTGGTCCCGGCCCGATGGGTGGTCCTGATATGTTTGGTGGCCCAGCCATGGGCGGCATGGGTTCGCAGATGGGTGGGATGCCCATGGGCGGCATGGGCCCGATGGGCGGTCCGCAGTTTGGTCCCGGCCCGATGGGTGGTCCTGATATGTTTGGCGGTCCAGCCATGGGCGGCATGGGTCCGATGGGTGGTCCGCAGTTTGGTGGCCCGGATATGTTTGGTGGTCCGCAGATGGGTGGTATGCCCATGGGCGGCATGGGCCCAATGGGTGGTCCGCAGATGGGGCCTCCGCCTCCGCCGCCTCCCTCGCAGGGGCCGGTTTATGTGGACTACGCTTACAACCAGCCGCCGCCGCCGCTCGTGCAGAGCTTCTCCGAGGTGCTCAACGCCACGAACGGCAACGATGCCTTGGTGGGCGGAGATGGCAACACCAGTTTCAGCATGGCGCAGGGCAGCACGCTGGGCGGCACGGATACCGTCAACGGCGGGGGCGGGACGGATCAGTTGACACTGACCAATCTGGCCAACGTCAATCTTTCCGTCACCGTCACCAGCGCGGGAAACTACACGGCCACGATCAAGACAGGCCAACCCGTGGGGAGTGGCAACGACATCGGCACGATCACGGCAACATCGGTGGAACAGATTTACTTTCAGGCCGTAGGCGCACCGGCATCGGAAGTTTTTCCGATGGACAATCCAGGTGCAGCAGCCGTGGTGATCGGATCAGGTAATGCGGACACGATCAACCTTTCCGCCCTTGAAAACAAGATGGGCGTAATGGTGATCGGCGGGGAGGGGGACGACACGATTACCGGATCGCTGACTGCAGGAAGGAACAAGCTGATCGGGGATGCCGGAAACGATACTATTGTCGGCGGCGATAACGCCGACGAGCTGATCGGGGGAGGTGGAGTAGACATCATCACTGGTAATGGAGGGGCAGACACCATCGCACTGGCCGATCCCGGTGGTGCAGCGACCGATACCGTGGTTTTCACCGCCACTTCGCATTACGGCGACAGGATCCAAGGCTTCGACGCAACGTCCGGTGCAAAGGACAAGATTTCCTTCGGGGCAGTGGGCAGCGGTCTCGGTGCTGCACTTGAAGATGCCGGAGATAATGATACATGGCAAATCCAGGCAGGCACGGCGGGGCAGGCCGATCTGTCTACCAACGACATCTTCGTACTAACCACGCAGACAAACCCAATGGATGCCGCAGGCGTAGCCACAGCCATCGGTGCTGTTACCAGCGGCACAACAACAGGCTCACATGCCCAGAACGATGCGCTGTTCATCGTCCATGGCACCGTCGATACTGTCGCGTACTCCGCCCTTTGGGCCTATACCCACAATACTGGTGGTCAGAGCAGCACCGCTGTCGAGGCGGGTGAGCTTGTTTTGGTTGCCACCTTCCAGAATACTTTAATCAACGCGGCGGATGCCGATCTGTTTGCAACCACTTGAGAACCCAGGAGAAAATACACATGAAAATCAAAACGATTGCGATGATGCTGGCGATGATGGGGGCTTTCCCTGTCCTTGCCGCCGACGAGGCTAAACCCGCTGCCCCGGCGACCGCCCCCGCCGTTGCCCCCGCTGCAGAGGCGCCCAAGCCGGTGGAGATCGTGCCGGAGCCGCTGGCCGTCTTTCTGCCGGATCTGCTGAAGACCGATCGCCGTATCAAGTCGTCGCAAAGCGATTTTGACAAGGAGTTGTTGACGGCCAAGAGCAAGATGGGCGAGTGGTATCCCAACATCAAGCTCACGGCTTGGGCGGGTAAGGAGCACATCAACAACGCTGGGACGACGGCTAATACGGATATGGATCCGATTGAGTACGATCTGGCCTTCACCCAGTTGTTGTGGGACTTTGGCAAGACCTCGGCAGCGGTGCGTCAAGCCGATCTAAAGGCAGAGAAGAAGCAGACCACGCTGGGGGGTACGCGTCAGCAGGTGATGCTGGAGGCGGCTACGGCGTATGTGAACCTGTATCGCGCTCTGGAGGTGCAAAACTATGCCAGCCGTTCTGAACAGAGCTTGTATCGTCAGCTGCAGATGGAGCAGAGTAAGTTGACGGCGGGCGCGGGCAAGGCCTCCGATGTGCAGCAGTCGCGTTCGACCTTGGCCGGTGCATCGGCACGCAGGGCACGGGCGCAGCAGACCGTCCAGCAGGCCGGCAACCGTTTCCAGAATGTGTTTGGTCGTTTTCCAACTAGTATCGCCGGGATGCGTAAGCCGGCGTTGCCAGGCACCCTGTTGCCAGCCAACATGGAGGATGCGATCAAAGTGGCGATGGACAGCAGTACGACCTTGTCCAATGCGCGCAAGGATCTGAATGTGGAGCGTGAGGCCGTGCGCGAGGAGCGTGCCAATTCCTTCTTGCCAAAACTGGAATTGCTGCATGACTACAAACACAAGGATGATGTGGCAGGAACGGCGGGCCTGAAGGTGGAGAATCTCACTAAGATCCAGTTGACCTGGGATGTGGATCTGGGCTTCTCTGGTCGGCACAAGGTAGCGGCGGCCGAGTTTGGTGTAGCCAAGGCCAGCGCCGACCTGACCGACAGCGAGCGTAATGTGACCGAGCAGGTGCGCAATGCTTGGCAGACCCTAGAGATGACCAAGCGTACCAAGGGTTATCTGGACCAGCAGGTGGATGCGGCCGAGAAGTTCCTCGAGCTGGCGCGCAAGGAGCAGCAGGCCGGCAAGCGCTCGCTACTGGATGTGCTGACCGGCGAAACCGCCTACATGAATGCGCTGTCCGATGCGGCCTCGGCGGATTCGGACATCCTGCTGTCGGCGTATGGTTTGCTGCAGAGCATGGGCGTCCTCAGTGAGGATGCCGTGACCCGTTTGCCGGTCGCTAATGCGGCTGAACTGGCGGGGCCGGAATCCGTCAAGGTGGCTGCTGCAGCCGCCAATTGAGTGGCCAACTGAGTAGCCAACTGACCTTAACCGGGTTGACTTGAACACGAGACGGCGCATCATGCGCCGTCTCGCTTTTTGAAAAACGCTGATGAAATCCTTATTGCGCCAATTGCTGGCCCACCCCGGCCGTTTTGCCGAATTGCTGGGGGCGACCTTTTTTATCCACCTGCTGGGGTTGGCGGGGACGCTGTTCGTGATTTTGGTGTTCAACAACTACTTGCCGTACGGGGTCAACGCCACGCTGGTGACGCTGGCGATCGGCGCGGTTATTGCCTCGCTGGCCGAAGCGGCCTTTCGCACGGTGCGTCAGCGCATGGCGGTGGCCTTGTTCGCCTTGCCCTTGGTCAACATTGCCAAGGGGGTGTACGGGGCCTTGACCCGCGCCCGCCAATCGGCCCTGGCCCACCTGTCGCCCGCGCGTCGCCACGAGGCCTTGCGTGGCCTGGATACCCTAGAGCAACTGGCCTCGCCGGCAACGGTGGGTGCGCTGCTGGATGCGCCGTTTGCCTTGATTGCGTTGGTGGCGCTGTTTCTGATCAGCCCCTGGTTGTGCCTGATCGCCTTGATTGCGCTGGCGCTGGCTTGGCTGACGGTGGTGGCGGGTCGGCCGCGTTTGCGGCGTCTGGCACGGGAGATTGCCGAGAGCGATGCCAGTGCCCGCGCCTTGGCGGCCACGGCGATCGAGCAAACGGACACGGTGCGCGCTTTCAATGCGCAAACGCGCTTGGGTACGGCGTGGGAACAGGTGCGTGGTCGCTGGCTGCAGGGGCGTAGTGCCAGTGCCGATGCCTCGGCCGCCACGCAGACGATGACGGGTACCTTGTCGGCCTGGCAGGGGACGGCGATCATCGGTGTGGGTGCCTTGTCGGCGACCACGGGTGACCTGTCTGCTGGCGCCCTGATCGGTGCCAATATCTTGGCGGCGCGTGCCTTGGCGCCCATGTTGAGGCTGGCCTCCTTGGCGGAGTTGTTTGCGCGCGCCGAACTGGCGGAGCAGCAGATCAGTGAATTGCTCAAACTGCCGCGCGAGGCAGAGTCGGGGGCCGAGTTGCGTGAGTACGTCGGCAGTCTGGAACTGGCGGATCTGTCCTTGGCCTATCCGGGCATGGCGGGGCCGTTGTTTGAACATTTGAGCGTGCGATTGCCGGCAGGCGCGGCTTTGGGCGTGATTGGCGGCAACGGTAGCGGCAAGACCACACTGGCGCGCCTGATCTGTGGTTTGATCGAACCGAATCGGGGGCAGGTGCTGATTGATGGCACGGATATACGACAGATGAACCCGGCCTGGTGGCGTCGGCAGGTGAGTTATTTGCCGCAGGAACCGGCCTTTGTCGAGGCCTCGGTGCTGGACAACCTGCGCATGGCCAATCCGGATCTGGATGACGATCGTCTTAACGAGATTGTGCGTGCGGCGGGTTTGCGGGGTTGGCTGGACAATACACCGAAGGGCATGGAAACCCTGTTGAGCGAGGGCGGACGGACGCTGGCCGTCGGGGTGCGTAAGCGACTGGCCCTGGCGCGGGCCTTGGCGACAGGGGGTCGCCTGGCGATATTCGATGAGCCGACGGATGCGTTGGATGACGAGGGGCGACTGGCCGCGTATGCGGTGATGAACACCCTGCGTGACCAGGGTGTGACCCTGGTGGTGCTGACGCATGACCGGCATATCTTGCGTGGGGTAGACTGGGTGCTGGACCTGCGCGTCAAGCCGGTACCGCGCTTGTATCCGGTGCCGCAGTCGGCCGCGTTTGCGTCGGGTGAGGTTGGGTTGCCGCCGGTTGAAGCGGATGACGGTGAAGATTTGGAGGGCAAAAATGCAAGCGCAGACTAATGGCCCTGTTGCGCCATGGGCCAAGGTGCCGAGCGCCCGCCTGTTCGGTTATACCCTCGCCCTTTCAGTGTCTGCGTTTGTTGGCTGGGCCAGCTTCGCGCCGCTGGATATGGTGAGTGGCGCCCAAGGCGAGGTGATCCCGGCGACGCAGGTGAAGATGGTGCAGCACTTGGAGGGTGGCATCGTTTCGGAAATCTATGTCAAAGAAGGCGATCGGGTGACGCGCGATCAACCCCTCATTGCCCTGGAGTCGACAAGCTCGACGGCCGATGTGGGCGAGTTGCGCGTACATATTGGCAGCCTGGTGGGCGAGGTGGAACGCTTGCAGGCGGAGGCGGCGGGCCGTGAATCGTTTGCCCTGTCTGGGGCCGTCCCGGCACACTTGGCCAAGGAGGCGCAGGCCTTGTTCGCCAGTCGCCGCGCCAACCTGAACGCTAGCCTGCGCACTCAGCAGGAGGTCATCGCCCAGCGTGAGCACGCCATCCGCGAGATCACCGCACGCATCACTAATACGCGTAATGAGCTCAAGTTGATTCGGGAACAGGTCGCCATTAGCGACAAACTGCTCAAGGAGGAAATCACCTCCAAGATGGAACATCTGTCGTTGCAGCGGCAGGAATCTGCGCTTAAGAGTCGGTTGGAGGAGGATCAGGCGATGATCAAACGGCTGGAGTCCTCTATCGCTGAATCCCGCTCGCAACTGGTGGCTATCCAGCAGGGGTACCGGCAACAGGTGAGTAGCGACCTCGCCCGCGCGACGCGCGAAATGGGCGAGATGCGTGAGCGCGTCGGAAAGCATACCGATATGCAGCGCCGCGCCGTGTTGCGTGCCCCGGTGGATGGGGTCGTCAAGATCCTGCATGTCGCTACGCGCGGCGGGGTGGTGCAACCGGGGCAGACGGCGATCGAGATCGTTCCCTCGGGCGATTCGCTGGTGATCGAGGCCAAGCTGCCGGTGCAGGAGATCGGCTATGTGAAGCCCAAGCAGCGTGCCTCGGTGCGCCTTGCATCGGCCGATTCGGCGCGCTTCGGGCGTCTGGAGGGCGAAGTGGCACACATCAGCCCGGACTCGATCGTGACCGAGAAGGGTGCCTTCTACAAGGTGCGTGTCGAGACTGAGGCCGACCGTTTCCGACAGGATGGCAATGAATATCGCCTGGTGCCCGGCGTGCAGGTGGATGTCGCCATCGTCACCGGCCAGCGCACGGTGCTGGAGTATCTGTTGTCCCCCTTCATGTCCGGCAGCGGCCGAGCCTTGCAGGAGCATTGAGGGGGCACCTCGAAAAGTTCGTCATTCCTGCGCAGGCCGTATTTCGGTGACAGTTTACTAAATACACTAAATTAGTGGATCTATGTGATTTGGAGTGGGTCATCCAGGTCATCGTGCCAATCACATGGAGTCAAATAAATCGTTCGGCCTGAGCCTGTCGAAGGCCCGTATTGCCGGGTATCTGGCGGTTCGACAAGCTCGCCGCGAACGGTCACTCACCGCGAACGGTCGTGGGGCGAACCATGAGCTTTCAACCCCCCCCTTCGACAGGCTCAGGGCGAACGGTCACGGTCTTGCCGGAACGCGTGACACGCTCCTTCCCCACCGGGGGAAGGTGCCCGCAGGGCGGATGAGGGACGCGCCTTGATCAACCGGCGGTGCTTGGTTAGTGTGAAACAACACGGTCATTGGCGTAGGGGCACACCCCGTGGTTACCCATTTACCGCCAGGGCAGGCACAGGGGCCTGCCCCTACGAGGTGACCGCACCTCAACAGGCGTAGGGGCAACCCCCCGTGGTTGCCCTGGTTGGGCGGGCACGAGGATTGCCTCTGCAATCGGTTTCATGATTTGGGGTGGCATGAATGCCATGAAAGTTGGGGCGGCTTTCCCTCTCCCCAACCCTCTCCCGGCGGGAGAGGGGGAAATGCACTTACCCACGACAAATCACATAGAACCTTTTTCGAAGTGCTTAAAGCTCAGAGGCGGCTCAGAGATCCAAATCCTTCGCCAAGCCTGGATGTGTAATGCGCCCGGCGTCGATATTGAGACCGGCCTGGAGGCCGGGGTCGTTGGCCAGTGCCGCACGCGGGTCGGCGGCGAGGCGCTGGAGGTAGGGCAGGGTGACCTCGGCCAGCGCCAGGGTGCTGGTGCGGGCGACAGCGGCGGGCATGTTGGCGACGCAATAGTGAACGATGCCTTCTTCGATATAGAACGGCGCGCTGTGGGTGGTGGGGCGCGAGGTCTCGGCCGTGCCGCCTTGGTCGATCGAGACATCGACTAGGGCGGCGCCGGGCGGCATCTGCCGCAGTAGTTCGCGCGAGATCAGGCGCGGGGCTCGGCGACCGTGGACATAGGCGGCACCGACGACCAGATCGGCTTGGATGACGCTGTCAGCGATGTTTTCGGCATGGGCGTAGCGCGTTTTCAGACGGCCCTCGTAGTGGGCGTCGAACGCGGCCAGGCGCTCGGGGCTTCGGTCGAGCAGGGTGACATCGGCGCCTAGGCCAACGGCGATGCGCGCCGCGTGGCCGCCAACCACGCCGCCGCCGAGGATGACGACGCGCCCCGGCAGTACGCCCGGAACGCCGGAAAGCAGGACGCCGCGACCGCCGTTTTTCATCTCCAGCGCCTGCATGCCCATCTGGATTGACAGCCGTCCAGCGATCTGCGACATGGGTGCCAGGAGCGGGGTGCGTCCAGCGGTGTCAAGCACTGTCTCGAAGGCGATGGCGGTGATGCCACGCTGCATCAGTTCGTGGGCCAGATTGGGGGCGGCGGCCAGATGCAGGTAACAGAACAGGACTTGGCCCTCGTGCATCCGCGCGCATTCCACGGGCTGCGGCTCTTTGACCTTGAAGATCAGGTCGCAGGCCCAGATTGCGTCGGTATCGGCGACTTGCGCCCCGGCTACGCGGTACGCGTCATCCGTAAAACCAATGGCCTCACCGGCGCTGTGTTCGATGCGGACGGTATGTCCGGCCGCGACCAAGGCGTGCACACCCGTGGGCGTGAGCGCCACGCGGAATTCATGATCCTTGATCTCGCGGGGGATGCCGATGTTCATGGCGCAGGCAACAGGGCCTCGGTCAGCGCGACCCAGTAACGGATGCCGTGGGGGATGGCGTCGTTGTTGAAGTCGTAGTGGGGGTTGTGCAGGGTGCAGCCGCCTTCGCCCGGGCCGTTGCCGAGCCAGACATAGCAGCCGGGGCGCTCGCGCAGGAAGTAGGCGAAGTCTTCGGCACCCATGGAGGGATGCAGGTCGCGGCGGACTTGCAACGGGCCGACGACGGCAGCGGCCACTTCGGCACAGCGCTCGGCGGCCGCGGGGGTGTTGATCGTGGGCGGATAGCCGCGCCGGTATTCAAGCTGGATTTGCACGCCGAACGCGACGCCCACGCCGGCACAGATGCGGTTGAGCAGGGCCTCGGCCTGGTCTTGCAAACTGACGCTGAAGGCGCGCACGGTGCCGCCGAGGTGGGCGACCTCGGGCAGGATGTTGTAGGCCTCGCCGGCGTGGAAACGGGTGATGGAGACCACCAGCGCTTCGAGTGGATCGGTGGCGCGAGCAGAGACGGCTTGCAGGGCGGTGATCAGATGGCTGGCGGCGAGGATGACATCGCTGCCCTGATGCGGCATGGCGGCATGGGCGCCGTGCCCGCGCACGGTGATGTCGATGCTGTCGGCGCAGGCCATAACCGGGCCGTTGTGTACGGCGATCTGGCCCAGCGGCAGGCCCGGCCAGTTGTGCAGGCCATAGACCGATTCGACCGGGAATTGCTGCAGGAAGCCCTCTTCCAGCATGATGCGAGCGCCGCCCACGGTTTCTTCGGCGGGTTGGAAGATGAAGACCACGGTGCCGTTGAAACGGCGCGTTTCGGCCAACCTCTTGGCCGCACCGAGCAGCATGGCGGTATGGCCGTCGTGACCACAGGCATGCATGACACCGGGGGTTTGCGAGTGGTGTGGAAAGTGGTTGAGTTCGGTCAGCGGCAGGGCGTCCATGTCGGCGCGCAGGCCGATGATGCGCTCGCTATTGCCACATTGGAGCACGCCGACCACGCCGGTACCGGCCAGGCCACGATGCACCGCAATGCCGCAACTTTCCAGAAACTCCGCCACCCGGTCGCTGGTGCGGTATTCCGCCAGACTCAGCTCAGGATGGGCATGGAGATCGTGACGGAAGGCGGTGATCTCGTCGACGAAGGACCGCTCCAAGGAGACGATGGCGCCCGAAGGAGACGTGGGGGTCTCGTGTGGCCGGTCGGGGGAGGACATTGGCATCAACCCGTGGCGTCAATCCGGCATGGTCGTCTTCGGTCCCTTGTCGCGGGTGATCAGGTACACGCCCACGGAGACCATGATTATCCAGACCACCATGGCCCATCCGCCCAGCTCTGCCCAGAATGGCGGGATGAAGAACAGCGACAGGGCGAGGCCCAGAATGACATTGCCGATCAAGAAGAGTGTCTTGTGATTAAGCATGGAGGTTTCCTCGTGAATTTACGGGCAAAGATTACCTCAAATTGACCACGAAATTACAGATCAATCCCAAGCCAGCGCGCCGCCGGTTTGATACTCGGTCACACGGGTTTCGAAGAAGTTTTTCTCTTTGCGCAGGTTGATTTGTTCATCGAGCCAGGGCAGGACATTGGGGGCGCCGGGGTAGGGCTCGGGCAGGCTGATCTGACGGGCGCGACGGTTGGCGATGTGGCGGAATTGGGCGACATGCAGCTCGGCGGAGTAGCCGAGGATGGGGTCGCGCAGCACGAAGGAGGCGTAGGCGGTCTCGGCGGCCTCGCATTCCTGCCACATGGCGGCAACGGCGTCGGGGTCGAGCTGGAGGTTTTCTTCCTGCATCAATTGGCGCACGACGCGCATGCCAAAGCCGCAGTGCAGCACCTCGTCACGCATGATGTATTGCAACTGCTCGGCCGTACCCTTCATCAGGCCGCGCCGTTGCAGGGCGAAGATGGGCGAGAAGCCGTTGTAGAACCAGCAGCCCTCAAACACGGCGGCGAAGAACAGATAGGAGAGCGCGAACTCGTGCAGGTTGTCGCGGTTGCTGAGGTCAAAATCGGAGCGCAGGATACGGTTGAGGCGACGGTTGGCGAGCTGGATCTTGCCGTTGATCTCGGGTACCACGCGGTAGCGGTTGTAGATCTCGGCTTGGTCAAGATTGAGGGTTTCGATGCAGTGTTGATAGGTCCAGGTGTGCAGGGCCTCTTCATAGACCTGACGTGCTTGATAGATTTGCAGCTCTGGCGCGGTCATCTTTTCCATGACGGCGAGGCCGATATTGCGCATGGCGAGGATGTCGGAGGTGGTGAGATAGGCCAGCACATTTTCGAATACATGGCGCTCGGCGGGCGTCAGCTTGTGGTGATAGTCGTGCACATCCTGGGCCATGTTGATTTCCAACGGCGTCCAGTGATTGCGATTGGCCTTGAGGAAGTATTCCCAAGCCCAGGGGTATTTGAACGGCGCGAGCTGGTTGATGTCGGCCCGACCGTTGACGACGCGCTTGTCGTCGGCGCGGATGCTTTGGGCAGCGCCGGCCGTCGGCGCGGGTGATGCGGGGGCCATGGACGGCATGATGGGTTGCAGGCGTAGCCCCCTCTCCCCCAACCCCTCTCCCGCAAGGGGGGAGGGGGGTATCACCGGGGTGGCGGCGGGCGTAAAGCTGTCTTCAAAATTTAGCATGATTTATTTCCTTTAAAAGGGCAACCACGGGGGGGTGCCCCTACGCGCTTGTGCGGCAACCACAGGGGTTGCGCCTGCGCTCTTGTGCGGCAACCACGAGGGCTGCGCCTGCGCTGTTGTAGGGCAACCACGGGGGGTTGCCCCTACGAGCTTGTGCGGCAACCACGAGGGTTGCCCTTGCCGTTATTGGCAGGATTCGCATTCTTCAAAGCCGGCGTCGCCGGGGCGCAGGGTACAGGCGCGGCCGATGATGTCCGGCTGCGGAAGGGTGATCCCGTTGGCTAATGCGCCGCCGCTTAAGGGCGCCATCGAAGCGCTACCCATGGCGGAGCCGCTCTCGCTTTCGTGGTTTTCGTTGCCCTTGGTGGTGGACTTTTCCGCCGCCGAGGCGCCGAGCGAGCGCAGGTAGTAGGTGGTCTTGAGGCCGCGAATCCAGGCCAGCTTGTAGGTTTCGTCCAGTTTTTTGCCGGAGGCGCCGGCGATATACAGGTTGAGACTTTGCGCTTGGTCGATCCATTTCTGGCGGCGGGCACCGGCCTCGATGAGCCAGGCCGGGTCGATCTCGAAGGCGGTGGCGTAGAGCGTGCGCAGCTCGGCCGGGATGCGGTCGATTTTGGCCAGGTTGCCGTCGAAATATTTGATGTCGCCGACCATCACCTCGTCCCACAGACCCAAGGCCTTCAGGTCGCGCACCAGGTATTGGTTGATGACGGTGAACTCGCCCGACAGGTTGGATTTGACGAACAGGTTTTGGTAGGTCGGCTCGATGCTGGCGGAGACGCCGACGATGTTGGCGATGGTGGCGGTGGGGGCAATGGCGACGCAGTTGCTGTTGCGCATGCCGACTTGCTGGATGCGGCTGCGCAGGGCGGCCCAGTCCAGGCGTTCACTAAAATCGGCCTCCAGATAACCGCCGCGCTCGTCGGCCAGTTTTTTCAGCGAGTCGTGCGGCAGGATGCCTTGGCTCCACAGTGAGCCGTTGAAGGTGGAATAGCGACCGCGCTCAGCGGCGAGATCCGTCGAGGCCCAGTAGGCGTTGTAGCAGACGGACTCCATGGTGCGGTCAGCAAATTCGACGGCCTCAGCCGAGGCGTAGGGGATGTGCAGGGCGTGCAAGGCGTCCTGGAAACCCATGATGCCCATGCCCACCGGACGGTGTTTGAGGTTGGAATTGCGCGCCTTGCCGACTGAGTAGAAGTTGATGTCCACCACATTGTCGAGCATGCGCATGGCGGTCTTGATGGTGCGGGAGAGTTTGTCCATGTCCAGCGCGCCTGCCCGGAGGTGGTTGACCAGATTGACCGAACCCAAGTTGCACACAGCGATCTCGTTGTCGTTGGTATGCAGGGTGATCTCGGTACACAGGTTGCTGGAATGAACCACGCCGACATGTTGGTTGGTGTAGCGCACATTGCAGGCGTCCTTGAAGGTGATCCACGGATGGCCGGTCTCGAACAACATGGTCAGCATCTTGCGCCACAGCACCACGGCCTGAACCTTCTTGAACACCTTGATCTCGCCCCGGGCCGCTTTTTCTTCGTAGGCGGTATAGGCGGTCTCAAAGGCGCGGCCGGTCAGGTCGTGCAGGTCGGGACAATCGGAGGGCGAGAACAGGGTCCACTCGGCGCCTTCCATCATGCGCTTCATGAACAGGTCGGGCACCCAGTTGGCGGTGTTCATGTCATGGGTGCGACGGCGCTCGTCACCGGTGTTCTTGCGCAGTTCGAGGAACTCCTCGATGTCCATGTGCCAGGTTTCCAGGAAGGCGCAGACCGCGCCCTTGCGCTTGCCACCCTGATTGACTGCGACAGCCGTGTCGTTGGCGACCTTGAGGAAGGGCACGACGCCCTGCGACCGGCCGTTGGTGCCCTTGATGTAGGCGCCCAGCGAACGCACGCGGGTCCAGTCGTTGCCCAGACCGCCGGCATACTTTTGCAGCATGGCGTTGTCCTTGATGCCCTGATAGATACCGTCCAGATCGTCCGGGATGGTGGTCAGGTAGCAGGAGGACAGTTGCGAATGGCGGGTGCCGGCGTTGAACAGGGTCGGCGTGCTGGACATATAGTCAAAGCGCGACAGGATTTCGTAGAACTCGATGGCGCGTTCTTCGCGCTGGATCTCGTTAATGGCCAGGCCCATGGCCACGCGCATGAAGAAGGCCTGCGGCAGCTCGATGCGGCGCTCGTCGATGTGCAGGAAATAGCGGTCGTACAGGGTTTGCAGGCCCAGGTACTGGAACAGGTTGTCGCGGTTGGGGTCAATCGCGGCGGCCAGACGGGCGAGGTCGAACTGGCCCAGTTTTTCGTCGAGCAACTCGGCCTCGATGCCTTGCTGGATATATTGCAGGAAATAGTCGCCGTAACGGCCAGCCATCTCGGCCTGCGACACATCCTCGCCCAGCACCTCGGCGCGGATATTGTCGAGCAGCAGGCGGGCGGTGACGAGGCTGTAGTCGGGGTCTTTTTCGATCAGCGAGCGGGCCGACAGCACCAGGGATTTGCGCACCTCGGCGCGCGGCACGCCGTCATAGAGGTCGCGCAGGGTGGCGTCGAGGATGATCTGCGGCTGGGCTTCTGACAGGCCTTCGCAGGCGGCGGTGACCAAGCCCTTCAGGCGTGGCATATCCAGTGGGTGACGCACGCCGTTTTCGACGCAATGGATGACGATCTCGGCGGCCTGTGTGCCCTGCTGGGTGCGTTCCTCGGCGCGTTTCTCGCGGTAGAGCACATAGGAGCGGGCGACTTCGTGTTCGCCAGAGCGCATCAGCGCCAGCTCAACCTGGTCCTGGATGCTTTCGATATGGAAGGCACCGCCTTCCGGGAGACGGCGCATCAGGGCGGTGACGACATTGGCCGTGAGTTGTTCCACCGTCTCACGGACGCGGGCGCTGGCCGCGGCCTGCCCTCCATGTACGGCGATGAAGGCCTTGGTGAGGGCAATCCCGACCTTGCTCGGTTCGAAAGAGGCCACGGAACCGTTGCGACGCACGACGGCATAGGCTGAATAGGCACTTCCGAGGCTTGATTCGCTGGGAATCTCGTGGCCAGGATGGAAGGAAGGGCGGCTAATAGGCTGAGTGGTCGTGGTTTGCATTGAGGTCTCCTGGCACTTGTGAGGTAGTTTTCGATTCGGGGCGAGGTCTATAAGAAACGCTATATATAGTGTCACGCTTTGAATTAGACGCTGATTCTAGTGTCGCATTGATATTCGTCAAGTGAAATTTCAGGTTCCTGAAAATAAATTTCTGCGCTATATGAAATCGAGTGGGTGGTGCAATTCATCGTACGGACCCGCGAGGAGGAGTTGCGGAGGGGAGGGGGAGAACCCTGTGCTTGCCTGATTTTCGTAGGGGCAACCCCCTGTGGTTGCCCATTCACCGTTAGGGCAGGCACGGGGGCCTGCCCCTACATAGGCCATGGCCGTCGTGGTTGCCAAAATGTGTAATGTGGCCAGATCCACTACCAATCACCAAGAGCCGAAATTTTATGGCCGGCATAATGGTCTTGATCAAGGGTCTTGATCTGGCGGGTGATTCCGCGCTTTCGGGTATCATCCTTCCTCATGCGTAATACAGCCGTCCTCTCTATCGTCTGCCCCGACCGCAAGGGTTTGGTGGCGGCCATCGCCAATTTCCTGCTGGCGCATAACGCCAACATCCTCCACGCTGACCAACATCAGGACCGCGAAGCGAATCTGTTCCTGATGCGGGTGGAGTGGGATCTGGAGGGCTTCGATCTCGGCCTGCACCGTTTCGACGAGGTCTTCGGGCCCATCGCGGAGGCGCAGCAGATGCAATGGCGGCTCTCGCTGTCGTCAGTGAAACCGCGCATGGCCATCTTCGTGTCGAAGTACGAGCATTGCCTGGCCGATCTGCTTTATCGCTATCACGCCGGTGAGTTGTATTGCGAGATTCCGCTGATTATCAGCAATCATCCGGACACGCATTGGCTGGCGGAGGCCTACCAGATCCCGTTCCAGCACATCGCGGTGACCAAGGACAACAAGCCTCAGGCGGAGGCGCAACAGCGCGCGCTGCTAGCGGCGCATCACATTGATTTCATGGTGTTGGCGCGCTACATGCAAGTGCTGTCCGCCGACTTTATCGCCCATTATCCGCAGCGCATCATCAACATCCACCATTCCTTCCTGCCGGCCTTTCACGGTGCCAAGCCCTACCAACGGGCGTTTGAACGCGGCGTGAAACTGATCGGCGCGACCAGCCACTATGTGACCGAGGTGCTGGATGATGGTCCGATCATCGACCAGGCGGTGACCCGCATTTCGCATCGCGACGACCTTGATGACCTGGTGCAGAAGGGGGCGGATCTGGAAAAGGTGGTCTTGTCGCGCGCCGTTAAATGGCACATCGACAACCGTATCTTGGTCTATGGCAACAAGACGGTGGTGTTTGACTGACGGCGTGCTGTTGCTTGCTGTTGTGTACTTCTGCGGTGTACTTTTGTTGAAGCCAAAGAAAAATGGCTTGCAGCGATTAAGCCGTAAGCCATTTTTTGTTTGGTGCGCCCGGAGAGATTCGAACTCCCGACCACTCGGTTCGTAGCCGAGTACTCTATCCAGCTGAGCTACGGGCGCTTTGTAAGCCGCGCATTATACGATCGCTTCCGTTGCTTGCCAAGGAGCGACTGGGGTTTTTTCTGAAAATAAGCCATGACGCTTATTGAAGCGGTGGACTTGCCCTTTGTGATCGCTAGGGATGGCTCTACCTAGAATGACACCGGCCCGGCCGTTTAGGCCAAGGCCTCTAGTTGTTCTTGTTCGGCCAGCCATTCGCCTTCCAGTTGCTCCAGTTCGCGGGTCAACTGGGCTTGTTCAAACAGGGATTGTTTGACCCGCTCCTTGTTGGCGTCGCTGTAGAGGGCGGGGTCAGCCAGTTCCACATCGAGCTCGGCCTTGCGGCGGTTGTGCCGGGCCATGAGGTCTTCCAGGCGTTTGATGCGGGCCTCGATGGGCTTGCGTTGAACGGCAAGCCGTTGCCGGGCCTCGGCCTCCAGCCGTTTCTGTTCCTTGCGGTCCACGGCCGGGGCGATAACGGTGGGCGTGGACGAGGGCGTAGCGGCGGATGTCGGGGCTAGTCGGGTCTTGAACAGCCAATCGCGATAGTCGTCGAGATCCCCGTCGAAGGGCGCGAGGCCGCCGTGGGCGACGATGAGGAATTCGTCGGTGCTGGCGCGCAACAGGTGACGATCATGCGAGACCAGGACCAGGGTGCCTTCAAACTGGGCGAGGGCGACGGTGAGCGCTTCGCGGGTTTCGAGGTCGAGGTGGTTGGTCGGTTCGTCCAGCAGGAGCAGGTTGGGGCGTTGCCAGACGATCAGGGCCAGGGCGAGGCGGGCCTTTTCACCGCCAGAGAAGGGGGCGATGGCCTGGGTGGTCATCTCGCCGGCGAAATTAAATCCGCCGAGGAAGCTGCGCAGATCTTGTTCGCGGGCCGTGGTGGCGATCTGTTGCAGGTGCCAGAGGGCCGATTGGTCGTGGCGCAGACGATCGACCTGGTGCTGGGCAAAATAGCCGATGTTGAGCCCTTGCCCGGCGGTGATCTTGCCGCTCAGAGGGGCCAGTTCAGCCGCTAGAGTCTTGATGAAGGTCGACTTGCCAGCGCCATTGACGCCCAGGAGGCCGATGCGGCTACCGCTTTGCAGGTTGAGATCGAGGCGGCTCAGGATGGGCGTGTCTGCGTGGTAACCGGCGCTGACCTGTTCGAGGACCAGAAGCGGGTTGGGGGCCCGCTCGGGCTCGCGGAATTCGAATCCGAAGGCGGCGCTGGCGTGAATAGGCGCGAGGTCTTCCATCCGCGCCAGCATCTTCATGCGCGACTGGGCTTGCTTGGCCTTGCTGGCCTTGGCCTTGAAGCGGTCGATGAAGGATTGCAGGTGGGCGCGTTCGCGGCTCTGTTTGACATAGGCCGCTTGGGTGAGGGCAAGGTGAATGGCGCGTTGGCGTTCAAATTCGGAATAGTTGCCGCCGTAGCGCTTGATCTGCTCCGCATCGATGTGGGCGATGGCGGTGACCACCCCATCAAGGAAGTCGCGATCGTGCGAGATGACGATCAGGGTGCCGGGATAGCGTTTGAGCCAGTCCTCCAGCCAGAGGATGGCGTCGAGATCGAGGTGGTTGGTGGGTTCGTCCAGCAGCAAAAGGTCGGACGGACACATCAGGGCCTGGGCGAGGTTGAGGCGCATGCGCCAGCCGCCGGAAAACGCCGCCACGGGCTGGCTCATCTGGGCCTGGCTAAAGCCGAGGCCGGTTAGTAATTGCTGGGCACGGCTACCGGCCGTGTAGGCATCGGCATCCTGCAGGGCGATGTGTAGTTCGGCGATGCGGTGGCCATCATGCGCGGCCTCGGCCAGGACGAGTTCACCCTCAAGTTGGCGCAAGGTGGTGTCGCCGTCGAGGGCATAGTCGAGCGCGTTGCGCTCCAAGGCGGGAGTTTCCTGGGCGACATGGGCAATCCGCCAGCCGGCAGGCAGGAAGGCGTCACCGGCATCGGCATGAATGACGCCGCGCAGGAGGGCAAACAGGCTGGTTTTGCCCGATCCGTTGGCACCAATCAGGCCGAACCGTTCACCCGGATGGATGACGAGGTCGACCTTGTTCAGCAGGGTTTTGGTGCCTCGAATGAGGCCGAGTTGTTGGAGGCGAATCATGGGGCGCGATTATCGCGCAAGACGGATTCGTTGGATCAGGCCTTTTTCTTGGGCGGCAGAAAGTCGGTGATGGTGCCGTCGAGCATTTCGGCCGCGAAGCACACCGTTTCAGACAGGGTCGGGTGGGCGTGGATGGTGAGGCCGATGTCTTCGGGTACCGCCCCCATTTCGATGGCAAGACAGGCCTCGGCCAACAGCTCTCCGGCGTTGGTGCCGACGATACCGACGCCGATGATGCGATGCGTTTCGGGGTCGATGATCATCTTGGTGCTGCCCTCGGTACGGCTGATGGACAGCGCCCGTCCGCTGGCGGCCCAAGGGAAGCTTTGTTTCTCGATGGCGATACCTTTGGCCTTGGCCTCGGTCTCGGTCATGCCCACCCAGGCGATCTCGGGGTCGGTGTAGGCGACCGAGGGGATGACCAGGGCCTGGAACTCGACCTTGTGCCCGGCGATCACCTCGGCGGCGACCTTGCCTTCGTGTACGGCCTTGTGCGCGAGCATGGGTTGGCCGACGACATCGCCGATGGCGAAGATGTGCGGCACATGGGTGCGCATTTGCTTGTCCACGGGGATAAAGCCGTATTCATCCACGGTGACACCAGCGGCCTCGGCGGCGATCTGCCGGCCGTTGGGACGGCGGCCAATGGCGACCAGGACGCGGTCAAACACGGCCGTCTCTGCGGTGCCATTGGCGTCCAGAGTGACATGGATGCCATCCTCTTTGGCCGCCATACCGGTGACGCCGGTGGACAGGCGGATGGCCTCGAAGCGGCCACTCATGCGTTTGGCCAGCGGCTTGACCAGATCGGGGTCGCAGCCAGGGATGAGTTGCGGGCCGCGCTCGACCACGGTGACACGGCTGCCGAGGGCGTCGTACACCGTGCCCATTTCCAGACCGATGATGCCGCCGCCGATGACCAAAAGGCGCGGAGGTACATCGGCCAGCGCCAGCGCACCGGTAGAGTCGATGACACGCGGGTCGTCCGGCTGAAACGGCAGTTTGATGGCTGAGGATCCGGCGGCGATGATGGCGTGTTCGAAGCGAAGGGTTTGCGTATTGCCGTCTGCACCCCGTATGGAAACGGTGTTCGGGCTGGTAAATTGTGCCGTGCCCTGGATGACGGTGACATGGCGCGCCTTGGCGAGACCCATCAGGCCACCGGTCAGCTTGGCGACGACATCGGTGGCCTTCCAGTTGCGCAGGGTGTCGAGGTCCACCACGGGCTTGGCGAAGGTGACGCCGTGATGCGCCATTTCTTCGGCCTCGGTGATCACCTTGGCGGCGTGCAGCAGGGCCTTGGACGGAATGCAGCCCACATTGAGGCAGACGCCGCCCAAGCTGGGGTAGCGTTCCACCAAGACCACCTTCTTGCCCAGATCGGCGGCGCGGAAGGCTGCGGTGTAGCCGCCGGGGCCGGCACCAAGCACCAGTACTTGAGTGCTGAGGTCTGAGGTCTGCGGGGTGGGTGCGGCCGCCGGGGCGGTGGGTGCTGGAGAGGCCGGGGCAGGGGCGGCCGGTGTAGGGGAGGGCATAGCCGGTGCAGCCTTGCCGCTCGATGCCTCGCTTGCCGCCTCCATTTCCACAATGGGCGTGCCCTCCGATACCTTGTCGCCGACCTTTACCAGCAGCTTCTTGATGACACCGGCCTGCGGGCAGGGGATGTCCATCGAGGCCTTGTCGGATTCGAGGGTGATGAGGGACTGCTCCTTGCTGACCGTGTCACCCGGTTGCACGAGGATTTCGATGATTTCGACGGCATCAAACCCGCCGATGTCCGGGACTTTAACGGTGCTGCTCATGATGGGCCTTTAAATAGATCGTCTCGTTAGGAGGATGGGTCGCACAGAGGATTGCGTCCCTACAGCGTGGGATGGCGCGTCTGCATGCATCCGCTTATTTAATCACAACAACAGGCGGCGGAGATCCGACAGCATCAGGCGCAGGTGGCTGGTGAAGCGCGCGCCATCGGCACCGTCGACGACGCGATGGTCGTAAGACAGGGATAGCGGCAGCATCAGGCGTGGCTCAAAGGCCTTGGTTGTCTTGTTCCAGACCGGTTTTATGTCGGCGCGGGAGAGTCCCAGAATGGCGACTTCCGGGCAGTTGATAATGGGCGTGAAGGCCGTGCCGCCGATGCCGCCCAGGCTGGAAATGGTGAAGCAGCCCCCTTGCATCTCCTCAACCTTGAGCTTGCGTTCACGGGCACGGGCAGAGAGGTCAGCCAGGTCGCGGGCGATGGCCATGACATCCTTTTGGTTGACATCGCGGATCACGGGGACCACTAGACCATCAGGCGTGTCGCAGGCAAAGCCGATGTGGAAGTACTGCTTGAGGATCAGGCTCTCGCCATCCGGATTCAGCGAGGCGTTGAAGTTCGGGTAGGTACGCAGGGCATTGACCACGGCCTTCATCATGAAGGCGAGCAGGGTGAGCTTGACGCCTTTCTTGGCCGCGTCGTCGCCCATGGACTTGCGGAAGTCTTCCAGATCGGTGATGTCGGCCTCGTCGAACTGGGTGACATGCGGGGCCGTGATCCAGTTGCGGTGCAGGTTGGCGCCGGACAGCTTCTTGATACGCGGGAGCGCTTGGGTTTCGATTGGGCCGAATTTGCTGAAGTCGATGACCGGGGCCGTAGGCAGGGCAAAGCCTTGTGCCTCGTTGCGCGGCTTGGCGAGTTCGCCTTTGACCCAGGCCTGCACATCTTCCTTGAGGATGCGGCCATGTGCGCCGGAGCCGGTTATGAGCGCCAGGTTGGCCCCCAGTTCGCGGGCAAAACGGCGCACCGAGGGGCTGGCGTGCGGTAGCTTTCCGGGGGCAAATTCAACGCGTTCGGCGATCGGGTTGGGGGTGTCTTTCGGGGCGATGGGGGTCGGAACGGCAGGGGCTGGGCGCGAGGGCGGCGGCACGGCGGCGGCTGTTTCTGCTGCGGGCGGGGTGAAAGAGGTCACCACGGGTGCCGTGGCGGCCGTTGTTGCCCCCGCGTTTTCGGTTGTTTCCAGAACCAAGATCGGGTGGCCTTCTGAGACCTTGTCGCCGAGTTTGATCTTGATCTCGCGCACAATGCCGGCCGCTGGACTGGGGATCTCCATCGAGGCCTTGTCGGATTCGAGGGTGATGAGGGTCTGTTCTTTGCTGATGGTATCGCCAACGGCAACCAGTACCTCAATGATCTCGACCGCGTCAAAGCCGCCGATATCGGGGACGAGGATTTCCTTCTGTGTCGTCATGATGTTCCTGATCCTTTGGCTTAAACGGTCAGCGGGTTGGGCTTGGCGGGGTCGATGCCATATTGGGCGATCGCTTCAGCCACCGTGCTGGCCGGAACGACCCCATCATCGGCCAAGGCCTTCAGGGCGGCAATGGCGATGAATCGGCTGTCCACCTCAAAGAAATAGCGCAGGGCCTCGCGTGAGTCAGAACGGCCAAAGCCATCCGTGCCGAGGGTCACATAGCGACGCTCAATGAAGGGCCGGATCTGCTCGGCATAGGCCTTCATGTAGTCGGTGGCGGCAATGATCGGGCCTTCGGTGGACTGCAGGCATTCGGCCACATAGGGTAGGCGCGGCTTCTCAGTCGGGTGGAGCAGGTTCCAGCGCTGCGCGTCCTGACCCTCGCGGCAGAGTTCGTTGCAACTGGTCGCGCTCCAGATGTCGGCCATTACGCCCCAATCCTTCTGCAACAGATCGGCGGCGGCCATGACCTCGCGCAGGATGGCACCGCTACCCAGCAACTGGACACGCGGTGCCTTTTTCTTGCCCTTGCCGGGTTTGCTGTCTTCGCCTTCGCGCAGCTTGTACAAGCCCTTGAGGATGCCAACCTCCGCACCCGCCGGCATGGCGGGCTGGGTGTAGTTTTCGTTCATGACCGTGAGGTAATAGAACACATCTTCTTGTTCGCTGATCATGCGCCGCAGACCGTCCTGGATGATGACGGCCAGTTCGTAGCCGAAGGTCGGGTCGTAGGAGATACAGTTGGGAATGGTTGAGGCGAGGATCAGGCTGTGACCATCCTCGTGTTGCAGGCCTTCGCCGTTCAGCGTGGTGCGGCCGGCGGTGGCGCCCAGCAGGAAGCCGCGTGCCCGTGAGTCGCCCGCGGCCCAAGCCAGGTCGCCGATGCGTTGCAGGCCGAACATCGAATAGAAGATGTAGAACGGGATGGTCTGCACCCCGCTGACGCTGTAGGCGGTCGCCGCCGCGAGCCAACTGGAGAAGGCGCCGGCTTCGGTGATGCCTTCTTCGAGGATCTGGCCGCTAGTGTCTTCGCGGTAATACATCAATTGGTCGGAGTCGACCGGTTCATAGAGTTGGCCGGCCGCGGAGTAGATGCCGATCTGGCGGAACAGGCCTTCCATGCCGAAGGTGCGTGCCTCGTCCGGGACGATGGGGACGATATTGCGGCCAATCGTCTTGTCGCGCAGCAGGGTGGTGAGGATGCGCACGAAGGACATGGTGGTGGAGACTTCGCGTTCGCCGGTGGCTTCCAGAAGCGGCTGGAAGGCAGAGAGCGGCGGCGTGGCCAAGGAATCCGGTGAGCGACGACGGCGCGAAGGCAGGCAGCCTCCGAGTTGTTCGCGTTGCGCACGCAGGTAGATCATCTCGGGACTGTCTTCTGCCGGACGATAGAAGGGCAGGGCCTCCAGATCGTGGTCCGCAATCGGGATGTTGAAGCGGTCGCGGAAGGCGCGCAGGTCGTCCAGCGACATCTTCTTTTGTGAGTGGGTGGGGTTTTGCGCCTCGCCGGAGGTGCCCATTCCGTAGCCCTTCACGGTCTTGGCCAAGATAACGGTGGGCTGACCCTTGTGATTGACCGCCGCCGAGTAGGCCGCGAAGACCTTGTGCGGATCGTGGCCGCCGCGATTCAGGCGCCAGATGTCGTTGTCGGACATCGCCGCGACCATTTCCTGGAGTTCGGGGTATTTGCCGAAGAAATGTTCGCGCGTGTACGCGCCGCCCTTGGCCTTGAAGTTCTGATATTCGCCGTCCACGCATTCTTCCATGCGCTGCTTCAGGAGACCCTTGTCATCCATGGCCAGGAGCGGGTCCCAGTAGGAACCCCAGATGACCTTAAGCACATTCCAGCCGGCGCCACGGAAGGCGGCCTCCAGTTCTTGGATGATCTTGCCATTGCCGCGCACCGGGCCGTCGAGACGCTGCAGGTTGCAGTTGACGACGAAGATGAGGTTGTCGAGATTTTCGCGCGAGGCAAGGGTGATGGCGCCCAGGCTTTCCGGCTCATCGGTCTCGCCGTCGCCGAGGAAGGCCCAGACCTTGCGGTCAGCCGTTTTGGCCAAGCCCCGGTGTTCGAGGTATTTCAGGTAACGCGCCTGATAGATGGCCTGGATGGGGCCCAGACCCATCGAGACGGTGGGGAACTGCCAGAAGTCAGGCATCAGCCACGGGTGCGGATAGGACGAGATGCCTTCGCCGGTCGATTCCTGACGGAAGTTTTCGAGTTGTTGTTCGCTGATGCGCCCTTCGATGAAGGCGCGGGCATAGATGCCGGGCGAGGAGTGGCCCTGGAAAAAGACCAAATC
The DNA here is from genome assembly GCA_945890495.1 of Bordetella parapertussis. Classification (GTDB taxonomy): domain Bacteria; phylum Pseudomonadota; class Gammaproteobacteria; order Burkholderiales; family Thiobacillaceae; genus QYQG01. The sequence continues at coordinate 45,863 of CAMDCO010000008.1, read as the reverse complement.
GCCGCCACCGGGGTGATTCGGGCCGCGGAAGAAGTGATTGAAGCCGACATCGTAGAGGGTGGCGGCGGACTGGAAGCTGGCGATATGACCGCCGACACCGGGGGCCTTGTCGTTGGCACGCATCACGCAGGCGATGGCGTTCCAGCGGATGAGGGCGCGGATGCGGCGCTCCATGGACGGATCGCCGGTATGCTTGTCCTGGCGATGGGTCGGGATGGTGTTGACATAGGCCGTGGTGGCGCTATAGGGCAGATTGGTGCCGGAGCGGCGGGCCTTGTCGATCAGGCGCTCGAGCAGGTAATGTGCGCGTTCGCTGCCTTCTTGTTCGAGGACGGCCTTGAGGGCGTCCAGCCATTCTTGGGTTTCTTGCGGGTCAATGTCGTGGGCGGTTGATGCCATGGTATAGCTCTCCGAAGGGGCGCTTATAGCGGTTGTGCCTGAGAATTCGAGGGTTTCAAATTCGATGTGATGCGTTTTTGGTTGGCGTTTTTGATAGCGTAAGGAATCGCGTACATTGAGAACCAATTTTCACCGCCATTGGGCCTTGAGTCAATTTAATACCGAGTATTCATTTTCTTAATAGTGGAGCCATATGAAAGTATCTGATCGGCCCGAGTTGGCCACGGCCCGTTTGATCAAGACGGTCATGTCCGAGTGGCCCAAAGGGGTGCAGCATTTGTGCCTGATTTTTCCTGAGGAGGGTGCTTGGCCCGAGGTCGGGCAGGGAGCCCCTGGGTTGGAGGCGCTGCAGGCCAACTTGGCGCGGCGGCGTAGTAAGGCGCTGACCGACAAGCCCGTGTGGGTCGAAATGTCCGGCGGGGCCTTGGTGAGTTGGGTCAGGGTTCCGGCCGGGGGTGCAAGCTTCGCGGTGCATACCCGTTTGCGCGAGGCCCTCAAGCCGCTTCTGGCAGAACATGCGGAGCGCCTGCATGTGGCGGTCTATGGCCCGGACGATTTTCGGGCGCGAATGTTGGCGGCAGCGGCGTATTGCGTCTGGCTCAATGCCAGCCCCTTGCCCACCTTGAAGACGAAGCCCCGGCCGACGGCATTAAAAAAATTAACCTTGCAAGGTGCGGCGACCTTGCCTGATCTGCCGCGTCTGCGAGCGTTGGCCGAGGCCAACACCTTAACCCGGCACCTGACCTTGATGCCGCCCAATCTATTGACGCCCGGTCGTTATCGAAAAGAGGTGGCCGGTTTGGCGCGTGGGCAGGGTTGGCAGATGACGACTTATGGACTGGAGAAGTTGCGCACGATGGGGGCGGGGGCCTTTGTCGCGGTCGCGCAGGGTTCACAGCGGGGCTCATCACAGGCCGATGCCGCCATCGTCAAGCTGGTCTATGACGGGCGGCCGACGAACGGAAAACGGAGCGGGGGGGATCTTGCCTTGGTCGGCAAGGGCATTTGCTTCGATACCGGCGGGCACAACCTGAAGCCGGCCCGCTATATGTCGGGGATGCATGAGGACATGAACGGTTCGGCGGTCGTTCTAGGGATCTTGTTGGCGGCCACGCGACTCAAGTTGCCGCTGCGTTTGACGGCCTGGCTGGCGGTGGCCGAAAACCATCTCAGCCCGGAGGCCTATACCCAGAATGCCGTCGTGACGGCCTTAAACGGCACGACGATTGAGGTGGTTCATACCGATGCCGAGGGGCGCATGGTTCTGGCTGATACCTTGACCTTGGCCGCGCGCGCTAAACCTGATGCCATCCTCGATTTTGCAACCCTGACCGGTTCGATGCATACCGCATTGGGGACGCGTTATTCGGGGGTTTTGTCTAATCGTGAGACGCTGTTGGGCGAGGCCGTGGCGGCGGGTGTGGCCACGGGGGAGCGGGTCTGCGCCTTTCCGCTGGCGGCCGATTATGACTCGGCGCTCGATTCCGAGATCGCCGATGTCAAGCAATGCACCTTGGAGGGTGAGGCCGACCATATCTTGGCGGCACTGTTCCTGAAACGCTTTGTGGAGGATCGGCCTTGGCTACACATGGACCTGTCCGCGAGCCGCTGCAAGGACGGTCTCGGCGCGGTGGACACGGAGGTGACGGGTTTCGGTGTGGCCTGGGGCTTGGAGATGCTGGGGCGGCTGGGTCAGGATTTATAAGGCTGATCAGGCATCGTGGCTGGCCACGATGGCTTGCAGCATGCTCACGCCCAGATCACTGTCGTTGAGGGCCGGGATGTAGTGGAACTCCCGCCCGCCCGCGCCAAGGAAGGTCTCCTTTCCTTCCATGGCAATCTCTTCTAGGGTCTCCAGACAGTCGGTGGCAAAACCCGGGCAGAGGGCATCGACGCGCCGGCATCCCTCTTTGGCCAAGGTGCGCAGGGTCTCGTCCGTATAGGGTTTCAACCACTCTTGCAGGCCGAAACGGGACTGGAAGGTGATCCGATACCCCTCCTCGGGGAGTTCCAGGGCATCGGCCAAGGCGCGGCCCGTGTAGAGACATTCGTTGGCATACGGGTCGCCCTGTTCGGCGCTTTTTTGCGGCAGGCCGTGAAAACTCATCAGCAGGCAATCCGGGCGGCCGTGTTGTTGCCAGTAGCCCAAGACTCGTTGTTTGAGGGCCTCGATGTGTGCCGGGTGGTCGAAGTATTGTCGGACCAGGCGCAACTCGGGTTGGTTGCGCCAGCGTTGCAGCGTGGCAAAGACGGCGTCATAGACGCTCCCCACGGTGCTGGCGGCGTATTGCGGGTAGAGGGGCAGGATAACGATGCGATCACAGCCGGCGGCGCGCAGTTCTTCCAGGCCGGTGGCGATGGAGGGTTGACCGTAGCGCATCGCGGTAACGACGCGGGTGTCTTCTAGGGCCGCTTCCAGTTTCGCGGCGAGGCGCAGGGTGTGAACGAGCAGCGGAGAGCCGTCCGGGGTCCAGATGCTGGCGTATTTGCGCGCTGATTTGGCCGGTCGGGTGTTGAGAATGAGGCCGCGCAGGATGGGTTGCCAGAGCAGGCTCGGCAGTTCGACGACGCGGGGATCGGACAGGAATTCCTTTAGATAGCGGCGCACATCCGGGGCGGTAGGGCTATCCGGTGTCCCCAGATTAACCAGTAACACCCCTTTGCGATGCTGGGTGACGCTTGGGCGCAGGGGCGGTTCAGGCAAGTAAGGCGATGCAAACAGGGGCATGAACGCTTCTTTCAGGGGTGACTTAGGGGTGACTTAGGGATGACTTAGGGATGACTTAGGGATGACTTAGGGGCAACTTAGGGGCAACTTAGGGTGATTTAGGGGTGACTGAGCGCACTGGATAACAGGCGCGAGGTGATATCGACGATGGGGATGACGCGTTCATAGGCCATCCGGGTCGGGCCAATGACGCTCAGGGTGCCGACCACCTCGCCGTTGACGGAATAGGGGGCCGCCACGACGCTGCATTCGTCGAGCGAGGCTACGCCCGCCTCGGCACCGATGAACATCTGGATGCCGTTGGCGTGGTGGCCGAGATTTAGCAGCTGCATCAGTTCAGTGCGGTGTTCAAACAGGCGGAATAGCTCGCGCATCCGATCCATGTTGTAGGACAGCTCCGGGGTATGCAACAGGTTGGATTCACCGCTCACCACATACTGCTCGCTGGCGGCATTCAGGGTCTCGTTGCCGACCTCGACGGCCATGGCCATCAGGGCGCTGATGTCGGCGCGCAGGCCGGACAGCTCCTGTTTTAGGCGCGGCCGAACGGCCTCGAAGGTCAGGCCGGCGTAGTGGCTGTTGAAATGGCTCGCGGCGCGGGAGAGTTGTTCCTGGCCGTACGCGCGGTCGGTAAACAGGATCCGGTTCTGTACATCGCCCTCATCGGTGATGATGATGAGTAGGACGCGGGTGTCTGAGAGGCGTAGGAATTCGATCTGCCGAAAACTAGGTTCGCGGCGCCTGGAGACGGCGACGATACTCGCGAACTGGGTCAGCTCCGAGAGCAAGGTGGCCGCCGTGGTGATAATGCGATGGGGATCGCTGGCCTGGTTGTTGGACAGGAGGGCGGTCTCGATCTGGTTGCGATCGGGCTCGTTCAGGGGCTTGACGGTCAGCAGGGTATCGACGAACAGCCGGTAGCCACGCGGGGTTGGGATGCGACCGGCCGAGGTGTGCGGGCTGGTGATGAAGCCCCCCTCCTCAAGGTCGGACATGATGTTGCGGATCGAGGCGGGTGATAGGTCAAGGCCCGCATGATGGGCCAGCGTCCGTGAACCGACCGGCTGTCCGTCATGGATATAGCGTTCAACCAGCGTCTTGAGCAGGGTGCGGGCACGGGGTTTTAGTTCAGCGCTTGGCGGCATGCCATAATCCATGGGTCTCATTTGGCGCCTGGTGGCGCAGCATCCTTGTCAGTTTCAGTCAGTTTTATTATCTCAGCCCCTATAATCCTACGCTATGTCCACACTTTTCAAGACCATTGCATTGGTTGGTAAATATGAGAGCGCTGTCGCTTGCGGTTCGCTGACGCGTCTCAATGCCTGGCTGACCCGATCGGGCTATGAGGTTTTGGTGATGCCCGAGACCGTTGGGCTGTGCGGTGCGGGTGATGCGCGCCTAGCCAGTTTCGAAGAGATTGGCGCTCAGGCTGACCTGGCCATTGTCCTGGGTGGCGATGGCACTATGCTGCATATGGCGCGCCGGATAGCGGATTATCAGGTGCCGCTGATCGGGGTCAACCAAGGTCGCCTAGGTTTTCTGGCCGATGTCTCTGTGGACACCATGATCCAGACCTTGCAGGAGATGTTAGGCGGGGCGCACCAGATTGAGGAACGCATCCTGTTCGACTGTCGTGTCGAGGACGGCGACAGCCAACTGCTGGCGACACATGCCTTTAACGATGTGGTGGTCAGCAAGGGGGCGATGGGCCGCTTGATCGAGTTTGAGGTCTATATCGACGGCCAGTTTGTGTACAGCCAGCGCGCCGATGGTCTGGTGGTGGCGACCCCGACGGGTTCGACGGCCTACGCCCTGTCGGCGGGCGGCCCTATCCTGCACCCGACCTTGGAGGCGGTGGTGTTGGCACCGATCTGTCCGCACACCCTGTCGGCCCGACCGATTGCGGTCAACAGCCATTTCGAGATTGAGATCAATCTCATCCATGCGGCCGATGCGCGCGTGCACTTTGATGGTCAGGATCACTTCGACCTGAGTGTTGGTCAGCGTGTCATCGTGCGCCGTGCCGCCAATACTGTGCGCCTGTTGCACCCCGTCAACCACAATTACTACGACACCCTGCGACAGAAGCTGCATTGGGGCGAAAAGCTCTGATCCGCGATGCTGCTGTCCCTCTCGATCCGTGATTTTGTTTTGGTCCATCGGCTGGATCTTGCGTTTTCGTCCGGCTTTGGAGTCCTGACGGGCGAGACGGGCGCTGGAAAATCCATTTTGTTGGGCGCACTCAATCTGGCCTTGGGGGGGCGTGCGGAAGGGGACCTTATTCGGCAGGGGGCCGAGCGGGCCGAGATCAATGCCGAGTTTTCCTGTCCCGACGAGAGCCCCGCCGCTATCTGGTTGCAAGAGCAGGATCTGGTGGGTGATCCGGGCCTTTGTTTGGTGCGGCGGACGGTGGAGACGGGCGGCCGTTCGCGTGCGCAGATCAACGGCATCAGCGTGACCCAGGCCCAACTCAAGTCCGTGGGCGAATATCTGATCGACATCCACGGCCAGCACGCGCATTACTCCTTGTTAAAACCGGCACGCCAGATGGAGATCCTCGACGAGGCCCTCGGTCTTGCGGCGGACACGGCGGCGCTGGCCGTAACTTGGCGGGACTGGAAGGCGGCTGAGCACCGTCTGGCTGACGCGACTTCCCAAGGCGAGATGCGGGCCCAGGCGCTGTCGCAGTGGCAATGGGTGGCAGACGACCTGCGGCGGCTGGGTCTGCAGCCGGAGGAATGGGCGCAGATTCAGGTTGAACACAGCCGCCTCGCCCACGCGGCCGACTTGTTGGCTGGGACGCAAGAGGTGGCCGCAACGCTTGCGGGCGATGAGGCGGCCACGCTGACTCGGCTGAGCGGCGCGCGGCAGCGTCTGGCCAGCTTGGCCGAAATCGATCCTTGTCTCGCCGAGACTCAAGCCTTGATCGACAGCGCCATGGCTGAGCTTGAGGAAGCGGCACGCAGCCTGAATCGCTACGCGGAACGGATCGAGATCGATCCGCAGGCCCTGAACCAGATCGAGTTGCGGATGGCGGATATCAGTGCGACGGCGCGTCGTCATCAGGTGGCGGTCGATGCCTTGCCGGAATTGTTTGTGGTGACGCAGCAACGGCTGGCCGAGGCCCAGGCCAGTGCCGACCTTCAGGCACTGCAGGCAGCGGTGAGCGAGGCCGCAAGACAATGGCAGACGCAGGCCGATCGTCTTAGCGCGGCGCGTGTTCAGGGCGCCGTTCCGCTGGCGCTGGCGGTGACAGCGGTGATGCAGGAACTGGCCATGGCGGGCGGTCGTCTGGAGATCGTCGTGGAACGCGGCGCGGCAGGGCCTCAGGGCCAGGATAGCGTTGCATTCCAAGTGTCACCGCATGCCGGCCAGGGTCTGAAATCCTTGGCTCAGACGGCCTCGGGCGGCGAACTGTCACGCATTGGGCTGGCCTTGCAGACGGTGTTGGCCGAAGACCGGGGTAGCGATACCCTGGTATTTGACGAGGTCGATGCCGGCATCGGTGGGCGCGTGGCCAGTGTGCTGGGACAAAAGCTGGCGGCGCTCGGCCGCAATCGACAAGTGATCTGCGTGACGCATCTGCCGCAGGTGGCCGCTGCTGCGGATTATCAGTTCGCAGTGAGCAAGACGGTGGAGGCCGGGCAGGCTACAACGGGGGTCTGTCGGCTGGACGCCGAGGAGCGTATCAACGAGATCGCGCGCATGTTGGGCGGACTGGAAATGACGGCGACGACGCGTGAACACGCGGCCGAACTGATTCGTAAAGGGGCTGCCGTTTAGGCTTTGCGCTGATGCGCGCAGTCCTTGTGGGTGCATTCGACATACAGCGTCAGGTGGTGCTCATGGATCTTGAAGCCATGTTTCTTGGCCACGGCAGTTTGCCGGGCCTCGATCTCGGCATCGTGAAACTCCTCCACGCGGCCGCACTGTATGCAGACCATGTGATCATGATGTTCCCCGGGATCTAGCTCGAAAACGGCCTTGTCATCGTCAAAGTGATGCCGTAGCAGCAGCCCGGCCTGTTCAAACTGCATCAGGACGCGATACACGGTCGCTAGGCCCACATCGTAGTCCTCCGCGGTCAGGATACGATAGACATCGTCGGCGGAGAGGTGGTGCCGCTCGCTGGACTCGAATAGTTCCAAGATGCGCTTGCGCGGCGCGGTTACCTTCAGTCCGAGACTTTTGAGTTGATCGCCGGTTGTCATTTCCTGTGCGGGTCCTTTATAGGGTGCGTTATCATAGCGCGACTTATTCTCTTGTGACCGATTATGCGAAACCCCCTCTTTTTGTTCGCAATCCTGACCTTGGGGCTGTCCGGTTGCAGCCTTAATGGCAATCTGAAGGACACCCTCAAGGACAGCCTTCGCAACCCGCTCGACATCGTCCAGCCTTACAAGCTTGACATTCCTCAGGGCAATCTGATTACCCAAGAGATGGTGGACAAGCTGAAGCCCGGCATGACCCGCTCCCAGGTGCGGTTTGTCTTGGGTACGCCCTTAGTGGTCGATGCCTTCCGTACCAATCGTTGGGATTTTGTGTACACCTTGAAAAAGGGTGGCAAGGCCGTTGAGTCGCAGCGCGTGACGATCCTTTTTGACGGGGATGTCCTGCAGTCCATCGAGGGCAATGTTGTAGCCGCGAAACCTGCCAGCGTAACCCCCGCACCCGCGTCAGCCCCCAGCGAGGTGAAACCATGATCGTCCCCGTTACCTTGGCTGGGTGTTCTGGCCGCATGGGCCGTGCATTGCTCGAAGCGGTGATGGCGGCCTCCGACATGCGCCTCGTGGCCGCGCTGGATCGCGGTGGTAGCCCGCTGCTCGGTCGCGATGCCGGCGAGTTGATCGGCCCGGCGCTGGGTGTTTCCATCAGCGACGATGTGGATGCCGCGCTTGAGATGAGCCGCGTCTTGATCGACTTTACCCGTCCCGAAGCGACGCTGGCCTATCTGCCGCGCTGCATCGAACAGGAAGTCCCCATCGTCATCGGCACCACCGGGTTTGACGCCGCTGGCAAGGCGGCTATCGCTGCCGCTGCCGAACGCATCCCGGTCTGCTTTGCGCCGAACATGAGCGTGGGCGTGAATCTCGTCTTCAAGTTGCTCGATGTGGCCAGCCGCGTGTTGAACGAAGGCTACGATATCGAGATCATCGAGGCCCACCACCGTCATAAGGTCGATGCGCCGTCCGGTACCGCCTTGCGCATGGGCGAGGTCATTGCCAGTGCGCTTGGTCGTGATCTCAAGGAATGTGCGGTCTATGGCCGTGAAGGCGTGACCGGCGAGCGCAACCCCCACACCATTGGCTTTTCCACGGTGCGTGCCGGCGATGTCGTCGGTGACCACACCGCGCTGTTCGCAGCGATGGGCGAGCGGGTCGAAATCACTCACAAGGCCTCCAGTCGCCTCACCTTTGCCAACGGCGCCCTGCGCGCCGCGCGTTACCTGCAAGGCAAGACCGAAGGCCTCTATGACATGCAGGATGTGCTGGGGTTGCGCTAAGGCGCCTGTTTTTAATTAAGGTGGGATAATTAAGGGGACACAATACTTAATTGGCAATTAAGTATTGTGTCCCCTTAATTATTTAGAAAGTCGCGGCGGGCTATTGAAATACTCGGAGCGACCCCCATCCTTGGTGGCGTTCGTTATTACTCCAAGGAAAACTCGCGATGAGCGGCAAAGAAACCCTCGGCTTCCAAGCGGAAGTCAAACAACTCCTGCAACTGATGATCCACTCCTTGTATTCGCACAAGGAGATTTTTTTGCGCGAGCTGATTTCCAACGCGTCGGATGCGGCGGACAAGCTGCGCTTTGAGGCGCTGTCGGACGCGGCCTTGCTGGAAGGCGATGCCGATTTGAAGATCTGGATCCGTGCTGACAAGGCGGCGCGCACCCTGACCATCCGCGACAACGGCATCGGCATGAGCCGTCAAGAGGTCGTTGAGCATATCGGCACCATTGCCAAGTCGGGCACCAAGGAGTTTTTCGGCAAGCTGTCGGGTGACCAGAAGAAGGACGCGCAACTGATCGGTCAGTTTGGGGTGGGTTTTTATTCCACCTTTATCGTCGCTGACAAGGTGACACTGACGACGCGTCGTGCTGGCACGACGGCCGAACATGGCGTGCGCTGGGAGTCGGCGGGTGCGGGGGACTACACCCTGGAGCCGGTGGAAAGCGCGGCGCGCGGGACGGAGATCGTCCTGCACCTGAAGGAGGGTGAAGACGATTTCCTCGAGGATTGGCGGATCAAGACGCTGATTCGTCAGTATTCGGATCATGTGCCGCTACCGGTGATCTTCGTCAGCGAGAAGGACGGCAAGGCAGAGGAAGAGACCGCCAACCGTGCCAATGCCTTGTGGGCGCGCAGCAAGAACGACATCACGGAGGAGGAATACAAGGCCTTCTATCAGCATGTCGGTCACGATTACGAAGACCCGTTGGCTTGGACCCATGTCCGGGTTGAGGGGCGGCAGGATTACACCGCGCTCCTTTATGTCCCGTCCCACGCGCCGTTCGATCTGTGGGATCGCGAGGCCAAGGTGGGCGTCAAGTTGTATGTGAAGCGCGTGTTCATCATGGAAGATGCGCGCAAGCTGATGCCGGCCTACCTGCGCTTCATGCGCGGGGTGATCGATGCGGCCGACCTGCCGCTCAATGTGTCGCGCGAGATCCTGCAGGAGACCCGCGACATGGAGATGATCCGGGGCGGTTGCGTGAAGAAGGTCCTCGACCTGCTCGATGACCTCGCCGAAAACCGCAAGGACGATTACGCTAAATTCTGGACCCACTTCGGCCAGGTGCTCAAGGAAGGCGTGGGCGAGGACATGGGCAACAAGGAACGCATCGCCGGTCTGCTGCGCCTGTTCTCCACCCAGGGCGAGGGCGATACCGTGTCGCTGGCCGACTATATTGGCCGCATGAAAGAAGGTCAGGACACGATCTGGTATGTCACCGCCGACTCGCTGGCGGCCGCCAAGGCCAGTCCGCACCTGGAGATCTTCCGCAAGAAAGGCGTCGAGGTTCTGTTGCTGACCGAGCGCGTGGACGAGTGGATGGTGGGCCACCTGCCCGAATTCGCTGGCAAGAAATTGGCCAGCATTGCACGCGGTGATGTGGACCTGGACGCGATTGCCGATGTGGCCAGCGATACCGCTGCGGCAGAAAAACCCGCCGTTGATGAGGCGGATCAAAAGGCCTTGGTTGAGCGTCTGCAAACGGCGCTGTCCGGGCGGACTCATGAGGTGCGCGTGTCGCGTCGTCTGGTCGATTCTCCGGCCTGTCTGGTCGCAGGGGATCAGGACATGGGCGAGAACCTGAAGCGCTTGCTGAAGTCGATGGGCCAAGAGGCGCCGGACACCCAGCCGATCCTGGAGATCAATGCGTCACACCCGATCCTGCAACGCATGCAGGCCGCTGAGGGCGAGCGTTTTGATGATCTGGCGGCGGTGTTGTTTGATCAGGCCGTGCTGCTCGACGGCGGTGCACTGGCCGATCCGGCCGCGTTTGTGCGCCGCATTAATGCGCTGGCGTTTTAGTCACCGAGGGATCGCCTTGCGCCGATAAGGCTCGCGTAGAGGCTGCGCTTCGACAGGGTGGGTGATCATGCCCTTGTCGGGGGCCGCTTCTGGTTGATAGCGGCATTTCGCTGGAATAACCGTGCCTCAGTGGTTGCGGTGGCGAATATCCTCAATATGGAGGGGGTATTCACCCCGCCGCCGATCGTCAAAATAGCGTTCTAGCGTGGCTCGGATGGTGCGAAAGGCGAGGGCGTCCCAGGGGACCTCGGACTCGGAAAATAACGCGACCTCCAGGCTTTCTTCGCCAGGGGCAAAGTCCAGGTCGCTGAGCTGAGCGCGGAACATCAGATAAACCTGGTTGATATCCGGCAGGCTGATCAGGCTGTATAGCGTGGGCTCCTGCACGCGGGCACCCGCCTCTTCCAGCGTCTCGCGGAGCGCACCTTCCATGGCGCTCTCGCCGTTTTCCATGAAGCCAGCCGGCAGGGTCCATAAGCCGTTTCGGGGTTCGATGGCCCGGCGGCAGAGGAGGATCTTGTCTTCCCATTCGGCTAGGCAGCCGACCACCATCTTGGGGTTTTCATAGTGGATAGTGCCGCAGGCCGGGCAGCAATAACGGTGCCGGTTATCCCCTTCGGGAATGGTACGGATCAGGGTCGCACCACACTGACTGCAATAGTTCATAACGGGGGTGATGCCTGAGGGTTTTGATGACGCACGGTAACAAAATCCCTGCACGCGGGGAAGGGCAGGGCACGGGATCGGTTAAAATCACGGCCACATCAAATTGTTCTCAAAGACGATCATGGCCGAAATCCTTACCCTACGCGGCGGCGCGGCGCGTTCCGAATTCCGTATCTCCAAGTTGCTTGCGACGGTTCAGGAGGCCGGCGTGCCGGTTACCGGGCTGGCGGCTGAATATCGTTATTTCGTGGAACTCAATGCGCCCTTGGCTGAGGCCGATCACGCCTTCCTCTGCGAACTGCTGCACGCGAGGCCACAGCCAACCCCTCTCCCCCAACCCCTCTCCCGCAAGGGGCGAGGGGGGCCTACGCTGCTGGTCACGCCGCGCATTGGCACTGTGTCGCCGTGGTCATCGAAGGCGACGGACATTGCCCGTAATTGTGGACTTGCGGCGATCAATCGCATCGAACATGGTGTGGTTTGGAAGATTGAAGGCAAGCCGGGTAAGAAGGCGTTGGCAGAGCTGATTGCCGCCCTGCATGATCGCATGACTGAAAGTGTGCTGGATGACGAGCGCGAGGCGGCTCGGTTGTTCTCGCACCAATCCCCCAAGCCGCTGGAGACGGTCGACATACTCAAAGGTGGCAAGGCGGCGCTGATCAAGGCCAACCTGGCCCTGGGCCTGGCCTTGTCCGAGGACGAGATCGATTACCTGGTCGCCAACTTCAAGAAGGTGAAGCGCAATCCGACCGATGTCGAGTTGACGATGTTCGCGCAGGCCAACTCGGAACACTGCCGCCACAAGATCTTCAACGCCGACTGGATCATCGACGGTCAGAAGCAAAATGAAACCTTGTTTGGCATGGTCCGCCACACCCACGCGGTGCGCCCGCAAGGCACGCTGTCGGCCTATTCGGACAATGCCTCGGTGATTGAGGGTTATACCGCTGGGCGTTTTTATCCGGACCGCGACGGCGTGTATCGCGCCCACCAAGAGCCGATTCACATCTTGATGAAGGTGGAGACGCACAACCATCCGACCGCGATTGCCCCGTTCCCGGGCGCGGCCACCGGTTCAGGCGGCGAGATTCGCGACGAGGGCGCGACCGGACGCGGCTCCAAGCCCAAGGCTGGACTGTGTGGTTTTTCGGTGTCAAACCTTCATATTCCGCATGCGCGTCAACCGTGGGAACAGGCCTATGGAAAACCGGATCGTATCGCCTCGGCGCTCGACATCATGCTCGAAGGCCCGCTCGGTGCGGCGGCGTTCAACAACGAATTTGGCCGCCCCTGCCTGACCGGTTATTTCCGCAGCTTTGAGCTCCAGACCCCGAATGGCCAGATGCGCGGTTATCACAAACCGATCATGCTGGCGGGCGGCGTGGGCAATATCCGCGAGGATCATGTCGATAAGGAGATTTTCCCCGCTGGCACCCTGTTGATCCAGTTGGGCGGCCCGGGTCTGCTCATCGGTTTGGGCGGTGGCGCGGCTTCGAGCATGGGCTCGGGTAGCAACGCCGAGGCGCTGGATTTTGATTCGGTGCAGCGCGGCAATCCGGAGATTCAACGCCGCGCTCAGGAGGTTATCGACCGTTGCTGGCAGTTGGGCACAGATAACCCGATCCGTTCCGCTCACGATGTGGGTGCGGGTGGCTTGTCCAACGCCATGCCAGAACTGGCACACGGCGCGGGTTTGGGCGCGAGGTTTGAACTACGCCAGGTGCATTCTGAAGAGCCAGGCATGGCGCCGAAAGAGATCTGGTGTAACGAGGCCCAGGAACGCTATGTGCTGGCCATTGCCCCGACCGATCTGGCGCGCTTTGCCGCGCTGTGTGAACGCGAGCGCTGCCCGTTTGCGGTGGTGGGCGAGGCGACTGCCGATGGCCAGTTGCAGGTGACCGATGCGCACTTCAAAAATAGCCCGGTGGATATGCCAATGGAGGTGCTGCTGGGCAAGCCGCCGAAGATGTTGCGTGATGTCGCCCATGTCGCGCCGGTGCTAACCCCCTTCTGTGCCGATGGGCTGGACCTGCGCGAGGCAGCCTATCGCGTCATGGGTCACCCGACGGTCGCCGACAAGACCTTCCTCATCACCATTGGCGATCGCACCGTCGGCGGCTACACAGCGCGCGACCAGTTTGTCGGCCCGTGGCAGATTCCGGTGGCCGATTGCGCGGTGACCACGATCAGTTATGACAGCGAAAAAGGCGAGGTGATGGCGCTCGGCGAACGCACGCCGCTGGCGCTCATCAACCCGGAGGCCTCCGGCCGCATGGCGGTCGCCGAGGCGATCACCAACCTGGCTGCCGCGACGGTCAATGAGATCGGCGACATCCGTCTGTCGGCCAACTGGATGGCCCCTGCGGGTCACCCCGGCGAGGACGCTGCGCTGTTCGACACGGTGCGTGCGGTGGCCAAAGAACTCTGCCCGGCGCTCGGGATCAGCATCCCGGTCGGCAAGGATTCGATGTCCATGCAAAGCCGCTGGCAAGATGGAAAGACAAACAAGGCCGTGGTGTCGCCGCTGTCCTTGATTGTGACCGCCTTTGCGCCCACGCCGGACGCACGCCGCACCCTGACCCCGCAACTGCGCACCGATTGCGGCGAGACCGATCTATTACTGCTTGACCTGGGCCAAGGCCACAACCGCTTGGGCGGCTCCATTCTGGCGCAGTGTTACAACGCCCTGGGTGATGTCGCGCCCGATCTGATCTCGGCTGAACAACTCAAGGCCTTCTTTGCCCTGATCCAGCACCTAAACCGCGAGGGCCTGTTGCTCGCTTATCACGACCGCTCCGACGGTGGCCTGTTCGCCACCCTGTGCGAGATGGCCTTCGCCGGTCATTGTGGTATCGATATTGACACCGACGAGCTGCGCTACAAGCGCTTTCACGACGATATCGCCGAGGCCCTAGACGATGCACCGGCACCGCACGAGCCTTATACCAGCCGCATCTTCAACATCCTGTTCAACGAAGAGTTGGGCGCGGTGTTGCAGGTGCGCCGTGGCGACATGGGCCGCGTCATCGATGCCTGCATCGACGCCGGTCTGCGCGACGAGTTGTTCATCATCGGCAGCCTCAACCGCAGCGACCGCGTGCGTATCTTGCGCGAAGGGGTGGCGGTGCTCGATGAGACGCGCCTAGACCTGCAAACCGCGTGGAGCGCCACCAGCCTGCGCATGCAGCACCTGCGCGACAATCCCGATTGCACGCGGCAGACCTTCGAGACCTTGCAGCGCAAGGACCCGGGCCTGTCCGTCAAGCTCAGCTTTGACCTCAACGACAACATTGCCGCGCCGTTCATCCGAGCCGACGGGCCGTCCATCAAACGCAAGAAGGCGCAGCCCAAAGTGGCCATCCTGCGCGAACAGGGGGTCAACGGCGAGGTCGAGATGGCGGCGGCCTTCGATCGTGCCGGTTTTGTGCCGGTTGATGTGCACATGAGCGACATCCTCAGTGGGCGGTTGGATCTGTCTGGCTTCAAGGGCCTGGCGGCTTGCGGCGGATTTTCGTATGGTGATGTGCTCGGTGCTGGGGGTGGCTGGGCGGCATCCATTTTGCACTCCGCCCGTGCCCGCGATGCCTTCGAGGTCTTCTTCAATCGCGCCGACACCTTTGCGCTGGGCGTGTGCAACGGTTGCCAGATGATGAGCCGGTTAAAGGGCATCATCCCCGGCGCTCAAGATTGGCCGCGCTTTGAGCGCAATCTGTCCGAACAGTTTGAGGCGCGCTTCGTCATGGTTGAGGCGCTGCAAACGCCGTCCATCTTGTTTGATGGCATGGCCGGTTCGAAGTTGCCCGTCGTCGTGTCGCATGGTGAGGGCCGTGCCGTGTTCGACACCATCGCCCAGCAAAAACGGGCGTTGACCAGCCTGCGTTACATCAACAACAGCGGCAAACCCACCGAGCAGTTTCCGGCCAACCCCAATGGTTCGCCTGCCGGTATCACGGGTGTGACTACGGTCGATGGCCGCTTTACCGTTATGATGCCGCACCCCGAGCGGGTATTCCGCGCCATCCAGCACTCTTGGCGGCCAGACGATTGGCAAGAAGACGGCCCTTGGCTGCGCCTCTTCCGCAACGCGCGGCGCTGGGTGGGATGATCGTTATTTTGCGATTGACCAACAAATAAAAACGCGGGCCACAGCCCGCGTTTTTATTGTGCTGCAGAGACTTACTTGACGGCCAGGATGGCGTCAGCCAGTGCGTCGGCGTGGGCAGCGGCCTTCGGCTGCGGCGGCATCGGGATCTTGCCATAGACACCCTTAGAACCTTCCTTGATGGCGTGGACGATGGCGGCCTTGTCGCCAGCGCGCTTGGCAGCAACATCTTTCCAGGTCGGGCCCATCTTCTTCTTGGATGCGTCGTGGCAACCAATGCAGCCGTTGTCGGCGAAGATGTCGGCAGAAGCGGGGGTGGCCATAACGGCGAAGCCAGCGGCCAGCAAAGCGGTGAACAGTTTCATATTAATCTCCGGTTGGGTTTTAGCACTTGGTCAAAATGGTAATCACGCGTGATTGTGATGATCACGGGAGCGAAACATACCGGCCTTGGGGAAGGTCGTCAATAAAAAAAGGGTTTACCACTTGATTAAGTGCACATGGGGCAGGGCGCGACCGAGAAAGCGCTCGCCGATGGTCTGGAAACGCAGGGGGACATCGGTGACATAAAAGTCGTAACGCGGTGAGTTGCGATCGGGGTTCGCCAGGCCGCGTTCGGACAGGAGTCGGGCGGTTTGTTCGGCCATGGCATCGGCCGAATCGACCAGGGCGACGCCGGGGCCGGCGACCTCTTGCAACAGGGGCTTGAGGAGTGGGTAGTGCGTGCAGCCCAAGACGAGACTGTCGATCCCCTCGGCGAGCAGGGGCTTCAGATATTCCTGTGCGGCAAGGCGGGTGACGGGGTGATCCAGCCAGCCCTCCTCGACTAGGGGCACTAACAGGGCGCAGGCCTGAGCGTAGAGGCGGATGGGTTCCTTGCCGCTATGGATGGCGCGTGTATAGGCATTGCTGTTGATGGTGGTGGGTGTGCCGATGACGCCGATCTTGTGGTTGTGCGTAGCGGCCAGCGCCGCCTGTGCCCCGGCCTCGATGACATCCAGGACGGGTGTGTCGGATAGGTCGTGCACGGCCTGAGCGGCGACGGCGGCCATGGTGTTGCAGGCGATGATGAGGAGTTTGACCTGACGCTCAAGCAGGAACTCGGCGATCTGGGTGGTGTAATGGGCGATGGTTTCGGGCGATTTGACGCCATAGGGGACGCGCGCGGTGTCGCCGAAATAGACGATATTTTCGAATGGCAGGCGCTCCATCAGGGCCCGCACAACGGTCAGGCCGCCGACGCCGGAGTCGAATACGCCGATCGGGCTGCGGGGGTCAAGGGTAGCGGTCATGGGTCGAGGCGTTCGGTCAGTTGTTGCAGGGCCCATTCTACATGCTCGCGCACGATGGCCGAGGGGTGATCAAGCCGTTCCCGGAGGGCAACGAGAGTGGCAGGATCCGCGTGCGCTTGGTTGCCGAGGGCGACGGCGATATTGCGTAGCCAGCGTTCCCAGCCGATACGGCGGATGGCGGAACCGGCTAGCCGGGCCTCGAATTCGGCCTCGCTCCAGGCAAACAGGTCGATTAGTCGGGCATGATCAAGGCCGTTGCGGGGCTGGAAATCGGCCTCTTGGGCGGGTGTCGCAAAGCGGTTCCAGGGGCAGGTGAGCTGGCAATCGTCGCAGCCGTAGATGCGGTTGCCGAGCAAGGGGCGCAGATCGACCGGGATTGCGCCGGGGTGTTCGATGGTCAGATAGGAGATGCAACGCCGCGCATCGACCTGATAGGGGGCGACGATGGCGTGGGTTGGGCAGGCCGAAAGGCAGGCGGTGCAGGTTCCGCAATGCTCGGGCTCTTCGGGGGCGTCAGGGGAGAGGGGGAGATTGGTCAATAACTCGCCGAGAAAAAACCAGGAACCGGCACGGGTTAGCAGCAGGCTGTGCTTGCCGCGCCAGCCATTGCCAGCGCGGGCAGCGAGTTCGACCTCCAGGAGCGGGGCGCTGTCGGTGAAGGCGCGGTAGGTGAAGGGGCCGATCTCGGCCTCGATCCGGTTGGCCAGTCGTTGCAGGCGGTTGCGCAACAGCTTGTGGTAATCGCGCCCCAAGGCATAGCGTGAGACATAGGCGCGCTCCGGATCGGCCAGCAGCGTCTCGGCCTCGTCCGCATCGGGCAGGTAATCAAGGCGCACGCTGATGAGGCTCTGCGTGCCGGGGACCAATTCTGTCGGACGGGCACGCAGGGTACCGTGCCGGGCCATATAATCCATGTCGCCGTGGAACCCCGCCGCCAACCAGGCCTGTAGGCCCGGTTCGGCATCGGACAGATCCAGGGGTGCAAAACGGACGGATGCAAAGCCCAGTTCTGCCCCCCAGCGGCGTATGGCGTGTTTGAGTTCCGGTTCGGATTGAGGAGAGTGTGGGTGCAGAGGGGGTTGCAGCATGAGAAGGATGATAGCGCCCCTTTGGAGCCGCTGGAATTGTGCCTGCCCGATGAGGCCGCTACGCTTGCCCTAGGCGCACGGTTGGCGGCTGTCTTGCGGCCTGGGCTTTACATTGAATTACAGGGCGATCTTGGTGCGGGTAAAACGACCTTGGTGCGGGGCTTGTTGCGCGCACTCGGCTATCATGGGCGGGTTAAGAGCCCGACCTTTACCCTAGTTGAACATTACTCGGTTTTGAGGCTTAATCTCTATCACTTTGATTTATATCGTTTCGAGGATCCTGAAGAATGGTTGGATGCGGGTTTCCGCGAACATTTCAATGGCGACAGCGTGTGCTTGGTGGAATGGCCGCAAAAGGCGGCGGGCTGCCTTCCGCTGGCCGATGTGATCCTGCGCCTCGAGATTGTCCATCAGGGGGGTGGGCGTCAGGCGACGCTTTCCCCTCAGACCTTGAACGGTAAACAATGTCTCGCGACGCTCGCTACTGGCGGTTGAAGGCCCCGCTGGCTTTGTTGCTGGCCATGGGGCTGCCGCAGCCCGGTCGGGCGGGCGCCTTGGCGCAGTCTGCTCGGGCGGTGCGGGTGCAACCTTCACCGGAGGCCTCGCGGGTGGTTCTCGAATTTGCTGAGGCCCCGGCGTACCAGCATTTCAGCTTGAAGGGCCCTGAGCGTCTGGTGATCGATCTGGAAGGGGTTCTGCCGGACGGTGCCCTGATGGAGATCGCGACGCGCTTGACGCCGCAGGACCCCTACATTGCCTCGATGCGGGTGGGGCTGAACCGTCCCAATGTGACTCGCCTAGTCATCGAATTGAAGACGGTCGCACGGGCGGAGGTGTTTTCGCTCAAACCGGCAGGGGACTATGCCCACCGAGTGGTTATAGATTTTAAGGGGGATGCCCGGGCTGAAACCCTCGCACCGGCGGTTCCGGTGACTCGGCCCACACTCACCCCTGAAACCCCTCGTTTGGTGACTATTGCGATCGACGCCGGGCATGGGGGTGAGGACCCCGGTGCGAGCGGTGCACGAGGCACTTTGGAGAAAACGGTGACCCTGTCGATCGCCCGCCGAGTTCGGGCACAGATCGAGCAGACCCACACCATGCGTGCGATCATGATTCGCGAGGGCGACTACTTCATCCCCCTGCACGAGCGGGTTAACAAGGCGCTCCGGGCGCAGGCTGACCTCTTCGTCTCCATTCACGCGGATGCCTTTTACAAGGCCAGTGCCAAGGGTTCGTCCGTCTTCGTGTTGTCGGAAAAAGGGGGGTCGTCGTTGTCGGCGCGATGGCTGGCCAAGCGTGAAAACAATGCTGACTTGGTGGGGGGGGTGCGGGCTGATGTCAAGAATATCTTTCTGCGCCAGACGCTCATGGATTTGACAACCGACAAACAGATCGAGAACAGCCGGACGCTAGCGAATGGCATCTTGCAAGAGATTGGTGAGATTAATGACCTGCATAAGTCCATCGTCGAGAGTGCGAGCTTTGCCGTCCTCAAGGCGCCGACGATTCCCTCCATCCTGATTGAGACGGCCTTTATCTCCAATCCGGAGGAGGAGCGAAAATTGACCGACGAGGTGCATCAGGAGCGTATTGCGACGGCCATTGTGGCGGGCCTGTCGCGTTATTTGGCGACCAACCCGCCCCTTAGTCGTCCCGAGAAGACAGCGCGTCTGGATTGATCTCTATTGATGGATCCCTTCTCACCCCCCGCCATGGTTCGCAAATCCTCTACCCCTCATAAAAAGACTGCGAGCGTCGCCGCACCCATCGCCCAGGTTGCACAAGCAGCCCCGCTGACCTCGCCAGTGGCCGAGGTGCTGGCCGAGATCGCCAGCAGCATGAGTTCGGACGCCAATATTGAGCAGATGCTGACCCGTTTCCTGGGCATTATGGTGCGTATTTCCGGGGCCCGTGCGGGGGCCGTGCGGGTGCTGACCGCCGATGGAGGACACCTGCGTCTGGCGGGTTCCATCAACCTTTCTGACCAGGTGCTGGAAAGGGAACGCTTTGTGCCGCTCGGTTGCGGGGTGTGTGGTAAGGCGGTTAGCTCGCTGATACCGGAGGAAGACCAGGTGATGACGGTTTGCCAGAAGCAGGTGCGCCATGCCTACCTGCAGCAGGACTGTGCGCGCATCCTGGCGATCCCCTTGCGTCACAAAGGCAAGGTGCTGGGCGTGTACAACCTGTTCATGGAACAGGATCAGGTCATCCCCGACGATGTTCGTTTTCTCTTCAACTCGATCTCAGAGCACCTCGGCATGGCGCTGGAGAACATGCGTCTGACGCGCGAAAACATGCGCATCTCGTTGATTAGCGAGCGCACCATGCTGGCCAACCAGATCCATGATTCGCTGGCGCAGACCTTGGCCTATGCCAAGATGCGCTTGTCGGTGCTCCATGAGGCCGTGCAGGAGGGGCAGATGGATGATACGCAGCGCTATCTGGGCGATGTCGAGGAGGCGGTGGACATGGCGTATTCTGAGTTGCGCAACCTGATCACCCAGTTCCGCGACCGCATTGACCCACGCGGCTTAGTCCCGGCCCTGACCGAGATGGTGAAGAGTTTCCGTCAGAAGGCCAATGCCGATGTGGAATTTCTGAATCTCACTCAGGATGTGATGCTGCTGCCGGAAGAAGAGATTCAGGTCTTCCACATCATCCAGGAGGCCTTGTATAACATCAGCAAGCACGCCCGGGCGCGGCATGTCGTTGTCACGCTGGATCTGGAGGACGGTGAATATGTGGTCAATGTGGCCGATGACGGGGTGGGTCTGATTGACGCCTCGGCCAGCGTGGGCCGTAGCTTTGGCCTAACCATCATGCGCGAGCGGGCCGAGAAACTGGGCGGGCAACTGTTGATCGAAAGCCGTCCGGCGGGGGGTACGACCGTGCGCTTGCGTTTCCCCGCGGCCAAGGGGGTTGCTAAACCGGATATCGCAACAGCGGAAAGTACGCGCAGCACTTCCAGCGCCACTATCCGCAGCAAGGAGTTATTTCAATGAGTGCTGCGCGTATTGTCTTGGCCGATGACCATACCTTGTTTCGCAAGGGCTTGGCCGAATTACTGGAGCGCGATGGTCACATCCATGTCGTGGCCATGACCGGAGACCCGTATCAGGTCGTCGCCTTGTTGCGTGAACACAGCCCGGATGCGGTGATTCTTGATCTCAACCTGCCGCCGACCGATGGCATCACCCTGATGCAGGAATTGCGTGCGCAAGGGTTTGCGCTACCGGTTTTGATCCTGACCGTTTCTGAGGCAGACCGTGACCTCGCCCGTGCCCTGCGCAATGGGGCCAAGGGCTATTTGCTCAAAAGCATGGAACCGGACGAGGTGATCGAGGCCGTCTTGCGTGCGGTGCGCGGTGAAACCGTGGTGGCACCGACGATGACGGCAAAACTGGTGCGTCTTCTGGATCATCGTGCCGATGGAGCGCAGAGTCATAGCGATTTGTTGTCGACGCTGACCCAGCGCGAGCGGGAGATCTTGGCGCATCTGTCGCGTGGTGAGAGCAACAAGGCCATCGCCCGGGCGCTGAATATCAGCTACGACACCGTCAAGCTGCATGTGCGCCATATCCTCGCCAAACTCAATCTGACTTCGCGGGTAGAGGCGGCCGTCTTTGCGGTCGAACAACGCTTGTCGCCCGATTAGGGGAGGAGGCCAGCCTTCTGGCCGATGGGGTTGAAAGGATCGCGCAGGCGCACCTCAACGGCGTAGGGGCAACCCCCTGTGGTTGCCCTGCATCCCCATGGTTGCCCATTCACCGCTAGGGCAGGCACAGGGGCCTGCCCCTACAGGCGGGCCAGTGCCTTGATGTGGGCCGCGGCACTGCGGCCGAGGGCGCTGAGGTGGTAGCCCCCTTCCAGGACCGAGACGATGCGATCGCCGCTGTATCGCTTCGCGATATCCTGTAAGCGTTCGGTGACCCAGACATAGTCGGCCTCCACGAGCCCCAGTCCTCCCATGTCGTCTTCGCGGTGGCTGTCGAAGCCGGCCGAGATGAGGATCAATTGGGGCTTGAAGGCCTCCAGGGCCGGTAGGATTCGTGCGCTGAAGATCTCCCGGTAGCGCGTCCCGGATGTGCCCCGTTCTAGGGGTACATTGATGATGTGGTCGCTGACGGTGTCAGCACCGCAGTAGGGGTAGAACGGATGCAAAAAGGTCGAGCAGAATAGGACGCGGGGGTCGTCGGCGAAGATATCCTCGGTGCCGTCGCCATGGTGCACATCGAAATCGACGATGACGACGCGATCCAGAGCATATGCCGCCATGGCGTGTGCGGCACCGACGGCGATGTTGTTGAACAGGCAGAATCCGGCTGACCGGGCTCGGCCGGCATGATGACCGGGGGGGCGAACGGCGCAGAAGGCGACCTTCGCCTTGCCGGTGCAGACCTGATTCACGCCCAGAACAACGGCCCCCGCGGCATGCAGCGCCGCATCCAGCGAATGCGAATTCATGCAGGTATCGGCGTCGATCATCACGCTGCCGGAGGTGGGTGCGCTGGCATGGATTGCGGCGACATAGGCCTCTGCATGGACACGCAACAGTTGTGCCTGAGTGGCTGGAGGGGCTTCTAAGTGGGTCAGGTAGTCATACAGGCGTGCGCCATGGAGGTGATCTTCGATGGCGGCCAGACGCGCTGCATCCTCCGGATGGCCGGGGAAATTTTGGTGCAGAAGACAACTCGGGTGGGTGATATAGGCTGTCGGCACGGTGTCATTGGTCACATAAGTTGAATAAGATTATAGAGGCGCAGGGGTTAATGATGAAGCGGTGTTGGCCCTGTGGGATGCCGCAATTGAATATTCTGATTTCATGTTCTAGGATGATTCGGCTAGTCTGTTCGTAATCCGAAGGGCTGGGTGCTGTATCGGTGAGGTTGTGTGTGCCGCGCCCCATTACAAATGGGGGGTGTGTGAGTGCTGTCTTAAACAGGGAAAGCCATGAGCAGTCATTATTTATCGTCGTTGTTTAGTCCCCGCTCGGTTGCGGTATTTGGTGCCAGTGAGCGCGAGGAATCCGTGGCCGGGGTGATTTACCGCAACCTGCGCGAGCAGACGGGCCAGGGCGCTCAGGGTGCTTTCGGTGGCCCGGTGTATCCGGTCAATCCCAAGCATGACCGTCTGTATGGTGACCCCTGTTATGCCTCGGCGGCAGATCTCCCGCAGGTGCCCGATCTAGCCATTATCGCCACGCCGGCGGCGACGATCCCGGCGATCATGAACGATCTCGGTCTCAACGGGATTCGTCGCGCCTTGGTCCTGTCGGCGGGGTTCCGCGAGGTAGGGGCGGCGGGCCTGGCCCTGGAAGATCGGGTGCTGGAGGTTGCGCGTGAACACGGCATCCGTTTTGTCGGCCCCAATTGCCTGGGCATTCAGCGGCCGTCGATTGGGCTGAACGCGACCTTTAGCCAGGGCGTTTCTCTCAGCGGCGATCTGGCGCTGGTCTCGCAATCGGGTGCCTTGTGCACGGCGATGTTGGATTGGGCCGAGGCCAATGGCATTGGTTTCTCCAGCGTCATTTCCAGTGGGGCGTCGGCCGATATCGATTTTGGCGAGATCCTCGACTATCTGGCCTACGATACGGCGACCAAGGGCATCCTGATGTACATCGAGGGGATCCGTGATGCGCGCCGCTTCATGAGCGCCTTGCGGGCCACGGCGCGGATCAAGCCCATCGTCCTGCTCAAGGTGGGGCGTCACGAGGCGGGGTCCAAGGCGGTGCAGTCGCATACCGGTGCCCTGGTCGGTTCCGATGCCGTGTTTGATGCCTTGGTGCGTCGTGCGGGTGTGGTTCGGGTGCAGACCATCGAGCAGTTGTTTGCCTCGGCGCGCGCCTTGTCCAGCCACATCAATCCGCGCGGTAACCGACTCGCCATCGTGACCAACGGCGGGGGCCCTGGTGTGATGGCCACCGACCGTGCTGTGGATCTCGGCGTGAAACTGGCGGATCTGTCACCCGATACCGTGCAGGCCCTCAACGCGGCCTTGCCCGCCAACTGGTCACACGGCAATCCGGTTGATGTCATTGGGGATGCAGGGGCCGAACGCTACCGGAAGGCGGTTGAGGCCTGCCTGAGCGACGATGGGGTTGATGGCGTGCTCGTGGTGTTGACGCCACAGACCATGACCCGGCCGGCCGAGGTGGCCGAGGCGGTGATTCCACTGGTCAAGGCCTCGCTCAAGCCGGTGCTCGCCTGCTGGATGGGCGAGAACCAAGTGATGGCTGGCCGGCAGCGTTTCAAGGAGGCGGGGATTCCGTGTTTTACGACACCCGAGCCGGCGGTCGAGGTGTTCTCCTACCTGTCGGCCTTCAACCAGAATCAGCGCCTCTTGATGCAGGTTCCCGGGCCGGTCTCACGCCACGCCCTGCCCGATGTCGAGGGGGCCTTGCTGATTATTGAGAGCGCCCTAGCCCATGGCCGCAAGGTGTTGAGCGAGGTCGAATCGAAGGCCCTGTTGTCGGCCTTCCATATCCCGGTGGCGCAGACCCTGATTGCGCGTGATCCGACCGAGGCCATGCTCATGGCACAGCAGATTGGCTTCCCGGTGGTCATGAAGATTAACTCACAGGACATTAGCCACAAATCCGATGTGGGTGGGGTGAAGCTGGGCCTGGCCAACGCCGCCGCCGTGCGCAGTGCCTATGCCGAGATGATGCATCTGATTGAAAAACGCTGTCCGGAGGCGCGCCTGGAGGGGGTGGTGATCGAGCCGATGGTCATTCGTCCACATGCGCGCGAGATCATGATCGGCGTGACCAGCGATCCGGTGCTGGGGCCCGTGATTGCCTTTGGGGCGGGCGGCGTCGATGTCGAGGCCTTTCAAGATCGTGCCGTCGCCCTGCCGCCGCTCAACCGGTATTTGGCGCGCGATCTGATCCGCCGTACCCGTGCCTCCGTCCTCTTGGGCGAATTCCGAAATCGTCCGCCGGCCTCGATGGATATGGTCGAGCAGATCCTCCTGCGGGTTTCGGAGATGGTTTGCGAA
This sequence comes from Bordetella parapertussis, assembly GCA_945890495.1. Classification (GTDB taxonomy): domain Bacteria; phylum Pseudomonadota; class Gammaproteobacteria; order Burkholderiales; family Thiobacillaceae; genus QYQG01. The sequence goes on along the minus strand of CAMDCO010000008.1, from coordinate 21,053 downwards.
CTACCCTACCTCAAGGAAATGGATATCAACCCCTTGCTGGTGGATGTGAACGGGGCCTTGGCGGCTGATGCGCGCATCATCATCCAGTCGTGCGTGCCGAGCGGTGACCGCTACGGACACATGGCCATCCATCCTTATCCGGCGCACCTTGTCACCGAATGGCAGACGGTGGACGGCCTCAATATCGAGATCCGTCCTATGCGCCCGGAAGATGCCGAGGGGGTGCAGGCCTTTGTCCGCGGCTTGTCGGCTGAGACGCGTTACCTGCGTTATATGCAGACCATTAACGAGCTCTCTCCGGCCATGTTGGTGCGCTTCACTCAGATGGATTATGACCGCGAGATGGCCTTGATCGCGGTCAGTCGTGGGGATGGCGCCGAGGACGAGGAGCGTATCCTGGGCGTGTCCCGCTATGCTTCGCTGCCGAATGGCGACGCCTGTGAGTTCGCTGTGGTCGTGGATGATCAGGTGCGCGGCAAGGGCCTGGCCCACAAACTGATGAGCATGCTGATGGAGATTGCCCGCTCGAAAGGCATCCGGATCATGGAAGGCGAGGTTTTGAAGGGCAACAGTAATATGTTGCACTTGGCCGAGAGTTTGGGTTTTCGGGTGGAGCGCCATCCCGAAGACGAGGCCATTCGCCGCGTGGTGCGCCGGCTGTAGGTCTGCCTGTTACGGGCGTGACCGGCTATGGTGGCGTCGGCCGGGCCTGGATGGCCGCGATCCGGGCCGTGCGCATGGCCTCGGCCATATTCTCGGGGGCTGTTTTTTGGGCGAGGGCGGCCGCATCAACCCCGCGCACGGCAGCCAGGGCGGCTTCGAGCGGGGCACGGGACGGGTAGTCGCTGCCCTCAAAACCGAGGCGACCGCGATGGTCGCAGATGCAAGCTTGAATAAAATCCTCTAGCCGTTGCGGTGAACGCAGGGCGCCGATATCGGTCAAGAGGCGCAGCATCGTCTCGGGCCGTAGTTCGGCCGCACGCAGGGCTACACCATGGTGACGGGCAACGGCGAGGGCGAGTTCGCGGCAGTCGTTGGGGACCCGCAGGCGCTCGCACAGGGGGCCGACGAGTTCGGCGCTGCGCTGTTCGTGGCCATGATGGCGGGGTAGAAGGTCGGCGGGTGTTGTGCCCTTGCCCAGATCATGGCAAAGAACGGCGAAGCGCACCGGCAGACGGGCACTGGCTTGAGCCGCCGCACGCAGGCAGAGCAGCAGGTGGGCCCCGGTGTCGATCTCCGGATGAAAATCGGCCCGCTGCGGGACCCCGAACAGGCGCTCGACCTCCGGTAGCAGGCGAGCCAAGGCGCCGCAGTCGCGCAGGACCTCAAGCATGCGTTCGGGATGGGCCTCCATCAGACCACGGGCGATCTCCTGCCAGACGCGTTCAGGGACCAGTGCGTCCACCTCGCCGGCCTCGACCATCGTGCGCATCAGTGCCTGCGTCTCGGCCGCGACCGTAAAATCCGCAAAACGGGCGGCAAAGCGGGCAACGCGCAGGATGCGTACCGGGTCCTCGGCGAAGGCGGGCGAGACATGGCGGAAGCAGCGGGAGGTCAGGTCTTGCTGTCCGCCATGGGGATCGATGAGGTGGCCATCTGCGCCACGAGCCATGGCGTTGATAGTCAGGTCGCGGCGGGCGAGGTCTTCTTCCAGGGTGACCGCCGGATCGGCATGGACGACGAAGCCTCGGTAGCCGGGTGCGGTCTTGCGTTCGGTGCGGGCGAGGGCGTATTCCTCATGCGTCTTGGGATGCAGGAAGACGGGAAAGTCTCGTCCGACCGGTAGAAAACCGGCCGCCGTCATGGCTTCCGGGGTGGCCCCGACGACGACCCAGTCGCGGTCTTTGATGGGGAGGTTGAGCAGGGCATCGCGTACCGCGCCACCGACCTCGTAGATCTGGGTAGGCGGTGGCAGCGACATACGGTTTTTCTACTTAGCGCCGCGCGTGGATGCGGTAGGTGGCGTAGATGCTGCGGCTATCTTCATTACGCAGATAGTCGAGGTTCGCGGCCAGACTGGCCGGCTGTCCGAAACGCGCTGGGTAAGCTTCGGAACAGACATTATCCGTGCGCAGGGCACGGCAGTTGTCGCGGCTCATCAGCGTCGGACCCGGTATGAGTTCCATGGCCATGGCCATAGCGTAGGAGGCCGTCTCGCCCAGCGGCAGGATGAAGCGCTTGAGGCCGCATGTGGTGGCCGTGAGGCGCACCAATTCTTCCAGGGTGTAGCGGGTGTCGCCAGCGAGGTTGTAGGCTTGGCCCCAGGTTTCAGGATCGTCAAGACTGAGGCTGAAGGCGCGCGCGACATCGTTGATGTGGATCGGCTGGAGGCGGGCCTTGGCGCCGGCCAGCGGCAGGACGGGGGTCAGTGAGAGGAGCTTGGCAAACAGGTTCAGGAAGCTGTCGTCGGGGCCAAAGATGACCGAGGGCCGGAACACGGTGGGATGCAGGTCCTCTGCGGCCATGATGATGGCCTCGCCGCGGGCCTTGCTTTGCTGGTACAGGCTGGCCGAGTCGGTCGATGCGCCAAGGGCGCTCATGTGCAGGAGGCGGCGTACGCCGGTAGCACGGCAGGCGGCGACGATCTTGGCGGGTAGTTCAGCGTGGACCCGTTCGAACTCAGCCGCGCTGCCATGCAGGATGCCGACCAGATTGATGACGGCATCGCAACCCTGGAACAGGCGTTCCAGCTGGGCCGGGTCATGGATGTCGGCCTCGACGGTGGTGATGGTGGGCAGGACATCCAGATGGCGCAAATCAATGCGCCGACGGCCCGGGATGAGGATAGAAACGCCCGTTTTGGCGAGCTGGGCCGTGAGGTGGGAGCCCACGAAGCCGCCACCGCCGAGGATGCAGATTTGTTTGATTTTCATGATGCCTGCCTAATGGTGAGAATAGGATGAGAACGGAATACCGCTATCTTACGCCGCCTGATTAGTCGATGGCGGGGGTTAATTCATCTTCCGGCAGGGGGGCGTTGCTGCGCGGCGGGACGACACCGAGCCGATCCTTGAGACTGGTTTGCGGCCCGCCCAGTCGCTCGGCGTAGAACATGGCGTTGGCGAGGACCTTTTTGACATATTGGCGGGTCTCGAGGAAGGGAATGGTCTCCACATAGATGGCCCCTTCCAGCGTGGTATTTGATTGCCACTTGCGCGCGCGCCCCGGGCCGGCATTGTAGGCAGCCGTGGCCAGCACGGCGGATTGGTCGAGGCCGCCATACAGTTTCTTGAGATACCAAGTGCCGAAGCGGATGTTGGTCTCTGGTTGTCCGACCTTGTTGACCGTTTTGCGGCTGGCACCCATTTGTTGACCGATCCAGCGCGCCGTTCCAGGCATGATCTGCATCAGACCGCCGGCCCCGACGCGGGAGCGGGCATATTCGATAAAGCGCGACTCCTGCCGCATCAGGCCATAGACCCAGGCGACATCCAGATTCTGTTCACGGGAGAAGGCCTCGGCCAGGTCACGGTAGGGCGTGATATAGCGCAAGTCGATGCTGTGCGCTTCACGCGTTCGTTCGGCCGTGCTGATGGCGCGGTCATACCAGCGGGCCTGACGCGCCAGTTCGGCGGCGGCAAGGAGTTGCCGGTCGTTCATATCGCGCAGGGCCCAGTTCCACTCGGCCAGGGCGTCTTCATTCAGGTCCAGTTTGCGCAACAGGAGGGCGCGTTTTAGCCCCGCATGGTCTTCCGCAAAACGCAGTTCGCTATCGGCCAGGGGCAGGGCGATGGGGCGTGATTGCAGACGCTGGGGCAAGGCCTCTTCTGCCAGCCGTCCGTAATAATTGAATTCTTGTGAGAGCGGCGCAAAGATCTGTTGGGCGCTGGCGTGGGCATTCATCGCTTGCAGGGCACGCGCCTTCCAATAGCGCCAAACGGGTTCATCTTGCAGGCGCGGCGGCATGGCCTGCAGGGTCGCATAGACCTCGGGCCAGCGCTGACTGCGGAGCAGGCTGCGGGCGCGCCATTCGTGCTGTAGGTCGCTGAATGCCCCACCCATATAGCGGAACCAGGTATTGGCCATGGGGTCGTGGCGGCGTGCGGCCTCGACGGCGATCTGGCCCCAACCGTAGCGTCGCTCGGTCTCGCTGTACGGGTTTCCAGCGGTTGCCCAAAGATGGGCCGCCGCGGCCGGATCCTTTTTGGCCTTTTGATGGAGGGCGTGAAGGGCGGCTTCACGCTGGCCCCGGGCGCTGGAGAGGGTTTCGATGAGCGCCGTCGTACCGTTCTCTGAATCACGCAGGGCGGTGGCCTCCATGCGTTGCCCCTCGGGTAGCCAAGTATCCAGACGACGGGCAAGGCCCGTTTGTCCTTCGGAGAAGGCGAACCGCAGGCGAGATGCGACCTCGTCCTCGTTGATTAGTCCTTGGTTGTGCAGGTGCGTGTAAAGCGCTTCACAAGGTTCGGCCTGAGCCAAGGCGGTCGTGAAGCGGGTCTTGGCTTCCTGAATGGCCGCGTAATCGTGTTGCATCGTGCGTGCGTGCAGGACCATGCATTCGATCTCGCGGTCGGCACCGTAATGCCCCCCGTTCGGGTTGCGTGCCTCAAGGAGGACGGAGGCCCATTGATGCTGCGTGTAGAGCGAGGCGATCAGGCGTTTGTGCGCCCGGTTCGACAGGGGAGAGTCGGGAAATTTTTGGGCAAAGGCGCGTAACTGATCTGCTTCTACTCGGGCATCACCCACCCGCCACCAAGCGATGTAAGGGGCTAACAGATGATCCGCAGGGACCTGTTTGGCGGCTTGTTCAAAGCGGCTGGAGTTGCCCTTGGTAATGGCCTCACGCGCGTTAAGGAAGGCCTTCTCAGGGCTTGCGGCCGCCAGGCTGCCAGAGAGCAGGGCGCCAATCAGAAAGAGTATTTTAAGCACGGGCTGGATGGTAACTGAAAGCCCGCGCCAATTCACCGGCGGATAGGGTCGTGCGAGAAAAAACCGTGCCCGTGAAAAGGGGATTGGGGGATTGGGGGATTGACGATCGGTATTAGCGACGCGTCACGATGGTGTCCATGTCCAGGCGTTGTTTGGCAGGCACGGTCTCGTTGCTATATCCCAAGGCGAGGATCAGGGCTGGGCGGAAACGCACGGGATCGGCGCTGATGGCGGCGGCAACGGCATCCGGGAGATAGCCGCCGATGGGGCAGGAATCCAGGCCGATCACAGCAGAGGCCGTCATCATGTTGGCGGCGGCGATATGGCACTGGGTGATACTCCAGGCGGCGACATCCACGGCGGCGTAAAAATCGCGATACATGGCCAGCCCCCCGGCCAGTCGCTCACCGGGATACTCTCGTTCCAGAAGGCGCAGGGTATAGGGTTGGTCGGGGGCCAGCTCGCTGACACGGGCAAGGATGACAATGACAGCGGCGGCCTCGCCGACCTGCGGTTGCCCGAAACAGGCGGCCTGCAAGGCGGCCTTATCGGCGGCCCCTTGGCAAACGACAAAATGCCACGGCTCCAGGCCGAAGGCGGAGGGCGACAGGCGTCCGGCCTCCAGCACATAGTCAAGATCGGCCTCGGTGATTGGTCGATCGGTGAAACTGTGGCTGGCGTGACGACGGTGGAATGCGGTCAGTAATTCATTTCTCATTGGGCCATCTTTCATGGGGGCTCGATTATGTGCAAACTTATTTGCAGGCAGGTCAGGTTTTTCGCTCGGTTTTTCGCTATTGTAGCCGGCCTCCGCACGGTTAATCCCCTTGGCCGGACGCGGTTACTTTCCATTGGCTGAAACTTTGACCGAAAGCCCTTATGTCAGATATTCCGTTGTCAGATATTCCGTTTGAACCCGCCAGCATCGGCATTGTTTCGATCAGCGACCGCGCCTCGGGCGGTGTGTATGAAGACAAGGGCCTGCCGGCGCTGAAAGAATGGCTGACAGCGGCGCTACATAACCCCATCACCTTCGTTGAACGGCTGATTCCGGATGAGCAGGCGGAGATCGAGGCGACGCTGATCGATCTGGCCGCGCACTGTTGTCTGGTTCTGACCACGGGCGGGACCGGCCCCGCGCCGCGCGATGTCACCCCGGAAGCGACCCTCGCTGTGGCCGACAAGGTGCTGCCTGGCTTTGGCGAGGCGATGCGGGCGGTATCGCTGAAATATGTCCCGACCGCGATCCTGTCGCGCCAGGTCGGGGTGGTGCGCGGCTCCTGTCTGATCCTCAACCTGCCCGGTCAACCGAAGGCGATTAAGGAGACATTAGACGGCGTGTTCGCGGCCGTTCCGTATGGTGTGGACCTCGTCGGCGGGCCGTATCTGGAGACGCGCGTTGAGGTTGTGCAGGCCTTTCGACCCAAGTCGGCGCAGCGGCGACCGATTTAGAGCCGTTTAGAAGGTCTTTTTCAGACGCTCGGGGCTGATGCGGCGGGCCCCGTTATAACGCACGGTCCAGTAACGGTCGGCTAGATTGGAGACCGTGACATGCTTGCTGCGGGTGCTGGCGGAATGCACAAAGCGACCGTCGCCGAGGTAGATCCCGACATGTGAGAACGGTTTGCGGCGGGTGTTGAAGAAGACCAGATCGCCCGGTTCGAGCGCTGTCTTTTCGATGGCATCCCCTTCATGGCTTATTTGCAGGGCGTTGTGAGGGAGTTCCAGGCCGCTGGCATCGCTGTACACATGGTGCACAAAACCGCTGCAATCCATGCCTTTATCAGGGTCGGTGCCGCCGCGTTTGTAAGGACTGCCGATCAGGGTCAGGGCATAGAGCAGGGGCTTGGTGCGTGTCATCAAGTCCTCACTCACGCTGCCATTTTCGTCGCCCTTTTCTCCGGCGGCAACGGCCTGTAGCGGACAGGCAAGACCTGCGCATAGGAGGACCGTCGGGAAAAGTCGGGAGATGAAGCGGGGCAACATGGGAGACGATTAGGCCATGCCAGAGGTGTTCTTGTCTACCCTGTGCCGTGTCCGGAGTGGCTGTGGCAAGGTAGAATCGCGCATCTTTGCTACGAATGACGCTGACATGCTGGCCTTTCAGGACATTATCCTTACCTTGCAACGCTTTTGGAGCGAGCAGGGCTGCGCGATCTTGCAACCCTATGATCTGGAAGTGGGCGCGGGGACCAGTCACACGGCGACCTTCTTGCGTTCCCTCGGCCCAGAGCCCTGGAAGGCGGCTTATGTGCAGCCGTCCCGGCGACCCAAGGATGGTCGCTATGGCGAGAACCCCAACCGCCTGCAACATTATTACCAGTTTCAGGTCGTTCTGAAGCCGGCACCGGAAAACATCCTTGATCTCTATCTGGGGTCACTCAAGGCCTTGGGTTTTGACTTGAAGCAGAATGACATTCGCTTTGTTGAGGACGATTGGGAAAACCCGACGCTCGGTGCTTGGGGCCTAGGCTGGGAGGTCTGGCTGAACGGCATGGAGGTGACCCAGTTCACTTATTTCCAGCAGGTCGGCGGCATCAACTGCAAGCCGATTACCGGCGAGATCACCTACGGTCTGGAGCGCCTGGCGATGTATCTGCAGGGCGTCGACAATGTGTTCGACCTTCAGTATGCCCCGGGGGTCAGTTACGGCGATGTCTTCCACCAGAACGAGGTGGAACAGTCTACTTACAATTTTGAACATAGCGATGTGGCCTTCCTGCTTACGGCCTTCAACGCGTATGAGAAACAGGCCCAGCACCTAATGCAGGAGCAACTGGCCTTGCCGGCCTATGAACAGGTGCTGAAGGCGGCGCATACCTTCAACCTGCTCGACGCCCGGGGCGCTATTTCGGTGACCGAGCGTGCGGCCTATATTGGTCGTATCCGCAACCTAGCCCGTGCGGTGGCGCAGAGCTATCTGGATTCGCGTGCCCGCCTGGGCTTTCCCATGGCCCCCAAGGCCTGGGCCGATGAGGTCTTGGCGCAGCGGGAGGTCGCATGAGCCTGAATAACCTCCTCGTTGAACTCTTCGTTGAAGAGTTGCCGCCCAAGGTCCTCAACAAACTGGGTGTGGCCTTTGCCGCTGGCATTGCCGATAGCCTGCGTGCGCAAGGGTTGGTCACGGCCGATGCCATAGTGACACCCTTTGCCTCACCGCGTCGCTTGGCCGTTCATATCACGGGCGTGGCCGCTCAGGCGGCCGAACGCGCCGTCGCGCAAAAGCTGATGCCGGTGGCTGTGGCCTTGACGGCGGACGGTCAACCCAGCCCGGCCTTGCTCAAGAAGTTGGCAGCGCTGGGCTTGTCGGCCGATTGTTTGCCGCAATTGCGGCGCGCCCCGGATGGCAAGGCCGAGACCCTGTTCCATGACAGCGTGGTGGCCGGCGCGACGCTGGCCGTAGGCCTGCAAAAGGCCATCGACGAGGCCTTGGTCCGTCTGCCCATCCCCAAGGTGATGAGCTATCAGATCGAGGACGGCTGGCGGACGGTAAACTTTGTTCGTCCGGCACATGGACTCGTGGCCCTGCATGGGGACGCGGTCGTGCCCGTGACGGTCCTTGGTCTGACGGCGGGGCGCCGTACCCAGGGGCATCGTTTTGAGGCCGCGCAGCCGATCCTGACGATCCGTACGGCGGACAGCTATGCCGAGCAGATGGCCGTAGAAGGTGCCGTGATCGCCAGCTTCGCCGAGCGTCGCGCCGAGATTGCGCGTCAGTTGCAGGCAGCGGCCGAGCAGATGGGTGGCGTGACGGTGACCCGTGACGACGCCTTGCTCGATGAGGTCACGGCCCTGGTTGAACGGCCCACCGTGATGGCCTGTCAGTTTGACCCGGCCTTCCTCGCGGTGCCGCAGGAATGTCTGATCCTGACCATGAAGGCGAACCAGAAATATTTCCCGCTGCTGGATGCGGAAGGTCACCTCACCCATCACTTCCTGTTGGTATCCAATATTCGCCCGGCCGATCCCTCCGCCGTTATCGGTGGCAACGAGCGCGTGGTGCGGCCGCGTCTGGCCGATGCCCGTTTCTTCTTTGACCAAGATCGCAAGCGTCCTCTGGTGGATCGGGTGGCTGCGCTCGACAAGGTGGTTTATCACAACCGCTTGGGCAGCCTGGGGGCGCGTATCGAGCGGGTTCGTCACATTGCTCGTGCGATCGCGCAGGTCTTGGGACAACCGGTGGATCTCGTCGATCAGGCCGCACAACTGGCCAAGGCCGATCTCGTTACCGATATGGTGGGCGAGTTCCCCGAATTGCAGGGCATCATGGGCCGTTATTACGCCCTCGCCGATGGGCTGACGGCCGATGTGGCCAATGCCATTGAAGACCATTACAAGCCGCGTTTTGCGGGCGATAGCCTGCCGCGCAACGAGGTCGGTAGTGTGGTGGCCCTGGCCGACAAGCTGGAGACCTTGGTGGGACTGTTTGGCATCGGCCAGATCCCGACGGGCGACAAGGATCCGTTCGCTCTGCGTCGCCATGCGCTCGGTGTGCTGCGTATCTTGCTTGAACAGCGTCTGGCGATCGCCCTGCCGAATGTCCTGGGTCTTGCGGCGGGGGCGTTTGCCGCGGAACAGATTAGTGCCACGGTCGCTGTCGATGTCTATCGCTTCATGCAGGATCGGTTGCGCGTTTACCTGAAGGATCAGGGTCACGCCGCCGATGCGGTCGAGGCCGTGGTCTGCCGATCACCTGAGCGTATCGACCAGATCCCGGCGCGTCTGGCCGCCTTGCAGGGTTTCCGTACCCTGCCCGAAGCGGCGGCCCTGTCGGCCGCCAACAAGCGCGTCCGCAATATTCTCAAAAAGGCCGAGGGTGAACTGCGGCCGGTCGATGCAGCGCGTTTGCAGGAGGCGGCCGAACATGACCTGCATCGAGCCCTGTTGGCGACCGAACCGGCGGTACAGGCCGCACTGGTGCACGGTGACTACGCCCGGGCACTCACCGCGTTAGCCACCCTGAAGTCGCCGCTGGACCGTTTCTTTGAGGAGGTTATGGTGATGGCCGACGATCTGGCCGTGCGCGCCAACCGTCTGGCCCTTCTGGCGCATCTGAGCCGATTGATGAATTCGGTGGCGGATATTAGTGAACTGAGTAGCGATTCGGGCGGTGGGGCGGCGGCATGAAACTCATCATTCTCGACCGGGACGGCGTCATCAATTTTGATTCGGATCAGTACATCAAGTCGCCGGACGAGTGGCGGCCCATCCCCGGTAGCCTGGCGGCCATTGCCCGCCTGAATCAGGCCGGTTACCGGATCGTAGTCGCCTCCAACCAGTCGGGTGTCGGCCGCGGCTTGTTTGACATGAATACGCTCAATGCGATTCATATCAAGATGCATAAGCTGGTGCTGCAGGCCGGTGGGCGGATTGAGGCGGTGTTCTTCTGCCCGCATGCTGCGGATGCTGATTGCGATTGCCGAAAACCTAAGCCGGGCCTATTTGAAGAGATCGCCCACCGTTATCACATAGACCTGAATGGCGTACCCACTATAGGTGATTCCTTGCGCGATTTGCAGGCCGGGGCCGCCGTGGGTTGTCAGCCTTACCTGGTGCGTACCGGCAAAGGTCTGCGTACCCTCGCCAAGGGCGGTCTGCCCGAAGACACTCAGGTGTTTGATGACCTTGCGGCCGCTGTGGAGGCCTTGCTGGCGGTTTAACCGCGGTTCGGCGGATACAGGAAGGCGTGATTTCGGTGACAGTTTACTAAATACACCAAATTAGTGGGTCTATGTGATTTGTAGTGGGTCATCTAGGACATTGTGCCAAATCACATAGAGCCCATATTCTTCGCGGCGCAACTGCGGGAACAAGATGACATCGCGGATGCTGGCGGCATTGGCGAACCTCATCTCAACGATCTGCGCGGTCGATTTATGGGATAAGGCCCCGGGTACGCAACCGGTCGGCGATTTCAGGGATGACGGCGGTGTCGTCGATGGTGGAGGGTACGGTGTATTCGCGTCCATTGATCAGCCGGCTCAGGGTGTTGCGCAGGGTCTTGCCGGAACGGGTCTTCGGCAGGCGGACGACCACCACGGTGTCCTTGTAACAGGTGATGGCGCCGATCTGGTCGCGGATCAGCGCAACGAGTTGCCTTTGCACCTCGTCCTCGCTCAGGGTTATGCCGCCCTTGAGCACCACCAGGCCCATCGGTACCTGGCCCTTGAGTTCGTCGTCGCGGGAGATGACGGCACATTCGGCGATGGCCGGGTGGTTGGCGATCACCTCTTCCATCTCGCCGGTGGATAGGCGATGGCCGGCAACATTGATGACATCGTCGACGCGGCCCATGACAAATACATAGCCGTCGGCGTCGATATAGCCGCCGTCACCGCTGGTGTAGTAGCCCGGCAGGAAGCGTAGATAGCTCTGTGCGAAGCGCTGGTCGTCGCCCCAGATGCGGTTCAGACAGGACGGCGGCAGCGGTAATTTAAGGGCGATGTAGCCCTGGACGCCGCGCGGCACTGGTTGACCATTTTCGTCGAGGATCTGCACATCGAAACCAGGCGTTGGCACGGTCGACGAGCCCGGCTTGATCGGCATCGGTTCCACGCCGCGCAGGTTGGCGGTGATGCCCCAGCCGGTCTCGGTCTGCCACCAGTGATCGACCACCGGCTTGCCGCTCATCTCGCCCAGCCAGGCCTGGGTGGGCGGGTCGAGCCGTTCGCCGGCCGAGAAGATGGTTTGCAGGCGGGAGAGGTCGTGGCGATGCATCAGTGTGCCGTCGGGGTCTTCTTTCTTGATGGCACGGAAGGCGGTGGGCGCGGTGAAGAGGGCCTTCACGCCGTATTCGGTGCAGACCCGCCACAGCGCCCCGGCGTCCGGTGTCATCACCGGCTTGCCTTCATAGACGATGGTAGTGCAGCCCTGCAATAGCGGGCCATAGACGATGTAGGAGTGGCCGACCACCCAGCCGACATCGGAACAGGCGAAAAATACCTCGCCGGGCTCGGTATCGTAGATGGCCTTCATGCTGTATTTGAGCGCCACGGCGTGACCGCCGTTTTCGCGCACTACGCCCTTGGGTTTGCCGGTGGTGCCGGAGGTGTAGAGGATATAGAGCGGGTCGGCGCCTTTGACCGGCGTGCAGCCCACCGGTTGGGCCCGGGCCAGCAGAGAGGCCCAGTCATGGTCGCGGCCGGCGACAAGCGTGGCAGGCAGGGCCGGGCGCTGGAAGATGACGCAGCATTGTGGTGCGTGTTTGGCCAGTTCCAGGGCGCGGTCGAGGAGGGGTTTGTATTCGATGCGGCGGGTGACTTCGATGCCGCACGAGGCCGACAGGATAACCTTTGGGGTTGCGTCGTCGATGCGCAACGCCAGTTCGGGTGCGGCAAAGCCGCCGAACACCACCGAATGGATCGCGCCCAGGCGTGCCACGGCGAGCATGGCAATGACGGCCTCCGGGATCATGGGCATGTAGATGATGACGCGGTCGCCCTTGATGACGCCGAGTTGGGCCAGCATGCCGGCGGTGCGTGCCACGGCATCGGTGAGTTCGGCGTAGGTGTAACGCGCCTTCATGCCGGTGACAGGCGAGTCGTAGATCAGCGCCGTCTGCGCGCCGCGCCCGTTTTCGACATGATGGTCGAGCGCCATGTAGGCGGTGTTCATCTCGCCGTCGGCGAACCAGTAGCCGATGCCGTCCCGGTCACGGATCAGGATTTGCTCTGGAAACTGGTACCACGGCAGGGCACGGGCCTGCTCGCGCCAGAAGCCCTCGGGGTCGTGCATCGAACGGTCAAACTCGGTTTGGTAGCGCATGATCGTCTCCGGGGAGGGGGGCTAAGGAGGTGGGACTAGTTAATGCCGAACAGGTCCATGAAGTGGTGCACCGGCGTGGCCTCGAGCCGGGCCTGATCCAGGCACAGCGCCATGATTGCCTGACAACGGCCCTCGGGGAAACGGGTGCGCAGGTTGTCGAGGAACTTTTGCTCCAGCACCGGGATGCCCTCGGCGCGGCGGCGGCGATGGCCAATCGGGTATTCGACCGCGATTTTCTCGGTGCGGCTGCCGTCCTTGAAAAACACCTGGATGGCATTGGCGATTGAGCGCTTGTCCGGTTCCAGATATTCGCGGCTGTAACGCGGGTCCTCGACGATCTCCATTTTGTCGCGCAGCCTGTCGATCAACGGATGGGCGGCGTGGAAGGCATCCTCGTAGTTTTCGGCGACCAGATGGCCGGTGATGAGCGGCACCGCGATGATGTATTGCAGGCAATGGTCGCGGTCGGCGGCATTGGCCAGCGGCCCGACCTTGGAGATGATGCGGATGGCTGACTCATGCGTCGTAACAACGATCTTTTCGATCTCGTCCAGACGATCCTTGACCTGCGGATGCAGGCGTACGGCTGCCTCGCAGGCGGTTTGCGAGTGGAACTCGGCCGGGAAGGAAATCTTGAACAGGATCTGCTCCATCACATAAGTGCCGTAAGGCTGCGCGATCTTGAAGTGGCGTTGTTCGGCAGGTTTGATCTGCTGATCCTTGTTGGTCTTGGCAAATAGCACATCGTAAAAGCCCCATTGCGGTGCGGTCAGCACGCCGGGGATGCCCATCTCGCCGGCCATCGTCATCATTGCCAGGCGCACGGCGCGCGAGGTGGCATCGCCCGCCGCCCAGGATTTGCGCGAACCGGCGTTGGGCGCGTGGCGGTAGGTGCGCAGGGCCTGACCGTCAACAAAGGCCTGCGACAGGGCGTCGATCACCTGTGCCTCCGAGCCGCCAAGCAGACGGGTGACGACAGCGGTCGAGGCAACCTTGACCAGGATTACATGATCGAGACCAACGCGGTTGAAGCTGTTTTCCAGCGCTAGTACGCCTTGCACCTCGTGTGCTTGGATCATCGCGGTGAGTACATCTCGCATCGTTAGCGGTGCTTCTCCCTCGGCGACTCGACACCGCGACCGATAATCGGCTACGGCTAGGATGCCGCCCAGGTTGTCCGAGGGGTGACCCCATTCGGCAGCCAGCCAAGTGTCGTTGTAGTCCAACCAGCGCACCATGGCGCCGATGTCCCAGGCGGCCTTGACCGGATCGAGTTCGTGTGAGGTGCCCGGTACGCGGGCGCCGTGCCGCACCGTGGTGCCTGGCACGATCGGGCCGAGATGCTTAGTGCATTCGGGAAAACGCAGCGCGAGGAGGCCGCAGCCGAGGGTGTCGATCAGGCAACTGCGCGCGGTGTCGTATGCCTCCTGCGAGGAGAGATCGGTGTTACACACATAGCGGGCGATATCAACCAGCACCTGATCGGGGGCTGGGCGGTTGTTCAGGTCTACATTGGCGCTCATGGGGGGCTTTCGGGGTGGGCGTTGCTGATTAGCGATGTTCGATGGGTGTCCAGGGCCGGTTTTCCGGGCCGGTGTAGTGCGCACTGGGGCGGATGATCTTGCCGTCTTGGCGCTGCTCGATGACATGCGCGCCCCAGCCGGTGACGCGGGCGATGACGAACAGGGGGGTGAATATGGCGGTCGGCACGCCCATCTGGTGATAAGACACGGCTGAGAACCAGTCGAGATTGGGGAACATCTTTTTCAGATCCCACATCACGACCTCTAGACGCGCGGCGATGGCGAACAGGCGCCGGTCGCCGTTTTCGTCGGAAAGTCCCTGCGCGACGCGCTTGATGACCTCATTGCGCGGGTCGGCGAGGGTGTACACCGGGTGGCCGAAGCCGGTGATGATCTCTTTCCTGGCCACGCGCTCGCGGATGTCGGCCTCGGCGGCATCGGCGTCGGTGTAACGGTCTTGGATGCGGAAGGCCTCCTCGTTGGCGCCCCCGTGTTTGGGGCCACGCAACGCGCCGATCGCGGCGGCGATGCACGAATGGAGATCGGAGTTTGTGCCAGCCACGACGCGGGCGGTGAAGGTCGAGGCGTTGAACTCATGCTCGGCGTAGAGGATCAGCGAGGTGTGCATGGCGCGTATCCAGGATGGGCGCGGTGCCTTGCCATGAAGGAGATGCAGGAGATGGCCCGCGGTTGAGTCGTCATCCGTTTCCACTTCGATGCGCCGGCCGGAGGTGCTGTAGTGATGCCAGTACATCAGCATCGAACCTAGGCTTGCCAGCAAACGGTCGATCGCATCCTGCGTACCAGCGATGTCGCTGATCGGGCCTTCTGGCTCACAGGAGCCCAGCATGGAGCACCCGGTCCGTAGCACATCCATCGGATGGGCGCTGGCGGGGATGGCCTCCAGCACTTGTCTGAGCGGCGGCGGTAATCCTCGCAGTCCGGTGAGTTTAGTCTTGTAGGCGGCCAGCTCGGCGCGGTTGGGCAGTCTGCCGTGGATCAAGAGGTGGGCGATCTCCTCGAACTCGGCCTGTTCGGCAAAGTCGAGGATGTCGTAGCCCCGGTAATGCAGGTCGTTGCCGGTGTGACCGACGGTGCAGACGGAGGTATTGCCAGCGACCGTGCCGGACAGGGCGACGGATTTTTTCGGTTTTGACGCGAGGGTCTCGCTCATTGCGGGCCTCCTTCAGCGAACAGGCGATCGAGTTGTTGTTCAAAGGCGTGGTAGCCCAGAAAGTCGTACAAGGCCATGCGCGTTTGCATATCCGGTACGACGGCTTGCTGGGTGCCGTCGGCGAGGATGTGCTGATAGACCTTGAGCGCGGCTTGGCTCATGACGCGGAAGGCGGAGAGCGGATAGAGCACCAGTTTCACGCCGACACCAGCCAGTTCTTCGGTCGTATAGAGCGGCGTGGCGCCGAACTCGGTGATGTTGGCCAGCACCGGCACATTTACGGCGCGGGTGAACTCGGCGTATTGCGCCAGGGTGTTCATCGCCTCGGGGAAGATCATGTCGGCACCGGCCTCGACGCAGGCTTGGGCGCGTTCGATGGCGCTGGGCATGCCCTCCACGGCCAGCGCATCGGTGCGGGCCATGATCACGAAACTCGGATCCACTCGGGCGTCCACTGCTGCCTTGATGCGGTCCACCATCTCGCTTTGCGTGATGATGGCCTTGTTGGGGCGGTGGCCGCAGCGTTTTTGCATCACTTGGTCTTCGATATGGAAACCTGCTGCTCCAGCTTGGGCGATCTCGCGGGTGGCGCGGGCGATGTTAAACGCCCCGCCCCAGCCGGTGTCGATGTCTACCAGAAGCGGTAGGTTACTGGCGGCCGTGATGCGGCGCGTGTCCTCGCAGACATCATGCAGGGTGGTGATGCCCAGATCAGGGATGCCTAGTGACGAGGCCGCCACGCCGCCGCCGGAGAGGTAAAGGGCCTGGTGGCCGGTCTTTTGCGCGAGAAGGGCGCAATAGGCTGTCACCGCGCCGACCACCTGCAACGGATGGTTGTCGGCGATGGCCTGGCGCAGCTTCTGGCCGGGGGTTTGCGTACGGTTCATGAGCATTCCTTGGTTTTTGATTCGGCATCCATGAGGGCGCTGATACTTTGCCAGGCACCGTGGATATGGCGGCGCATCAGCAACTCGGCCAGTTCGCCATCACGCGCGGCCAGTGCTTCGACGATGTGACGGTGTTGCGCCAGCGCTGGGCGCGGCCGCTGCGCATTACGGCTGGAGCGGTAGCGGCACATGCGCAACAACTGGTATTGCTCGCCACCGAGCAGGTCCATCAGCAGGGCATTGCGGCTGCCGCGCACGATCAGGTAGTGAAAGTCCAGATCGCCTTCGCTTTGCGCATAGACCTGGCCGCCCTGTTCCTCGATTTGCTGTTCGTGCTGCGTCAGCAGATCCTGCAATTGCTGGATTTCGGCGTCACTCATTTCGCTGGCGGCTAGACGGCAGGCCATCCCCTCCAGCGCCTCGCGCACGGCGTAAAGTTCGGCGAGCGTCTTGCGGTCGAGGACGATGACACGGGCGCCGGCGTTGGGGATGCGGCTGACCAGCCGTTGGCCTTCCAGCCGCCGCAAGGCTTCGCGCAAGGGGCCACGACCCATGCCGTAGTGTTCGGCCAACTCGGCCTCGTTGAGCTTTTGACCTTGCGCCAACTCGCCCGTGATGATCGCCTGTGCCAGGCGATCGGCGGCTGTATCAGCGAGAGTGGTTGGGGTGCTCATCGGACATTCCGTCATATTGTCAACAATCTGATGGAATGTTAGCACTTATGCGAAATTATTTGGCTGTAATTTTTTGTTTTGTCGACAATCTGTGATAATTATCGGCCCTTGAACCGCTTCAACAACAAGGAGTTTCTGACCACGCTGACCGACGATCAGGCCATGGCTGCGCCAGAAATGACGGGGTTCAGCATCCCGATGGCGGCGAGCGGCAGGGCGAGAACATTGTAAACAAAGGCGAAAAACAGGTTCTGGCGGATCTTCGTTGTCATGGCGCGGGCCAGTTCAATGGCATCGGCAAGGGCGTGGAGGTCGTTGCGCATCAGGGTGATGTCGGCGGCCTCGCGGGCGATATCGGCTCCGGCGTGCATGCCAAAACCGACATCGGCGCTGGCGAGTGCAGGGGCATCGTTGACGTCGTCGCCGACCATGCCGACAGACCGCCCGTTGGCCTTGAGGGCCGCGATGGCCATCGCCTTGGCCTGCGGTTGTATGCAGGCCTGCGGTGTCTTGTGGACGAAGCGGGCGCGGGCGACATGGTAACTCGCATCGAAGCCGTAGAAGTTGCGTTGCATGGTGCCCATGTGCAGCCGATGCACCGCCCTTTGCGGGCGGGTTGTGCCGGGCTCAGTCTTCTCGGCGCAATTGCGGGAACAGGATGACATCGCGGATGCTGGCGGCATCGGCGAGCATCATCACGAAGCGGTCGATACCGATACCGCAGCCGCCGGTAGGCGGCAGACCGTGCTCGAGGGCGCGGATATAGTCGGCGTCGTAATACATGGCCTCTTCGTCGCCGGCCTCCTTGGCCGCGACCTGGGCTTGGAAACGGGCGGCTTGATCCTCGGCATCATTGAGCTCGGAGAAACCATTGGCGACCTCGCGGCCGGCGATGTAGAGCTCGAAGCGTTCGGTGACCTCGGGGCGCTGGTCGTTGGCGCGCGCCAGCGGTGAGGCCTCGACCGGGTGCTCGATGATGTAGGTGGGCTGGATCAGCAGGTGTTCGGTGGTCTCTTCGAACAGGGTCAGTTGCAGACCACCGAGGCCGTCATTCTTGCGGTAGGCGATCTTGCGCCGTTGTAGCTCGGCCAGCACGAAGGCCTTGTCGTCGAGCGGCGCGTCCTTCAGGTCTGGGTTGTACAGGCGCGTGGCCTCGACCGGGGTCAGGCGGGCAAAGGGTTGAGCCAGGTTGATGTGGTGTCCTTGGTAGGGAACCGCCGCGTGACCGGTGACCTCGATCGCAACGCGGCGCAGGAGGTCTTCGACAAAGCCCATGAGGTAGCGGTAATCGCGGTAGGCCTCGTAGAACTCCATCATGGTGAACTCGGGGTTGTGGCGCGTGGACAGACCTTCGTTACGGAAGTTGCGGTTGATCTCGAACACCTTTTCCAGCCCACCCACCACCAGACGCTTGAGATACAACTCCGGCGCGATGCGCAGGAACATCTGCATGTCCAGCGCGTTGTGGTGGGTGGTGAAGGGCTTGGCCGCCGCGCCGCCGGGAATGGGGTGCATCATCGGCGTCTCGACCTCCAGAAAGCCGTGTCCGGTCATGAATTCGCGGATGGACTGGATGGTCTTCGAGCGGCGGATAAAGGTCTCGCGGCTGTTTTCGTTGGTGATCAGGTCGAGGTAGCGCTGGCGGTATTTCTGTTCCTGATCGGCGAGGCCGTGGAACTTTTCTGGCAATGGGCGCAGGGCCTTGGTCAGCAGACGGATCTGGCTGGCCTGGATCGACAACTCGCCGGTCTTGGTGCGCATTAGCGTCCCTTCGACGCCGAGGATGTCGCCCAGATCCCAGTGCTTGAAGGCCGTGTAGATTGCCTCGCCGATGTTATCGCGGGCGATGTAGAGCTGAATACGGCCGCTCATGTCCTGCACCGTGGCAAAGCTGGCCTTGCCCATGACGCGTTTGAGCATCATGCGGCCAGCCAGTTGCACATGGATGGGCTGTGCGGCCAAGGCCTCGGCATCGGTCTCAGCGTAGCGGGCGTGCAGGTCGCCGGCGTAATCCTTGCGCTCAAAGTCGTTCGGGAAGGCGATGCCCTGGCTGCGCAGTTCGGTCAGTTTGGCACGGCGCTCGGCCACGATCTGGTTGTCGTCGGCGGGGGATGGCAGGTTTTCTTCGCTCATGTGGATTCTCTTCAAACGCCTTGTTTCAGGCTGGCGGCAATAAAGTCGTCGAGGTCGCCGTCAAGCACGGCCTGTGTGTTGCCGACCTCATGGTTGGTGCGCAAGTCCTTGATGCGGCTCTGGTCGAGCACATAACTACGAATTTGGTGGCCCCAGCCGATGTCGGTCTTGGAGTCTTCCAGCTTTTGCTGCTCGGCCTGACGGGTGCGCAGTTCTAGCTCGTACAGGCGGGCGCGTAGCATCGACCACGCCTCGTCCCTGTTGCGGTGCTGCGAACGGTCGTTCTGACATTGCACGACGATACCGGTGGGCATGTGCGTCAAGCGCACCGCCGAGTCGGTCTTGTTGATGTGCTGACCGCCCGCCCCCGAGGCACGGTAGGTGTCGGTGCGCACATCGGCGGGGTTGATGTCGATCTGGATCGAATCATCGACCTCCGGGTAGATAAACACGCTGCAAAAACTGGTGTGGCGGCGGGCGTTGGAGTCGAACGGCGACTTGCGCACCAGACGATGCACACCGGTTTCGCTGCGCAGATAGCCGTAGGCATATTCGCCCTCGACGCGGATGGTGGCGCTCTTGATGCCGGCCACATCGCCCTCGGATTCTTCCAGCAGTTCGGTCTTGAAGCCGCGCCGTTCGCAATAGCGCAGGTACATGCGTTCGATCATCGAGGCCCAATCTTGCGCCTCGGTGCCGCCGGCACCGGCGTTGATCTCGATGAAACAGGGTGCCGGGTCCATCTCGTGACAGAACATGCGGCGGAATTCGAGTTGGGCGATGGCCGTCTCGATGTTCAGCGCGTCCTCGCCGACGGCGGACAGGGTGTCGTCGTCGCCTTCCATTTGAGCCAGGTCAAACAACTCGCGCGCACCTTCGATGTCCCCGTCAACGCGCTCCAGCACCACCACGATATCTTCGAGCGCCTTGCGTTCTTTACCGAGGTCCTGCGCCTTTTTGGGGTCGTCCCAGAGCTTGGGGTCTTCTGAGAGACGAAGGATTTCGTCTAGGCGATCGCGCTTGCTAGGATAGTCAAAGATACCCCCGAAGTTCCCCCGCACGCGCGGCGAGGTCGGTTAATCGGGCATTGATTTGATTGAGGTGTTCAGCTTCCATGGGGGTTGAGGCGATCGGCAAATTTTCAAGCCGTGGATTATAGCCGCTCTCGGGCGATGCACCTGAGGGTCTGAGGTGTTTAAATAAGGGGATGTGTCGGGCGGTATACGCAAAAAAGGACGCCGAGGCGTCCTTTTTTGCGTTACAGCGGATCGCGTGAGCGATTACTTCTTGGCAGCCGGAGCGGCGATGGGGGCAACAGCCGGAACCAGCGCGGTGATCGGGTTGATGAAAGCGCTGTAGGTGTTCGGGTTGATGAACTGGCCCATGGAACCGTAGGTCTTGGGGTCAACCATGACGCCACCGAAGCCGGTGTACAGGTTCGGGTTCATCGGAGCCATCATCAGGTTCACATTCGCGGGGGACATCGGAGCCGTCATCCACTGGGTGTACAGAGCCGGGTTGATCATCTGGTTGCCCAGGTTCAGAACGCGGGGATCCATGGGAGCGGACATCCACTTCACATAGGTGTTCGGGTTCATCATCGGGGTAACCATGCTCATGGCGAAGTTCGGGTCCATGGAAGCGGCCATCCACTGGGTGTACTGAGCCGGGTCAGCGAAGACCATGAAAGCGGCGGCGGTCTTGGGGTCCATAGCGGACTGACCCAACTTCGTGTAGGTAGCCGGGTTGATGCTGGCTTCGATCAGAGCGATCGAGGTGGCCGGATCCATCAGGGACTGCATGGTGGCAGCGGCAGCCTTGGGGGTGGAGACGGCGCCAACCAGCTTGGCCACATCAGCGGCGAACGACACGGAAGCGATGGAAGACAGAACCAGAGCAGAAGCGAGGGCAGACAGTTTCATGTGTGTAACTCCAAAAAGTAAGATAAAGGGTTAGAAGGCATTTCGCTGTCAGACCGAAGCGGTACCGAACTGCGATGGAAGGCATTCTACACGAAACGACATATAAC
>CAMDCO010000007.1 GCA_945890495.1 Bordetella parapertussis | reverse complement strand
GGAAACACCTGAAACGCCGCCAAGCCATTGAACCGATCATCGGCCATCTGAAGCAAGATCACCGGATGGATCGCTGTCACCTGAAGGGCGAAATGGGCGACCGCATCCATGCCGTCCTGTGCGCCGCGGGTTACAACCTCCGCTGGCTGCTGCGGATGATCGTGAAGAAGGGCATCACCTTCTTGTACGGTCTTTATTTGCGCCTGTGCCAGGCGCTCACCCGACTCGGGAAATGGCTCGAAGTTTCACTCGAACCCGTCGCGCCGCCGGAATACCGGCTTACGAGGGTGTGGAAATGAATAAATCAGGGACGACTCCTTACCCCCAAGGCCGTAAATCTCCCACCGTAGGGGCAACCCCCTGTGGTTGCCCTGCAACCGTGACGCCCAATCCACGCTAGGGCAGGCACGGGGGCCTGCCCCTACGGGTGGTGTTCCTGCGCTTATCTGCACGACCTGGGCAGGCACGGGGGCCGGCCCCTACGGGGTTTTCGGCATTTTCCTGCCCCTACGGCGGGTTTAGGGTTTGGGACGGATGCAGGCTATCCAATTCCCATTGTGCTGGGTTGTTTCCGATGTATTCCCGGACTAGGCTTAAATCGCGCTCGTTACGAACAATATGCTCGTAATAATTGCGTTGCCATAATTTTCCATCGAATGGCACCCACCCCTTTTGTTTCACGCCGTCCATATATCGTTTTGTGGTCATGGTCTTGAACCGATGCACCACATCCGACAACGACACCCCCGTAGGGGCAACCCCCTGTGGTTGCCCTATTTCGGATGGTTGCCCAATAACGATGATTCCGTGGATGTGATTGGGCATGGCGACAAACGCATCGATATCCGCACCCGGGTAATGGGACGGAATTTCATCCAAGACCGTATTCACCATTTGTCCGGCATTATTCAAGCGCATCATCCCATCCACGATTTCACCCAACAGACAGGCGCGGTGTTGCAGGCAAATCGTCACAAAAAATGCGCCGGCATGCGAATAATCGTAACCCTTCAAGCGAAGGGAATGGCGGTGATGAATGGCAGGGTCGGATTTCATTCAAATGGCCTGTCTCTTCTACATATTTCCGGCGTTTGCCTGCAACCTGGGCAGGCACGGGGGCCTGCCCCTACGGTGGGGTTCCGGCGCTTGTCTGTACGACTTGGGCAGACGGGGGCCTGCCCCTACAACCAGGCCATGGGTTAACGGACATCTCCTTACCCCCAAGGCCGTAAATCTCCCACCGTAGGGGCAACCCCCTGTGGTTGCCCTGCAACCGTGACGCCCAATCCACGCTAGGGCAGGCACGGGGGCCTGCCCCTACGGGGTTGGGTTTGGGGTCATGGTCTTGCGCCGATGCACCCCATCCAACAATCCCGATCCTACGATTAGGGTGTTTTTAATCGAGCGTCTGCGGCCATGAGGTCGGCCTCGGTGAGATCGCCCACGGCGGCCTTGAGCTTCAGGCCTGTCAGTAGCAGGTCGTAGCGTGCGGCATCCAGGTCCTTGCGGGCGGCGGCGAGTTGTTGCTGGGCGTTGAGGACATCGACGCGGGTACGGATGCCAACTTCCAGTCCGGTGCGGGTCGATTGGATCTGCAATTGCGATGAACTTACCGCGGCCTCCAGCGCCTTGACCCGCGCCAGCCCGGAAATCAGACCCAGATGGGCCTCGCGGGCCTCCAGCCCGGCCTGACGGCGCCGTTCTTCCAGTTCAAAATGGGCCTTGTCCAGCCCCGCCTGTGCCTCGCGCACGCCGGCACCCGTCCGCCCCCCGTCATAGAGTGACCAGGTCAGGTCCACGCCCAACTTGGCCGACTGTGTGTCGATCGTACCGGCGGACAGATAACTGTTGCGACTATCGCTGAAACTGGCCGACAGGTTCACCTTGGGGCGATCATCGGCGCGGACCCGTCCCACGCCCTCGCGCGCAATCTGCTCGTCGATCTGTGCCAGGCGAACCGGAAGACCCGCATCGATGGCCTGCCGAATCCAGTCAGCCGGGGCCTTGTCGCCGACAGCGGGGAGCGCCGCCGAGGCCGACCAGACCGCCAGGGCCGGCAACGGGGTCTGGATGATCTTTTCCAGGGCGCTACGCCGCACCTCGACCGCGTTGGCGGCCTCAATCTCCTGCGCCTGCGTCAGATCAAACCGGGCCTGCGCCTCGTGGGTATCGGTGATGGTCGCCACCCCGACCTCAAAACCCAGCCGGGCCTGCGCCCGTTGTTCGGCAATCGCGGCCTGTTGGGCCTTGACGACGGCCAGCGCGGCCTCGGCCTTCAATACCTCGAAATAGGCCTGGGCGGCACGCAGGATCAAGTCCTGCTCGGCCCGGCGTAGGGCGACCCCGGCCTGTTCGGCCTGCAGCCGACCTTGTTCAACCCCGGCCCAAGTGCCCGGCGCGTAGAGCGGCTGGGTCAGCGACAGGGTATAGCCATAGGGGGAATAGCCCACAGAGGGCGTCACCGAGGTATCGGTCTGGTTGCGACTGAGGTTAGCCGACAGCACGACCAAGGGCAGGACCGCCGCGCGCGCCAAGGGTTGTTTTTCCAGCCCGGCCCGATAGGCCTGACGGGCCGCCGCAAGGCCGGCGTCGTGTTGTTGCGCCAGGCGATGGATGTCAACCAGGCCCGCCGCCGATGCGGGGACCGCAAGGAGCGCGAGCGCACACGCCGTCAGACGCAAACCGGGACGCCGCCGCATCAAAAGACAAACCGGCTAGGGCCGACCGCGTTGCGTAACGGGGCCGCGATCGTGTCGAACAGATTCTCGGCGTGGTAAGTGTCTGCACCTATAGCCGTCACGCGCTGGGCCACCATGATCGGGGCCTCACCGACGATGGCGAACAAGCGACCGCCGGGGTTGAGCCGGCCGAGCAGGGCCTCGGGCAGGATCGGCACCGAGCCGGTCAGCAGGATGGCATCGAAAGTCCCGTCTTGCGCCCAATCTTGCGCCGCATCGCCCACCCGCACCTGCACATGGGTCAGGCCGTGCGCCGCCAACAGGGCGGCCGCCGAGGCCGCGCGTTCGGGGTCAATCTCGACCGACACCACCTCGGCCGCAAGATGGGCCAGCAGCGCGGTGACAAAACCTGTGCCGGTGCCGACTTCCAGCACCCGTTCGTTGGGCTGGATGTCGAGCGACTGAACGGCGCGACCCTCCAAGCGGGGCGGCCACATGACGGCCCCATCACCAAGATCACCGAGAGCGCCCAGAGGGATTTCCATATCCACAAAGGCCAGTCCGCGATAGGCCTCGGGGACAAAGTCCTCGCGACGCATGCGCATGAGCAGGTCAAGGATGCGCTGATCCAGCACATCCCAAGGCCGAATCTGTTGCTCAACCATATTAAAACGCAGCGTTTCGTTTCCGGTATCCATCACACACCCCTAATAAAGTTAGCCAATGACTGAAACAATGGCGGAAATTCTACTCCTGAATGGCGTCACCCTGCCGCACCTTAAACCACGCCGCATACAGCGCCGGCAGCACCAGCAAGGTCAGCACGGTGGCGACCAGCAGGCCGCCCATGATGGCAATCGCCATCGGCCCCCAGAAGATGCTGCGCGACAGCGGGATCATGGCGAGGATCGCGGCCAGCGCGGTCAGCACGATCGGCCGGGCGCGACGCACGGTGGCATCGATGATGGCGTCCCAGGCCGCCTTGCCCATCGCAATGTCCTGCTCGATCTGATCGACCAGGATGACGGAGTTGCGCATGATCATGCCAAACAGGGCGATAACGCCCAGCTGCGCGACAAAACCGAAGGGCGCGTTGAAGGCCAACAGCGACAGGGTGACGCCGATGATGCCCAGCGGCGCGGTCAACACCACCAGAATCGTGCGCCGCGCGCTTTGCAACTGCACCATGAGCAAGAACAGCACCGCCATGATGGCGAACGGGAAGACGGCGCGTACCGACTGTTCGGCCGAGCCCGATTTCTCCGCCGTACCGCCCACCTCGATCCGGTAGCCCGCCGGCAGGCGCGCCCGAATCGCGTCGAGTTGCGGGTTGATCTGGGCCGTCGCAGTCGGGGCCTGGATGCCCGGCCTCAGGTCGCAGCGCACGGTGATGGCGGCCTTGCGGTCGCGCCGCCAAATAATGCCGTCGTCCAGCTCATATTTCAGTGTGGCAATCTGCGCCAGCGGCACAAAACGGCCCTCGCGGACATGCACCTGGAGGTCGCCGAGATGGGCAAGCTGGGCGCGATCCTCGCTGGAGGCGCGCAGCACCACATCGATCAACTGATCATCCTCGCGCATCCGGGTGAGGGTCTGCCCCTGCACCAGCAGCGCCACTTGCTGCGACAGCGCCTGCGAGCTGATACCCAGCGCGCGCGCCTTGTCCTGATCAACCTCCAGACGCACCTGTTTGATGAGATCGTTCCAGTCCAGATGCACCTCACGGGCATACGGGTTGGCACGCATCACCTGGGCCACCTCCCCCGCAATCTGGCGCAGCCGTTCCGGGTCGTCGCCCGTCACGCGGAAGGCCACCGGATAACCCACCGGCGGGCCGTTTTCAAGCCGGGTGACGCGCCCGCGCAACTCGGTGAAATCGCGCTCCAGGTGGGCCTCTAGCCGTTGTTTAACCACCTCGCGCGCCTCCGTGTCGGTGGTCATCAACACCAGTTGGGCAAAGTTGTCATGCGCCATCTGCTGGTCGAGCGGCAGGTAAAAACGCACGCTGCCCATGCCAATGTAGCTGACGCTGTGCCGCAGCCGTGGCTTGATCTCGGCATCCTGCGCCAGCACCGCCTCAAGGCGCGTGACGGCGGCCTGCGTGGCCTTGAGCGAGGCCGCCTGCGGCAGCCACAGGTCGACCAGCAACTCCGGTCGCTTGGACGAGGGGAAGAACTGCTTCTCTACGCCCTTGGCAAAACCGACCACGGCGAGAACAAAGATGACCCCCGTAGCGATGATGACGCGCCAGCGATAGCGCACACAGACCGTCACCAGCCTGCGGAAAAGGCGGTAGAACGGCGCGTCATAGGGATCACCCCCATGCCGCGCGGCAATGGCCATCAATTTGTCGCGGTTCAACAGGCGCACGCCCAGCCAGGGCGTGAAGATCACCGCCACCACCCACGAGGCGATGAGCGCCATACCCACCACGGCAAAGATCGAGAAGGTGTATTCGCTCGCCGCGCTCTTGGCAAAACCCACCGGCAAAAAACCCGCCGCCGTGATCAGGGTGCCGGTCAGCATCGGGAAGGCCGTCGAGCTGTAGGCAAACGCCGCCGCACTGGCCTTGTCCCAACCCTGCTCCATCTTGATGACCATCATCTCGACCGCAATGATGGCGTCATCGACCAACAGGCCCAAGGCGATGATCAGCGCACCGAGCGAGATCCGTTGCAGGTCGAGACCGATCTGGCGCATGAGCAAAAAGACGATGGCCAGCACCAGCGGGATGGCAATGGCCACCACCAGCCCAGGCCGCCAGCCCAAGGCCAGAAAGGACACCGCCAGCACGATGGCCACGGCCTCGGCCAGGCTCTTCATAAACTCGTCGATATTCTGGCGCACCACCTCGGGTTGGTTGGCCGCCTGATGCAGGCTCATACCCACCGGCAGGGTGGCGGTCAGTTGCGCGGTCTCGGCCTTGAGGCGATCACCCAAGGCCAGGATGTCACCGCCCTTGGTCATCGTCAGGGCCAGACCGATCGCCGGTTGACCCTGCCAGCGGAACAGAGGTTGCGCCGGATCGGCCGTACCGCGCCGCACCTCGGCCACATCGCCGAGACGAAAGCTCTTGCCCGCCGCGCGCAGACTGATGGCGCGCAGGGTCTCGGCCGCATCAAAGCCCCCCTCAATGCCACCACTTACCTGGATACGCACGCGATCCTCCCGCGTCTCGACGGCACCGCCCGGCGTCACCGTATTCTGGCCGCGCACGGCCTGGGCAATCAGCTCCGGGTCCAGACCCAGACTGGCCAAGCGGGCGGCCGAGGCCTCGATCCAGATCCGCTCCGGCTGCACCCCGATCAGATCGACCTTGCCGACATCCTTGACCTGACGCAGGCTGTGGGCCAGCCGATCGGCCTGTCGGCGCAGATCCGCTTGGGTATAACCCTCACCCGTCAAGGCATACAAAATGCCAAAGGTATCGCCGAATTCATCATTGGCAAACGGCCCCTGCACGCCCTCGGGCAGGGTGTGACGCATGTCGTCGAGCTTTTTGCGCACCTGATAAAACAGCTCTGGCACCTGTTTGGGCGGCGTGTAATCGCGCAGCTCGACAAAGGTGACCGACTCGCCCGGCTTGGAATAGCTGCGCAGGTTGTCGAGCAGGGGCAGCTCT
Organism: Bordetella parapertussis; assembly: GCA_945890495.1. Taxonomy (GTDB): domain Bacteria; phylum Pseudomonadota; class Gammaproteobacteria; order Burkholderiales; family Thiobacillaceae; genus QYQG01. The sequence continues at coordinate 68,899 of CAMDCO010000007.1, read as the reverse complement.
TGCAGCTTTTTCTCAATCCGGTCGGTGACTTGGCTGTCAACCTCACGCGCCGTCGCGCCCGGCCAATAGGTACGCACCACCATGATCTTCATGGTGAAGGCCGGGTCTTCCGCGCGGCCCAGTTGCCGATACGACATCGCCCCGCCAATCGCCAAGACCAACATCAAGAAGGCGATCAGGCTGGAATGGGACAGCGCCCAGGTCGAAAGATTGAAGTTTTTCATCGGGCGGTTCAGCGCACGGCCGTGCGTTCAATGGCGATGACAGCCTCGCCCTCGACCAGCTTGTTGGCCCCCGCGCTAATGACCGTCTCACCGGCTTGAAGACCGGCGCGGATCTCGACGGCATCCTCGCGCCATTGCGCGACCTCAACCGGACGCAGATGCACCTTTCCGTCCTTCAAGACCCAGACGGCGGGTTGCCGCGCTTTCTGGAAGATGGCGGTGGCGGGTAGCCGAAGGCTCGAACCGTTAGCGCCAGAATCCAAACCCACCTCGGCGCTCATCCCCAGCCGCACCCCTGGCGCGGCCTCGGTCAGGCTGACCCGCACGGCGAAGGTCCGCGTCACGGCATCGGCCTGCGGGGCGATCTCACGCACGCGTCCGGCAAAGGACTTGCCCGGCAGGGCCCAGAAACGAAGTCGCACCATACGACCCAAGGCAAACTCGGCGATACGGCCTTCCGGAACGCTGATGACCACCTCCTTCTCACCGTGCTGCGCCAGTCGCACGACGGGCTGACCCGCTGCCAACACCTGCCCCGGCTCGGCCAGCACTTGGGCGATCACCCCGGCGACATCGGCGCGCAGCAGCGCATAGGCGGATTGATTGCGAGCCAAACCGGCACGGCTCTGCGCAGCGGTGTGTTTTTCCTCCGCCGCGCGTAAAACGGTCTCCTTGCTATCCAAGGCCGCCTGGCTGACAAAACCACTCGCCTTCAGCGTGCGGGTGCGTTCCGCCTCTAGCCGCGCCAGACGCACCTCAGCGGCGACCGCCGCCAGATCGGCCTCTGCGCCCTGTTGGCTCTGACGCAGATCGGCCGGATCCATCTGGGCCAAGACCTGACCCGCCGCTATCGTATCGCCGACCTCAACAGCCCGCGTCGCCAGCTTGCCGCCGACCCGGAAGGCCAGCGCCACCTCATGGCGCGCGCGCACCTCGCCGGCAAACTGGTTCATCGCTGCCGTTGCGCCCAACAATACCGTCTCGGTCAACACAAAACGCGGCTGCGCCTTGGGCGGCTCCGCTTGGCGGCCACAGCCCGAAATCGCCAACGACAGCCCCAATACAGTCATCCAAACCGTCATATTCACAATGCATTCCCCATACCCTCGATCGGGTTTTAGGTTGTTATTTTGCGTCATTTCGGCTACGGTTAGGTCATTGTCTGGGGTGCCGACTTGATAAATATCTGCTCGTCGGCTGAGAACACACCCATAGAACCTGATCCGGGTCATGCCGGCGGAGGCAGCGCAATAAGGCAAACGGCCCTCCGGCCCGCTGGCCCCATCGCCCAGCCCCTGTTCATGACCCCCATGCCTGATGGAGTCTTCATGAACACCGCCGTTTCTACACCCGCCGCCCATTCTGTCGCTGTCACCCCCGCTATCGTTCCCACGGCAACCCCCTTCGCCGCCGCGACCGCCACCGTGGATACAGCGGCGATTGCCCCGCTGCCCAACTCGCGCCGCCTCTATGTCGAGGGCAGCCGCCCGGACATCCGCGTGCCGATGCGCGAGATCAGCCAGTCGGACACCCACACCACGGCCACCCCCGAGGCGAACCCGCCCATCACGGTCTATGACTGTTCCGGCCCCTATGGCGACCCGGCGGCCCGGATCGACATCCGTCAGGGCCTGCCCGCCCTGCGTGCGGCATGGATCGAAGCGCGCGACGATACGGAAGTCCTGCCGGGGCTGACCTCCGCATTTGGCCGCCAGCGCGCGGCCGACCCGGCCCTGGACGCCTTGCGCTTCCCCGGCCTGCACCGCCAACCGCGCCGCGCCAAGGCCGGCCAGAATGTCAGTCAGATGCACTATGCCCGGCGCGGCCTCATTACCCCGGAGATGGAGTTCGTCGCGATTCGCGAAAATATGCGCCGGCGCGAATACCTCGAATCCCTGCGCGCGGCCGGCCCGCAAGGCGTGCGCCTGGCCAACCTGATGGGTCGTCAGCATCGCGGCCAAAACTTTGGTGCCAGCCTCCCCGAGGAGATCACGCCTGAATTTGTGCGCAGCGAGATTGCCCGGGGTCGCGCCATCATCCCGAACAACATCAATCACCCCGAGGCTGAGCCGATGATCATCGGGCGCAACTTCCTGGTGAAGATCAACGCCAACATCGGCAACTCGGCGCTGGGTTCCTCGATCAACGAGGAAGTGGACAAGATGACCTGGTCGATCCGCTGGGGCGGCGACACGGTGATGGACCTGTCCACTGGCAAGAACATCCATGAAACACGCGAGTGGATCGTGCGCAACAGCCCGGTTCCGATTGGCACCGTGCCCATCTATCAGGCGCTGGAAAAGGTCAACGGCCGGGCCGAGGAGCTGACCTGGGAGATCTTCCGCGACACCCTGATCGAGCAGGCCGAACAAGGCGTGGATTACTTCACCATCCACGCCGGCGTGTTGTTGCGCTATATCCCGATGACGGCCAACCGCATGACCGGCATCGTCTCGCGCGGCGGCTCCATCATGGCCAAATGGTGCCTGGCGCATCACAAGGAGAGCTTCCTCTACACCCACTTCGAGGACATCTGCGAGATCATGAAGGCCTACGATGTCGCCTTCTCGCTCGGCGACGGCCTGCGCCCCGGCTCGATCTATGACGCCAACGACGAGGCGCAACTGGGCGAACTCAAGACCCTGGGCGAACTCACCCAGATCGCGTGGAAACACGACATCCAGGTGATGATCGAAGGCCCCGGCCATGTCCCCATGCACCTCATCAAAGAGAACATGGATCTGCAACTGGACTGGTGCGATGAGGCCCCGTTCTATACGCTGGGCCCACTAACCACCGACATCGCCCCCGGCTACGACCACATTACCAGCGCCATCGGCGCGGCGCAGATCGGCTGGTACGGCACCGCCATGCTCTGTTATGTGACCCCGAAGGAACACCTTGGCCTGCCCGACAAGGACGATGTCAAAGAAGGGATCATCACCTACAAGCTCGCCGCCCACGCCGCCGACCTCGCCAAGGGCCACCCTGGCGCGCAGATCCGCGACAACGCGCTGTCCAAGGCGCGTTTCGAGTTCCGTTGGGACGACCAGTTCAACCTCGGCCTCGACCCGGACAAGGCACGCGAATTCCACGATGAGACCCTGCCAAAAGAGTCCGCCAAGGTGGCGCATTTCTGCTCCATGTGCGGGCCCCACTTCTGCTCGATGAAGATCTCCCAAGATGTACGCGACTACGCCGCCGCGCAGGGCGTATCCGAGAGCGATGCGGTGCAGCGCGGCATGGAAGAAAAATCCATCGAGTTCGTAAAGACCGGTGCCGAGGTCTATCACCGGGTGTAAGTACTGCGTCAGTCAGTCTGGCGTAACGCGAACAGGCAGACCTATAATGCACTGGCATCAAAGCATTGGAGATACCGCCATGACCCGAATCCAGATTGACCTGCCCGACGCAACCGCCCAAGCGGCACGCGAAGCGGGGCTGCTGATGCCAGAAGCCTTGATGGGTTTATTAACCGATGCCCTGCGGCGCAGGCAGGCGGCAGAGGCCTTGCTGACTATTGCCGCTCGTGTGGAGGCGGCCAATATCCCGTCGATGCCGATGAAAGAAGTCAACGCCGAGGTCAAGGCGGCTCGGACAGAACGGCGCAAACATGCGGGCAGTCATTGATACCAATGTCCTGCTATCCGCCCTTTTCTGGCGTGGGGTTCCGCATAACCTTCTAGAGCATGTGCATAGCGGAAGGCTCAAACTTGTCAGCAGTCCCGCGCTGTTATCCGAGTTTGCCGAAGTCATTAGTCGTCCAAAATTCGATGACATTCTTGTGCGTTCGGGCATCTCGCGACACCGCGTGCTAACCGAATTGCGCCAGCTTGCAGAGGAAGTCGTCCCACTTCCGATTCAGCCTGTGTGCCGGGATGCCGATGACGACGAAGTACTGGCCACGGCTATGGCCGGTCAGGCCGACTTCATCGTTACGGGAGACGATGACCTGCTCGCGCTCAAAAACTATCAACACATCCCCATCATCACACCGGCGGAAGCCGTGAAGATGCTGGCAACGGGCTAATGGCCCGCTAGACCTCTAGGCCTCATACACGCATGGACGGAAAACTTTTCTCGCAAGACTTCCTGCTTGAAGGCATCAAGACAACACCCGTTTGGGACTCCTTGCCGGAAGACGCGCTACGGACCTTCAGCGACGGACTCAAAAGCATTTACGCCCCGCTCACGGCTGGCAGTCAGCTCAATGAAGCCAACACCGAAGCGGACATCATCGAAGCGGTGCTTGGTCTACTGGGCTGGAATGGCCTGACCCTCAAACAAGTCACCGCTTCCAGCTCACGCCGCGAAGATGTACCCGATTTCCTGCTGTTCCCCAGCGATGAAGCAAAACAGGTCGCACGCGCCGAAAAGCGCGACGACCGCCGCTACCGCCACGGCATCGCCATCATTGAGGCTAAACGCTGGATGCGCCCGCTAGATCGCGGCGACGCGACCAACCGCCTTGATCCAGGCACGCCTTCGAACCAAATACTGCGCTACCTTTCAAGCGTCGAAGTGGCTTCCGAGCGCCATGTGCGCTGGGGCATCCGCCGCAAGTCATCTGGCTTAAAATACGCAACTGTACAAAAACCGTTGTGCTCAACATCCTGCTGGAACATCATAACGAAATCGAGTTTGCTCTGTTAGCACATCATCTCACTTGCGTTGAACTGAGCCACACCAAGGTCGACCACCCGACCGGACTGGCATGATCTGCCGCCCGGGTTGCGCCGCCTGCTGCATCGCACCGTCGATCAGTTCGCTGGGTAAACCCGCCGGGGTGCCGTGTCCGCACCTCGACGCCGCCTTGCGCTGCACCCTGTTTGGGCAAGCTAATCGACCCGCGTGTTGCAGCGGCCTGCAACCGTCGGCCGAGATGTGCGGCGTGGATCGGGTCGCGGCCCTGGCCTACCTGACCCGGCTGGAGATCGAGACCCGCCCTGCTACAATGCCGCACCCTGACTAAAAGGCCTTTCGTGGACTCCGTTTATCTCTCTGCCCTCATCCTCGGTATTGTCGAAGGCCTGACCGAGTTTCTGCCTATCTCCAGCACCGGCCATTTGATCCTGGCCGGTGACCTGCTGGATTTCAACGACGAGCGCGGCAAGGTGTTCGAGATCGTCATCCAGTTGGGCGCCATCCTCGCCGTCGTGTGGGAGTACCGGCACAAACTCGCGACCGTGATCGGCGGACTAGGCCGGGAACGCAGCGCTCAACAATTCGCGCTCAACCTCGTCATCGCCTTTCTGCCTGCGGCCCTTCTTGGCCTCCTGTTCGCCAGCACCATCAAGGCCCATCTGTTTGCGCCCGTCCCGGTGGCAATAGCCTTCATCGTCGGCGGTCTGTTGATCCTCTGGGCTGAACGGCGCGAGCATCGCATCACGGTCGAGACAGTGGACGCCATGGACTGGAAGGACGCGCTCAAGGTGGGTCTGGCGCAATCACTGGCCCTGATCCCCGGCACCTCGCGCAGTGGCGCGACCATCATCGGCGGCCTGTTCTTCGGCCTCTCGCGCCGCGCTGCCACGGAGTTTTCCTTTTTCCTCGCCATCCCCACGCTGTCGGCCGCCGCCGTGTATGACGCCTGGAAACACCGCGACCTGTTGTCCATGGACGATATCGGCCTGTTCGGCGCGGGTTTCGCCACCGCCTTCATCTCGGCCTTCCTGTGCGTGCGCTGGCTGTTGCGTTTCATCGCCCACCACGACTTCACCGTCTTTGCCTGGTACCGCATCGCCTTCGGCCTGTTGGTGCTGGCCAGCGCTCACTTCGGCTGGGTCAACTGGACGGCCTAAGTAGGATCACCCGATCTGCGGCATAATCCGGCCATGACCGCCACGCCCCCCATCATCCTCACCTTTGCCGCCACGGACCCCACCAGCGGTGCCGGGCTGCAGGCGGACATCCTGACCCAGGCCAGCCTCGGCTGCCACCCGCTCACCGTAGTCACCGCCATCACCGTTCAGGACACGCGCGGGGTTGAGGACTTCATGGTGCTGGAGCCCGAATGGATTATCGATCAGGCCCGCGCCATCCTCGAAGACATGCCGGTGGCCGCCTTCAAGGTGGGGATGCTGGGCAGCGTCGAGATCGTCGCCGCCGTGGCCGAGATCGTCTCGGATTACCCCGACATCCCGCTGATCCTGGACCCGGTCCTGGCCTCTGGGCGCGGCGATGATCTAGCCACGGAGGAGACGCTTGAGGCCATGCGTGATCTGCTCCTACCACAAACCACGCTGATCACGCCAAACAGCGTCGAGGCCCGCCGTCTGGTCGAGGACGACGAGGATATCGAACCGCCCGACCTCGACACCTGCGCCATGCGCCTGCTCGACATGGGCTGCGAATTCGTCCTGATTACGGGCTCGCACGAGCACACCCCGCAGGTCATCAACACCCTCTACGGACTGGGCGATCAAGCCAGCACACTGGCTTGGGACCGGCTGCCCCACAGCTATCACGGCTCCGGCTGTACGCTGGCCTCCGCCATCGCCGCCTTGCTGGCGCAAGGGGTGGACATGGCCACGGCGATCAAGGACGCGCAGGAATACACCTACGAAACCCTGCGCAACGGCTTCCGCCCCGGCATGGGCCAGTTCATTCCGGATCGCCTGTTCTGGGCCCGCGAGGAACCCACCGACGATTCCCAGAACGATCCCCCGGCGGAACCTGACGATGATGGCTCCGCCCCTTGAGGGGCTCTATGCCATCACGCCGGACGAGTCCGACACGCGACGGCTGCTGACCCTCACCGAGGCCCTCCTGGCCGCGGGTTGCCGCCTCCTGCAATACCGCCAAAAAACCACCTCACCCTGTCACCGCGCCGAGCAAGCCGGTGCCCTGCGCGCCCTGACCCAGGCCTACGGGGCACGACTGATCATCAACGACGATATTGAGTTGGCCCTCGCGGTCGGGGCCGATGGCGTGCATCTGGGCGCTGACGATGGCGATCTGGCCGCGGCGCGCGCCCGTCTGCCGGCCCCGCTCTGGCTCGGTGCCTCCTGTTACCAAAGTCTGGATACCGCCCGCGCGGCCATCGCGGCGGGGGCCGACTATGTGGCCTTCGGACGCTTCTTCCCGTCCACCTCCAAGCCCTTGGCGCAACAGGCCCATCCCGACCTGTTACGCGCCGCCCGGCAACAATTGAACCGCCCCCTCTGTGCGATCGGGGGCATCACAGTAGATAATGCCCCTCCACTGATCGCCGCCGGTGCCCATATGCTGGCCGTGATCGCAGCCCTGTACGCTGCCGACGACCCCGGCGCCCAAGCCCGGGCCTTCATTAACCTGTTCAACCCTAAAGCTATTTGATCCTTAACCCGTTTCATCCGGACCTCCTCATGACCTCGCGCAATGACACCCTGTTTGAAAAATCCCAGCACCTCATCCCCGGCGGGGTGAACTCCCCCGTCCGCGCCTTCGGTTCGGTCGGTGGCACACCGCGCTTTTTTGAACGCGGACAGGGCGCACGCGTCACCGATGCCGACGGCAAGGAATACATCGACTATGTGGGCTCCTGGGGCCCGCTCATCCTCGGCCATGCCGAACCCGATGTGGTACGCGCCGTACAAGAGACGGCCGCCCGCGGCCTGTCCTTCGGTGCACCCACCGCGATGGAACTGGAAATGGCCGAACTACTCACCGGCCAACTGCCCTCGCTGGAACAGGTTCGCTTGGTCTCCTCCGGGACCGAGGCGACCATGAGCGCCATCCGCCTCGCGCGCGGCTTCACCAATCGTTCGCTGCTGGTCAAGTTCGAGGGCTGTTACCACGGTCACGCCGACAGCCTGCTGGTCAAGGCCGGCTCGGGTCTGCTGACCTTCGGCAACCCGAGTTCCGCCGGGGTCCCCGAGGACTGCGTCAAACACACCCTCGTGCTTGATTACAACAACATCGAACAGGTCAACGAACTGTTCGCGCAACGCGGTAGCGAGGTCGCCTGCATCATCGTTGAGGCCGTGGCCGGCAACATGAACCTGATCACCCCGGCACCGGGCTTTCTGGAGGCCCTGCGCGAAAACTGTACACGCCATGGCGCCGTGCTGATCTTCGACGAGGTGATGACCGGTTTCCGCGTCGGCCCGCAATGCGCCCAAGGTCTGTACGGCATCACGCCGGACCTGACCACGCTGGGCAAGGTGATCGGCGGCGGCCTGCCCGTCGGGGCCTTTGGCGGTCGTGCAGACATCATGGCCCGGCTCGCGCCGCTCGGCCCGGTCTATCAGGCCGGCACCCTGTCTGGCAATCCGGTCGCCCTGGCGGCGGGTCTCGCTACCTTGAGAAAGGCCTTCGTACCGGGTTTCTACGAGGCCCTGGCCGCACGCACCCGCCAGCTTGTCGAGGGCCTCACCGCCCTCGCTCTTGATGCGGGCGTGCCCTTCTCCGCCCAGAGTGTGGGCGGCATGTTCGGCCTCTATTTCAATGCCCGGGTGCCCACCTCCTACGCCGAGGTCATGGCCTGCGACAAGGAGGCCTTCAACCGCTTCTTCCACCTCATGCTGCTACACGGTGTCTATCTCGCCCCTTCCGCATTTGAGGCCGGTTTCGTCTCCGCCGCGCATCAGACAGCCGACCTGGAGGCCACCTTCACGGCCGCACGGCACGCCTTCGCCAAACTCGCCGCTTAATGTCTCACCGCAGCGCGGCCCTGTCGCCCCTTCGATAAGCGTCGATGGAACTCGCCGCAGAGGACCAGTTCCGGCTGGAGATCCTGTTCACGCGCCCCCTGCAGGCCGTGCGTATCGACGAGTCGCGGCTCATCTTGCATGCCCTCGCCGAGGACGGCGAGGTGCAGATCCCCTTGCACCCCAACGATCGGCCAGAGCGCTATCTGCGTCGACTGCGCGAGACCCTGGCCAACCAGTCCCTGGGTTCTCCGAAGGGCTATCCCGTCCATCTCTCGCGCTGGATCCGGCACGGGCAGATGGGGAACGGGCCGATGGCCGGCGACAACCTGGCGCGACTCCTGTTGTCTGGCGAACCCGAGGCCGTCATCGCCGTCGCGTACTCACCGGCCTTAACCAACGAGATCGCCCGCCGGGCCTGGTGGGCCATGCCCAACATTGAAAATGCCCGCCTCATGCTGCAACGGCCTGCCGTCGCCAAGGGGGATATGGGGTCTGTGCTGGCCCACTTTTTGGTGGAGCACCTGCCCTTCCTGCAGGAAGATCCCATCGCAATCATGGACACCGTGGTCACCCTGCTCTACAGCGAGACCCTAAATCCCGCGCAAGAAGAGGCCATTTGGCGCCGTGGACAGCGCAGTCGCTGCCACTACTGCGGGTTTTTGGAACTTCGTGCCACGCGCCTGCCGGGCGCCACCGGCCCCGAGGATGACCGCGTCTTTGCCCGTACAGCCCTGGAGATCCTCGACAAGCCAGAGACCCAGGAAGTGGTCACGCGCACCCTCAATGCCATCGGCCAGCACTTCACGCAACGCCTCTCACCGCGCGCCCGCGCCGAGGTCACCGCGCTCGCACAGGTCAGCGCCAACCTAGTGGACGCCATCTTTGCCCGTAGCACGGCCATCGGCACGCTGATGCGTGAAAAGACTGAACCGGCCTTGCGGCCGGTTCAGGAGGGTTTGCTACGGGTGGCCGAAGCCACAACCTAGCGAGTCTCTACACGAAGATCCCGAGGGGTCTTCGTGAGGTCATCCCGCTTACAGATCGCCGTTAGCCGCGGCCTTCATCATGTCATCCAGCTTGAAGCGGATGTCCTGAGCGGCCTTGACCAGAGCGTCCGGGACGCCCATGTGGCCGCTGATGGCGGAGAGCCAAGCGGTATCCCAATCCAGGGTCAGGACCCAGATCTGTTTCTGGTCGTCTTCCATGACGGCGACACGGCACGGCAGATAGACGATGGACTCGGGGGCGAACTTCAACACCTCACGACCGGCGGCGATATCACAGTAATGGAAGACCTCCATGCGCGGACGGGTGGTGTCACCCAGCACGGCCTCAAAGTCTTTCCACATCGGGTTGTGGCCGACGCGCTTCATGTTGATCTTGTTGGCACGCAGTTCCATGGAGGCCACCACCTCGTCAAAGGACAAACCCTTCGCGGCCTTGTACTTGGTGCTCATCAGAATCATCATGTCCTTGGCATCCATACGACCGGCACCGGACATCATGGGAAGCATCTGACCCATCAATTTAGCCTTTTCTTCGCGGGTCACGATACCGGACATCTCGTAGGGCTTGGTGCCCTTCTGGTTCATGCCGATCGGCAACTGGAACGGGCCGGCATAGCGCGGCGTCTGGCTGAAGGTCGGGGCAGCCGGAGCGGCGGCGACTCCAGGCACCATCGGGGCCGCAGGGGCCAGGTAAGGGTTGGCCAAAGCGGCGGTGGTCAGTGCAGACAAGGTGATGAAAAGTGCAGATGCGATGTGTTTCATAATGTGACTCCTGGTTGTAAGGCGATGACTCGGTTTCTCGTGTGTATATTTGTATTGATTACAGTTCTACTTCTTCTCAGGAAACACCGTGGTGAGGCCTAGGGACTTCCAGGACTGCATACCACCGCGGTACCACTTGATCTTGTGGGCTGGGTAACCCAACGCCAGCAATTGCTTGATATTCGTCGGCGACTGACCGCACCAAAGGCCATTGCAATACATCACCAGCGTCTTGGCATTCTCAAAGTTCCACAGACCGGCTTGGCGTGCCGCGCCGAACTGGAAAATCAGGACATCGGCAATCTTTTCTGGCTCGCTGTGCGCCGGATGCAAGCGCTGCCAGGGGATGTTGACCGCACCGGGGATCAGGCCACTCCGCTGCGCCCAGTCCCCATCACGCGAGTCCACCACAAACACCGAAGCATCCTTGCCGACCCACTGCAGATAACCAATCACTTCCAACTCACCGATGGTCTCGACCCCGGGCGCCAGTTGCATCGGCTGGATGCAGTAGGGCGGACACGCCCGCGAAGTCATCATGAAATCCGGGTCGATCATGTTCTCCGGATCGACATTACGCTCCACGACCACGGGACGCCCGTCATGCTGAACCACCAACTTGGCCAGATCCGGGCGGATATTCACCGGATGCGGCGCACCCGCATTCACCGCACCACTCACCCCACCACTCAGCAACGCACACAGCAGGGCATACAGCCGCCAGATTGAGACACGCTTCTCGCGCATATTTATCCTGCCAAAGAATCCCATGGGATGGGGCCAAAACACGGTTATCGGCATATCACGGTCATCGCAACATACCGCGCACAGAAAAAATTATTTCCAGACTACTTGGCCAAGACACACGCGGTGAATGCCTTTGCCAAGTAAACCGAAAGGGGTCAAGCCCCGTTACCGAGGCCCAACCCCAAGACCCATTAGCCGATCTTAGCGCTAACGGTTTCCTTCTCACCCTTGTTGTCAGTCCAAGCCACGGTGACCTCGTCGCCGGACTTCGCACCCTTGACCTTCAGAGCCAGGTACGGGTTCTTGGAAACGCCACCGCCCCATTGAGCGACGACCGCCGGCTTACCGCCAACGGTGCAGGTCACATCAGTGATGTAATGGGCCGGGACCACCTTACCGGAAGCAGCGTCTTTACGCATACCGGTTTCCATCGGGTGATTCATCAAACACTTGATATCGGCCGTATCGCCAGACATTGATGCACGCAGTTTCATTGCCATAATAGTGTCCTTTTCTTGTGGTTGTCTGGATTAGCCGCCGCAGCCGCCGATGGTGACTTTGACTTCCTTGTGACCCTTGTAGGTCTTACCGCCAGCCTTGACGACAGCGACGACATTGGAGGTCGCACCCATCTTGATGCGGGTAGCCACATAGGCCACAGCACCGTTGCTGAAGTTGAATTCAGCAATCAAGGGCAGGGAATTCTTCTCAGACACAATAGCGATGGAAGTGGTGCCCGCAATATTGGAGGTCACATCCACCGGAACGACAGCGCCGTTCTCAGCAATATCCGGAGCCCCGACCACCACACCTGCATTGGCTTCTGCACCGCTACCGCCCACAGCAGACATAACCGCACCGGCATCCGAGGCCGAAAAGGCCTTGGTATCCACAGCAAAAACATCCGTCGGCTTCAGCAAACCGGCCGCGATAGCAACGCTGACCGCACCGGCTGAACCAGCGCCCTTCAGAACTTGTCTACGATCCATAGATTTCTCCTTGTTACAGTTAGGAAACGGGCCGCCGAATGGCAGCCAACTCGTGCTCCGGATGCGATTTATAGCCTCTCTCGAGCAATATATCAAACAGCATTTTCTACTATTGACCCTTGTAAAAAAACGGCACCGAAGTGCCGTTGTTTTAAGGCCCTGAAACCACCCGCGAATCAGCGCAATCCGGAGATGTACTCCGCGACCGCACGCATCTCCTGATCGGTCATCTTGCGGGCGATGACCTGCATCATCTTGCCGCCGTCATTGCTACGATCCCCGCTCCGGAATCCGACCAACTGAGACTGCACATACTTACCATGCTGACCCGCCAGACGCGGGAACTGCACCGGGATACCTTCGCCCGCCGGACCGTGACACGAAGCGCATGCCGGCACGCCGCTGGCCGCATTGCCACCCATATAGATACGCTTTCCTTCGGCCACCAGGGTCGCATCCTTAGCCAGCTTGGGCTTGGGCGTCTGCGCCGCAAAATAGGCGGCCAGATTGAGCATATCGGCCGCGCTCAGTTGGGTCACATTGGGCGCCATGATGGCGTTCTTGCGCGCACCCGACTTGAAATCGTGGAGTTGTTTGTTGATATATTCCGGCGTCTGGCCGGCCAGATTCGGAAAGTTGGCCGCCGTGCTATTGCCATCCGCACCATGGCAGGCGCCGCACAGATTGTTCACAATAGCCTGCGCCTTGGCCGCATCGCCCTTAGTGGCAACCGCCGTGGCAACCGGCGCAACCGCCGGGCTGGCCAGCGCAATGGACACAGGCAGCGCAGCCAGAATAAAGATCGTTAGCAGTTTCATCGCAATTCTTCCTCTTTTTTTGTAAAATCCCGAGGATTCTATCGGCAAGCCGCACTATTGCCAAGCACCGGACCTACCTTGCCATGCTCAACGCCCGTTTCTTTTCGACCATTGCCCACATCCGCGACCTGCCAACCGACAGTCAGCGCGAGGTGGCCTTTGCTGGGCGCTCGAACGCCGGAAAGTCTAGCGCAATCAATATCATTGCCAATCAGAAACGGCTCGCCTTCGCCAGCAAGACCCCGGGCCGCACCCAACATCTGAATTTTTTTGAGACTCAGGTTGGCCGCTTCCTGGTTGATCTGCCCGGCTACGGCTTTGCCAAGGCCCCGTTCACTCAGCAACGCGCCTGGCAGCAACTCATCGGCGGCTATCTGGCCGACCGCCGGCAACTGGTGGGGCTCATCCTCATCATGGACATCCGCCATCCGCTGACCGACCTGGATCGCCACTTGCTGAACTGGTTCCGGCCCACGGGCAAACCCATCCACATCCTGCTCTCCAAGGCCGACAAGGTCTCACGCAGTCAGGCCGCGCAGGTGATGCGTACCGTACAGGCCGAGCTGGACACCGCCGGCTTTAGCGCCCGGGTGCAGGTCTTCTCCAGCACCCACCGCATTGGACTGGAAGAGTCCGAAGCGATCATTCGGCAATGGCTGGACATGGTCAAACCGGGCAAGGAATCCCCGCCGCCCGCGCTGGCCTCGGATTCGGCTACCATGCAACCGTCCGCCCCTGATTCGTCCGCCCCTGACTCGCAGACCACGCCATGACCGACTTCACCACCGCCCTCTCCGCCTTCCCCCGCAAACGCATGCGCCGCATGCGCCGTGACGCCTTCTCGCGCCGCTTGATGCGCGAAAACACGCTAACGGCCAGCGACCTGATCCTGCCGGTGTTCGTGCTCGACGGCCAAGACCGGGTCGAACAGATCGCCTCCATGCCCGGCGTCGAACGGCTGTCGCTGGATCGTCTGCTGCCGCTGGCCGAGGAATGCCTGAAGCTCGGCATCCCGGCGCTGGCGCTGTTCCCGGTCATCGACACCGCGCTCAAAAACGACACCGCCAGCGAGGCGTACAACCCCGACGGCCTGGTGCCGCGCGTGGTGGCGGCACTGAAGCAACGCTTTCCGGAATTGGGCATCATCACCGATGTCGCCCTCGACCCCTACACTAGCCACGGCCAGGACGGCCTGATCGACGCTAACGGCTATGTGCTCAACGACGAGACCATCGCCGTGCTGACGCGCCAGGCCGAGACCCACGCCGCCGCCGGTGCCGACATCGTCGCGCCGTCCGACATGATGGATGGCCGCATCCGCGCCGTGCGCGAGGCGCTCGACGCCGCCGGCCACATCCACACCCGCATCCTCGCCTACTCGGCCAAATATGCGTCCAGCTTCTACGGCCCCTTCCGCGACGCGGTGGGTTCCGCCGCCAACCTCGGTGCTGGCAACAAATACACCTACCAGATGGATCCGGCCAATTCGGACGAGTCGCTGTGGGAAGTGGGACTAGACCTGCAAGAAGGCGCCGACATGGTGATGGTGAAGCCGGGCATGCCGTATCTGGACATCGTTCGCCGCGTGAAGGACGAATTCAAGGCGCCGACCTTTGTCTATCAGGTGAGCGGCGAGTACGCGATGCTCAAAGCCGCCGGCCAGAACGGCTGGATCAACGAAAAGGCCTGCGTCATGGAGGCCTTGCTCTCGTTCAAACGCGCCGGGGCCGACGCGATCCTGACCTATTACGCACGCGATGCCGCGCGCTGGCTGGCGGAGTCCTGATCCGGGTCCACATCCCCACTCAATAACAGCTCCAGTTGCGCCATCGACAAACGGCGCAGGGGTTCATCACGACCGGGACTCTCTGCTCGCAGGGCGTTCTCCGGCAGGATGCGGATCCAGACATCAGCCGGGTCCGAATAGAGTTGGTACAAGGTATGCCCACCCTGCTCAATGCTGCGAAACTCGATATCCTGATTGACCAGAAACTGCTCGAAGGCCTTGGACGAGTCGATGTAGAGGTCAATCTCGATGTGGGTACGCCCCGGTTCCAGACCCCGCGCCAAGCCCGCCACCCGACCCGTCGCCACGCCGCCGACCAAACGCGGATGAAAGTCCGCCAAGGCCCGCATGACCTCTAAGGCCTGTTCGCGCAGGGCGCGTAGCGGACTGGCCGGATCCTGAACAAAGAGGCGATGATGCTCGGCCAGCGCCATCTCCACCTCCTCATTGCTGGGCAGGCTGTGCGAATCCGGCGCGCCCAATTGCCGCGCCGCCTTGCGCTTGGCCTGGCCAAAGTCGGCCACCCCGTCCTCCGCGATCAACCGTGCAGCGACCTGAGCAATGCGCACCCGCATCTGGGCATGGCGTACCGCCTCTCTGGCCATGCAGATTCCTTTCGTCTCAACGCCGCGCGGGCAAAGGCCTGCCTGGCGGAAATTCCTCCAGGAAATACTCCGCCACCCCTTGCGGGTCCGGCCGCCCGGTGACCGGGTTCACCGACTGGACACTCACCCCCTCTGGTGTGGCATAGCCGACCTCGGGCACATTGCGTAACGCCGCCCCCATGTAACGAATCCAGATCGGCAAGGCCGCCGCGCCACCTGTCTCGCCGGTCGGGCGGGGTTGATCAAAACCTAGCCAAGACACTGCCACCCGGGTCGGCCCAAAGCCCGCAAACCAGGTGTCGCGCGTGTCATCCGTCGTGCCGGTCTTGCCTGCCAGATCCAGCCGCCCCAGTTCCATCGCCTTCACCGCCGTGCCCCGACGCACCACATCCTGCAACAGGGTGGTCATCACGAAGGCATTGCGCGGATCCAGCACGGGCTCGACTTCCGGGGTGCTAAAGTTTTCTAGCGGCTGGCCATTCTTGTCCGTGACCCGCAACAGATAGTGCGGTTTGACCCGCAGCCCGCCGTTGGCAAACACCGCATAGCCTGCCGCCATCTCCAGCGGCGTTGCCTCGTTGGCCCCCAACGCGAGGGTGTAGAGGGCCGGCACGCGCTCGGCTGGAAAACCAAAACGCTGGGCGTGCTGCTGGGCAAACTCCAATCCGGTCGCCTCCAAGACCCGAATGGAAACCAGGTTCTTGGATTTATAAAGGGCCCGACGCATCGTCATCGGCCCTTCGTTTTCACGATCATAGTTCTGCGGGTTCCACTCCACACCGCCCGTCAAGGCCGGGTTGATGCGGAGGGGCGCGTCATCGAAGACCGTCGCCGGCGTGATGCCGCGCTCCAAGGCCGCCGAGTAGATGAACGGCTTGAAGGTTGAGCCCGGTTGCCGCAAGGCCTGAGTGACATGGTTGTACTGACTACGGACAAAGTCGAAACCGCCCACAAAGGCCCGGATCGCGCCGCTCTCCGGCGACAGCGAAACCAAGGCGGCCTCCACCTGCGGCGTGGCCGTCAACAGCCAGGGTTGAGTAGGCCCCAGACGCACCACTCGCACCACCGAACCTGGCCGCAAACGACGCGCCGCGCTCGCCTTGGGGCCGATGGCCGCTTGCGCGAATTCGATCTCCGCCGGGCCGAGATCGACCTCGTCGCCACCGCGCAGGCGCACCCGGATTCGTTTGCTATCGACCCGCAGCACCACGGCCGGCAACAAGCCATTCAGCTCGCCCCGAGCCGCCAGGGCATCCGCGATCGCCGCCTCACGGTCCAAGGCATTGGCGGGCAGGGTCAGTTGCGCCTCAGCACCCGGATAGCCATGGCGACGCGTGTATTCCACCACCCCAGCGCGCACCGCATCGACCGCCGCCTTTTGGTCCGCAATACGCAGGGTCGTATAGACGCGCATCCCGGTCTTGTAGATCTGCTCGCCGTACTTCTGGAACATGTATTGCCGCACCAGCTCGGCCAGGTGATCGGCCGCGGCATCGAAGGTCTGCGGGGTATAGCGAATCACCAGCTTGCGCCGTTGCGCTTGGTCAAATTCAGCCTCGGTAATGTATTTGATGTCGCGCATCCGCTTCAGCACATACTGCTGGCGGATCTTGGCGCGCGGGAAATTAACCACCGGGTTATAGGCCGATGGCGCCTTGGGCAGGCCCGCCAGCATGGCCGCCTCGGCCAGATCAATCTGATCCAGCGGCTTGCCAAAATAGACGCGGGCCGCCGCCTCGAAACCATAGGCCCGCTGCCCGAGGTAGATCTGGTTAATATACAACTCCAAGATCTCATCTTTACTCAGGGCGCTCTCAATTTTGACGGCCAGCAAAGCTTCGTTTATCTTTCGCTTGAAGCTTTTCTCGGACGACAGGAAGAAGTTGCGCGCCACCTGCATGGTGATCGTGGACGCGCCCTCCTTGGCCCCACCGGAGAGCACATTCGAAACAGCAGCGCGCAAAACGCCGAGGGAGTCCACACCACCGTGTTCGTAGAAACGCTCGTCTTCTGCCGCCAGAATCGCCCTGCGCAAGATCAGCGGCGTGTTTTTCAACGCCACGACCGAGCGTTTCTCCTCGCCAAACTCACCGATCAAGGCCCCGTCCTCGGTGTAGACCCGCAAGGGCAGCTTGGGGCTGTAATCCTTCAGGGTCGCCACATCCGGAAGGTTCGGATACAACACCGCCGCCGACAGACCGGTCACGGCAATCGTCGCCACAACGATCGCCGCCAAGCCGCCCCAAACCACACGCATAAAACGCCACTTTTGCATCACAAAACCTCTTCTGCACCCGCCCGGTTCCGCGTCACTCCAGCCCATTCGGACGGTGGCTCATGAACCTAAGCGTACTGCCCATTCGGATAAAACGACCCCAACGATCCTCGTTGCATGCCGTTGCGCATCTTAGCGCATCGGGGGTCCAAATGCTTATTTACGACCCACTCCACGGCCCTGACCACGCGCCCCCGGAAAACCGGCCTGTAGCGGGTCACGACCCCCTAGCCGAAGGCCACGCCCCTCTCGCCATGGCCGAGGGCTCACCCCCCGACCCCGCTCTACTCGCGGCCGCGCTGCGTTCTGCGAGTGCCGCGTTGCCGGGGCCCCTCGACGCACTCACCCTGGTCATCCCCGCCGCGCAATGCCGCATAGCACACCGAGCCTTCCCCGTCGGGGTCACCGAGGCCGAGGCCCACGCGCTGGCCGCCCAGATGGCCACACAGATCGCCGCCGAACTAGGCCACACTGCACCGATCGCCTTTGACTGGCAGCGCATCTCAACAGATGAAATCGCGCTCTGCCTAGCCCCGCGCGCCTTGATCGCAGCCTACCTTGAGGCCGTACAGGCCGCCGGCTTACGCTGCGTCGCCATCACCCCAGAAAACGATTCGCCCCCCGCCGACCCCGCATCCGCCCCGTTCAACCTTATCCCCTGGCGCAACGCCGCCTGGTTGAAACAAGGCCAACGCCGCTTCACATGGCTAGCGGCCACCAGCCTGCTGGCCATCCTGCCAGCGCTCTGGATCGCCACCCAGCAAATAGCCCATGAACAGGCCCTCACCTCCCAACAGGCTCGGCTGATGGAGGCCATCAAGACCCGTCAGGCCCAACTGCCCAACCTCGCCCAACTCCGCCAGCAACTCGCCACCCAACAAGCCGCACAGCAAGCCGAGCGGGCGGCGCGTGAAGCCACGCAGCGCCAACAACAGGCTTGGGCCGCACGACTGGATCAACTGGCCCGCAGGCGTCCTCAGGAAGTGCGCTACCACAGCCTGAGCTACGACAGCCAAGGGCTACGGCTTGAAGGTCTGGCGCAAACCCCGGCCGCCCTTACCCGTCTGCTCAAGGCCCTGCCGTGTCCCCATCTGAGCGAGGGCCACCGCGACACCCATGGCCCACTGCGCTTTGCGCTCCAACTCCCGGCCACCTGCTCGCCGAGGCCATCGACAACGCCATGAACGACGACCGCATGAGCGACCTTTTCACACGCCTTTCGCACACGCTCTCTCGCGCCCTGCTGCGCTATGGCCAAGTCCCCGCAGGGATGCACCATGGCGCACTGGCCGTCGGGCCACTCTGCATCGGTGCCCTCTGGCTAGCGCTCTGGATCTGGCCCACGCAAGACCACATCCACACCCTTGAGGCCCAGCTTCGCGCCGGCACGATCGAGCTTCGCGGGTTGGATGAACGCCTCCGCGAGGCTCAGGCCTTGACCCACGCCCTGCATGCCATAAATCCCTTAAGCCCCTTAAACCCCATAAACCCCTTAAGCCCTCCAAACACCGCAGCAACCGCCACGCCCCCATCGGCACCAGACCCTTGGCCGTACCTGCAAGGCCTCGCTCACGCCCGCTCTGTTCATCTGCTCGACTACACCCCACTCCCTGCCAACGCCAAACCCGATGGCCAACGGCTGCGCCTAAAAATGCACGGCGCGCCCCTCGCTGTCCAGGGCCTGCTCCAAGACCTGTTACGCGGCCCGCATTCTGTCGAGCGCTTCACCCTAACCCCCGACGATCGCGGGATAACGACCCTTTCCCTACAAGTTTGTATCCGCGGGGCCGAATCGCACCCCATTCTTACAAACACACCCACCGCAGCGCTGTTTCAGGCCCGCCCCAAAGTAGTCGCCAAACCCCGAACCGCGCTGGAAGAACTCCCCCTCTCCGCCTACCGGGTCATTGCCGTCGGCCGCGCCGAGCACGACCACTATGCGCTGGTACGCACGCCCGCCGGAAAGACCCACACGATTCGGCCCGGGATGCGGCTAGGCGATCGTAGCGCTCGGGTACTCGCCATCCTCCCGAACGGCATTGAAGTTCAGCAAGACACCGGCCGCCAGTCCCTTCTGATCGGAAACCCGCCATGACCTTACGCGCCCTGACCCCACTCTTCGTGGCCGCCACCCTGTCCTTCGCCGCCCCCTCTTTTGCGACGAGTGCGGCCCCGACCCCACCCACCACCGCCCCGCTCACCGCCCCGCCCACCCCCGGTCGCATCGACCTCAATCTGGACGGTGTTGAGGTGCGCCAAGCCCTGCGCATGGTCGCCGACCTCTCCGGGCAAGGCCTCATCATTGACGAAGACATCACCGGCACAGTCACCCTCAAGGTCCGTGATCTGCCCTGGCAAGAGGCGCTAGACCTCATCCTGGCCAGCAAACGACTGGCGACAGAACCGCACGGCCGCGCCCTTCGCGTCCTCAACAAAGAACGCCAGGAAGAACGCCCGGCGGCGGAGTTTGTCGCGATCCCGCTCCGTCACCTGCCGGTCGAACAAGCCGCCGCCCTGATCGAAGGCCGTCCCTGGCAGTCGAGCGCAAGCCCGGTCAGTTGCGGTTCCGAGGTGACCCAACCCACCTCAAGCGCCACCCGCCAAACACCGGCACGACAGTCCCCTTCCGAACGCGGGCCCAACCCTTCGGCGGCCGGGCCCAGGCTACTCAGCCCCAAAGGCCAACTCCTGATCGATCACGCCTACCCGCGTCTACTGATCAAAGACAGCCCGTCGCGCCTCGCCACCCTGCAACGCCTCCTCGCCCTGCTTGACCAACCCACGCGCCAAGTCATGCTGGAGGCCCGCATCGTCATTGCCGACACCACCTTCAGTCGCAACCTCGGCATCCGGCTCGGGGCGCGTTGGGCGCAGGGCAGCAGCCTCATGATCCTGCCCGCGACCCTGACCGACGCCAGCCCCCTCGCCGCCGCCACCACCGACCTGCTGCGCGTCGAACTCGACGCCCTGGAGCAAACAGAAAAAGGCCGCATCATCGCCAACCCTCGCGTCATGACCCTAAACCGCAACCCCGCCGTCATCACCCAGGGCGAACAACTGCCGATCCAAAACAGCACCACCACCAACGGCAGCATCAGCACCCAGACCACCTACAAGGACGCCCTGCTCTGCCTCCTGGTCACGCCCAACATCCTCGACAACGACCTGATCGAACTCGACATTGAAGTGCACAAAGACAGTCGCGGCCGCAGCCTGAACGGCAGCAACGGCCAAGGTGCCGAGGCCTTCCCCATCGACACCCACCGCCTCAAGACCCGCGTCCGGGTCAAACATGGCGAAACCCTGATCCTGGGCGGCATCTATCAAGAAGACCGGGGCGACAGCCAGAGCGGCATCCCCTTGCTGACCGACATCCCCCTGCTCGGACGCCTGTTCCGCAGCGAAGGCCAGACCCGGCGTGACCGCGAATTGCTCGTCTTTCTCACCCCGCACCTCGTGGACCGGCAACCCTAGATGCCACAAACGGGAGGGCAGAAATCGTGGTGACCCCAATTCCACTTGCCAAAGTCCCATTATGGGACTAAGCTTCGGCCCATGCGAGTGATTGCCGTGGCTACCCTTCGGGCCTTCTGGGAGCGCTATCCCGATGCCGAGCAGCCGCTAAAGGCTTGGTACGAGGAAGCCATGAATGCGGCCTGGGCCCAGCCCGCTGACATCAAGGCACAATACCGTAGCGCCAGCGTGCTGAAAAACCGTCGAATGGTCTTCAACATCAAAGGCAATGACTACCGGCTGATCGTGGCCGTTGCGTACAAATTGCAGATCGTCTATGTGAAGTTTGTCGGCACCCACAAGGAGTACGACGCCGTGGACGCAGAAACCGTTGAAATAGCCTGACCGGCCACGGAGGAAAACATGGACATTCGCCCTATCCACACCGAAGCAGACTACAAGGCCACGCTCAAAGAGATTTCAGCCTTGATGGAGTCCGACCCTGATCCGGGCACGCCGGAGGGTGATCGTCTGGACATCCTGGCCACGCTGGTGCAAGCCTACGAGGCCAAGCACATACCCATCACCGCGCCTGACCCGGTGGAAGCCATCAAATTCCGGATGGATCAGAGTGGTCTATCCATCAAAGATCTGGAGCCGATTATTGGCAAAAGCAACCGCGTCTACGAAGTCCTGAACCGCAAGCGTCCGCTGACGCTAGCCATGATCCGTAGACTGCACAAAGGCCTGGGCATCCCGGCCGATGTGCTGATTGCGCAGACGGCTGTAGGGTGATCATCGAACGCTGAGCTTGGCTTCTACGGTGTCAAAATCGTGATCTGACCCCAATTTCCATCAATTTCCATTTGGTGATTTAGTAAACTGTCACCGAAATACCAAGCAAGGCCGAATCTACTTCTTGCCGTATGATCTATCGTGGTCTAGGGCCACGGTGAGCAGGCGCATGTATTGACCCTCACGCAAAGCGGTTGCTCGGCGTGACTGGGTGATATGCAACGAATAGACAGCATCGATGCCAGCATGAGGTCGCACACTGACGATCTTTTCCCACTTGAGTCCGTTGTCCCGGTAAACCTGCGCCCAAGTCAGTTGCCGAATCTTGTTGAGCGTATCGAGCGCGGAATGGCGCTCAGGCTTTTGCAAACTGAACAGGTTTTCCTGAAAGGTGAGGTTATTCAGGTCGAGCAAGACCTTGGAGTTCGGATCAGTGCTCGTCATTGTCCAGGCGTTTTAGCACATGGTCGGTGTTCGCGTTGGAGGCCGGGTGCGCCGCGGCCCAGGCCTGTGCGGCTTGCAGGTCTACGGCGGCTTGGGGTTCGTGCAGCCAGCGCTCATTGTCGGGGACGACGGTGGCCGTGCGCACCATCCAGACACCCGGCTCGCGCTCCTCGACCAGCACCTGCCGGCCAGCGAATTGTTTTCCCAACGAGATTTGGCCGTTAGCTCCAACGACCTTGACGGAGGAATGAAGTGCAGTAGCTGCCATGATTCGTGCCTTATTAAAATAGTGCTTTATGATATTTTGACTTGTCGTTGAGGGTCGGTCAAGCCTCTAGCCCCTGCAAATCAATGAGGTCAGACTCGATTGATTTCTCATCCAAGATGGATCAATCGAGTCTGACCCGAATTTTTCCGCATTTAGTGATTTAGTAAACTGTCGCCGAAATACCCGTAGGGGCAACCCCCTGTGGTTGCCCATTCACCGTTAGGGCAGGCACGGGGGCCTGCCCCTACATGGACCATGGCCGTCGTGGTTGCCAAAATGTGTAATGTGGCCAGATCCAATACCCATCACCAAGAGCCCATTTTTGCAAATCAAAGGAGCGTAAAAAAACCGGGCCGAAGCCCGGTTTTTTGTGGTGGCAATCGGTTCGATCAGAACTTCTTGCTGTACTGAACGCCGACTTCGTATTGGCTCATTTTAAGCTGATCCATATGATAGGTGCCGGTACCAGAAACAACTGGACCGGTCAGCGTAACCTTAGGCGCATACATGGCGTGTAGAGATACATCCGAGTTCTTATCCAAGACACGGGTCAGGCCTGCCGTGAAGTGATGTTCGACCACCGCCGGAGCCAACACATTGAAGTCAAGCTGATCCAGGGAGATGGGTTGTTTGCCATAGTTCCAACCGGCACGAATCGTGGTGTTAGCATCCATCTGATGTGCCACACCCAATTTGTACACCGTCATGTCTTTCCAACCGAAGCCCTTGCCATCCTCAGCGCCAAGAATTGTATTGGCATAATTATGATTATTCGGGTTTGCCAAGGACTTGATGCCGCTGTAATTGATCTGCACCACATCCAAGGCGACGGTTGTTTTTGGGTTGGCCTTGATGGCCACACCAGCACCATAGGTTTCCGGAATGTCAAAGCCCCCAGCCTGCGCAAACAAGTACTTGTAAGCACTAAACTTATCCATCGAGGTCTTGGGCTGATAATAGGCACCGCCAGTCAAAGTATCCGACAGCTTGCCCGTCCAACCCAGCTTGACACCTACACCCATGGAGTCATCAACACCATAACCGCCTGGATTTGCAACTCCCGCACCGGTACTGCAATTACCCGACCCGGTATAGCATGTAAACATATTTAAGCCAGTCGCCTCAAATGTTTGGTAGATAACATTTACTGACGCCGCCAATGTGTTTTTGTCATCCAGCTTGTATGAAACCGTAGGTGCAATAATTAATTGCTCTAGGTTTGTTGATGTTCTTGTACTTGAGTCATACACCAAGCCAGCATACTCAACATTCATCCCACCATTTCCATAAACAACGACACCATATTTTATTTTGTCATTATGGGTCTTAACATACGCAAACTCCGGAATTGCAAACAAGCTGGTTTCATTGCCGTTCTTATCTACATTCGGACCGATATATGCTCCGCTGGTGCTGGATGAAGAAATCCCTCTATCAGGGTTAAATGCGCTAACCCCCACAGAATAACCATCATTGGCCTGTGCCAGATTGGCCGGGTTAGACGCCGCGCCAAAGCCGTCTTCCGCAAACGCGATGCTCGCGCCGCCCATGGCCTTGGCCTTGACGCCGATGCCATGTGCAAAATAACCATTGGTTGCAAACGCCGAGGTAGCGATGCCGGAGGCGGCCAGCGCCAGCAGTAGTTTGTTCAGCTTCATGTGTTCTCCTATCGAGTGGGGCAATGTTCTACCGTGCGGATCACGGGCTTGCGGAAATTTACCCCCTTAACTCACGCTCCGCAAGGAAAAAACCTTTGGTGAACTGGTTTCTTCATACCATCAGACGAAAAATGCCGAACAAAAACGGGTAAAACGGCACTAAAACGGCACTAAAACGGCAGAGAAATAACATAAAACGGGGTCAGACCACGATTTCCAATCAGCGGGCGGGCGGCGCGGGGCTCGTAGGTTTCCGCCTGTGGCCGATGGGTTTGCAAGATCCGCGCAGGGGTTGCGCGCCTACAGGCCGTTGATGACGTTCCTACTGGCCGTTGAGGCGTTACAGCCGCGCCAGGCCCAAGGTGTCGCCGCAATACGCGACAAGGTTTTGCGTGGCGCTCTCAAGCACCCCAACATGCCCTGCCACAGCATTGAAATGGCGGGCCTGTTGCTGGCCATCAAGCAAGTAATCATGCGCGGCGGCGTTGCGTAGCTCACGCAAGGTGCGCCACGCTACGGCATCAACCACACCCTCTTTTTCCATGAGGGTCAGCACGCGCATGAACTGACTGGCATCCAGCCCAGACAAACCCACGGCTTCCTTCATGGCCGAGGCCAGCACATCCTGCCACTTGCTGAAGGTTTCGTTGAAGGCCGACAAGGACTCCATTTGTGCATTGTCCAAGCATGCCGTGTCCAGCAAGGGGAGCGGCAACTTGGCCTGGCTGTAGCGCACCCGGTCTTGCAAACGCAGGCAAGCCGTCAGCTTGTCGGCCAGCAGCCGCCCTTTTTCTGCGAGTAAATCCGCGCTCACAATGCCACCCCCGTCATCCGGGCAATGCGGCACATCGGTCGGGGGTCATCGGGTTGCATTGCAACGACGGTATCGACCGGCAGCTGCAAGCCGTCCTGAAGCTGGACGCGCAAAATCGCTTCTTGCCACGGTGTAGCTTCAATTTGGGGCTCGATATACAAATCGACATCCCCGCCCCGGCGTGCGTCATCCACACGCGATCCAAACAGCCACACACGCGAATGCGGCCCAAATTGGCTTTGGACTTGTGTGCGTATCAGGTTGATCTGTTCGGCAGTCAGGCGCATGGCTATCTCCAGCTTCAGCAAGAGTATGCCCGTCTCCTATAGGCAAGGCAAACAGGGAAAACTGAGGTCAAGGGGAAATCGGCGGGGAAATTGCGGTCTTGGTGATTGGTAGTGGATCTGGCCACATTACACCTTTTGGCAACCACGACGGCCATGGCCCATGTAGGGGCAGGCCCCTGTGCCTGCCCTAACGGTACATGGGCAACCACAGGGGGTTGCCCCTACGAAAATCAGGCCGGCACGCAACGAAAAACGGGGTCAGACACGATTTCCGCTTTCAGATTGGCCTGTCACGCACGATAGGTGCCGCCCGATGGGGTGCCTTGGCAGCGACGGCGTTTGGTGCCGTACGCGCCTACAGCAGCGCCAGACTGTCGCGGTGGATGAGTTCGGGTTCGTCGCTATAGCCTAAGCATGCGGCGATCTCGTGGCTGGGGTGGCCGATGATGCGGCGCGCTTCATCGGCGGAGTAGTTCACCAAACCCCGCGCAATATCGCGCCCAGCGGCATCGACGCAGGCGACGACCTCGCCGCGCTGGAAATCGCCTTCGACGGCGGTGACGCCAATCGGCAGCAGGCTCTTGCCTTGGCTGGTCAGCGCCACCACGGCCCCGGCATCGAGCACCAGACGACCCCGGCCGCGCAGGTGGTCCGCCAGCCATTGACGGCGCGCCTCCAGGGTCGCTGCATGGGCAACGAGCTGGCTTCCGATGGCCTCGCCCTCGGCTAGACGCACCAGCACGCGGTCCTCGCGGCCGCTGGCGATGACGGTGTGCGCCCCGCTGCGCGCCGCGCGTTTGGCGGCAAGGATCTTGGTCAGCATGCCGCCGGTACCGACCGTGGAGCCCGCCCCGCCGGCCATCGCCTCGAGCGCCACATCACCCGCTTGCGCCTCGCGCACCAACTCGGCGGCGGGGTCCTTGCGCGGGTCCGCAGTGTAGAGGCCCGGCTGGTCGGTGAGGATGATCAGCGCGTCGGCCTCAACCAGGTTGGCCACCAACGCGGCGAGGGTGTCGTTGTCACCAAACTTGATCTCGTCGGTGGTGACGGTGTCGTTTTCGTTGATGATGGGGATGACCTTGAGTTCCAGCAGGGTGCGCAGGGTGGAACGGGCGTTGAGATAGCGTTCGCGGTCGGCCAGGTCGGCGTGAGTCAGCAGCACCTGCGCCGAACGCAGACCATGACCGCGAAAGCAGCGCTCGTAGGCCTCGATAAGGCCCATCTGGCCGACCGCCGCGGCGGCCTGTAATTCGTTGATTGCCTGCGGGCGCTTGGTCCAACCGAGCCGCAACAGCCCCTCGGCGATAGCGCCTGAGGACACCAGCACGACCTCTTTGCCCATGGCATTGAGCGCGGCAATCTGCTCGGCCCAACGCGCCAGCCGCGCATGATCCAGCCCGCGACCGTCGTTGGTGACCAGACTACTGCCGACCTTGACGATCAGGCGATGGGCATCGGCGACGACGGATTTCATGCCTCGTCCGCGTCCTCGTCCGCGTCCTCGTCCTCGTCCTCGTCGGCGGATGCCTCAGGCCCCGTGTCCGCGCCCGCTGCGATCTCTGTGGCTGCCGCGTCCGCCTCGGCACGCTGCGTCTCCAGGAAGCCCATGAGCGCATAGATGAGCCTCTGGCAATTTTCACCGCTGATCGCGGCGATGCTGAACACCGGGCCGTCCCAACCGTAATCACGGATAAAGTCGGCCACCCGCTCGGCACGGTCTTCGTCCGGGATCAGGTCGAGCTTGTTGAGCACCAGCCAGCGCGGCTTGTTGTACAAATCGTCGTCATACTTGCGCAACTCCTCGACGATGGCACGCGCCTCGTGGACCGGATCTGCCTCTGGGTCAAACGGCGCCAGATCGACCAGATGCAGTAACACCCGGGTGCGCGCGAGATGACGGAGGAATTGATGACCCAGCCCAGCCCCCTCGGCCGCCCCTTCGATCAGGCCGGGGATGTCGGCAATGACAAAACTGCGGTCGTGATCGACCCGCACCACGCCCAGGTTAGGGTAGAGCGTGGTGAAGGGGTAATCGGCCACCTTGGGGCGCGCCGCCGATACCGCGCGGATAAAGGTCGATTTGCCGGCGTTGGGCATGCCTAGCAGGCCGACATCAGCCAACACCTTGAGCTCCAAACGCAGGCGGCGGATTTCACCCTCCGTGCCGGGGGTGCTTTTGCGCGGGGCGCGGTTGGTACTGGTCTTGTAATGCAGGTTGCCAAGGCCGCCCTTACCCCCGCGCGCGATACAGAAACGCTGGCCGTCTTGGGACAGATCGACGATGCGCTCGCCGGTCGTGCGAAAGCCGTCCTCGTTGATGCTTTCTTCGATCACCAAGGTCCCGACCGGGACGCGCACGATGCAGTCAGCCCCGCCCTTGCCGTAACAATCGGCCGAGCCCCCGCGTTCGCCGTTCTCCCCATGATAGGTGCGGGTGTAGCGGAACTCGATCAGGGTGTTGAGATTACGGTCGGCCACCAGCCAGACATCGCCGCCCTTGCCGCCATCGCCGCCGTCAGGGCCGCCCATGGGGATGTACTTTTCGCGCCGAAAGGTGGCCGCGCCCTTGCCGCCGTTGCCGGCGCAGACTTCGATAGAGGCTTCGTCAATGAATTTCATGGTCTGGAATGATAACGGGGTTTGACGTGCATGTATTTGCGTACATACCGACAAACCCCGATTTTGGTGGGCTGTGTAGGATTTGAACCTACGACCGACGGATTAAGAGTCCGCAGCTCTACCAACTGAGCTAACAACCCGAAACATGGTGGGTCGGGCGAGATTCGAACTCGCGACCAACGGATTAAAAGTCCGCTGCTCTACCGGCTGAGCTACCGACCCGGAAAGCGGAGCATTATTCCAAATTCAGGCCTTCGCGTCAATCTTGAAATTCAAATCCAAGGCAGAGCTGCGATAGCGCCAGGACCGACACGCCGAGCCCCTTCCAAAGCGAGCGCTATTTGACCGATTGGATCTGCCGCCAGGTATCGATGAAGGCGTTGATACGCTTCACCTTGATCAGGCCCGGGATAAACATGACCATCTCTCCATTGGGGTCATAGAGGTAAGAGGTCGGGTAAAAATCGACCGGGCCCACTTGGCGGAACGGGCTGTCCGGATTGCGCCGGGAGCCACCGGCCACAATCGCTTCAAAGTTGAGGTTGTGACGCTGGGCCGTCTCGACAACGATGTTGGCATCAGGGCCGTAATCAAGCCCCATGCCGATGACGACAAAATCGCGGCGCTTGTTGAGATCGTTCAAGTCCGGCGCTTCTTCCCAACACAATGGGCACCACGGGGCCCAGAAGTTGACCAAGACCCATTGGCCCTTGTAATCCGACAGTCGGATCGACTTGCCATTCACATCGGTGAACTGAAAGTTGATCGTTTTGGGGGCGGCCTGTGCGCCTGAAAACAAGACGCCAGAGACACAAACCACACACAGCAACCCACCTAGCAATAATTTTAGGTAACGAAGCAATCTCTTTTTGCCTTATTCTAGTTTTCTCGCATCATCCAGCGATACTGGAGCTTCATGGTGATCGCCGCGCCGGCCAAGATGCCCGTCAGCGCAATCACAGAACCCAAGGCCAGCGTCGAAAGTCCGGTAACTCCTTGGCCTATCGTGCAGCCCATGGCGGTCACGCCACCAAAGCCCATCAATGTCGCACCGATTATATGGCTAAACAGATCTTGAGGACTGGTAAAGTATTCCCAGCGAAAAGTTTTATGCAACACCGCATACAGGAAGGACCCCACACCGATACCGAAGACGGTGGCAATACCAAAGGTCACCTTGGTCTGCGCGTCCGTCCAGTAGGCCCACAGGTCCATGGTGTAGCCGATCGGCGCCACGAAACTGAGCGACTCGGCGCGATGCGAATTGGTCGCCAGATAGGTCATTTCCATGGTGTCCGGGTTCTCGCTGTAACCCAGATAACCGGCCAAATACCAGCCAGCCACCACGACCAAGCCGGCTACCACACCGGCCAGCAGATTGTCCCGACTATGACGGAACTCCCTGTCCTTGAAAACAAAGACCGCAATCAGCAAAAATACGGCGGCGGCAAGGCCAAACTGGCCCTGTGCATCGAGCCCCAACAGGACGGGAATGGCGCTGGAAGAGCCCAGCGACACGGTCAGCGGTTCTGACTGCAACACACCCACGCGAAACGCGCCGAAGATGCCGCGCATGGTCACGAGGGCGGAATAGCCAAGGAACAGGAAGACCACGATCGACTTGAGGTTCCCACCGCCCACCCGCACGAGGGTACGCTGAGCACAACCGCCCGCCAGCGTCATGCCGACGCCAAAGCACAGCCCGCCGACCAAGGCCGCACCCCAGTAGACTTGACCCGCCGTATAGAGGGTGTCGGCCAGATTGAGTTTGCCCATGTAGGCCAGGCCGTTGGCACCGAGGATGGCGATCGCCATGGCCAGCATCCAGGCGCGCATGCGACCCCAGTCGCCCATATTCACCACATCGGAAACCGCGCCCATGGTGCAAAAACTGGTCTTATGGGCCACATAACCAAACAGGACGGCCAACGAAAATCCGCCCCAAACAACTATGCCCGCCAGAGACATCGCTTCGGTATTCATCATCTCTCCTCGTCGCTCTCAAGCGAGATTAATGTGCGCCCGATTGTAACGAGGGTTTAAGCCATCCGGCCCGGTACAGATGTATTAGTAGAAAACCACAAGGCCGTCAGAAGGGAGGGTCAGAAGGGCTGGGCATAGCGCGTCGGATCAGCCAGCCCGGCGGCGGCAAAACCTTCCCGGCGCAGGCGGCACGAATCACAGCGCCCGCAGGCATGCCCCGCTGCGTCGGCCTGATAGCACGACACCGTCTGGCTGTAATCGACCCCCAAAGACACGCCCAGGCGAATGATCTCGGCCTTGCTCAAGGCGATCAAGGGCGCCGCGATGCGGATCGACTGGCCTTCGGTCGTCCGCTGTGTGGCCACATCCGCCAAGCGCTGAAAGGCCTCAATAAACACCGGGCGACAGTCGGGATAGCCGGAGTAATCCACCGCATTAACGCCGATATAAATCACCTCGGCCCCCAATACCTCGGCCCAGCCCAGTGCCAGCGACAACATCACCGTATTGCGGGCCGGGACATAGGTCACCGGGATGCCGGTGCCGGGCGTTTCGGGCACCTGGATGCGCGTATCGGTCAGGGCCGAGCCGCCAAACTGGTCGATGTCGAGGTGTACAACCCGGTGTTCCACCGCCCCCAGGGCCTGAGCGACCCGCGCGGCGGCCGCCAATTCGGCCAGGTGCCGCTGACCATAAGAAACGCTCAAGGCGTAGCAGGCGTAACCCTCGTCACGCGCCATGGCGAGCGTAGTGGCCGAATCAAGACCGCCAGAAAGCAGAATGACGGCGCGGCGCGCGTCAGGAACCACCCGCGCGCTCATTGTCGTATTCGTCGCCGCACCCATCACCGCACCCATCACCGCACCCATCGCCGCGCTCATTGTCGTACTCATCGACCCCTAGCCTCGGTCCACAACAGCTTGTGCAGTTGCACTTGCAGACGCACGGGCAGGCCATCGCGAAGGATCCAGTCGGCCAGTTGGGTCGGGGACAGTTGACCCTGCACAGGCGAAAACAGCAACGGGCAACGCTCCGCCAGGCCGTGCTGATGGATCTGTTCGACCGCCCAAGCGTAATCCTCCGCCCCGGCGAGGACGAACTTCAACTCGTCGCGCGGCGTAAGGTGAGCGATATTGGACCAGAGATTGCGCGCAACCTCGCCCGAGGCCGGCGTCTTCAGATCCACGATGCGCGCAGCACGCGGATCGACCGCAGCGATATCAAGCGCGCCGCTGGTCTCCAGCGAGACATCCAGACCCGCATCACAGAGCAAGGTCAGCAGATCGGTGCAGGCGCGTTGCGCCAAGGGCTCGCCCCCTGTCACCGTAACATGGCGCGTCGGAAAGGCTTGAACCCGGGCCAGGATCGCCGCTAGGGTCTGCGTTTCGCCCCCGGAAAAAGCGTAATCCGTATCGCAATACACACAGCGCAACGGGCAACCGGTCAGCCGCACGAACACCGTCGGCAAGCCGACCCGGCTCGCCTCGCCCTGCAAGGAAAAAAAGATCTCGCTGACCCGCAGCGTCGCTGAGCCAGAGACCTGCATGAGGATTAGTCGAGGATGGCGCGCAGCTTGCGGCCGGTGCCAGCGGCCTTGCTCTTCGGATATTGCGCGATTAGTTGATCCAGCGTCTCGCGCGCCGCCGGGTTCTGTTTCAGACTCTTCTGTACCCGCGCCAGACTCAACATCGCATCAGCGCGTTTGTCATGCTTGGGAAAAGCCTTGATCAGGCGCTGTTGCACCTCAGCGGCCTGCTTGAAATCTTCCATCGCCAGATACGACAGACCCAACCAGTAGAGGGCGTTCGCCGTCAGGTCGCTATCGGGGTAATCCTTCACATATTGCTCGAAGGCGGCCACCGCCTCCGGATACTTGCCGCGTTTGAAGACGGCCAAACCCTTTTCGTAAAGCGCCACACCCTCGACACCCACAGGGGTCTGAACGGGAACCGGCGTGCTTGCCGCCGGTTGAATCACCGCTTGAACCGCCGGCTTCCCTCCCCCTTTGATCGCAACCGCTGATTGCAGATTAAACCCTTCCGCCGGCTTCGCCACGACGGCCGCCAAGCGCGTGTCCAGCGCCTTCAAGCGCTGATCAAGATCTTGGTAATAATCTTTCTGCCGCTGCTCGGCGAGTTTCAACTGGTGTGAAAACTCCTCCAACGCGCCCCGCAACCGGGCAATCTCTGACCGGCTCTCCTCCAGTCGGGTCAGCAAACCGAGCAGACCCTGGTTCTGCAGTTGGGCTTCCAGACGCTCCAAACGCTCCTGCATACGCCGGGCATCAACGCCCGAAGTGTCGGTACGAACCGGTTCAGCGGCCACGGCCTGCGTCAAACACAGCGCTGTGCTCAATAAAAGGGCAACCCGTAATCGACCCATGTCTTTATCGCTCATCCTTGTAGATCAGGATCGCCCGGCGGTTTTGTTTCCACGCCGCCTCGTCATGCCCTTCTGTCACCGGTTTCTCGGAACCCAGACTGACCGCCTCGATACGGGCCTCAGGAATACCCAGCAAACCCAGGGCCTGTTTGACGCTTTCGGCACGACGCTGCCCCAGCGCCAGATTGTACTCACGGCTACCGCGTTCGTCGGCATGGCCCTGTACCATCAACTCCAGACTCGGCTGCGCCTTCAGAAAGGCCCCGTGTGCTTCTAGGCTCGCGTGATCGGCGGCGGCCAGGGTCGCGCTGTCATAGTCAAACTGGAAGGTGCGTGCCTTGGGGCGAACCGGCGGCACCACCACGACGCTCTTCACCGGCTCGATTTTGGCCGATTCAGGCGCCGCTTGCGGGTCGAGCGGCTTGGACTGCATCTCATCGCTACGGAGCGGACGCGTTTTCCCCGCCTCGCTCAGCGTTTTCGTCGGTTGCACCGGTGGAGCCAAGACCGCCTTGCTCGGCACGACCGTCTTGTTGACCGCCTCCAGCGCAGCGCGCGTCTCGATCGGCGCCTCCTTGCTTGGTTTGTTCGCACACCCGGCCAGGGTCATGGACAGAACGACCCCCATCACAACATAACGAAGCATATAAACCTACCTTGTCTATTAACGATCAGGGCGACCAAGCCGGTTCGCGCAAATCACCCTCTTGCGTCAACCGCTGCTTGATCTTTCCATCCAGGGAAACGGTTGCCAGCACACCCCGGCCCTGTACCCGGGTGGCGTAAAGCACAATACGATCATTGGGTGCAAAACTCGGCGACTGATCATAATCGGTTTCGGTTAAAACTTGCACCTGTCGCGTGGACAAATCCATGACCGCGATCCGGAACGCCCCCTCGGCGCGATGCACAAAGGCCAGCCAGCGCCCATCCTTGGACAGCGCCGGAGAAACATTGTAGCTACCCTCAAAGCTCATGCGCAG
Source organism: Bordetella parapertussis (assembly GCA_945890495.1). GTDB lineage: Bacteria > Pseudomonadota > Gammaproteobacteria > Burkholderiales > Thiobacillaceae > QYQG01. Next base: position 35,367 of record CAMDCO010000007.1, on the reverse strand, counting down.
GGCCTCGCCCGAGGCCAATTCAAACCGATAGATCTGCGGCGACCCGCCCCGATCGGAGGTAAAAAAGATAAAGCGCCCATCCTGGCTATAGACCGGCTCGGTATCGATGGATGCGCTCCGCATCAATCGAGTGGGCTCCTCCTGACCTGACGCATCCACCCGATATAACTGCGAAGACTGATCCCGCGTCAGCGCCACCACCAAATATTTTCCATCCGGCGACCAAGCCGGGGCGGAGTTCGAACCCCGGAAACGCGCCACGGCCCGGCGCTGTCCATCACTCAAGGTTTGCACATAGACAATGGGGCGCTGCTCCTCGAAGGAGACATAGGCAACCCGGTTGCCATCCGGAGACCAGGCCGGCGAGATGATCGGTTCGGCCGACTCAAACACGCTAAAGGCATTGTGCCCATCAATATCAGAGACCTTGAGGGCAAACCGACCGCCCTGCTTAACCACATAGGTCATCCGCCCACCATAGGCCCCTGGCGATCCTAATAAGGCCAGGTGGATCTCCTCGGCGATCCGGTGCGCCACACCCCGCACCGCCCGAGGGGGCACCACATAGCTGAAACCCACCATCTGACGCGCCCGCACCGCGTCATAAAGCCGGAAGCGCACCTCAACACTCTTATCCGGCAAGGTCGTCACCTGCCCGACGACGACCGCATCGACATCATTCTTGCGCATCCGGCCAAAACCGGCCGTCAACACATCGCCCACCTGCAGGGAGGGTTCGTTGACGATGCGAAACTGTCCGCTCAGAGAAAGGTCGTCCGCCAAAACCCGCGCGACATCGTCCTGGCCGGCCGCCACCGGGCCAAAGGGGCCGATCGCCACCACAATGCGGTTGGCCGCGCCACCGACGATCTCAATGGTCATCGCCGACCACACCGGGCCGGCCATCCACATCAAAAACAGGCTAACAAATACGCGCTGCACAGGATCCTTTTACCCCACACAAAAACCAAGGCGATTGTAGCATCGGCCTCCCTTAATCGCCGGCCTCCCTTATCCTTCGCGTGGCCGGAAACGCAATTCCAGGCCCTCGCGAAAATCGGCCGCCGCCCCCGCCCCCGCACCCGCACCCGTAGGCAACGGCAATGGGGAGGCCTTGAGGATGGCGGCTTCAACCGCCGCGTCATACGCCGGTTGGCCACTCGATTGAATCCGTTCCGGCGCCCCCATGATCTCCCCGTTGGGGAACAGGCGCACCAGATACACCACCTCCGGATTACCCTTGACGCCTTCTGGAATCCGCAACAGGCCACGGATCTTGAGGCGGATACGCTCCTGGGCATCCCGAATCGCTATCGCCTTAAGCTGGGCCGCCGTGTGTGCGCGACTCTCCGTCCGTTGCTGCAAGGCCTGCGCCTTCACCTGTGCCAGATCGGCATCCAGGGTCTCCAGGGCCTCCTTCGCCAACGCTTGATCCAGGGCGCGGCGAGCCACTTCTCGTTTATTCGACTCGCGTTTATTCGACTCGCGTTTTTGTACTTCTTGTTTCTGGGCCTCGCTCTTTTTCAGTTCCACCTTGGAAACCGGTGGTTTGCTGGCCCGTTTCGGTTCAAGCTTGGGTTTGAGGGCGATATCCGGTTTGCGTACGGGGAGCGGTTCCACCTTGGGTTGGGCCTCGGCAACGGGTTCGGGCCTGGAGATCACGGCCGGCTCCGGCAGGCGCGTCCAGATCTCCGCCTGGACAGGCTGATTGGGCGCATTGCGCCACGAGACTCCCAGTATCAGCACCAACAACAACCCGCCATGGACCAGCACTGACAATATGCCCGCCCACCAGGACGAACGATCCACCCCTAAGGCTCGGGCAGGCCCTGCCGCTTGCGGTATCGCCCAGGCATTCATGAAGCGGCCGGTTGGACGAGCAGGCCAATACGCTCGACCCCGCCACGCTGCAGGAGGTCCATCAGGCGCATCACTTGCTCATAGCGCAGGTTGCGATCCCCCGCGATGACCACCGGCTGCCCCGGCCGGGCCACCTGCCGAGCGCGCAACTCCGCCACAAGACGCCCCTCGGTAAAGGGCTCTTCGCGCCCATCGGCCGCTCGATCACGCAGGATCAGCGAGGCATCGCTCCGCAACACCACTTCCAGAGGTCCAACCGGCGTACTACTACCCTGACCGATGCGCGGCAGCTCGACCTGCGACGGGCTCAGGAACGGGGCCGTCGCCATAAAGATAACCAGCAACACCAACATCACATCGATGTAGGGAACCACATTCATCTGGCTCATGGCGCGCCGAGGGCGCTGACGAATCATGACTTCTGATGCCCCCAGCGTTGCATGACATTAGCGAACTCCTCCATAAAGACATCGAAACGATTCGCCAATCGATCGAACTCATGGGTGAAGTGGTTGTAGGCGATCACCGCCGGGATAGCGGCAAACAGGCCAATGGCGGTCGCCACCAGCGCCTCGGCGATCCCTGGCGCCACATGCGCCAGCGTCGCCTGAGAGACATTCGACAAGTTGCGGAAGGCATTCATAATGCCCCAGACCGTCCCGAACAGGCCCACATAGGGTGACACCGAACCAATGGTTGCCAACAGCGGCAAGTGCGACTCCAGTCGGTCCATCTCGCGCTGGTACTCTGCACGCATAGCGCGTTGCGCGCTCTCCAAAATAGCCTCAGGGGTCGCCCCCAGTTGCTTATGCATCCGCTCAAAGGCCCTATAACCGGCGCGGCACACGCGCTCCATGCTGCCGGCATTGGCCTCGGCCTTGCGCATCAGAATCTCGGTCACGCCCCCCGCCCAGAACTCGCCCTCAAAGACCCGCGTGGCACGCTCCTCACGGCGAAAAGCGAACCACTTGTGAAAGATCAGCCACCAGGACAACAGCGAGGCCGCTAGCAACAGCAACATCACCATTTTGACAACCCAGCTAGCCTCAAGCACCAGGGTCCACAGGGAAAGATCCGTCGTTAGATTCATGCCGTACTCAATTTGATAAACAGATGGGGGGGGATTTTAGCGGGTCGCATCCCGGTTGCGCTCACGCAGGCCAGCCTCACTTGTGCGGACAACAGCACTTCATCGCCACGCAGGACCTGTTGCGCCATGGTCAGGCTGGCGCGGCCCATCTCGGTGATGCGGCACTGCACGCGAAGTTCGTCGTCAAAGCGCGCCGGCTTCAGATAATCGGCCTCCACGCGGCGCACCACAAACAGTACGCCCTCCTGTGCCGCCAATTCGGCCTGATGAATATCCAGCGAACGCAACCACTCGCTGCGCGCCCGTTCCAGAAACTTCAGGTAATTGGCGTAATACACCACGCCGCCGGCATCGGTATCCTCCCAATAGACGCGCACCGGCCAGGTAAAACCCACTGAGGGCGAGGCGTTAAACAGGGAGGGCGTCATTTGCGTTCTACTCTCGACGCGACTCATCGAACAATTCCGCAGGCTGGATGCGAGTGGGCGCGGCAAGGCCAAAATGGCGATAAGCCAAGGGTTGCGCCACTCGCCCGCGCGGGGTGCGCGCCAAAAAACCTTGCTGAATCAGATAAGGCTCCAGCACATCTTCAATGGTGTCAGCCGCCTCACTGATCGCCGCCGCCAGATTTTCCAGACCGACCGGCCCCCCCGCAAACTTTTCCAGCAGTGCAGACAGCAGCTTTCGATCCATCACATCCAGACCCCCGTGATCCACCTCCAGCATCTTCAGCGCCGCATCGGCCACCGCGACCGTCACCGCGCCATCGGCCTTGACCTCGGCAAAATCACGCACCCGGCGCAGCAGACGGTTGGCGATACGCGGCGTGCCGCGCGAACGCCGGGCAATCTCAAACGCGCCGGTCTGATCGATGGCCACCTTCATCAGCCGCCCGGAGCGCTCAACAATATGCGCCAACTCCTCGGCGTTATAAAACTCCAGCCGCGCGACGATGCCGAAACGATCGCGCAGCGGGTTGGTCAGCATCCCAGCCCGGGTGGTGGCGCCAATCAGGGTAAAGGGCGGCAGATCCAGCTTGACCGAACGCGCTGCCGGACCTTCGCCGATCATGATATCGAGCTGATAGTCCTCGAGTGCGGGGTAGAGGATTTCTTCGACCACCGGCGAGAGGCGATGGATCTCGTCGATGAACAGCACATCGTGCGGCTCCAGATTGGTCAGCAAGGCGGCCAGATCCCCGGCGCGCTCTAACACCGGCCCGGAGGTGCTGCGCAGATTAACCCCCATCTCGCGCGCGATGATATGTGCCAGCGTGGTCTTACCCAGGCCCGGCGGGCCGAACAGCAGGGTGTGATCGAGCGCTTCACCCCGCTTTCGCGCCGCCGCGATGAAGATTCCCAGCTGTTCGCGCGCCCGGGCCTGGCCCACATATTCAGCCAAGGACTGCGGCCGCAAGGCGCGCTCAAAAACCTCCTCCTCGCGCGAGGCGGGCCCGGGTGTAATCAGGCGGTCAGGGGCCCACTTGTCAGGCTCGAGCATGGTCATTTCCTCACCAACATCTTAAGCGCCTGGCGGATCGCCTCTTCCAGGCTCAGGCCTTCCGGCAGTGACTTCAGCAAGGGCAAGGCCTCTTTGTCGGAATAGCCGAGCGCCATCAAGGCGCCAAGGGCATCGTGCTGAATGCTCGCGGGGCTGTGGACGCCCGCGACGCTGGGCAAGGCATCGGCAAGTTTGCCCTTGAGTTCCAGCAGCAGCCGTTCGGCGGTCTTCTTGCCAACGCCGGGAACGCGTGTCAAACGGCCCACCTCTTGCAAGGCCACCGTCTGCGCCAGTTCATCGACGCTCAGACCGGACAGCACCGACAAGGCCATCTTGGGGCCGACGCCGGTGATGCGCGTGAGCAGGCGAAAGGCCTCGCGCTCTTTCAGGGTAAGAAAGCCGTACAAGAGTTGCGCGTCCTCGCGCACCACGAACTGGGTGTGCAGGCTGACCCGCTCACCCACGGCAGGCAGGTTGTAGAACGAACTCATCGGCACATCGACCTCATAGCCGACGCCATGACAATCAACCACGATCTGTGGCGGGGTCTTTTCGACGAGCGTTCCGGTGATGCGTCCGATCATTTCGATATTTTCCTTACAAAATGCGGCCGGATTTGCGCCGCCGACCCGCCGTCATGATGGCACCCAAGCCTTGGCCACCATGAGCGTGGCAGATGGCGCAGGCCAGCGCATCGGCCGCATCGGCAGAGGGTTCAGCGGGCAGATTAAGCAAGCGTTTAACCATGTGTTGCACCTGTACCTTGTCGGCGTGGCCGTTACCCACCACCGCCTGCTTGACCTGCAAGGCGGTGTATTCAAACACCGGCAGGCCCATATGGGTCAGTGCGGCGATCAAGGCCCCGCGCGCCTGGCCCAGCAACAGCGTCGATTGCGGGTTGACATTGACGAACACCTTTTCTATCGCCGCCGCTTCGGGCCGAAACTGCTCGACCATCTCACGCACACCATTAAACAAGATGGCCAAGCGCCCTGGCAACTCGCCGGTTTCGGTGCGCACCACCCCGCTCGCCTGATACTCCAGCCGCTGCCCAACCTGATCGATCACGCCGTAGCCGGTGATACGCAAGCCGGGATCAAGGCCGAGAATCTTCACTCGGGCAAGATCGCTGCGGTATAGACCTCTTGGACATCGTCGAGGTCGTCGATCATGTCGAGCATCTTCTGGAATCGGACCGCGTCATCGTCGCCAACCTCGGTCTCATTCAGCGCCTTCATGGTGATCTCCGCGATGACCGGCCTGAATCCGGCGGCCACCAACGCGTCTTTGACCATCGTCAGCTCACCGGTGGGCGCGGTCAGCACCTCGATCGAGCCGTCGTCATTGGCCAGCACATCCTCGGCCCCGGCCTCCAGCGCCACCTCCATCACGCGATCTTCATCCGCACCCGGCTCCAGGATGATCTGGCCGCAATGCTTGAACTGGAACACCACGGAACCATCGGTACCCAGATTACCGCCGCACTTGGAAAAGGCGTGACGCACATCGGCCACGGTACGGACCTTGTTGTCGGTCAGACAATCGACGATCACCGGCGCGCCGCCCGGGCCGTAGCCCTCGTAACGCACCTCTTCATAGCTCACGCCTTCGAGTTCGCCGGTGCCTTTTTTGATGGCGCGGTCGATATTGTCATTGGGCATATTCTCGGCCTTGCCTTTTTCCACCGCCATGCGCAGGCGCGGATTAAAGCTGATGTCACCGCCGCCCATGCGCGCCGCAACGGTAATCTCCTTGGAGATGCGCGAAAAGACCTTGCCCCGCTTGGCATCCTGCCGCCCCTTGCGATGCTGGATGTTTGCCCACTTACTATGACCTGCCATGACCCTGATTCCCGAATGCCCACATAAACAGGGCGATTCTATCCGAGATCGGCCTTATTGCCGCCTTCCTCGCCCCCTTCATCCGGCGCCCCTTTATGCGCACCCCTGCGCCAGACCAGGCCCATCAACACCCGCAGGATCCCGTAGGCCACCCAAGAAGCCATCTTCTCGAACCGGCTGATGCGCCGCCAGGTCATGCGGTGCACGGCATGACTCCCCTGCTGGATCGCGGCCTCCAGACTGGCGCGTAACTGCCGCGCAAAGCCCGTATCGATAATCACGACATTGGCCTCAAGCGCAAGCCAGAGGCTGAAGGGATCAATGTTTGACGAACCCACCGTAGCCCAGGCATCGTCAATGACCGCGACTTTAGCGTGCATAAAACTGGCGTGATATTCGCGAATCTCGACACCCGCCTCAAGGAATCGGCGGTACAGGGCTCGCGTCGCCTTACGCACCAAGGGGTGATCGGAACGGCCCTGTAACAGGATGACGACCCGCACACCGCGTTGGGCCGCCTCGACCAGGGCATGACGCAAGGCCATGCCGGGCAGAAAATAGGCGTTCGCAATCACGATCTCGTGTCGTGCGCTACGGATGGCGCTCAGGTAGGCCTGCTCGATGTCACGCCGGTGGCGCAGGTTGTCGCGCAGCACAAATTGCGCCAAGACCTCACCGCGCGGGGTCATATCCATGAGCACGCGTGAGGAACGGGCCGGCCGACGGTGCAACTGGCTCCAGGACAAGAGCCACCACAGGCGTCGCGTGGAGGGATAGATATCGGCCAACAAGGGGCCTTCGACGCGCACCGCATAATCGTAGCGATGGTCCGGGCACCCCGGTGCATTACGGTCATCGATCACATTGATGCCACCGACAAAGGCCGTGCGCGCGTCGATCACCACCAGCTTGCGATGCAGACGACGCAGGCGCGGCCAATGCAAGCCCAGCCGAGACGGCCGGTAAATGAGCAGATCCACACCCGTAACCCGCCATTCATGGCGGATATCCCCATCGAAGCCCAAGGCCCCAAACCCGTCCAACATCACCCTGACCCGTACCCCGCGCAACACGGCACGGCTGAGGGCGTGCGCGACCTCATAGCCAATATGATCGGCCACGAAGAGGTAACTCTCGAAGTAGATCTCGCGCTCAGCCGTCTCGATGGCTGCGATCAGGGCCGGGAAATAGGCCGCACCGTTTTCCAGCAAATCGATACGATTCCCGGCGCGTAACATCAAGAGGGCGACAGATGCGCCGTCAGGACGGCATGATCCGATAAACGGCGCCAAGCCGATCCGTGTAACACGGTCGCCGTATTGACCCTGAAACCACGCACATAGATCCGATCGAGGGCAAACAAGGGCAGCGCCGCAGGAAAGCTACGCGCCGGCCGACCATGCATCTGGCCAAAAACCTCGCGCAGGGCCAGTGCTGACTCCAGATGTACACAGGCACTACCGCGCCAGTCATTAAAATCGCCGGCAATGATCAAGGGGGCGTCTTCAGGGACCGTCATGCGAATACGCTGGATGATCTGAGCAATCTGGCGTAGGCGGCTGCCCTCGGTCAGCGCCAAATGGAGGCAAATGGCGTGCAGGGGTTGGTCCAAACCCGGGACATCCAGTTGGCAGTGCAGCAGGCCGCGCTGCTCGAAGGCATGGTCGGAGATGTCCTCGTTTTCCCATTTCAAGATAGGAAAACGCGATAGGATGGCGTTGCCGTGATGGCCATGCTCATAAACGGCGTTCTTGCCATAGGCGTAATTTCCCCAATCACGCCCAGCCCAAAACTCAGGCGATGAGGCATCCGCCCAATTCGAAAAACGCCGACTGCGCTGCGCATGATGGCCCTGCACCTCCTGCAGAAACACAATATCGGGCTTGAGCATATGCAAACGATCGCGCATCTCATGCAGGACCATGCGCCGGCCAAAGAACGATACCCCCTTGTGCAGGTTGTAACTGGCGACATACAAATTCGCTAGGCTCATGCCGTCCCCAAGCGACGAATCGCTGCGGCATTTGACGACGAGAAACAGGCCTCTGCCGCCGCCGCCCACGGCAACCAGCGTTGCGCCGTGTGTTCATTTGGTGCCAGGCGTACAGTGACGGGCGCGGGCAACTCCAGTCCAAAGACATGCTCACGGTTATGCGTCGTGCCCGGCGCGTAGCGATGCCGGTAGCACTCAAAAATCTCATAATCCGTGTGATAGTCCCAATCCGTCAGCGTGTTTGCCACTAGCCCGGTCTCCTCAAACAGCTCGCGGGTTGCGGTGTCGCGCAAGATCTCGCCGATCTCCTGGCTACCCGTAACGGACTGCCACCAGCCGGGGTGATCGGCGCGTTCGATCAACAGCACCTGGCGATCGACCGTATGGATCACCACCAGCACCGAAACCGGGATCTTGAATGCCTGACTCACCCCACCACAGGCGACACTTGCGTATTGCGCAGGCGAATGTGCAGTTCACGCAACTGCTTCTCGTCGACCAGATTGGGGGCGCCCGTCATCAAGCAGTTAGCGCGCTGGGTCTTGGGGAAGGCGATGACATCGCGGATCGACTCGGCACCGGCCATCAGCGTCACCAAGCGGTCGAGGCCAAAGGCCAGGCCGCCATGCGGTGGCGCACCAAACTGCAAGGCATCGAGCAGGAAGCCAAACTTGTTGCGGCGCTCTTCTTCGCTGATGTTGAGCGCGGCAAACACCTGTTCCTGCACCGCTTCGCGGTGGATACGAATCGAGCCACCGCCCACTTCCCAACCGTTAATCACCATGTCGTAGGCCTTGGACAAGGCCGCGCCCGGATCGCTGGTCAGCAAGGCCTCGTGGCCGTCCTTGGGCGCGGTGAAGGGGTGATGCAGGGCGTCCCAGCGACTGGTCTTGCTTTCGGGATCCTCGCTGAACTCAAACATGGGGAAATCGACCACCCACAGCGGGGCCCAGGCACGGCCATCGACGAAGCCCTTCTCGTGGCCGATCTTGGTGCGTAGCGCGCCCAAGGCATCGTTGACGACCTTGGCCTTGTCGGCACCAAAGAAGATCAGATCGCCATTTTGCGCGCCCGTACGCGCCATCACCGTTTTGAGCGCCGCTTCGGACAGGTTTTTGACGATGGGCGATTGCAGGCCAGCCTCGTTAAGTTGGGTGACATCGTTGACCTTGATGTAGGCCAAGCCCTTGGCGCCATAAATCTTGACGAATTCGGTGCAGGCATCAATCTCGCCCCGCGTCAGCGACGCACCGCCGGGGATACGCATGGCCGCCACGCGACCCTTGGCATCGTTGGCCGGACCGGAGAATACCTTGAACGCCACCTCCTGCATCGCATCAGTGACCTCGGTGATCTCCAGCGTCACGCGCATGTCCGGCTTGTCCGAACCATAGCGCCCCATCGCCTCGGCATAGGTCATGCGCGGGAAGGGATTGGGCAGATCGATATCCATCGCCTGCTTGAAGGTGCTGCGGATCATGCCCTCGACCAGATCCATGACATCGTTTTCTTCAACGAAGGACAACTCCAAGTCCACTTGGGTGAATTCGGGCTGGCGATCCGCGCGCAAGTCTTCGTCGCGGAAACACTTGGTGATCTGGAAATAGCGCTCGAAACCGGACACCATCAACAGTTGTTTGAACAACTGCGGCGACTGCGGCAGGGCATAAAACATGCCGTCATGAACGCGCGAGGGCACCAGATAATCGCGCGCGCCTTCCGGCGTGCTGCGCGTCAGCATCGGCGTTTCGATCTCTATGAAGCCGCGGCTGTCCAGATAATCCCGCATCAGCTTGGCGACCCGGTAGCGCAGCCGCATGTTCTTTTGCATCGGCTCACGACGCAGATCGAGATAGCGATATTGCAAGCGAATGTTTTCGCTGAGCGTGTCATCGTCAAGCTGGAAAGGCGGCGTAGCGCTGGTGTTGAGCACCTCGATCTCACGCGTCAACACCTCGATCAGGCCGGTACCGATGTGGGTATTCTCGGTGCCCGCCGGACGTGCCCGCACCAAACCCCGGATGCGCAATACGAATTCACCCCGCACGGCCTCGGCCGTTTTGAAGGCCTCGACCGTATCAGGATCGACCACCACCTGCACCAAGCCATCACGATCGCGCAGATCGATGAAAATGACTCCGCCATGGTCACGACGCCGATGCGCCCAGCCACACAACACAATTTCCTGACCAATATGCTCGGCGCGTACCGCACCGCAATAATGAGATCGCATGAAAAATCCTTAATTTGAAGCCGAGGTTTAAACGACCGGCTTGGGGGGCGGCGCAACCACGCCCATCGAGATGATGTACTTAAGTGCCGCATCGACCGTGACATTCACTTCCAGCGTCGCGTCACGGCGCACATAAAAATAAAAACCGTTCACCGGGCTGGGCGTGGTGGGAATGAATACACCCACATAGTCATCGCCCAACTCCGGCGCCAGTTCGCCCGGCACATTGGTCTGAAAGGCCAGCGACCAGGCCTCGGGATGCGGATAGCGCACCAGAAGCACCTTCTTGAAGGCGTTGCCTTCAGAGGACAACAGGGTGTCAGAGACCTGCTTGACGCTACCGTAGATGGAATTGACCACCGGGATGCGATTGAGGATGCCATGCCACCAATCGAGCAACTTCTGCCCAATCAGGTTGGCCGCAAAGAGCCCGGTAAACAGGATGATGGCCAAGGTCAGGATCACCCCACCACCGCGCACCGGAACGCCCAACCAAGCGTCCGGCCGCCAGTGTTCGGGCAGCAGCAGCAAGCTGGTATCCATGGCGCCGATCAAGGCATTAAGCACCCACAGGGTAATGCCCAACGGCACCCAGATCAGCAGTCCGGTGATGAAATAACGCTTCATGTTCCGCTGGCCGCGCAACCGCCGCAGCCGCCCGCGCCACAGGCGGGTGCGGGCGTTTCTGACTTGGCCGGCTGACCATTCTTGAAATCAGTCGCGTACCAGCCGCTGCCCTTCAGGGCAAAGCCGGCGGCCGTCACCTGCTTGGCATAGGTGGACTGCCCGCATTGCGGACAAACCGTCAGCGGCGCATCGCTGATCTTTTGCATTTCGTCGTGCGCATGACCGCAGGCACTACATTGGTAGGCGTAGATAGGCATGATTTTTCAAAGAAAAATGGATTGCCGCGAATTATACCCGGGCGGTCATCACTTGCGGTCATCACTTGCTGCTCCGCGCACGAGGATTATTACCCCGCGCCCCAACAGAGCACCGCCCCGAGAAACCCCCGGCTATCCCATCCAATGCCGGACATCTTGCAGGCCCTGCGTTAATGAGGGGGCCTGTCCGTCGCCATAACATTGAATCAGGGTGACCACCCTGGGCGGATGCCCGTGTTGTCGCAACTCGACCAGGATGGTCCGTGTGGCCTCAGAAGCGATGACCGATTCTTCAACCGTACCCAAGACATCCATCGACACCTCTTGCGTTTGCAGGGAGAGGTAGGCCTCGGGCGCGCACAGCACCGCATTGAAATCTGCAAGGTGCCCACACAGATCCGATGCACACCCGATCTCAGCCCGCTTTCCAGCCTCCTTGGCCATAGGATCTAATGAAGCCTCTACCCGCCGCCGGGCAATGCGTTCGGCCACCCCATCGAACAAGCCCTCCATCAAACGGATGACCAGCGCGGCACGCACCGCCGTCTCGGTGTCTTCCGGACACAGCAAGGCGTGGTGATCAAAATTCCATATCTGACGCGGCAGATCCCGCACCAAGAGGCCATCCAGCTCGCCCGGCCCAAAGTCGTTGCGCAGCGTAGGCTCTGCCGTCAACAGGGCGCACATACCGTGGCAACTGCCGCCATGGCCTTCTGCGTAGGCCCGAGCCTCAGGGCTCCGGCACAAGGCCGACGCAATCTCATCTGGGGCGGCAAACAAGGCCCGAACCAAGGGTTGACGAAGAAAGGCCTCGCGGTTTACCTGCAGGGGGCCCGGGATCGCGGACACCAAGGCCTCCACATAGGCCAGCGCCTGTTCAACGCCTGGCAAATAAGGTCCTGGGTAGCTACAGGCTTGGACAAGACGGGGGTCCACGCGATCAACCCCACGGCGCAGGATGGCCAGCGTCCGCTCGGGCACGCTCGCGCGTTTAAACCGCTCCCAGAAAGGGCTCACTCCCTCGCCTCATTCTCTGCGCGATCCGATCAGAACGGGATGTCGTCCTCCGGGGCACCGAAGTCCGGGGCACTGGAAGCTGCCGCCGGACGAGCGCGCGGGGCCTCAGAGCCAGCATCGTCATATGCCGCGCTACTGCCCCCGCTCCGGCCGCCCAGCATCTGCATACGGTCGCCGCGAATCTCGGTGGTATAACGGTCAGCACCCGTCTTGTCCTGCCACTTGCGCGTACGCAGGGAGCCCTCGACATACACGGAACTGCCCTTTTTCAGGTACTGCGCGCAGATCTCGGCGGTCTTGCCGAAGAAGGCCACACTATGCCACTCCGTCACTTCCTGCATTGCCCCGCTCTTGTCCTTGAACTTGTCCGTCGTGGCCAAACGCAAGTTGGCGACCGCATCACCGCTAGGCAAATAACGCGTTTCAGGGTCTGCGCCCAAGTTGCCAATCAGGATGACTTTGTTAACTGATGCCATGGAAATCTCCGTGTGGTGTGTTGAAGTGCAGGGATTCTATCCGCCCCTCGCCAGCCCTGCCACTACGCATTTCAGCACGCCATAGTCGTATTTGCCATCCCGTTGCTCAAATACGGGCCTCAGGCGACGTTCGCGGCTACGGGAGGGGGAGAAGTTTGCAAAAGTCCCACTGCGCTGGCGTGGGCATGGGCATGGCAAATATCGAGAAGTGCTGCGCCGTAATGTTCTATTTTGGCAGCGCCCAGCCCGGGTAGCGCGGCCAAGCGATCAAGGTCGGCAGGCCGGGCAGCGGCGATGGCCGCCAGGGTGCTGTCGAGAAAGATCACATAGGCGGGTACGCCGTGGGCCTTGGCGGTCTCGGCACGCCAAACACGCAGGCGTTCGAACAAGGCCTGCGCGGAGCCGTCTAGGCTAGCGGAGGCGCGGCTGCTGCGCGGGACATCGGCCTTTTTCTTCTGAGTGTGGCGGCGCAGGGTGAGTGTTTCTGTGCCTTTCAGCAGCGGTCGTGCAGCGGGTGTGAGCTTGAGGGCACCAAAGCCGCCGACATCCACCTCCAGGTAACCCAAGGCCAGCAATTGACGAAAGACGGCGCGCCATTCCTTGTCGGTCAGTTCTTTGCCGATGCCCCAGGTGGAAAGGGTGTGATGTTGCCATTGGCGGATGCGTTCGGTGTCATGCCCTAGCAGGACGGCAATGACATGGGCGGCACCAAACCGTTGCTCGGTGCGAAAGACGCAGGACAAGGCACGGCGGGCGGCGTCGGTGCCGTCCCAGGTTTCGGGCGGTTCGATGCAGAGGTCGCAGTTGCCGCAGGGCGCGCTGTCTTCGCCGAAGTGGGCGAGCAGGCGTTGCCGCCGACAGGTGGCGGATTCGCACAAGGCCAAGAGATCGTCGAGGCGAGCATGGGCCCGTCGTTTGAAGGCGATCTCGGCCTCGCCTTCTTCGATCATGCGACGCATCTGCACAGCGTCGCCCAGCCCATAGACCATCCACGCATCAGCGGGCTCGCCATCGCGTCCGGCGCGACCGGTTTCTTGGTAATAGCCTTCGATGCTTTTGGGCAGATCAAGGTGCGCGACAAAGCGCACATCGGGTTTGTCGATGCCCATGCCGAAGGCGATGGTGGCGGTCATGACGAGGCCGTCTTCGCGTAAAAAGCGATCTTGATGGCGACGGCGTACGGCGGCATCCATGCCTGCGTGATAGGGCAGCGCAGTGATGCCCTGTGCGTTGAGCCATTCGGCGGTTTCTTCGACCTTTTTGCGCGACATGCAATAAATAATGCCGGCGTCGCCCAGATGGCCATCACGGATGAAGTCGAGCAATTGCCGGCGCGGGTCGTCTTTGTCGACGATGCGGTAGCGGATGTTGGGGCGGTCGAAGCTGGATACGCATTGGCGGGCGTTTTCCAGGCATAAACGGGCGACGATTTCGGCGCGCGTTTCTGCATCCGCCGTGGCGGTCAGCGCGATGCGGGGAATGCCTGGATAGCGCTCGGCCAGAAGGGAGAGCTGGATGTATTCCGGACGAAAATCATGCCCCCACTGCGACACGCAATGCGCCTCGTCAATGGCAAACAGCGCGATGCCGGGGTTTGCTTGCAGGCGATCTAACAGCGCCAAAAAGCGCGGCGTGAGCAGCCGTTCGGGGGCGACATAGATGAGATCGTAGTCGCCCGCCAACAAGCCGCGCTCTGTCCGGTTGGCCGCATCCAGCGAGAGCGAGGAGTTAAGAAAGGCCGCACGAATGCCGAGTTCAGTGAGCGCCGTGACTTGGTCGTGCATCAACGCGATCAGCGGTGACACCACAATGCCAACGCCGGGGCGCAACAATGCGGGGATCTGGTAACACAGCGACTTGCCGCCGCCGGTGGGCATCAGGACTAGGGCATCGCCACCGTTGAGGACTTGTTCAATCGCAGCGGCTTGATGGCCTCGGAACGCAGGGTAGCCAAAAACCTTCTCAAGGATGTCCAGCGCCATCATCATGAGAGACCCGCCTTGTTCGCCTTGTCCGACTTACCTTCCGCCCTCCACATCGCACGCTAGAAAGGGATGTCCTGATCATCGAACGAGGCATCAGGAGACGAAACAACGCTGGGCTCAGCAACGCGAGCGGGTGCCGATGCGCTCAGGGGCGGCGACTGGAAATCATCGCGCCGCGAAGGGGGCGGAGCGACGCGATCCTTCAAGTTTTCCAGCACACGCTCCAGGGCCTTTCCAGAACGAGCGCCATTTAATATCTCCGTCGCCGTACTCCGATCGGCCGGGTCGAAAAATTCGATCAACTTCATGCTGACCTGCAACTGACCCTCCCACTCCCGTTCTTCACGCTGCAACACCACGCCGATCGGTTGATTCATCAGCGCAGCAAAGACCTCCGCCTGAGTGGCGACGCGCCCACCCTGATCGCGATCCCACAACTCCAGCGTCGCCGTCGAGGTGTCAATCTGCTTAAGGCCCAGGCAAACCATCAGCGCCGACAACAAACCGTGGAAATACTCAATGCGCTCACCCGTGGCCCGTACCAACCACAGCGACAAATTGCGTGCCATCTGGCCTTCGTCCGTTTCAAACACAAACTCAATGCCCTTGGTGCCGGTACCCGCCACCCGCTCCCGGGCCAAACTGAAATGCCCGACATACGCCCCCGAGGTCTCAATCTTTACACCCACCCCGGCATCAAGTTTCACGGCCAAGCCGTCGTCACACATATAGGTTGTCATCATTGCCTCCGGTCAACTTTCGAATTATGTACCCGATTCAGGCGCCTCGTGCGCCAGCACATGGCGAACGCCCTCCTCGTCCCAACCCAACTGGCTGACCTTGAGCAACACGGCGCCTTCTTCCGGAAGCACCGTCACCGCCTCGACACCGGCAAAGACGGTAAGCTGTGCGGCCAAATGTTGGGCCTGGGAAGGATTCATCGGCCCCACATGGAACATCTGCGTTTTCACCCGGGGCGGCGGCGTCATGCTCATGGCCAACCCCAGCCAAAGGCTCATTAGGACGGCACAAAAAATAAAGACCGCCGAGAAACCATAGTGCTGGGCCAGCCAACCGCCCACCATGCCACCCAGAAACAGTCCAAAGGCCTGTGCGGTGTTGTAGATCCCCATGGCCGTCCCCTTGGCCTCGGGCGGGGCAATCTTGGAAACGAGTGACGGCAGGCTGGCCTCCAGGGTGTTGAAGGCGATGAAATAGAGCAGCAAGGCCAAAACAATCAGCCAGAAGTGTGTCAGCGCCAGCGCCATCAAGACCTGCGCGCCCAGCATGAGGGCGACCGAACCAACAAACACCGGCTTCATGCGACCGTGCTTTTCTGCCACGATAATGGCCGGGATCATGAGCACAAAGGAAACCAGCACGACCGGCAGATAGACCTGCCAATGTGCGGCCGTCGGCAGGGACTGCTGCAAGGCGAAGGGCACCACGACAAACATCGCCATCTGCGCGGCATGGAGGGCAAAGATGCCAAAGTTCAGGCGGAGGAGTTCTGGCCGCCGCAGGCAATCCCCAAAACGGGCGGGGTTGGCCTGAGCATCCGAGTGGAATGCCGTCACGCCCGGATCCGGGGTCACAAAACGAACCACGCCGATCGCGGCAAAGGCCAAAACGGCGGTCAGCAGGAACATGCCCGACATGCCGATCCAGGCATACAAGGCTGGGCCGGCGGCCATCGAGCCGGCAAAGGCGAGACCGATGGTCATACCGATCATGGCCATCGCCTGAGTGCGTTTCTCCTCGCGCGTCAGATCGGCCAACAAGGCGGTCACCGCCGCCGAAATAGCCCCCGCCCCTTGCAAGGCGCGACCGGCGATAATGCCGTAGATGCTATCGGCATTGGCGGCCAGCAGGCTGCCGAGGGCGAAGATCAACAACCCCAGCATGATGACGGGCTTGCGACCAAAACGGTCGGAGGCCATCCCGAATGGGATCATCAAAAGCGCCTGCGTTAATCCATACATCCCCAACGCAAGGCCGATCAGGGTGTGATCATCGGTCAGCGTCTGCGCATAAATGGCAAACACAGGCAGGATCAGGAACATACCGAGCATGCGCAGACCGAAAATACTCGCCAGCGATAGGGCTGCGCGGCGTTCGGAGGGAAGCATCGGAGAAGAAGGGGTGGCAGCGTTAGAAGAGGTCACAGTCAATTCAGGGTGTCATAACAAGGCAAAGAGCGCGTATATTAGCCGGTTTGTAACGCACACAGCCCATCCATGATCCGCATCCGCGGTGCTCGCACCCATAATCTTAAAAACATTAGCCTGGACCTGCCGTCGCACCAACTGATTGTCATTACCGGACTGTCAGGCTCAGGCAAGTCATCGCTGGCTTTTGACACGCTGTATGCCGAGGGCCAGCGGCGGTATGTCGAGTCCTTATCGGCCTATGCGCGGCAGTTTTTGCAGCTGATGGAAAAACCCGATGTCGATCTGATCGAGGGGCTCTCACCCGCCATCTCGATCGAACAAAAGGCGACCAGCCACAACCCGCGCTCCACGGTCGGCACGGTCACGGAGATTCACGATTATCTGCGCCTGTTGTTTGCCCGCGCCGGCACGCCGCGCTGTCCGGAGCATGGCATCGAGTTATCGGCGCAGACCATCTCGCAAATGGTCGATCAGGTGCTGGCCCTACCGGAAGACACCCGCTTGATGATCTTGGCGCCGCTGGTGGTGGGACGCAAAGGCGAACAGGTCAACCTCATCGACGAGCTGCGCGCGCAGGGTTTTGTGCGCATCCGCGTGGACGGGGAGGTCTTCGAGATCGATGCCGTCCCCAAGCTGGACAAGAACAAGAAACACACCCTTGAGGTCGTCATTGATCGGATCAAGGTCCGCCCGGACATCCAGCAACGGCTGGCCGAGTCGTTCGAGACCGCATTGCGCCATTCCGACGGACGCGCCCTGGCGGTGGAGATGGACTCCGGAAAGGAGCACCTGTTTTCGGCCCGATTTGCCTGTCCGGTCTGTGACTACGCCTTGCCCGAACTGGAACCCAGGCTGTTTTCGTTCAACAACCCGATGGGCGCCTGTCCGCGCTGTGACGGCCTCGGCCATATCCAGTTTTTTGACCCCGAGCGCGTGGTCGCCTTTCCGCACCTCTCCCTGGCCTCCGGCGCCATCAAGGGCTGGGACCGGCGCAACGCCTTTTTCTATCGCATGATCGAGGCCCTGGCCCAGCACTATGGTTTCGACATCGAGACCGTCTGGGAAGATCTGCCCGAACGGGTGCGCGACATCGTTCTGTTGGGTAGCGGCAGCGAATTGATCAGCTTCCATTACCTCAGCGAGAGTGGCCGCGCCCAACCGCGCAAGCATGTCTTTGACGGCGTCATCCCCACCCTTGAGCGGCGCTACAAGGAAAGCGAGTCACAAATGGTGCGTGAGGATCTGGCCAAGTACATCGCCAGCCGCACCTGCCCAGAATGCGAGGGTAGCCGTCTACGCCGCGAGGCGCGCCATGTCACCCTCGGTGGCGCCCATCTGCACGAACTGGCCCATCTGCCCATTCGAACCTGTCTGGCCTTTTTCGAAGGCCTAAAATTGGACGGCTACCGCGCCCAAGTCGCCGACAAGATTGTGCGCGAGATCTGCGCTCGCTTAGGTTTTCTCAACAATGTCGGCCTTGATTACCTGTCGTTGGACCGCTCTGCCGATACCCTGTCCGGCGGCGAGGCGCAGCGCATTCGCTTGGCCAGCCAAATCGGCTCTGGCCTGACGGGCGTTCTCTATGTGCTGGATGAACCCTCCATCGGCCTGCACCAACGCGACAACGACCGCCTCTTGGCCACCCTGCGTCACCTGCGCGATCAGGGCAACAGCGTGATCGTGGTCGAGCATGACGAAGAGGCCATCCGTGCCGCCGACCATATCGTCGACATGGGCCCGGGCGCCGGCGAGCACGGTGGCGAGATCCTGGCCCAAGGAACACTCAACGATATACTCGCAAGTGATCGCTCACTTACAGCCGACTACCTCACGGGAAAACGGTCCATTGCCTTACCCGATCAACGCCGTCCGGCGCGTGAAGATCGTCGCCTACGGCTGACCGGTGCGAGTGGCAACAACCTCAAATCCGTCACCTTAGACCTCCCCCTAGGCCAATTCATCTGTATCACCGGCGTCTCTGGTTCGGGCAAATCGACCCTCATCAACGACACCCTCTATGCCCAGATTGCGGTCCAGTTGAACGGGGCGTCCACCACGCCGGCCCCGTTCGAATCCATTACCGGGGTCGAATTCTTCGATAAAGTGGTCAATGTGGATCAGTCGCCTATCGGCCGCACCCCGCGCTCCAATCCCGCCACCTACACCGGGCTTTTTACGCCCATTCGCGATCTCTTTGCCGGCACACCCATGTCACGCGAACGCGGTTACGGGCCCGGCCGTTTTTCCTTCAATATCAAGGGCGGTCGCTGTGAAGCCTGTCAGGGCGACGGCCTGATCAAGGTCGAGATGCACTTCCTGCCCGACATCTATGTCCCTTGTGATGTCTGTCACGGCCAGCGCTATAACCGCGAGACCCTGGAGATCGAATACCGCGGCCGCAATATTCGCCAGATCCTGGAGATGACCGTCGAGGAGGCGCGCGCCTTCTTTGACGCGGTCCCCGTGGTCGCGCGCAAGCTGCAAACCTTGGTGGATGTCGGCCTGTCCTACATCCGTCTTGGCCAATCGGCCACCACCCTTTCGGGCGGCGAAGCGCAGCGCGTCAAGCTGGCCCTCGAACTCTCCAAGCGCGACACCGGCCGCACCCTCTACATCCTCGATGAGCCCACCACCGGTCTGCATTTCCACGACATTTCCCTGCTGCTCTCCGTCCTGCAACGGCTGGTCGAGCGCGGCAACACCATCCTGGTCATTGAACACAACCTAGATGTCATCAAGACCGCCGACTGGATCGTGGACATGGGCCCTGAGGGCGGCGACGGGGGTGGGCGTATCATGGCCGAAGGCACGCCGGAACAGGTGGCTGCCAATCCTGCCAGCGTCACCGGCCAATATCTGAAACCTCTACTCGAAAAACATGTCTGAACCTGTCCGCCTATCCAAACTTATGTCCGAACGCGGCCTCTGCTCGCGCCGTGAGGCCGATGTCTATATCGAGCGCGGCTGGGTCTGGGTCAATGGCGTCCAGATCAGCGTCCTCGGCACCAAGGCCGCACCCGACTGCGATATCCGCCTCACCCGCGAGGCCAACCTGCAACAAGCCCAGCGCGTGACCGTCCTGATACACAAACCGGTGGGCTATGTCAGCGGTCAGCCAGAACCCGGCTATGAACCGGCGGTGGTTCTCGTTAAGCCTGAACACCGCTGGGACGAAGATCGCTCCGGAGCGTTCTCCCCGGCTTGGCTCAAGGGTCTTGCCCCAGCCGGCCGACTGGACATCGATTCGACCGGTCTACTCATCCTGACCCAAGATGGCCGTATCGCCAAGCAACTCATCGGCGAGAACTCCGATATCGAAAAGGAGTACCTGGTCCGCGTCAACGGCGCGCTGGATGCGGCCGGACTTCGCCTTCTGAATCACGGCCTGTCTCTCGATGGCAAGGCCCTGCGCCCCGCGAAGGTCAGCTGGCAAAACGAAGACCAGCTGCGTTTCATCCTGAAAGAGGGAAAGAAGCGGCAGATCCGCCGCATGTGCGAATTAGTGGGCCTCAGCGTCGTCGGCCTGAAGCGCGTACGCATCGGCCGCATCATGCTCGGTCACTTGCCCTTAGGGAAATGGCGCCTGCTCCGCGCAGAAGAAGGGTTCTAATGCCGCGCGGGCCCGGACGGGACGAATTCCACTCGATCACCCACCTGCAAGCCTAAGAGATTCGCCGCCGAGGCACGATTCGCGGCGATCTCAACCAGCCCATTGGCATTGGTATGCCAGAACACCTCCGCTTGGCCAGCCTCGATAAAACAGCGTTGCCACGGCAAGGCCTGCCCCTTAACCCGAAGTCGATCCTGGGCGCACCATAAGGCACCACGCAACCCTGTCCAGGCATTTCCATAATGATCGATGTAGATCACCCGCGGTAAATCGGCCGCATCAAAAACCACTTGCAGCGCCTCAATGGCGACCAAGTCACCCTGCTCGATCAAGGCAGGGGCCTCACCCCGCGCAAGGCGGGCCGCAATGGGTGCGAAGAGGTCGCGGCCGTGAAAGCTATCCGAAAGGAACTCGGGACGCCAGACGATACGGTAGGCCTGAGCCTGCCGGGCCCGTTGCGCACGAATCGACAGAAGCCCGTTATCGGGGCCAACATACCAAACGCCATCCGCCAGAAGCGCGGCGGCATCACGCGGCCCACCAACGCCGGGATCCACAACCGCCAGGACAACACTGCCCGATGGCAGGGGAAAGGCATCTAAAAGATGGGCGCCGGCATGGGCATTGAAATCAGGCACCGCATGCAAAAGATCTACGACCGAAATACCCGGCGCATCACGATGTAAAGCGCATTTCAGCTGACCCACATAGGCATCGGCCCAGCCGTAATCGGTTACGAGCACTAGCATCGACATTCAAAGGCCCCAGAGCGTGAACCCGAAGACAAAAAAGCCGGCTGAAAGGCCGGCTTTCTGTATGCCATGGGCACGCTATTACTCAGCCGTTGACTCAGCCGTGGCCGCGCGATCAACCAGTTCGATCAAGGCCATAGGCGCATTGTCGCCTACGCGGAAGCCGAACTTGAGGATGCGGGTATAGCCCCCGTTACGGGCGGCGAAGCGCGGACCCAGATCATTGAACAGCTTGCCGACCAAATCGCGATCACGCAAGCGATCAAAGGCCAGACGACGATTGGCCAGGGTCGGTTTCTTGCCCAGGGTGATCAGCGGCTCAACGACGCGGCGAAGCTCCTTGGCCTTGGGCAAGGTGGTCTTGATGCTTTCGTGGGTCAACAGCGCGATCGACAGGTTGCGCAGCAGGGCCAGGCGATGACTGGAGGTACGATTTAGTTTACGGTTGGAGAGACGGTGACGCATATCAACCTCGATTCACAGAAGGACGTTCCAACCCGGCAGGCGGCCAATTCTCCAGCTTCATGCCGAGCGAAAGACCACGAGCAAGCAGCACATCTTTGATTTCATTCAAAGACTTACGGCCCAGGTTAGGGGTTTTAAGAAGTTCATTTTCGGTGCGATGAACCAGATCACCGATGTAATAGATATTTTCAGCCTTGAGGCAATTGGCAGAGCGAACCGTCAGCTCGAGTTCGTCAACCGGACGCAGATACACGCCCTCTACTTGACTACCCTCAGACGACGGCTGAAGCGCAGACTCAATGCTCACGCCACGCAGTTCGGCAAACGGAATCAGTTGATTGATGAGCAGACGGGCCGAAGCACGCACCGCTTCTTCCGGATCGATCACGCCATTGGTCTCAATCTCGAGGATGAGCTTGTCGAGATCGGTACGCTGTTCAACACGGGCCGACTCCACTGAATAGCTAACACGACGCACCGGGCTGAAGAGGGCATCAATAGGAATGGTGCCCACAGAACGCGTTTCCTCGTTCTGAATACGAACCGACGAAGGCTGGTAGCCGCGACCTGAGGAAATCGTGATTTCCATTTCGAGGCGACCGCCTTGAGTAACACGGGCGATCACATGGTCCGGATTAAGGATCTCAACTTCGGAGCCGGCGATGATATCTGCAGCCGTCACGACGCCTTCGCCATCCTTCTTAATTTGGACAGTGGTCTTGTCACGGCCGTGCAACTTGACGGCCAAACCCTTCAGATTAAGCAAGATATCAACGACATCTTCCTCAACGCCATCAATCGTGGAATATTCGTGCACAACTCCGACAATGCTGACCTCAGTCGGTGCGTGACCTTCCATAGAAGACAACAAGATGCGACGCAAAGCGTTGCCCAGGGTGTGACCATGACCACGCTCAAAAGGCTCAAGCGTAATGCGGGCCTGACGAGGGGAAACGCTGTCGACCTCGATGATGCGCGGTTTAAGCAGTTCTCCGGTTTGGGACATGTCTGGTTCCTTAGTAGACCGTCAAAGACGAATAATGACGACTAATTACTTAGAATAAAGTTCGACAACGAGGTTCTCGTTGATCGTCGGCGGCAATTCGGCACGGGTCGGCATCGCCTTATAGGTACCCTTGAGCGCCTTGGTGTCGACCTCAACCCACTCGGGGAAGCCACGACCTTGAGCCGCTTCAACAGCACCCTTGATACGCAACTGGGCCTTGGCACGCTCGGAGACCTCAACGACATCGCCCGGCTTGACTTGGTAGGACGGAATGTTGACGCGACGACCATTGACCAGAATACCGTTGTGGCGAACCACTTGACGCGCCTCGGTGCGAGAAGCGCCAAAGCCCATACGGTAGGTCACGCTGTCCAGACGGGATTCAAGAATCTGCAGCAGGTTCTCGCCGGTCACGCCCTTGCGGTCATTGGCGGACTTGTAGGTCAGACGGAACTGGCCTTCAAGAACGCCATAGATGCGGCGGATCTTCTGCTTTTCACGCAGGTGAACGGCATAGTCAGACAGACGCTGGTTCTTTGCACCGTGTTGGCCCGGGCGCGAATTACGGCGCTCGATGGCACATTTGTCGGTATAGCACTTCTCGCCCTTGATAAAGAGCTTCTCGCCTTCACGGCGGCACTGACGGCACTTGGGATCGGTATTACGGGCCACGGGGTGGTCTCCTTGAATCAGATACGACGCTTCTTGGGCGGACGGCAGCCGTTATGCGGCATGGGCGTCACATCCGAGATGCTGATAATCTTGAAGCCCAACAGATTGAGGGCACGAACAGAGGAGTCACGACCCGGGCCCGGGCCCTTGACACGAACTTCCAAATTTTTGACACCATATTCTTGGGCCATTTTGCCGGCGCTTTCGGCCGCAACCTGCGCCGCAAACGGGGTGCTCTTACGCGAACCCTTAAAGCCAGCGCCACCGGATGTAGCCCAAGACAACGCATTACCCTGACGATCAGTAATGGTGATGATGGTATTGTTAAAAGAGGCGTGGACGTGCGCTACACCGTCAACGACGTTCTTTTTGACTTTCTTACGCACGCGGGCGCTGGTATTTGACTTAGCCATAAGATTCTATCCTGCCATTATTTCTTGTTTTGCATTTGACGACGCGGGCCCTTACGGGTGCGGGCGTTGGTACGCGTACGCTGACCACGCATCGGAAGACCGCGACGATGGCGCTGACCACGATAACAACCCAGGTCCATCAAGCGCTTAATGTTCATCGTGATTTCACGACGAAGATCACCCTCGACGGTGAACTTCTGTACCCCATCGCGAAGTTTGTCGATAGCCGCATCATCAAGATCTTTGATCTTGGTAGAAGGCGCAATTCCACACTGCTCGCAAATCAAACGAGCACGGGTACGACCAATGCCATACACCGCCGTTAAGGCGATCTCAGCATGTTTATGATTAGGGACATTAACCCCAGCGATACGGGCCATCAGAAACTCCGCGCGGAAAACGAAACATTATACAAAATTAACTCCCAGATTTCAACTGTCGAGCAAGGGCAGGATTAACCCTGACGCTGCTTGTGACGAGCCTCGGTGCAGATAACACGAACGACACCTTTACGACGCACGATCTTGCATTTGTTACAAATCTTCTTAACCGATGCTTGAACTCGCATTTCCGGCTCCTTTAAAACTCAATGACCTAAAAAGTTTCCGCCTTTGAAGTTAGCCTTCTTGAGCAGACTCTCGTACTGATGGGACATCATGTAGGACTGAACCTGTGCCATGAAATCCATCGAAACAACGACTAAAATCAACAAACTCGTGCCACCGAAATAGAACGGGACATTCCATTTCAGAATCAGGAACTCCGGCAGCAGACACACCAGTGTGATGTACACCGCACCCACTACCGTCAAACGGGTCATGATCTTGTCAATGTAGCGTGAGGTCTGATCGCCTGGACGAATCCCAGGAACAAAGGCCCCACTCTTTTTCAGGTTGTCTGCCGTCTCACGGGGGTTAAACACCAACGCCGTGTAGAAAAAGCAGAAAAATACAATGGCCGTCGCATACAGCAACACATACAGCGGTTGACCGGGCGAGAGGGACGCACCCACATCGCGCAACCAGGTCATATTTTCACCACTGCCGAACCAGCCCGCCAGCGTCGCCGGGAACAGAATAATGCTGGAGGCAAAGATCGGCGGAATCACACCGGCCATGTTGATCTTGAGCGGGAGATGAGAGCTCTGACCGCCATAAATCTTGTTGCCGACCTGACGCTTGGCATAATTAACCAGGATCTTGCGCTGACCCCGTTCAACAAACACAACCAAGGCCACCACCAAGATTGCGCCAACGAACAGCAGCAGGGCAAGCGGGATCGAGAACGCACCCGTGCGGGTCAAATCAAGGGTGCCGCCAATCGCCGAGGGCAGACCTGCTGCGATGCCGGCGAAGATGATCATGGAGATCCCATTGCCCAAACCACGCTCAGTAATCTGCTCGCCAAGCCACATCAGGAACATCGTTCCGGCCACGAGAGTCAACATCGTCGTGAGGCGGAACATCATGCCCGGATCAAGAACCAAACCGGCCTGGCCTTCAAGCGCGATAGAAATACCAATCGCCTGAAAGGTCGCCAAGACCACCGTTCCATAACGGGTGTACTGCGTAATCTTACGCCGGCCGGCTTCGCCTTCCTTCTTCAAGGCCTCCATTGAAGGAGACACCACCGTCAACAATTGCATGATGATGGAGGCCGAAATATACGGCATGATGCCCAGAGCAAAGACCGTAAAACGCTCCAAGGCCCCGCCTGAGAACATGTTAAACATGCCCAGTATTCCGCCCGCTTGAGTCTTGAAGAGCTCAGCCAACACCACCGGATCAATGCCAGGGACCGGGATATGCGCACCGATGCGATAGACGACCAGCGCCCCGATGAGGAACCAAACGCGCTGTTTGAGATCACCCATCTTGCCAGACTTCTGCATGAGGCCAGCCGCACCGGACACTATTTTCTCCTGAGCCTGACTTAAGCCGCTTCGGCGACAGAGCCGCCCGCTGCCTCAATGGCAGCGCGAGCACCGGCCGTCACGCCGACGCCGACAAACTTGATCGCTTTTTCAATCGAGCCCGTCAGGATCACCTTCGCGCTGCGCGTCATTTGCGGGACCAAACCGGCCTGCAAAAGAACCAACAGATCAACGGTATCGACCGGAAGCTGTGCGATATCAGACAAACGAACCTCAGCCTTAAAGGCGCGATCCACGGAGACGAAGCCACGCTTGGGGAGACGACGCGCCATCGGCATCTGACCGCCTTCAAAGCCAACCTTGTGGAAACCACCCGCGCGGGATTTCTGGCCCTTGTGGCCGCGGCCACAGGTTTTACCCAGACCTGAACCGATACCACGGCCAAGGCGCTTTTTGGAATGCGTACTGCCGGCAGCCGGCTGAATAGAATTCAGATACATCAGAGGACCTCACTCTTAAGCAAGTAGCGAACGGTCGTGATCATGCCGCGGTTAGACGGCGTATCTTCGACGACGACAGAATGGTTGATGCGCTTAAGGCCCAGACCACGAACACAAGCGCGATGCGACTGGATGGTTCCAATCACACTCTTGACCTGCGTTACCTTGATTTTTCCGGTCATAGTTGACATGACTTACTCCATGATCTCAGCGACAGACTTGCCACGCTTGGCCGCAATGTCCGCCGGGGTGTTGAGTTGCTGCAAGCCATTCAAGGTTGCACGCACCACATTATTGGCGTTGGTGGAGCCCAGGCACTTGGCCAGAACATTGGTCACACCCATCACTTCAAAAACGGCACGCATCGCGCCACCGGCAATAATCCCGGTACCTTCGCTAGCCGGCTGGATCAGCACCACGGCAGCGCCATGACGACCCACAACGGCGTGATGGAAAGAGCCATTTTTCAGCGGGATCTTGACCATATTGCGGCGCGCCTCATCCATGCCCTTTTGCACGGCTACCGGCACTTCGCGGGACTTGCCCTTACCCATACCGACCGAGCCGTCGCCGTCACCGACCACCGTCAGGGCGGAGAAGGCCATGATCCGACCGCCCTTAACCGTCTTGGAAACGCGGTTAACGGCAATCATCTTTTCACGCAGGCCATCGCTGACCTCGTCTTGTTTTTGCTGCTGTTGCATCTTAGCCATGATCTTCCCCGCTATTAGAACTGCAGACCATGCTCACGGGCAGCATCGGCAAGGGCCTTGATGCGACCATGGTAAGCAAATCCACTCCGGTCGAACGCGATGCGCTCGATGCCGGCAGCCTTGGCCTTTTCGGCGATACGCTGACCGATCAAGACGGCAGCGGCCACATTGCCACCGTTCTTGACCAAACCGCGCATCTCTTTCTCAGCCGTAGAGGCCGAGACCAGAACGACGGAACCGCTTGGGTCAATGACCTGAGCGTATACATGCGAATTGGTGCGGTGCACACTGAGGCGCGCCACCACGAGTTCCGCGATCTTTGCGCGGGTTTTGCGCGCTCGGCGCAAACGCCGGATCTGTTTTTCCATGATCTTAACTCCGGGTTATTTCTTCTTGGTCTCTTTGATAGAGACCACTTCATCGGAATACCGAACGCCCTTGCCCTTATAGGGCTCCGGCGGACGATAGGCGCGAACTTCAGCAGCGACCTGGCCCACAGCCTGTTTGTCGACACCCTTGATCAGCACTTCAGTCTGAGTCGGCGTTTCAACCTTGATGCCAGCCGGCATCGAGTGAACCACCGGATGAGAGAAGCCCAGGGAAAGATTCAGCTTGTCGCCTTGAGCTTGAGCACGATAACCCACACCCACCAAGGTCAACTTGCGCTCAAAGCCCTTGCTTACGCCGTGGACCATGTTAGCCAGCAAGGCGCGAATGGTGCCCGACATGGCATGCGCAAAACGACTCTCGTTGGCCGGAGACACTTTAAGCTGACCATCCGCATGGACCACCTGAATGTCAGCCACCAAAGGCTGCGTCAAAGCGCCCATCGGGCCCTTAAGGGTGATCGCCGCAGCGGAGAGAGCAACCTCAACGCCCGCAGGAATGACGACTGGATTTTTAGCAATACGTGACATGTTCTACCTTTGCCAAAAAATCAAGCGACGACGCAGAGAACTTCACCACCGACACCGAGGCTACGCGCCCGACGGTCGGTCATGACACCCTGCGAGGTGGACACAATCGCCACGCCGAGACCGTTCATCACGCGCGGCAGGTCATTGCTGCCCTTATAGACACGCAGACCCGGACGGCTGACACGCTCAATCTTTCCGATGACCGGCTCACCTGCGTAATAACGCAGCGCCATCTCCATCTCAGACTTGCCGTCTGCCTGACGAATCACAAAACCATCGATATAACCTTCCGCGCGCAGAACCTCAGCAATCGCGGTCTTAAGGCGCGATGCAGGCATACGAACAGTGGGTTTTTCAACCATCTGCGCGTTGCGAATGCGGGTCAGCATATCGGCGACGGGATCGCTCATGCTCATACTATTCTCCTTACCAGCTAGCCTTGACCACGCCCGGAATTTCTCCGTTCATGGCAAGCTCACGAATCTTGATACGGCACAGGCCAAACTTGCGGAAAACGCCACGCGGACGGCCCGTAATCTGACAGCGATTGCGCAGGCGAACTGCGCTTGAATTACGCGGCAGGTCCTGCAATTCCATGCGGGAAGCGTAACGATCTTCATCGCTACGGCTCATGTCACTAGCGGCCGCCAACAAGGCGGCGCGCTTAACAGCGAATTTCTTCACCGTAGCACGGCGCTTCGCTTCGCGATTGATCAATGATGTCTTGGCCATGATCGATCCTTAATTCTTGAACGGGAATTTAAAAGCCGCCAGCAGGGCACGCGCCTCAGCATCGGTACTGGCTGTCGTCGTGATCGTGATGTTCATGCCACGCAGCGTATCCACCTTGTCGTACTCGATTTCGGGGAAAATAATCTGCTCGCGCACGCCCATGTTGAAATTGCCACGGCCATCGAAACCCTTACCACCGACACCGCGGAAGTCACGAATACGGGGGATCGCAACCGTTACCAAACGATCGAAGAACTCGAACATCTGCTCACGACGAAGGGTCACCTTGCAACCAATCGGATAGCCGTCACGAATCTTAAAGCCCGCGATCGACTTGCGCGCCTTGGTCACCACAGGCTTCTGGCCCGCGATCTTGGCCATGTCGCCCACCGCAAACTCGAGAACCTTTTTGTCGCCCACGGCCTCACCGACACCCATATTGAGGGTAATCTTTTCGATGCGCGGAACCTGCATCACCGACTTGTAGCCAAAGGTAGCCATCATCTGGCCCACTACGGTCTCTTTGTAGAACTCTTTAAAACGTGCCATGCTCGCCTCACGCATCCACAACTTCGCCATTCGACTTGAAGAAGCGAACCTTGCGGCCGTCCTCCAGCGTGCGAATGCCCACGCGATCACCACGGCCAGTGCCGCGATTGAATAGCGCAATATTCGATTGATCCACCGGCATATCCTTATCCACCAGACCCCCCTGAGTACCCTTCATCGGGTTCGGCTTGGTGGCCTTGCGGACACGGTTAATGCCCTCAACAATCACCTTGCCGGCCAGCAACGCCAGGACAGCACCGCGCTTGCCCTTGTCTTTGCCAGTCATAACAACAACTTCGTCACCCTTGCGAATCTTGTTCACGGTCGGACTCCTTAAAGGACTTCAGGGGCCAAGGACACGATCTTCATGAACTTTTCGGTACGCAACTCTCGCGTAACCGGTCCAAAGATGCGAGTGCCAATGGGCTCAAGCTTGTTATTCAACAGAACCGCCGCGTTGCCATCAAAACGCACCAGGGCGCCATCAGGACGACGCACACCCTTGGCAGTACGAACAACGACCGCGTTATAGACATCACCGCGCTTAACACGACCCCGCGGAGCCGCATCCTTGATGGTGACTTTAATAATGTCGCCGATACCGGCGTAACGACGCTTAGAGCCGCCCAACACCTTGATACACATAACGGAGCGTGCACCGGTGTTGTCAGCCACGTCGAGGATGGTCTGCATTTGGATCATGATTTCCTTACTCCAACTTATCTCGGCCTGTTTTCACTGGCCAAGCAGTTTTGGATCCCGAAGGGTCTTGTGTTAAAGGCTCAAGAACTGTTTAACCAGGGTCCTGAACCGAGAGCCATGCATTATATATGCACACCGAGTTCAATGGCAAGCTTTTTTCTTGCCTTGAAGCCAGACCAGCAAAGTGACCGTTAGGCCGCGTTCGCACCACCCACCACGGACACCACGGTCCAGGCCTTGGTCTTGGAAAGCGGACGACACTCTTCGATCATCACGACATCCCCCTCATGGCAACGACTCGTTTCGTCGTGGGCATGATATTTCTTGGACAAGCGAATAACCTTGCCCAAGGTGGGGTGCTTAACGCGACGCTCGACCAAAACGGTGACGGTCTTCTGCATCTTTGTGCTCACGACCTTTCCGGTCAGTGAACGGGTAACTTTATTTTGCTCGGCCATGATCTACCTTTTATACAACCTGTCCGGTCACGCTTACCTCAGCAATGAGGGTACGCACACGGGCAATATCTCGGCGCACACGACGCAGTTCATGCGTCTTGTTGCTTTGCTGCGTGGACAACTGCATACGCAAGCTAAACTGCGCGCGCAGGAGATCCACCAGCTCCTTGTTCATGTCCTCGGCATTCTTGCCGCGAATTTCGCTGATCTTCATATCAACCCCCAATCTGACGGGTCACAAAGGCCGTCGGAATCGGTAATTTGGCTGCCGCAAGCTTGAAAGCCTCACGCGCCAGCACCTCATCTACGCCGTCCATCTCATAAAGCACCTTACCCGGCTGAATCTCAGCAACGTAGTACTCCGGGCTTCCTTTACCGTTACCCATTCGAACCTCAGCCGGCTTTTTAGAAATCGGCTTGTCCGGGAAGATACGGATCCAGATACGACCACCGCGCTTGATGTGACGCGTCATGGCACGACGAGCCGCTTCGATCTGGCGTGCCGTCAAGCGGCCACGACCCATGGCCTTAAGGCCAAAATCACCAAAGCTAACCGACGAACCGCGCTGTGCGAGACCGGTGTTACGACCCTTTTGTTCCTTACGGAACTTCCTTCTAGCTGGTTGCAGCATGTTTCACTCCTGGCTTCTTACCGCGCTTGGCCGGTTCAGCCGCCGCTGCCGGCGCCTCATTGCGCGCACCGTATTCACCCTTATAAACCCAAACCTTGATACCGATGTCACCATAGCTGGTGCTTGCGGTAGCGACGCCATAATCAATATCAGCGCGCAGGGTATGGAGCGGGACACGGCCCTCGCGATACCACTCGGTACGGGCGATCTCTGCGCCATTCAGTCGGCCAGCGCTCATGATCTTGATCCCTTGAGCGCCAAAACGCATGGCGTTTTGCATCGCGCGTTTCATGGCGCGACGGAACATGATCCGCTTTTCAAGTTGCTGAGCGATATTCGCCGCCACCAAGGTGGCATCCGTTTCCGGCTTGCGAATTTCTTCGATCGTCAGGGTGGCCGGCACTGAAATGTGCTTGGCAAGTTCCTTTTTGAGGAGCTCAATTTCTTCACCTTTGCGGCCGATGACAATGCCAGGACGCGCAGAATACAAAGTGATGCGGGCACTCTTCGAAGAGCGCTCGATCAAGATCTTGCTCAACGATGCATTAGCCAGTCTCTTCTTCAGAAACTCACGCACCTTGTGATCTTCGAGCAGCATGGCACCAAAGGTCTTCTTGCCGGCATACCACTTGGAGGACCAGTTCTTGGTGACCGCCAGGCGGAAACCAATCGGATTTATCTTTTGACCCATAAATTACCTCACTCGCCAACAGTCACAGTGATGTGACAGGTGGGTTTCATGATCCGGTTACCACGACCCTTAGCACGGGCAGTGAATCGCTTCAGTACAGGGCCTTCGTCCACATAAATGGTTTGCACCTTAAGCAGATCGATATCAGCGCCCTCATTGTGCTCGGCATTGGCAATCGCCGATTCGAGCACCTTCTTGATCACCACGGCCGCCTTGCGGGGCGTGAAGGCCAAGATGTTGAGCGCCTTATCCACGGCCTTACCGCGAACGATATCGGCCACCAGACGCACCTTTTGAGCGGAGATCCGTGTACCTTTTAATACTGCAGTCGCTTGCATTGTTCGCTCCAGTTACTTCTTGGCCTTCTTGTCCGCCGCATGACCCTTAAATGTACGGGTCAGGGAGAACTCGCCCAGTTTGTGGCCCACCATGTTTTCGGTCACATAAACGGGGATATGCTGCTTACCGTTATGCACCGCAATGGTGAGGCCGATAAAATCCGGCAGGATGGTGGAACGACGCGACCAAGTCTTGATCGGACGCTTGTCCGAATTAGCCTGTGCGGTTTCCACCTTTTTCATTAGGTGCCCGTCAATGAACGGACCCTTCTTAACAGAACGCGCCATCTCGATTACCCCTTAAGCCTTCTTGTGGCGACGACGCACGATCATGACGTCAGTCCGCTTATTGTTGCGAGTACGATAACCCCGCGTCGGGACACCCCAAGGGGTGACCGGCACGCGACCTTCGCCCGTCCTGCCTTCACCACCGCCGTGCGGGTGGTCAACCGGGTTCATGGCCGTACCACGAACGGTCGGACGGATGCCCAGCCAACGCTTAGCGCCAGCCTTACCGAAGGAACGCAGGCTATTTTCTTCGTTGCCCACTTCACCCAAGGTCGCGCGACATTCGATGTGCACCTTACGGATCTCACCGGAACGCAAACGCAACTGAGCGTAAGCGCCATCACGCGCCAACAACTGTGCCGAGGTGCCCGCAGCACGCGCAATTTGCGCGCCCTTGCCCGGCATCATCTCAATACAATGAACGGTGGAGCCGATCGGGATATTACGCAGCGGCATGGTGTTACCCGGCTTGAACGGGGCATCTGCACCGCTCATCAGACTGGCGCCTTCAGCAATACCACGCGGGGCAATGATGTAACGACGCTCGCCATCGGCATAGCACAGGAGTGCAATATGCGCGGAGCGGTTCGGGTCATACTCGATGCGCTCGACTCGGGCGACAATACCATCCTTGTCGCGCTTGAAATCGATCAGACGGTAATGCTGCTTGTGACCACCGCCCATGTGACGCGTCGTGATGTGACCGTTGTTGTTACGACCGGCCGTCTTGCTCTTTTTCTCGAGCAGGGCGGTATGGGGCTTGCCTTTGTGCAAGCCCGGGGTCACAACCTTCACAACGGCACGGCGGCCGGGAGAAGTGGGTTTTACCTTTACGAGTGCCATGACTTATTCCCCTGCGGCAAAGTTGAGTTCTTGGCCCGGCTGAAGGCAGATATAGGCCTTCTTCCAGCTGGAGCGCTGACCCATGTTGCGACCAAAACGCTTGGCCTTGCCCTTAACATTGAGCACCTTGACATCGGCGACCTGAACCTTGAACAGTAGCTCGACAGCCGCCTTGATCTCAGGCTTGGTGGCGCTTGTTGCGACGCGAAGAGTCACTTGCTGCTGCTTGTCGGCAATCATCGTGGCCTTTTCGGAAACGACGGGCGCCAGGATCACTTGCAGCAGGCGAGCCTCATTGAATTTTTGGCCGTTCATGCGTACATCTCCTCAATACTGCGCAGCGCTTCGCGCGTCACCAGAACCTGGTCAAAACGCACCAGGCTGACCGGATCGGCCTGCTGCGGCTCCAGCACCAGCACATTGGCCAGGTTGCGGGAAGATAACCACAGGTTCTCATCGACCACCGGGGCAATAATCAAGACACGATCCTTGGTGATGCCAAGATCCTTGATTTTTGCAGCCAGCAACTTGGTACGCGGGCCATCGACAGCAATCTCGTCGATCACGCGCAGACGGTCAGAACGAACCAGTTGCGACAGAATAGCGGCCATACCGGCACGGAACATCTTGCGATTGACCTTCTGGCTGAAGTTCTCATCCGGCTTGTTCGGGAAGGCGCGACCGCCGCCACGCCAAATCGGGCTAGAGGTCATACCCGCACGAGCGCGACCGGTGCCTTTTTGCTTGAACGGCTTCTTGGTGCTGTGATGCACTTCAGCGCGGGTCAACTGGGCGCGATTACCGCTCCGGGCATTGGCTTGATAAGCCGTAACCAGCTGGTGAACCAGCGCTTCGTTGTATTCACGCGCAAAAAGCAGATCTGAGGCCGAAACGGCACCCGCATCCTGCCCTTGGGCATTAATCAGTTTGAGTTCCATCAGGCACCCCCTTTGATGGCCGGACGCACGACGATGTCGCCACCCTTTGAGCCCGGTACGGCGCCCTTAATCAACAGCACCTGACGCTCGTTGTCCACACGAACAACTTCCAGATTCTGGACGGTACGATTAACCGCGCCCAAATGGCCGGCCATCCGCTTACCCGGGAACACACGACCCGGATCCTGCGCCATACCGATAGAACCCGGAGCATTATGCGAACGGGAGTTACCGTGAGAAGCACGCTGAGAGGAGAAGTGGTGACGCTTAATGACACCTGCGTAACCTTTACCCTGCGTCACACCGGAGACATCGACGATCTGGCCCACCCGGAAGATGTCCACACCAATGGCGGCACCCGGGGCGTACTGGGACGCCACATCCGCCGGAACGCGAAACTCGGTGATGCCGCGCGCCGGTTCGACACCCGCTGCGGCCAAATGGCCCGCTACCGGCTTGGTAATGCGGCTCGCGCGACGAGAGCCAAATGCCACTTGCAGGGCATCATAGCCGTCACCCGATTGGGTTTTGATTTGCGATACGCGATTGTTCGACATGTCCAACACGGTCACCGGGACGGACATGCCGTCTTCAGTAAATACGCGGGTCATGCCGATCTTGCGACCGACAAGGCCTAGAGTCATGTTTTATTTCCTTATTCAAGGGCCAACTACAATTGGTCGGCTAAAAACCCAAAGGGGCCGCGCAGTTCGCGCAACCCCCAAAGAGGAATGCAATATTACTGCAGCTTGATCTCGACGTCAACCCCTGCCGGCAAATCCAGTTTGGTCAGCGCATCCACCGTCTTATCGGTCGGGTCAATGATGTCCATCAGACGCTTATGCGTACGGATCTCCAACTGGTCACGCGAGGTCTTATTGACATGCGGTGAACGCAGGATATCAAAACGCTCAATGGACGTCGGCAAAGGCACCGGGCCCTTGACCACGGCGCCGGTGCGCTTGGCGGTCTCCACAATCTCGGCCGCAGAACGGTCAATGAGGGTGTAGTCATACGCCTTCAGGCGGATACGAATCTTTTGCTTTTGCATGGTCAATCCTTACTCAATAACCTTGGCGACGACGCCGGCGCCGACGGTACGACCGCCTTCACGGATGGCGAAACGCAGACCTTCTTCCATGGCGATCGGGGCAATCAGCGCCGCGGTAATCGACACGTTGTCGCCGGGCATGATCATCTCGGTGCCGGCCGGCAGTTCAATCGC
>CAMDCO010000006.1 GCA_945890495.1 Bordetella parapertussis | reverse complement strand
GGGTAGATAACACCGCCAGCGGGTGACGCAGGTCGATCATGTGATCGAGACGGGCGCGGAAGAAATCTTCGGTGGCAGGGCAGACAGGCATCTCAAAACTCCCAGGTTTCAATGGCATAGCCGCCATAAACCGAGAGGAATTATACCCATAAATAGCGTTATTGTCTATTAATATCAATGTGTTATGAATAAATCAGGGGCGACGATTTACCCCTTTGTTTAACCGGACACTACTGATTTCCAGTGTCCTTTCTTTGAACCCCAATCCCCCATCACAAAATGGATACCACCGCACATCAACGCGCCGTCGTAGGGCGGGAATCCCTTCCCGCCGCCCCGTCCCGCATGCCGTTGAACGAACCGGCGGCCATACCCCGCGAGAATGCGTGTCGGCATGGGAATGCCGACCTACGAGAACAGCCTAGGAAAATGGACTAATGAAAGCGGGGTTGAAAAAAGGGAGGCAGCCGTCGTAGGGCGGGAATCCCTTCCCGCCGCCCCGTCCCGCATGCCGTTGAACGAACCGGCGGCCATACCCCGCGAGAATGCGTGTCGGCATGGGAATGCCGACCTACGAAAACAGCCTAGGGAAACGGGCTAATAAAAACGGGGTTGAAAAAAGGAGGCGGGACTTGAGCTCCCCCGTCATTCACCCTTTGCAGGCGAAGTTTTGGCTAAAGAGGGTATGGAGAATGGCCGTGGCGGGTTGTTTTTTGAGTTCAGGATCGGCCTTGATGCGTGAAGCGATCAAGAGCGGAATCATCTTCTTGCGCTTTTCGTCCACGCAGAATAGGGGTTTGCCGTGCTGCTTCAGGGCGTAGTAATTGGCGGCCTCGATATAGCCGTTGGTATAGCTGTGACACATGACGGCCAGGCTGCGCACCTTGTCAGCGCCATTGCACATGCCTAGCAGGCCGATGCCGTCTTGGGGATTGGCCTGCGCAGGTTGGCTGCTAAGGAGAAGGGCAGCTAGCGCTGCGGCTAGCCAGGGAGTCCGTACTGCGTGTGTTGGCATGAGATTATTTGGTGGCCCCCCTCGGAGTCGAACCGAGCACCAACGGATTATGAGTCCGCTGCTCTAACCAAGCATGAGCTAGGGGGCCTGAAGAGCGCTTAATGGTTGTTGTCGAGGAAGCTGCGTAATTTTTCGGAGCGGCTTGGGTGACGCAATTTGCGCAAGGCCTTGGCCTCAATCTGGCGAATGCGTTCGCGGGTGACATCGAATTGCTTGCCGACCTCTTCGAGGGTGTGATCGGTGTTCATTTCGATGCCAAAGCGCATGCGCAGGACCTTGGCTTCGCGTGGGGTGAGCCCGGCGAGTAGATCTTCAGTGACATCGCGCAGGCTGGAGAACATGGCCGCTTCTGCGGGTGACAGCGTGGCGTTGTCCTCGATAAAGTCGCCCAGGTGAGAGTCTTCATCGTCGCCGATCGGGGTCTCCATGGAGATGGGTTCCTTGGCGATCTTGAGGATCTTGCGGATCTTGTCTTCCGGCATCTCCATCTTCTCAGCCAGGGTCTTCGGATCCGGCTCCAGACCCGTTTCCTGGAGGATCTGGCGGCTGATGCGGTTCATCTTGTTGATGGTCTCGATCATGTGCACCGGGATGCGGATGGTGCGTGCCTGATCGGCGATCGAACGGGTGATGGCCTGACGGATCCACCAGGTGGCGTAGGTGGAGAATTTGAAACCGCGCCGGTATTCAAACTTGTCCACGGCCTTCATCAGGCCGATGTTGCCTTCCTGAATCAGGTCGAGGAATTGCAGGCCGCGGTTGGTGTATTTCTTGGCGATGGAGATCACCAGGCGCAGGTTGGCCTCGATCATCTCGCGCTTGGCCAGACGGGACTTGGCCTCGCCGGTGGACATGCGCTTGCTGATGTCTTTCAGGGCCACAATCGAGAGGCCGGCCTGGGTCTGCAGGATGTGCAGGCGCGATTGCAACTCGTTGATGACATGGCGCTGGCGGTCCAGCGCGGCGCAGTAGGGCGCGCCGGATGCGAGCTCCGTCAATAGCCATTCCGGGTTGCCATGATTGCCGGGGAAGGTCTTGATGAAATGGGCACGAGGCATGGCGCATTTGTTGACGGCAATATCCATGATGGCACGTTCTTCGACCCGGACTTGCTCAACCATGCCGCGTACGCTTTCACAGAGCTGGTCGACCTGACGGGCCGCGAAGCGGATGCTGAGGATGTGATGAGAGATGTCGCTCTGCAGTTTTGCAGACTGTTTGCTGTCTACGCCGTAACGGGCGCTGGCCTTTACGAGTTTGGCTTGCAGGTCGCGCAGCAAGGCGAAGCGTTCATTGGCCTCGCTTCGGCGCAGGGCTAGGTTGGCGGCTGTGGCGGCGGCGCGACGGGTTTCGTCGTCCTCGCCGTCTTCTTCTGCCTCAGCCTCCCCTTCTGCCGCTTCGACAGCGAGGGGCATGTCGTCGCCACTGTCGGTGGTAAAGCCGTCGACCAATTCCTCAACGCGCATTTCTTCGCGCTCGATGCGGCCCCAGAGTTCGAGAATTTGCGCCAAGCTGAGCGGACAGGCGGAGATGGCCTGCATCATGTGCTTCAGGCCTTCCTCGATGCGCTTGGCGATGGCGATTTCTTTTTCGCGGGTGAGGAGTTCAACGGAGCCCATTTCGCGCATGTACATGCGCACGGGGTCGGTGGTACGGCCGAATTCGGCATCTACGGTCGAGAGGGCCGCCTCGGCGGCTTCGGCGGCGTCTTCATCAGCGACCACCGCCGGCGTCTCGTTCAAGAGGAGTGTTTCGGTATCGGGCGCTTCGTCATAAACCTGGATGCCCATGCCGTTGAGCATGGTGACAACGCCCTCCAGTTGATCCGCCGCCAGATCGGGCAGGTGATCGTTGATCTCAGCATAGGTCTGGAAGCCCCGTTCTTTGCCAAGCAGGATCAGGGCCTTGAGGCGCGTCCGGGCGATTTCGGTCGTTTCTGCGCTTTCGTTATCCGTCAATTGAACTTCCGGAATGATATTTTTGGCCGCGGCAGAGCGTTTTCCCTGACTCGGCTTGGGTGTCGAGGCCTTGGGGCTTTTGACATTGGAATCGGTTGAATGGACCTTGGGATCGGTGTTCGGAGCAGATATCTTCGGCATCGCGGGCTTTTTAATTGAAAGGTCGGCTGAACAGGGGATTATACATGATGCCCTCTAATTTTCTTAAAAGTGGGGCCATGTGCCTGTTCAAGCTAGCTTTTTGGGGTCAGTAGAGCCGCTTGCAGGGCGGCCCGTTCTTCAGCGGTAAGCTCGCTGGGTCTTTTTCCGGAAAGTCGGCTGACATCTAGGCGACTGGCTTGGGCATTGAGGTTCGACAAGGCTCCCGAAAACTCGGCCTCGGAATCGTAGCGGTCATCCCAGCGCAGGATCTCCTCCACGGCGGCTCGGCATATTTCGCCATGATCGCCCTCGCGGAACTGTTCGATGAGGTCGCGGCTGTTGAGGGGCTGAGCGTGTGCGCGCAGATAGACCAATAGGGCCAGCACGGCTTGTCCGGCAGGTTGGCGTGCCTGGAAGCTGGGTGGGATGCGGCCGGCACGCTGTGGGTCGTGCAGGAGGCCCTGCAGCAATACCCATTCGGGGCCGCGCAATTGGGATTTGGGGGACGGGGGCGGGGCTTGCCGGGCCCGTTGCGGGGCCGTTGGGCGGGATGGAGCCGGGGCCGCGACGCCGGTTAGCTCGGACAGTCGTTGGCGCAAGCTACGGGCCAGCAGGGGCGCGCTGCGCACTTGATCTAGATAGGGTTTGGCCAAGGTAGTGAGGCGGACCTGACCCTCCGGGGTGTTGAGACTGAGGCCGTGACTCAAGGTGCCGAACAGGAATTCGGACAGGGCCTGCGGGCGCTTCTGGAGGTTTTGCCAAGCCTCCAGGCCTTGGCTGCGGACAAAGCTGTCGGGATCTTCCCCTTCGGGCAGGAAGACAAAGCCGATCTGTTTGCCGTCCTGCAGTGCGGGCAAGCAATTTTCCAGGGCGCGCCAGGCGGCCTTGCGACCGGCGTTATCCCCATCAAAGGCGAATAGGATGTGGTCAACGCGGCGGAGCAGGCTGTGAACCTGCTCTGCCGTGACGGCGGTTCCGAGTGTGGCCACGGCGTTATTGGCGCCGGCTTGGGTTAGCATGACGACATCCATGTAGCCTTCGACCACCACGACCGTGTCCGATTGCTGGATGCCGCGTCGGTTCTCGAACAGCCCGTAAAGTTCATGGCCCTTGTGAAATAAGGGGGTTTCGGGGGAGTTGAGATACTTCGGCTTGCCGTCGCCGAGGAGTCGGCCTCCGAAGCCAATCAAGCGTCCGCGGTCATTGCGGATCGGGAACATGATTCGATCCCGAAAACGGTCATAGCGCTTCCCTTGTTCGCCGACAATGACGAGGCCCGCTTGTTCGGGCTCTGTGCTGGCGTAATCCGGTAGGGCCGCCGCCAGGCCCTGCCACTCGGCTTCGCTGTAACCGATCTCAAAATGGGCGGCGGTCGTACCGGTGACGCCCCGTTGTTTCAGGTAGTCGATGGCGGCAGGGTGGCGCTTGAGCGCGCTGCGGTAATGCTGGTTTGCGGTCTCTAGAAGGGCGTTGAGCCGGGCACCCTGATCGTGCTCAGGTCGGGGACCGCGTTCGTCCTCAGGGACTTGCAGACCTACCCGGTTGGCGAGTTCCGTGACGGCATCAATAAATCCCATGCCGCCATGTTCCATCAGGAAGGAGATGGCGGTGCCGTGCGCCCCGCAACCAAAGCAATGGTAGAACTGCTTGGTTGGGCTGACGGTGAACGAGGGCGATTTTTCGTTATGAAAGGGGCAGCAGGCCTGATAGTTGGCGCCGGCCTTCTTGAGCGGTACTTGATGGTCGATGATCTCGACGATATCCGTCCGGTCGAGCAGGGTCTGGATAAAGTCCTGGGGAATCATGGCCCAGGAGGGGTGTCAGGCGAGGGCCGCCTTGACGGCGCCCGAGACGGCCGTCATGTCGGCGCGACCAGCTAGGCGGGGCTTGAGCAGGGTCATGACTTTCCCCATGTCGCGCGCCGAGGCCGCGCCGGATTCTGCGATGGCGGACTGGATGGCGAGGTCGATCTCGACTGCGGAGAAGGCTTGCGGCAAGTAGTCAGCGAGGACGGTCAGCTCGAAGGCCTCGCGATCGGCTAGATCTTGACGGGCAGCGGCTTCGTACTGGGTTTGTGCATCCTTGCGCTGTTTGCTGAGCT
Organism: Bordetella parapertussis; assembly: GCA_945890495.1. Taxonomy (GTDB): domain Bacteria; phylum Pseudomonadota; class Gammaproteobacteria; order Burkholderiales; family Thiobacillaceae; genus QYQG01. The sequence goes on along the minus strand of CAMDCO010000006.1, from coordinate 71,956 downwards.
TTTCGATGATGGCGATGACGCCGGCGTCATCGAGTTCGATACGCTCGTCGATCTCGCGCTGCCGGATGGCGGCAAAGAGCAGACGCAGGGCCGACAGACGATCGGCCGCACGGGCGCGCATCGCCGCCTTCATGTCATCCTGAATGCGGAGTTTGAGCGACATGCGGCGAACGGGCTGGTGATTTCAGTCGGAGGCTGGTGTTGCCACCAGTGTCCGAGACTGGATCAGAACAGCTTCGGGGGCAGGGTTTGGCTGCGCGTGCGCTTGTACTGGCGCTTCACGGCAGCGGCCAGCTTGCGCTTGCGCTCGTTGGTCGGCTTTTCGTAAAACTCACGGGCACGGAGTTCAGTCAGGAGACCGGTCTTTTCGATGGCGCGCTTGAAGCGACGCATCGCAACTTCAAACGGCTCGTTTTCTTTGAGGCGAACATTCGGCATATCAAAATCCGATAAAAAAGAGCGGCAATTATAGGCACGGTGTCTGGTAATTACAAGTTATCCTATGCGATATGTTGGTCTTGGGTATCGAATCTTCTTGCGATGAGACGGGTGTGGCGCTGTATGACACGGCGGCCGGCCTGCGTTCGCATGCCCTTCATACTCAGGTGGAGATGCATGCCGAGTACGGTGGGGTGGTGCCTGAACTGGCCTCGCGCGACCATATTCGGCGGGTCGTGCCCTTGACCCAACGCGTTTTAGAGGCGGCGGGCACCGACCTCGCTGCGGTTGATGCCATCGCTTATACCCAAGGCCCGGGCCTGGCGGGGGCCCTGCTGGTGGGGGCGAGTTTCGCTCAAGGGCTGGCCGTGGGCTTGGGCATCCCCGCCATCGGTGTGCATCATCTTGAAGGTCATTTGCTTTCGCCTCTCTTGGCGGATCCGCGCCCCGAATTTCCCTTTGTGGCCCTCTTGGTGTCCGGCGGACACACTCAGTTGATGCAGGTTGAAGGGGTTGGGCGTTACACCCTGTTGGGCGAGACGCTGGACGATGCCGCGGGCGAGGCCTTTGATAAGACTGGGCAACTGCTGGGTCTGCCCTATCCCGGCGGGCCGGAGATCTCGCGTCTGGCAGAGCATGGCGATGCCTTTCGCTATCCCTTGCCACGGCCGATGCTGACCAGCGCTGACCTCGATTTTAGTTTTAGTGGCCTGAAGACCGCGGTCCTCAATCTGGTGCACAAGCACCCCGATGCCCGTCGCGAGGATGTGGCCGCTGCTTTTCAGGCGGCGGCGGTGGATGTTCTGGCTGCTAAGGCCTTGAAGGCGCTCAAGCAGACGGGGTTTCGCCGTCTGGTGATTGCCGGGGGGGTTAGTGCTAATACCCTGTTGCGCTCGCGTTTGAATGCCGAGGCGGCGCGCGTGGGGGCGACGGTCTATTACCCGCCGCTGGCGCTGTGTACGGATAATGGCGCCATGATTGCCTATGCTGGGGCACAACGGCTGGTCGCCGATGCGCCGGCCTCGGATGGAGTGTTCACGGTCAAACCGCGTTGGGATTTGAGTCAATTGCAGGCCGCTTAGTGGCCGACCGCGAGAGCGGGTCAACGCGAACAAGGCCAACGGCGAACAGGGTTAGGGTCGTGGAGTGAAGATCAAGTTGTTTTCCACCCATTGCTGCAAGTGCAGGATACGCAAGGCTTCGTCCGGGAAGATCAGGGCCAGCGAGACGGCGCCCAGAAGGAGCACCAGGGTGAAGGAGCCGAGTACGCTACCTGGTCGCAGCCAGCCCCAGTAGCGTGCCGCGACATAGACCATGTCCTTCTCGTGTTCGGCAAGACTTAACCAGTAGCGCAACATGCCGATGACCATATAGACGCTGTAGCCACCCGCCAGTGAGGCGAGCACGATGCGGAATACCGACAACATGTCGATCTGGTCGATCCCTTTGTAGAACAGGGAGACGGCGCCCACCGCGATGGAGGCCAAAAAGGCGAGGGCAATGTTGATGACTAGACGCTGCCGCTCACGGGCGAGATCGCGTTGGCGGTGGATGAAGAAGTTGTCGATCTCGGCCTTGAAGTACTCGGTCTTTTCCTGCACCAGGGTGGAAATCTCGCTCTTCATGACCGCAATGCGCTGGTCAAGTACGCCCGACATACGCTCGGCGGCGTAGTCCACCAGCTCGCGCACATCGTCCTTGGTCAGGCTACGCTGGTCGTGCAGCTCCTGGGAGATCTTGTCCAGTTTGGCGTCGATTTCCTGGCTGGCGGTGCTGACGACGGCGTGCAGTTCGCTCCCCGCCTGACGCACGGCCGATTGCATGACCGCATCCAGGCGGTCGCCGGCACGACTAATCACGCTGTCCGAGGCCGCGCTCAGGTTGTCGCGTGCGTAGTCCATTTCTTTTTCGAACCAGGCCATGACGCCTCCTCAAGGTTTGCGGAAACCGCCTTCCTCACCTCGAATGAGGCGCTGGATGTTGGCGCGATGCCGCCAGAAGATCAGGATAACCAGAATGACCAGTGCGCCCAGGCCCGGTTCGTCCAGCCAAGCGGCAAAGAAGGGGGCTGCGGCGGAGGCGACGAGGGCGGAGAGCGACGACACACGGGTCAGGGCAAACACGGCCAGCCAGGTCAGCAGGGTGGCGAGGCCGAGCAAGGGGTTAAGGGCGAGCAGGACGCCGAGGGCGGTGGCGACGCCCTTGCCGCCCTTGAAGCCGAAGAAAACAGGCCAGAGGTGGCCGATGAAGGCCGTTAGCCCGGCCAGCGCGGGGAGCCAGTCAGGGGTGGAGAATTGTGTGCCCACGAGCATGGCAAGCCAGACGGCCAGCGCGCCCTTGAGGCCATCGCCCAACAGGGTCAGGGCGGCGATCTTTTTGTTCCCGGTACGCAGCACATTGGTTGCGCCGGGGTTGCCAGAGCCGTAACTGCGCGGATCGGGCAGGCCGAAGGCACGCGAGAACAATACGGCGGCAGACAAAGAGCCGAGCAGATAGGCCGTGAGGAGAGTCAGCAGGGTGGTCGTCATGGCCTGTAGAATAGCAGACCTTGATTGCATCGCTTAAGTGTTGATTCCATGGACATCCTTTTCCTGCACGATTTTCGTCTTGATCTCACCATTGGCCTGTACGAATGGGAGCGGCAGGCACCGCAACCGGTGCTCATCGATCTGGAGATCGGGCTGTATGACCACAAGGCGGGTCACAGTGACGCCATTGCCGATACCATTGACTATGGGCGGGTGGCGCAGCGCATCCAAGAGAGTCTGGCCGACAAGCACCTTCGTTTGGTCGAGACCTTGGGCGAGCATATTGCCGAGATCGTGCGGGGTGAATTTGGCGCCCCTTGGGTGCGGATCACCGTGCGAAAACTGTCCATCCTGAGTAATGTCAAGGAGTTGGGGATTATCATTGAACGCGGTAGCCGGATTTGACCCCTTCAAAGTTGGGGGTGTTAGAGACGGCCTCGTGTAGAATTGCGCGGTTTTGAAGCACCCACTCGGCCCACGCTCGATATGAATCTGAATCACATCCGTAACTTTTCCATCATCGCCCACATTGACCATGGCAAGTCGACGCTCGCCGATCGCCTGATCGAGTACTGCGGGGGTCTGGAGCGGCGCGAGATGGATGCGCAGGTCCTTGACTCCATGGACCTGGAAAAGGAGCGCGGCATCACCATCAAGGCGCAGACAGCGGCGCTCTCCTACAAGGCGAGGGATGGTAAGACCTATGACTTGCACCTGATTGATACCCCGGGGCATGTGGATTTCTCGTACGAGGTCTCCCGTTCTCTGTCGGCCTGCGAGGGGGCCTTGCTGGTGGTGGACGCGTCACAGGGCGTCGAGGCCCAGACCGTGGCGAACTGCTATACCGCCACCGAGTTGGGGGTTGAGGTGTTTCCGGTGCTGAACAAGATCGATCTACCGGCGGCCGACCCGGATCGGATCGCGGAAGAGATTGAGGATATCGTGGGCCTCGATGCCAGCGATGCGGTGCGTTGTTCAGCCAAGACAGGCATTGGGATTGAAGAGGTGCTTGAATTGGTGGTGGCGCGCGTGCCCCCGCCGAAGGGTGATCTGGATGCGCCGCTCAAGGCCTTGATCATTGACTCGTGGTTCGATAATTATGTGGGCGTGGTCATGTTGGTGCGTGTGGTGGACGGTGTCTTGAGGCCGAAGCAAAGGATTCGCTTGATGGCCTCGGCCGCCGAGTTTCTGTGCGAACAGGTCGGTGTCTTCACCCCCAAGTCGGTGCAACGCGAGCAACTGTCTGCCGGTGAGGTGGGTTTTGTCATCGCGGGCATCAAGGAGCTGCGCGCCGCCAAGGTGGGTGATACCGTTACCTTGGTAAGTCAACCGGCGGCCAAGGCCTTGCCGGGGTTCAAAGAGGCGCAATCGCAGGTCTTTGCGGGTCTCTATCCGGTCGATTCGCACGAATATGAGAGTCTGCGCGATGCCCTGACCAAGTTGCAGCTCAATGATGCGGCCCTGCATTTTGAGCCGGAGACCTCGCAGGCCTTGGGCTTTGGTTTCCGTTGCGGCTTCCTTGGTCTGCTGCATATGGATATCGTCCAGGAACGCTTGGAGCGGGAGTACAACCAGAGCTTGATCACCACGGCCCCGTCGGTTGAGTACGAGGTGGTGATGAAGGACGGCACCCTGGTCGAGGTAGAAAACCCGGCTCGGCTGCCGGATCCGTCCAAGATCGAGGAGGTGCGTGAGCCGATCATTACCGCCACCATCCTGGTTCCGGAGGAATATCTGGGTAATGTGATGACGCTGTGTAACCAGAAGCGCGGTAGCCAGGTGGACATGCGTTACCTGGGGCGTCAGGTGATGCTGAAATATGAACTGCCGCTCAATGAGGTGGTCATGGACTTCTTTGACCGGCTGAAGTCGACCTCGCGCGGCTATGCCTCGCTGGACTATGAATTCAAGGAATTCCGGGCGGACGACCTGGTCAAGCTGGATGTTCTGGTCAATAGTGAAAAGGTGGATGCCTTGTCGTTGATTGTGCACCGTTCGACCGCGCAATACCGGGGCCGTGAACTGGTGGCCAAGATGCGCCAGTTGATTCCGCGCCAGATGTTCGACATCGCGGTGCAGGCGGCCATCGGCGCACACATCATCGCTCGTGAGACGGTCAAGGCGTTGCGCAAGAATGTGCTGGCCAAGTGCTATGGTGGCGACATCAGCCGCAAGAAAAAGTTGCTTGAGAAGCAGAAGGAAGGCAAGAAGCGTATGAAACAGGTCGGTAATGTTGAGATTCCGCAGGAGGCCTTCCTGGCCATCTTGCAGATTGGAGATGGGAAGTGAACTTTGCCTTGATCCTATTTGCCGCCACCCTCGTGACGGGGGGCGTCTGGCTTGTCGATTACCTGATTCAGCGTTATCGGCCGGCCGCGCGTCGTCCCAGTGGGGCTAAATTGCCGCTCCTGGTGGAATACGCGCGCAGTTTCTTCCCCGTTATCCTGGCCGTTTTTCTGCTGCGATCCTTCTTGGTTGAACCGTTCAAGATCCCGTCCGGTTCGATGATTCCAACCTTGCAGATTGGCGACTTTATCCTCGTCAACAAGTATGAATACGGCATCCGTCTGCCGGTGATCAACCAGAAGATCCTGTCTCTCGGCACGCCGCAGCGGGGCGATGTCATGGTCTTTCGTTTCCCGCAGGATATGCGGCTCGATTACATCAAGCGGGTGGTTGGCGTGCCGGGCGATACGATCGAGTACCGTGCGGACAAGCACTTGATCATCAATGGCCGACCTATCGCCCGGACTCCGGTGGGCGAGTACGGTTATGAAGCGGGTGGGCTCAACTGGGTGCGTGGCCAGCAGTATCGCGAGACGCTCGACGCAGGGGTGCATACCAGTTTGGTGCTGCCGAGCATGCCGGCCGTGATCGAACATCAGGTCCAGGGTGATTTTGCCTTCCGCGACGATTGTCGTTATGCCGATGCCGGCTTTCGCTGTGTCGTGCCGCCGGGCCACTATTTCATGATGGGCGACAACCGTGATGCCAGCAACGATTCCCGCTATTGGGGTTTTGTTCCCGACGAAAACATCGTGGGGCGGGCCTTCTTTATTTGGTGGAATTTCGATGACCTCACCACGGCCCTGAAAAACCTTGAGGTCCCCAAACGGATTGGCCGGTTGATTGCGGATGTCTGATCCCTTATCTCGACTTCAGGAGCGGCTGGACTATCGTTTTCAGTCGGCTCAGACCTTGGTCGATGCCCTGACCCACCGCAGTTTTGCGGCCAGCAACAACGAACGGCTCGAGTTTCTCGGTGATGGGGTGCTCAACCTGTGCATCGGTCTCCTGCTTTATGAGCTTTTTCCGCAGATCAAGGAAGGCCGTCTGTCGCGTCTGCGGGCTAATCTGGTCAGCCAGCAGCCTTTGTTTGAGATCGCCAGCGAACTACGTTTGGGCGAACTGCTGCGTTTGGGCGAGGGCGAGATGCGTAGCGGTGGCACGGGGCGGCCTTCTATCTTGGCCGATGCTTTGGAATCGGTGTTTGGCGCCATTTTGTTGGATGGGGGATTTGAGGCAGCGCGCGGGGTGATTTTCCGGTTGTTTGCGGCGCGCTTGGCCGTTATTGATCCGGAACAACAGGGCAAGGATCCCAAGACCCGTTTGCAGGAATGGTTGCAGGGGCGGCGCTTAGGTCTGCCTGTCTATGCCTTGCGGGATACTCAGGGTCAGGCGCACGCGCAGACCTTTGTGGTGGAGTGTTGCGTCGAGGTGCTGGGCGTGCGCACGGAAGGCCGGGGCGCCAGCCGCAAGGCGGCAGAACAAGCCGCGGCCGAGGCGGCGTGTGAGGCCGTGGAAGCAAAGATATGAAGGGAGGCAAATGAAGACAGGACTTATCGCCATTGTGGGGCGACCCAATGTGGGCAAATCGACCCTGGTTAATTCCCTGGTTGGGGTCAAGATCAGCATCACGGCGGATAAGCCGCAGACGACGCGCCATCGCATTCTCGGTGTGCGTACTGAGGCCGATACTCAGTTCGTGTTTGTGGATACGCCGGGCTATCAGACGCGGCATAAGAGCCAGTTGAACAGCACCATGAATCGCGCCGTGCAGCAGGCCTTGGCCGAGGTGGATGTGGTTGTCCTCGTGCTGGAGGCGGGCCGATTTACCCCGGCGGACACACAGGTGTTGAGCCTGTTGCCATCGTCTCGCCCGGTCCTTGCTGTCCTCAACAAGGTGGATCTCTTGGCCGACAAAACCCGGTTACTGCCGGAACTGCAGACCCTGGCGGGGCGGTTTTCGTTTGCCGAGCTGGTGCCGTTGTCGGCGCGGACGGCCAGCGACGCTGAACGCCTCCTGTCTATCATTAAGCCCTATCTGCCAGAGGGTGAGGCGATGTTCGAGGAGGATGCCATCACTGATCGAAGTGAGCGCTTCCTCGCCTCTGAGATTGTGCGGGAAAAGGTCTTTCGTCTCACGGGTGATGAGATCCCCTATGGCACGGCGGTGGAGATCGAACAGTTTACGCAGGAGCCTTCCGGGATGCGGCGCATCGGGGTGGTGATTCTGGTGGATCGCGAGGTGCACAAGCCCATCATCCTGGGCGCCGGTGGCGAGCGGATGAAGCGTATCGCCAGCGAGTCGCGGCAGGACATGGAGCGACTGTTTGAGGCCAAGGTTCACCTGACCTGCTGGATCAAGGTGAAGACCGGTTGGATGGACAGCGCCGCTATGCTCAAGCGTTTGGGGCACGAATAAACCACTCATGGCCGACCGGATTGATCAGGCCGAGAGCTGGGTCCTGCATACGCGACCCTATCGGGAGACCAGTCTCTTGGTGGATGTGTTTAGCCGGGAGCATGGCCGTCTAAGCCTGGTGGCACGGGGTGGCCGCCGCCCCCTGTCTTCGCTACGGGCCCGTTTGCTGGCCTTTCAACCCCTCTCGCTGTCCTGGTTTGGCAAGGGGGCTGTACGAACCTTGCACGCGGCCGAGTGGCAGGGCGGGTTGCGTGACCTCGCTGGCGGCACCTTGATCTGTGGTTTTTATCTCAACGAATTGCTGCTACGCCTATTGCCGGCCGAAGACGCCCACGCGACCCTGTTCGATGCCTATGGCGCGACCCTGCACGCCTTGGCGGTGGGTGAAACACCAGAGCGCTGCCTGCGCCGCTTCGAACTGGTCCTGCTTGAAGAGATGGGCTACGCCGAGCCCCTGCACCAAACCGCCGCGGGTGAGCCTATTGAGGCCGAAGGGCGCTATCGTTGGCGACCCGAAACCGGGTTGGTGGAGGTCGCCTCGGAGGTCGATGGCAACGCCAATCCTGGGGCGTATTCGGGTGCAATGCTGCAGGCTCTAGTGGCCGGTGATTGGTCGCATCCGGCCGTTTTACAGGGCAGCAAATCCCTCATGCGGGCCCTGATCGGCCATCATCTCGGCGCGGGCCAACTCCACACCCGACAACTTCTGATTGATCTCAATACCCTCTGAAAACCATGAATCCAGCCAGCCTAACCCGAAAACTCGGCGTCAACATCGACCATGTGGCCACCTTGCGCCAAGCCAGAGGCACACCCTACCCCAGTCCCATTGAGGCCGCCTTGCTGGCCGAGGCCGCGGGTGCTGACCTGATCACCCTGCATCTGCGCGAAGATCGGCGCCATATTCAGGATGCCGATGTGTTCACCCTGCGGCCCCTGCTGAAGACGCGCATGAATCTGGAGATGGCGGTCACCGAGGAGATGATCGGCATCGCCCTCAAGGTGCGGCCTCAGGATGTCTGTCTGGTTCCGGAACGCCGTCAGGAACTCACCACAGAGGGTGGCCTGGATGTGGCCGGGCAGATGGACCGTATGCGCGATGCGTGTCAGCGGCTTGGCGCGGCGGGCATCCGGGTCTCGCTGTTCATTGATGCTGAGGCGCGGCAACTGGAGGCCGCGCGTGCGGTCGGGGCACCCATAGTGGAAATCCATACGGGGCGTTTTGCTGAGGCCGAAGGGCCGTTGGCCGTAGAAGAATTGGAGCGGATTCGGCGGGCGGTGGTGCGGGGTCTAGATCTGGGTCTGCAGGTTAATGCGGGTCATGGCCTGCACTATCAGAATGTCCAAGCGGTTGCCGCCATTCCCGGGGTTGAAGAACTCAATATCGGTCATGCCATCGTGGCTCAAGCCATCTTCACCGGCTGGACGCCCGCCGTCAGTGAGATGAAGCGGCTGATTCTGGCGGCTTAGGGGCTGAGGAGCTTAGGGGCTGAGGCCGACCTAGACCGGGCGGGAAAGTCGTTCGGTGATGGCGGCCAGGTCTTCGGGCAGGCCACGTAGAACGAGCATGTCGCCGGCTTGCAGTCGCGTATCCGGTGACGGATCTGCGGCACGAATGCCGTGGCGGCGCACCGCAACCACGGTGGCCGCGGCATCCACCAGGTCGAGTTCGCTGAGCGTGCGACCTACTGGCACCCGGTGTTTTTCGATGAGCAGGGTGGTCAGTCGTTCTTGATCGTGCCCCGATTCTTCGCCATCGCTGGCCCCTTGGAAGAAGCCACGCATGGTGCTGTAGCGCCGTTCACGCATCTGGCGGATGTGTTTTAGGACGCGGCCGAGCGGGGTGCCCGCCATCAACAGGGTTTGTGACCCGAGCATCAGGGCCCCCTCCATGACTTCGGAAACCACCTCGGTGGCGCCGGCCTGTTTGATTTTTTCGAGATCGGAGTCGTCTAGGGTGCGGACTAGGACGGGCAGGCCAGGGTGTAGGTGACGGACAGCACCGAGGACCGAGAGGGCCGTCGGGGTATGGGCAAAGCTGATGACCAGGGCCTTGGCGCGGCGGATGCCGGCCGCCATCAGAACTTCTTGACGGCTGCAGTTGCCAAACACCACATTGTCACCGGCGGCTGCCGCCGCCTTAACGCGTTTTGGATCGTGATCCAGGGCAATGAAAGGGATGCCCTCGGCCTCCAGGATGCGAGCCACGCTTTGACCGGTGCGACCGTAGCCGCAGAGGATGACATGTTCTTCAATGCCGAAGCTCTTGCGGGAGATCTCGTGGATGCCGCGCGCGCGTTCCAGCCAAGCGCCGCCGCAAATCCTGAGCACGATGTGGCTGCTGTGTTGCAGCAGGAGGGGGGCGATTAGCATCGAAAGCACCATGCCGGCGGCAATCGCTTGGCGCAATTGGGGGTCGAAGAGCTGGCTGTCGCCCGCCAGGGTGAGCAGGACGAGGCCGAATTCGCCGGCCTGAGCGAGGCCCATGCCGGTCAACAAGGCGTCTGAGGTGTGCGGGGTGTATAGGCGCCCCAGCGGGAACACGAGGGCAAACTTGACCACGGTGGCGAGGAGCAAAACGGCCAATACAGCAGGTAGTTGCCCACTCACGGTGGCGAGATCAAGGGATAGACCGATGGTGACGAAGAAGAGCCCCATCAGGACATCGCGGAAAGGGCGGATATCGCTTTCCACCTGGAAGCGGTATTCCGTTTCCGAGATCAGCATGCCAGCGATAAAGGCCCCCAGCGCCAGAGACAGGCCAGCTTGGGCCGTCAGATAGGCCAGGCCTAGAGTGATGAAGAGGACATTGAGCATGAAGAGCTCGGAAGACTTGCGTGCCGCAACTAGATGAAACCAGGGTCTCAGGACGCGTTGTCCCAGTAGCAGGATCACAGCCAGAACCACGGTGGCCTTCAAGGCTGCAGCGCCTAACGCCCAGCCTAGCCCGACACCGCTGGCCAAGGCCGGGATGAAGATCATCAGGGGCACAACGGCGAGGTCTTGGAACAGCAGGATGCCGATGATCATCTGGCCGTGTGGGGTGTCGAGTTCGCCCCGGTCAGCGAGGACCTTGCTGACGATGGCCGTGGAGGACATGGCGAGGATGCCGCCCAGAACAATGCCTTCGGTCATGGAAAAGCCCAGTGACCAGCCGATGCCGGCAGCGATCAACAGGGCTGAGCCGACCTGCAGGCCGCCTAGTCCGAAGACCAGTCCGCGCATGGCCCGCAGACGGCCGAGAGAAAACTCCAGTCCGATGGAGAACATCAGAAACACGATGCCAAACTCGGCCAAGGTATGAGTCTCGGTATCGTTGTTGGCGAGGCTAAAACCCGAGGGGCCCATCAGGATGCCGACCGTGACATAGCCCAGCATGGCGGGCAGGCGCAGGCTGCGAAACAGCGCGGTGCTGAGTACCGCAGCGGCTAGAAGGATGAGGACAAGGCCTAGGGTGGTGTGCATCGTTTTTGTGTTCGTGTACCGGTTTGTCTGTGGTAGAAGAGAAAGGTCACGCTACAATGAGCCTCATTATGACAGTTACCTCCACTCCTTACATGTGTCCTGATCACGAGATTCTCGCCATGGGGCGCCGTACCTTAGAGATTGAGGCTGAGGCGCTGACGGCGCTGGCCGAGCGCTTGGGCCCGGAGTTGGTGGTGGCTGTACGGGCCTTGCTGGCCTGCCGGGGACGCGTCGTGGTGAGCGGTATGGGCAAGTCCGGCCACATTGGCGGCAAGATTGCGGCCAGCCTGGCCTCAACGGGGACGCCGGCCTTCTTTGTCCATCCGGGCGAGGCCAGCCATGGCGATCTGGGCATGATTCAGCACGACGATGTGGTGATTGCCTTGTCCAACTCGGGCGAGAGCGGTGAGTTGGTGAGCATCCTGCCCCTGATTAAGCGGCGCGGGGCCTATCTGATCGCGATTACCGGAAACCCGGAATCGACGCTGGCCCGCGAGGCCAATCTGCATCTGGAGGCGGCCGTTGCCCAAGAGGCCTGCCCGCTTAATCTGGCGCCGACGGCAAGTACCACGGCGGCCCTGGCGATCGGGGATGCCTTGACCGTGGCGACCCTGCACGCGCGTGGTTTTACCGCAGAAGATTTTGCCCGCACCCATCCCGGCGGCTCGTTGGGACGGCGTTTGCTGGTCCATGTGCGTGACTTGATGCACAGCGGCGAGGCCTTGCCGGTGGTGGGTGAGACGGCCAGTTTCAAGGCGGCCTTGCTGGAAATGACGCAAAAGGGCCTGGGCATGACGGCGGTTGTCGATATGGCTGGGGGACTGGTTGGTGTCTTTACCGATGGGGACCTGCGCCGCTGTCTGGATCGCGATGTGGATGTGCGTGGGGTGTCCATTCGAGAGGTCATGAAGGCGGGCCCGCGGACGATTCAGGCCGATGCCCTGGCGGTAGAAGCGGTCGAGCGCATGCAGGAATGGCGCGTTAACGGGATGCTGGTCGTGGATGCGGACAACCGCTTAGTGGGCGCGTTGAACATGCACGACCTATTGCGTGCGGGGGTGGTGTGATGGCAGAGACCCTAGAACAAGTTCTGGTGCGGGCGCGCCGTGTTCGTGCGGTGATTTTTGATGTGGATGGGGTGCTGACCGACGGCAGCCTGTTTTTTGACAATGACGGCCATGAATACAAGGCCTTTAACTCGCGCGATGGTCATGGCATCAAGATGCTTAAGGCGAGTGGGGTCGAGCCGGCCATTATCACCGGACGAACCTCGAATGTGGTCTTGTATCGGGCGAAGAACCTCGGGATCGAGCGTATCTATCAAGGTGCCGAGGACAAGCTGGAGGCCTACGAACAATTGTGTCGCGATGCGGGGCTGCGGCATGACGAGGTGGCCTGTATAGGTGATGACCTTGTGGATCTGCCCATCTTGCGGCGCTGCGGTCTGGCCGTGACCGTGCCCGAGGCCCCGGACGAGGTCTTGGCGCGGGCGCATTTTGTGACCCCACACCCTGGGGGATGGGGCGCGGCACGGGCATTGTGCGAACTCATCATGCAGGCGCAAGGGACTTGGGCCGCGCAACTGGCCCTGTACGATCGCTGACATGTCGATGATGGCGTCGTGGCGCATCGGCCCTTTTCTGCCCATAGTGACGGTGGCCATTCTGGCCGCGCTTTCCTTGTGGCTGAAGGATGTGTCACATCTCGCTGACTTGTTCGATATGCGGGGATTTCGCCACGAACCCGGAATGATTGTTGAGGATATGCGCTTGACCTCGGTGAGCCGTCAGTCCGCCGCCACGCAGGTCCTGACCGCACAGCGCATGACCCATTTCCTGGACGACGACACCTTGCGCTTGGTTGAGCCGCGTTACGACCGTTTTCAGGCCGAAGGCTATCGGGTACAAATCACCGCCCGACGGGGTCTGGTTTCGGAAGATCGGAACGATTTTTATTTTCTGGATGAGGTACGATTGCAGCGCGAGGCGGGTCACGGGCGCGCGCCCCTTGACTTGACGACAGAATATTTGCGCGTGATGCTGAGTGCCGATCGAATGCGGACCGATAAACCGGTGCATGTACGGCAGGGTCAGAGCCGAATCGATGCGCAGGGTGGAATGAGGGCAGATGGCAAGTCACACACCATGGAATTTGTTGGGCCGGTGAGGAGTGTTTATGAGAAGTAAGGGATTCATGCTGAACGCGTTGCTGACCTCTTTTTTGTGGACGGCGGCCTGCGCATGGGCCGAAAAGGCGGACATGGCCCAGCCGGTCTATATCAATGCGGCCAGTCTGCGGCTCGACGATGTTCGCAAGCTCACCGTTTATGAAGGGGGCGTTATTCTGACCCGGGGCAGTCTGCAGATTGAGGGTGATCGGATCGAGATTGCTCAGGATGCCGGGGGCCTGAATTCAGGCACCGCCTACGGTCATCCTGCTCAATTTCGGCAGAAGGAAGAGGGCACCGGGCACATCGTAGAGGGTTGGGCCGAGCGTATTGATTATGATGGCCGTACCGAGGTCGTCAAGCTGACCGGGCAGGCCCGCCTGAAGCGCGGAAACTTGCAGGAAATGCATAGTGAGACCGTTGTTTATGATATGCGCACGCAGGTTTATCAGGCCCGCGGAGGTACGACACCCGCCGCCACCGGTCGAGTGATTGCGGTAATTCAGAGCAAGACGCCGGCGCCGGGGGTGGATAAGTCGCCCGTCTTGGCGCCCGTCTTAGCGCCCCCCTTAGCACCCGTGCCGCCCAAGTCCGCACCGGTCATGCCGGCCGTGCCTAAATGAGCGTATTGCGCGCGGTTGGCCTGCGTAAGCGTTATCAGCGCCGGACGATCCTGCAGGATGTCTCCATTGAGGTCGCGAGCGGCGAGGTCGTCGGCTTGCTGGGCCCCAATGGGGCGGGCAAGACCACCTCGTTCTACATGCTGGTCGGCCTCGTGCCGGCGGATGGCGGACAGATCTTTATTGATGAACACGAGATCACCCACGAGCCGGTCTATCGCCGGGCCCGGCTAGGTCTGTCCTACCTTCCTCAGGAGAGTTCGATCTTCCGGCGCATGACGGTGGCCGACAATATCTCCGCCATCCTGGAGTTGCAGGGCCACAAAGGGGCGGCCGTGGAGGAACATCTGCAGTATCTTTTGGATGACCTGCACATTGATCACCTGCGCGATGCGGCGGCGACCAGCCTGTCTGGCGGCGAGCGGCGGCGGGTGGAGATCGCCCGCACCTTGGCCATGCGGCCCCGTTTTGTGTTGCTCGACGAGCCCTTCGCCGGCATCGACCCCCTCTCGGTGCTGGACATCCAGAAGATCATTCGCTTTCTGGTGGAGCGTGACATTGGCGTCCTCATCACCGACCACAATGTGCGCGAGACGCTCGGCATCTGCGATCGTGCCTACATCCTCAGTGAGGGGCGCGTCATGATCTCTGGCCGTCCTGACGAGATTGTCTACAATGAGGATGTGCGCCGGGTCTATCTCGGCGAGAACTTCCGGCTCTGATTTCGAATCATTCTGCGTGAAACAAAATCTTCATCTTGGGCTGCGTGCCCAGTTGGCCTTGACGCCGCAACTCCAGCAGTCGATTCGTTTGCTGCAGATGTCGAGCGTGGATCTCAATCAAGAGATCAGTGATTTTCTGCAACAAAACCCCTTGTTGGAATGCGATGAGTTGCCGTTGGATTCGCCCTTGGAGTCGGAGGGGGGCGAGTTTATGCCTGGGGCGGCACCCCTTGAGACGCCTACAACGGCGGTAGAGAGTGGCGATGGAGCGAGCGAGGTGTTGCTGGATCTGGCGTGGGGTGACGGCGGCGGTGGCGGTATGGGTGAGCAGGATCAAGAGGATGGGTTTGAAGAGCGCTTCAATCCCAAAGATCAGGCGGGGCTGAGTCTGCGCCAGCATCTGCTGGATCAGGTGGCCCTGATGCGGCTTGCAGAGCCGATACGGCAGCGCGTGCAGGTCCTGATTGAGTCGCTGGATGAAGAGGGCTATCTATCGACCGATCTGGACGAATTGGCGACCCTGTTGCCAGAATCGCAGGAGGACGAGTGCGAACGCTTGGAGGTGGCTTTGCGGGTGCTACAGGGTCTGGATCCGGTTGGGGTCGGTGCGCGTAATCTGGGCGAGTGTCTGCGGCTGCAGTTGCAGGTCTTGCCCGCCGACACGCCTTGGCGTTCTCACGCACTTCGATTGGTGAACGACCATTTGCCTTTGTTGGCGGAGCGCGAGTACGGTCAGTTGCGGCGGGCCTTGGGGTTGTCATCTGAAGCCGATTTGCGTGCGGTGCGTGATGTGTTGGCCGCTTTGAACCCGCGCCCTGGCGCCGCCTATAGCGCGGCGGCGACGCAATTTGTGATCCCCGATGTCATCGTGCGCAAGACCGGGCTTGGCGACAAGGCCCGCTGGCAGGTCCAGCTTAACGCCGAGGCGATGCCGCGTCTGCGCGTCAATGCGCTTTATGCCAATATCCTGAATCAGCCGGGCGAGCCCCACGCGCTGGCGGCTCAGTTGCAGGAGGCGCGCTGGATGATACGCAGCGTACAGCAACGCTTTGAGACCATCTTGAGGGTGGCGCGGGCCTTGGTGGAATACCAGAAGGGCTGGCTAGAACACGGCGATGCGGGTTTGCGCCCCTTGGTCTTGCGTGAGGTGGCTGATCAGTTGGGTCTGCACGAATCAACGATCTCGCGCGCAACGACGCAGAAGTACATGCTCACACCCCGGGGTGCGATTGAATTTAAGCGCCTGTTTAGCAATGCGGTGGCGACGGATGACGGCGAGACGGCCTCCAGCCAAGCCATCAGGGTCGTGTTGCGGAAAATAATCCAGGACGAAAAGGCGTCGCGGCCCCTGTCGGATCAGGCCTTGTCAGATGCCCTAGGTCAACAAGGATTTCGGGTTGCGCGCCGGACCGTGGCAAAATACCGGGAGCAGATGCATATTGAGCCGGCGACACAACGCCGGAGGATTGTTTGAGTCCGGGCGCTGCCCGGTGTTATTAACCACTTGGAGTTCAACATGAACCTTATCGTTACTGGTCATCACCTTGAAATTACCCCGGCTATCCGTAGCTATGTTGAAGGCCGTGTGAAGCGCATTACCCATCATTTCGATCATGTCATTGATGTGTCCGTGACGCTGGGTGTCGAGAAGTTGAATCACAAGGCCGAGGCCCAGGTTCATCTGCCCGGCAAGGATATCCATGTCGAGGCCATTGAGCCGGATATGTATGCCGCTATCGACGCCTTGGAAGAGAAGCTGGACCGTCAGATCGTCAAGCACAAGGAAAAGCTCAGTGCGGGGCATCGCGACGAGGGCGGCATCAAACGCGCCAGCCTGGATTGATGGGTCGGCAGTGATGTTATGAACCTGATCGCAAAATGGTTGGTCCCTGCCAATGTTGTGGCGGGGGCCAACATCGTGAGCAAGAAACGCTTGCTGGAAGAGGCGGGACGCTTAATTGAGGCGAGCCACGGGGTCTCTTCGGCCGAGGTGTTTGATAGCCTGTTTTCGCGTGAGAAGCTCGGTTCGACAGCGCTGGGATACGGGATTGCCATTCCGCACGGTCGTATCAAGGGGCTTAAAGAGGCCGTTTGCACCTTTTTTCGTTTGGCCACCCCCTTGGATTACGATGCGCCGGATGGGATGCCCGTGGATCTTGTCTTTGTCCTGCTAGCGCCGGCGACGGCGACGGATCAGCATTTGCAGATCCTGGCTGAATTGGCGCAGATGTTGAGCGGCAAGTCGGTACGGGAACGACTGCGTGCAGCACCGGATGCCGAGGCCATACATAGGCTGATTTGCGAGTGGAATCCCTAGCGATCCCCATCAAGCCACGGAAGACCGTTGCCGAACTGTTCCGGCTGGTTGAGACGAAGTTGCAACTGGTTTGGCTGGCCGGGGCCCAGAGTGCGGACCGTGAGGTCCTGCTTGACACCGTGTATCGACCGACGCTGGCCTTGGTTGGCCACGCTGATATGCTTGAGCGGGGTCGATTGCAGGTTTTGGGTCTGACCGAAATCAATCTCCTGGCGGCGTACGAACCCGATGCGCGGCAACACGCCATTGAGGCCCTCTTCTCGCTCGATAGCGTAGCCATTTTTGTCGCCAATGGCGTGCGCGTGCCGGATTTGTTTTTGGAGTGTGCCGAGCGTTATTCCACGCCCCTTATTTCGTCGGGTGTTTCGACTACGGCCTTGTTGCGCGGTCTTAACCACCAACTAAGCCAGTCGCTGGCCCCTTATGCGGTGCTGCACGGTGTTTTCATGGAGGTCGCGGGGATGGGGGTCCTGATTACCGGCGACCCGGCCATCGGCAAGAGCGAGCTGGCGCTGGAGTTGGTTTCGCGCGGCCATCGCCTGGTGGCGGATGACGCCGTGGAGTTCCATGCCTTATCGCCCGAGACCCTGGAGGGGTGCAGCCCCGAGTTGTTGCGCGACTTCATGGAGGTGCGCGGCTTGGGGTTGCTGAACATCCGGCTGCTGTTTGGTGAGGCCGCCGTTAAGCACCGTGTCCAGCTTCGATTGATCGTGCAACTGACCGCGGCGGATTCTTGGGATGCGTCGAACCGCTTCGACATGCAGGCCGAATTGTGTCGGATCCTGGAAGTGACCGTACCCAAGGTGCGCCTGCCGGTTGCGGTGGGGCGTAACCTCGCGGTCCTCGTTGAGGTGGCTGTGCGTAACTACATCCTGCAACAGCGCGGCTACAACAGCGGTGAGGACTTTACCTTGCGCCAACGCGAACAGATCGCGCTCGGAGACGCTTGATGCGCATCATTGTTCTCACCGGGCTGTCTGGCGCGGGCAAGAGCGTGGCCCTTAACCTGCTTGAGGACGAGGGCTTTTATTGCATCGACAACCTGCCGGCGGCGTTGTTGCCGGCCACGGTCGAGGTCCTGAATCAAACCGGTTATGGTCAGGTGGCGGTAGGCATTGATGCACGCGGTCAGCAAAACCTGGCCGAGGCCGTGGCGGCGATCCGCGCCCTGAGCACTCAGCATGCGCTCCAGGTGTTATTCCTCGAGGCGAGCGATGACTGTCTGCTGCGCCGTTTTTCCGAAACGCGCCGCCGCCATCCGCTCAGCATAGGTGACCGTGCCATCAGCCAATGCATTACAGACGAACGCGCGCTGCTCTCCGATTTGGCCGCCTTGGGGCATCGTATTGATACCAGTGGTGTAACGGCCAATGCCCTGCGCGCCTGGCTGAAGGGGTTTTTGGGCATCGGTGGGGGCGCTTTTACCCTGGTATTCGAGTCCTTCGGTTTTAAGCACGGCCTGCCCTTGGACGCCGACCTTGTTTACGATGTTCGCTGTCTAACGAATCCGCACTATCGCAGCGAGTTGAGGTCTCTAACGGGACGCGATGTCCCGGTAGCCGACTTTCTGGCCGCCGATGCCCAGGTGGGCGAGATGTGGGCCGATATCTGCCGTTTTCTGGAGCGCTGGGTGCCCGTCTATGTGGCGGATAATCGTGCCTACCTGACCGTGGCGCTGGGTTGCACGGGGGGGCAGCATCGTTCAGTCTGGTTTGCCGAAACATTGGCGGTTCATTTTGGCCGCCCGTATCAGGTGCTGGTGCGGCATCGGAACCTGCCGGGGGCCGAGGGTATATGAGCCCACCCCGAAAACCTTCGCTTCGCTCGGTTCTCCCCTCAAGGGGCAAGAAACTCTTGGGGCGGCCCGGCGAGTTTCTTGAGAGACATCTGACGGGTTTGCGCGCCGGTGACTGGGGCGTGGCGCTACTGGGCCTTGCGGCGATCATTGCGCTGGCGACACAAGCACCGGTGTCTAGCGGGAGGGTGGTGATCCGGCAGGCCGGCCAGGTTTTCATGGAGGGCGATGTGCGCCTCAATCAGATCCTCCAGGTGCCCGGGCCGCTGGGGGTGACCCTGGTCGAATTTCATTCCGGGCGGGTGCGCGTAGCGGCGGACCCTTCGCCGCGTCAGATCTGTGTCCGCCAAGGTTGGCTGAGCGCGGGTGAGGCGGCGGTTTGTTTGCCGAATCGGGTCAGTGTGGAATGGGGGCGGTTGGCTTATGACAGCCTCGGTTATTGATCTGATCCCGAGTGAGGCCGACCGCCGTATTGCCGCGCTGGCGGCGGTGGCGGTGGGGCTAACCTTGGTCGAGGCGGTCATCCCTTCGCCTTTTCCGGGGGTCAAACCGGGCTTGGCCAATATCGTAACGCTCATTGTGCTCTGGCGTTGGGGTTGGCGTGCGGCGGCCTGGGTGACGCTACTGCGTATCGTGGCCGGGGCGTTGGCGTTAGGCACTTTTTTGACCCCTACCTTTGTCCTCAGTCTCTCGGGCGGGATGGCCAGTTTGCTGACGCTTGCCGGGGCTGTTTATCTGCCGCGCCGTTGGTTTGGCCCCGTTAGCCTGTCCTTGCTGGCCAGTTTTTCCCATATCGCGGCCCAGTTGGGCGTGGCCAATGGGTGGCTGATGCCGGCGGTCAACCTGATGGGCATGCTGCCCCTCTTTTTGGGCGTGGCCTGGTTGACGGGATTGGCGAATGGCCTGATTGTTGCGTCCCTGATGAATCCGAAGCCGTCCCCATGAAACACATTGCCCTTGCGCTGACGGGTGCCTCTGGTGCCGCCTACGGGTTGCGTCTGCTGGAATGCTTGCGGGCGGCGGACTGTCGCGTCAGCCTGATGCTGTCGCAGGCGGCGCGCATCGTGCTTAAGCAAGAGATGGATCTGAACCTGCCGACGGAAAACGCCGCGCTGGTGGATCTCCTCCAGCAACGCTACGCGGGCAGGGCTGAGCTGATGGCGTATGGCGAGAAGGAGTGGTTCTCGCCCTTGGCTTCCGGCAGCGGTGCGGCCGATGCTATGGTGATCTGCCCGTGCAGTATGGGCACCCTGGCGGCCGTGGCACATGGCTTGGCTGATAACCTGATTGCACGCGCCGCTGATGTGATGCTTAAAGAGCGTCGGCCGCTGATCCTGGTGCCGCGCGAAACGCCATTTTCGCTCATCCACTTGCGCAACATGACGCAACTGGCTGAGGCGGGCGCGGTGATCCTCCCGGCCAATCCCGGTTTTTATTACCATCCCAAACGCGTTGAAGAGATCGTTGACTTTGTGGTCGCGCGCATCCTTGACCAGTTAGGGGTGGCGCAGACCCTGATCCCCCGCTGGGGAAATTTGAAAGATTGAATATGTTGCCATTGCCATTGCCATTGCCATTGCCATTGCCATTGCCATTGCCGTTGCCCACGCCTGAGCAGGTCATCCTCCAGTTCGACAACGCCTTGCGTACGGTGTTTGCCAGCGCGCAGTCGCGCCGCCCGTATCCCGATGCGGCCCTGCCAGAGGGCGAATTATCCGAGGCTGAACGCCGCCACGCCGCTGGGCTGATGCGTATCAATCATACCGGCGAGGTGTGTGCCCAGGCGCTGTACGCTGGGCAGGCGCTGACCGCGCGCAATGGCGCCGTGCAAAAGGCGCTGGTTGAAGCGGCGGCCGAAGAAACCGAACATCTGGCCTGGTGCGAAAAGCGCTTGGATGCCTTAGGTAGCCACAAGAGCCTCTCTAATCCGCTGTGGTACGCCGGCTCGTTTGGCCTCGGCATGTTCGCCGGGGCCCTGGGCGACAAGTGGAATCTGGGCTTTCTGGCCGAGACCGAGCGGCAGGTGGAAGGCCACCTCAACGATCATCTCGAATGGCTGCCGCAGCAGGATCAAAAAAGTCGTGCCGTGGTGCAGCAGATGAAGGTGGATGAGGCGAAACATGCCGACACCGCCGTGGCCCACGGCGGCGCGCCGCTGCCTGCGCCGGTCAAGTTCGCCATGCAAGGGATGGCGAAGGTGATGAAGGCGCTGGTTTATCGGGTGTGATGGTTTGGTTTCAGCTACGCCGCTTCGATGATCTCGAAATCGTGCGTCATCACCGCCGTCTTTCCGAGGATGATGCTGGCTGAACAGTATTTTTCGGCCGATAGCTTGATGGCGCGATCGACGATCTCGGGCTTGAGGTTGCGGCCCTTTACGGTGAAGTGCATGTGTATCCGGGTGAATACCTTGGGGTGATCGTCGGCGCGGTCGGCCTCGATGGCGACCTCGCAGGCGGTGACATCCTGACGGCTCTTCTTGAGGATCATGATCACATCCACCGAGGTGCAACCGCCCGTGCCCATGAGCAGGAGTTCCATGGGGCGCGGCCCCAGGTTGCGCCCGCCAATCTCGGGCGAGCCATCCATGATGACGGCATGGCCGCTGTCGGCCTCGCCCATGAAGCAGACATCCTCAACCCATTTCACGCGCGTTTTCATTGTGTCAGTTCCTATTAGTTAAAGAGGGCCCGCAGACGATACCAGGCCCGGCCAATGGCCTCGTGGGTGGCGTGGTGACTGAGGCGTAGATAGCCCCCGTTAGGCACAAAATCCAGCGGGGTTGTCGGTGCCGTGTTCACGAAGCCCGTGCCAGCGGCGATGACGGTCAGGCCGTGGCGTTCGAACTCGGGAATGGCGCGTGGCAGGTGCCAGGCCTGACTGACCAGCCAGATGCGGGTGACCCCCGCTTTTTTCAGCATTTCGGCCGAATAGGCGGCGTTCTCGCGGGTGTTGTCGGAACGATCCTCGATCCAGCGGGCCTTGACGCGGAAATCGTGCTCCAGCACCGCCTGCATCAGCGGCGCCTCGGCCAGCCCGCCGTCGGGCGCACCGCCGGTGACCAGGATGGGTTTGCCAGTTTGGCGCGCCAGGTGCGCGCCGTAGCGCAGCCGTTCCAAGGATTCGCCCTTGATGTTGTCCGCGCCAAACTCGGGCGCATTGCGGTATTTCCCGCCGCCCAAGATGACGATGGCATCCGCCGCGTTGCGGTCGATTTGCGTCAGGGCGGGGGCCTCGAATGCGGCGAGATAGCGCTTGGCGATCCACGGCGTGGACAAGAGACCGATGCCTAGCAGGGCGATGAGGATCAGCGTCTTGCCGAGCAGGACGCGGCGGCGCTTTGCCGTGGCGCGCAAGAACCACAGGCCCAGGAGACCGACCAGGATGAGGTTGAGCGGCGGCAACAGCAAGGCCGCGATGAGGTTGGTAAGGAGGAAGCCGGTATTCATGGAGAGGCATTATCCACGAGATGGATCGGCATAGGATATTGGGCGCCTAGAGGTGTTTGGTGTGCAGAAAACTCAACGCAGGTGAGACGCGTGTGAGATTGGGTGTGAGATGGGTTTGACACGCAGCAGTGGATTCCCATACAATCCGACGCTTTCCCAGATTCAGCGGTTCTTCGCTTGGGTGTATGCCCCAGAAGAGCCAACAGTAACCGTTAAGGACAGGCCATGAAGACCTTTTCCGCTAAGCCGCACGAAGTCGTGCACGGCTGGTTTGTAGTAGATGCCCACGACAAGGTGCTTGGTCGCCTTGCCTCCGAGATTGCGCGTCGTTTGCGCGGCAAGCATAAGCCCATCTATACGCCGCACTGCGATACCGGCGATTACATCGTCGTGGTCAATGTCGAGAAGCTGCGTGTGACCGGTGCCAAGGACGAAGGCAAGATTTATTATCGTCACACGACCTACCCGGGCGGTATTCGTGAGACCACCTTCGCCAAGATGCAGGACAAGCACCCGGGCCGCGCCCTGGAGCTTGCTGTCAAGGGCATGCTGCCGAAGGGCCCGTTGGGCTACGCCATGCTGAAGAAGCTGAAGGTCTATGCCGGTGGCGAACACCCGCATACCGCACAGCAACCGCAAACACTCTCTATTTAAGGCACGCACATGATCGGTGAATATTATTACGGGACCGGCCGCCGCAAGAGCTCGGTTGCCCGCGTCTTCGTCAAGGCTGGCTCTGGCCAGATCGTCGTCAACGGCAAGCCGGTGGACGAATACTTCGCCCGCGAGACCGGCCGCATGATCGTGCGTCAGCCGCTGGTTCTCGTTGACCGCCTCGCCAGCTTTGACATTATGGTTAATGTCAACGGTGGCGGTGAGTCCGGCCAGGCCGGTGCCGTGCGTCATGGCATTACCCGCGCCTTGATCGACTTTGACGCCGCCCTCAAGCCGCCGCTCAAGGCCGCGGGTCTGGTGACTCGTGACGCTCGTGAAGTTGAGCGTAAGAAGGTCGGTCTGCGCAAGGCCCGTCGTCGCAAGCAGTTCTCCAAGCGTTAATTGCTGCACGCAAAAAAAGCCGCCCGCGATGGCGGCTTTTTTGTTGCCGGTATATCCTCGGGTATCCGTTTTTTGAGGCTAAAACATGATCAAGGTAGGTATTGTTGGCGGGACCGGTTACACCGGTGTGGAGTTGTTGCGTTTACTGGCTCAGCATCCAGGCGTGGCGTTGACCGCTATTACCTCGCGCAAGGAGGCCGGGATGCCGGTCGCCGAGATGTTTCCTTCGCTGCGCGGGCGCGTTGACTTGGCCTTTTCCACACCGGACGATGCCAATCTCAAGGGCTGCGATGTGGTTTTCTTTGCCACCCCCAACGGCGTGGCCATGACCCAGACGCGCGAGTTGCTTGACGCCGGCGTTAAGGTGATTGATCTGGCCGCTGATTTCCGGATTCCCGACATTGAGGTGTGGTCGAAGTGGTATGGCATGGAGCATGCCTGCCCGGACTTGGTGGCCGAGGCGGTTTACGGTCTGCCGGAGATTAACCGCGCACAAATCAAGGGCGCACGCCTGATTGCCAACCCCGGTTGCTACCCGACCG
Source organism: Bordetella parapertussis (assembly GCA_945890495.1). Taxonomy (GTDB): domain Bacteria; phylum Pseudomonadota; class Gammaproteobacteria; order Burkholderiales; family Thiobacillaceae; genus QYQG01. The sequence continues at coordinate 48,152 of CAMDCO010000006.1, read as the reverse complement.
CCGCGCAACTGGGTTTTATGCCCTTGATCGAGGCGGGTGTGATTGATACGAACTTTCTGGTCGCCGATTGTAAATCCGGCGTGTCGGGTGCCGGTCGCAAGGCCGAGGTGCCCACCCTGTTCCCCGAGGCCAGCGACAATTTCAAGGCCTACGCGGTACCGGGCCATCGGCATCAACCGGAGATTCGTCAGGGCCTGGCGCGCATGGCCGGACACGATGTTAATCTCACCTTTGTGCCGCACCTGACGCCGCTGATTCGTGGCATCCACGCCACGCTGTACGCCCGGCTAACGAAAGATGTCGACCTGCAAGCGCTGTTTGAGCAACGCTACGCCCACGAGTATTTCGTCGATGTGCTACCGGCCAAGGGCCATCCCGAAACCCGCTCGGTGCGCGCCTCGAACCTGTGCCGTATCGCCGTGCACCGCCCCCAGGGCGGGGATACCGTGGTGATCCTGTCGGTCATCGACAATCTGGTCAAAGGTGCGGCCGGCCAAGCGGTGCAGAATATGAATTTGATGTTTGGGCTTGAAGAAACGCTAGGACTGACCCAGATACCGGTCATGCCCTGATTGACCGGGCCGGTTTTTTATAGCATACTAAATCAGTCAACCTTTATCTGGAGTACATCATGACCGCCGCATCCCCGTTGAATTTTACCGACAACGCCGTCGCCAAGGTGAAGGCCCTGATCGAAGAAGAGGGTAATCCCGAGCTGAAGTTGCGCGTGTTCGTTTCGGGTGGCGGTTGTTCCGGCTTCCAGTACGGCTTCACCTTTGACGAAGCCCAGAACGAAGATGACTTCACCATGTCCAAGGACGGCGTGACCCTGTTGATCGACTCCATGAGCATGCAATACATGAACGGTGCCGAGATCGACTACAGCGAAGGCTTGGAAGGCGCCCAGTTCGTGATTCGTAATCCCAACGCGACCACGACCTGCGGTTGTGGTTCGTCCTTCTCGGCCTGATCCAGGCTGTCAACCCGACAGGGCGGCGAAGGCCGCTCTTGTTCATGGAGCGCAAGGCCATGACTGCCATGACAGACACCGTCAAGATCGTCGCCTGTCCGACCTGTGGCCAGGCGGTGGAATGGCGGCCTGAGAACGCCTTCCGACCGTTTTGCTCCAAGCGTTGCAAGCTGATTGATCTGGGCGAGTGGGCCAGCGATGGCTACCGCGTTCCGGCGGAAGACCGGCCTGATGCGGATATCACCTGAGCGAAGGCTCAATCGCCATCGCGCATAGCCAGCCTTATCGACCGGCGGCCAGTCCTACACGCAGGCCTTCATGATAGGCCGCCAACAGGGCCGCCTTTAGCTCGGTGTGCGCATCCAGATCCGGCACATCCAACTCCCGCGCGGAAATTGCCTGAACGGCTTGAACGATCTGTGCCTCACGGGAACGATGTACAAAGCCGTCCCAGTCGAAGCGGCCCTCCACGCAACAGTCAACCGCCAATCCGGTGGGTTGTGAAAAGCGGATTTCCTCCGACTCCAGGACCTCGTACAGGTAGGAATAGGGGTCAACCCCGCCCGCGCGGGCTAAGATCTGATGAAAGTAGGGCGCGTCTTCACTGTTGGCTAGATGGCGATCCAGATCGATGCTGGCCTCCAGCACGACCGTCTCGCCCTTGTAAGAGCACTCCACACGGGCGAGGAGGGTGTTTATGGGCGATATAGGGATTGTTGTTTGTAAAGTTTCAGGCAAGTGCAGTTTCCTTGAGGCGCGCACGCAGCTTTCTCGGTGAAAGCTCTAGCCCGTTGGGCCAGCATAAGGCTCCGGCATCGATAAAAACTCGCTGAAAATAGGCCTCGCCTCGCAGCGCATCGAGCAATGGGCCATGTCGGGTCAACAGTTCGGCGGCATCGAAGACGCCTTCAGCATGGTCGGAGAATTCCAATGCAATCTGAAAGTGCCCAAAATAACGGGCGTGAATGATCTTATTCATCTTGGTCGGCTCCAGGTCTGCGCTCCATGGGCTCAAAACGCTGTGCGTGTTTTCCAGTTGGTCAGCAGTCCGGCCTGATGCTTTTGGCACCATTCCTTGACGATAACTGCGGCTTTGTTGGGGAGGCGTCCATCGGTGATTTCGCCTCGTACTAATGATGGTGATCGTGGTCCGACGGCTGGGTGGGCGCCGGTTTTTCGGAACGGGCTGTCGGGCGGATTTGATAGGTGGCATGACAGGCCACGCATTGACCCAGGGTCTCGCTCAATTGCCGTAGGGTTAGCTTAGGGTCCTTTTTAGCCGTCGCATCTGCGGCGATTTGATCAAAGGCCTGATGCACGGCCATGCCCCGCGTTATGAAATCCTTGGGCAGCACCCCGTGAAGATGATCCTCCGCTTTGTGGTTCATCCCCATCCCCAGCGGCAGCGCTTGTTTGGCTACCGCCGCCATGTCGTCACGCGCCAGCGCCGCCAGGATGCCTTGCGTGCCGGAAAGTAGGGCCTGCATCTCTGCGTAAACATGGCCGCGCTGGGCCTCGGACAGCGTCAGGGTTTGGCGATTGTCTTTGGCCGTCGCAATCGTGGAGGCGGTCATCAGAAAGCAGGCAAGGAGTGTTTTGCTGGGGTGCATGGATGATTCTCTGTGTGTTTAAAATTACCGCGTCAGCGTCTTGACCCCATCCTGCGTGCCCATCAGGAATACATCCGCACCCCGGTGGGCGAACAGGCCATTGGTGACGACGCCGACGATCTGGTTGATCGCGGACTCCATGGCGACGGGGTCTACGATGCTCATGCCGTGAACATCGAGGATGACATTGCCGTTGTCGGTGGTGAAGCCTTCACGCAGGACCGGGTTGCCGCCGAGTTTGACGAGTTGGCGGGCGACATAGGAGCGGGCCATGGGGATGACTTCAACGGGCAGGGGGAACTGACCGAGTACATCGACCAGCTTGCTGTCGTCAGCGATGCAGATGAAGCGCTTGGCGCAGGCGGCGACGATCTTTTCGCGGGTGAGCGCCCCGCCGCCGCCCTTGATCATGGCCATGTGACGGGTGATTTCATCGGCGCCATCGACATAGACCTCCATCTCGCCGACGCTGTTGAGTTCCAGCACCGGGATGCCGATCTTTTTCAGGCGCTCGGCGGTGGCGACTGACGAGGCTACGGCGCCGTCGATACGGCCCTTGATGTCGGCCAAGGCATCGATGAAATGGTTGGCGGTCGAGCCGGTGCCGACACCAATGATGCCGGCGGGGATGTGTTCGAGGGCGGCGCGGGCAACGGCTTTTTTTAATTCGTCCTGGTTCATTTCTGTCGTCTCTCTATGAAGTTATCCGGAATCCCGCCAGAATAGCGGGGAAGCCCGTCTAATACAAATTGCCATGACCGATTACCTAGAAAAAATCCTCCTTGCCCGTGTGTACGATGTCGCGATCGAATCACCGCTTGAAGTGGCCACGAACCTATCGCGGCGGCTGAACAACACGGTGTTGCTGAAACGCGAGGATCTGCAGCCGGTGTTCTCGTTCAAGCTGCGCGGGGCCTATAACAAGATGTCCAGTCTGACCCCGGCGCAGTTAAAGCGCGGCGTGGTGGCGGCCTCGGCGGGCAATCACGCGCAGGGCGTGGCCTTGTCGGCGCAGGTGTTGGGCTGTGCGGCGACCATCGTGATGCCGGCGACCACGCCGCAGATCAAGATCGATGCGGTGGCCAGTCGTGGTGCCACGGTGGTGCTGCACGGTGATTCGTACGACGAGGCCTATCACCATGCCAAGGCCTTGGCGCGTGCCGAGAAAAAGGTCTTTGTGCATCCCTATGATGACCCGGAAGTGATCGCCGGCCAGGGCACTATCGCCATGGAATTGTTGCGCCAGGCACGCCAGCCGATCGATGCGGTATTTGTGCCGGTCGGTGGCGGCGGGCTGATCGCGGGCATCGCGGTGTATCTCAAGCGGCTGAACCCCAAGATCCGGGTGATTGGCGTTGAGCCGGAAGAGGCCGACGCGATGGCGCGCAGCCTGTGCAAAAAAGAGCGCGTGCGCTTGCCGCAGGTCGGGCTGTTTGCGGATGGTGTGGCGGTGAAAGAGGTGGGCGAAGAGACCTTCCGCCTTTGCCAGCAGTTTGTGGACGAGATCATTCGGGTCGATAACGACGCCATCTGCGCCGCGATCAAGGATGTGTTTGAGGACACGCGCTCTATTCTGGAACCGGCGGGGGCGTTGGGCGTGGCTGGGGCCAAGGCCTGGGCGGCGCGCGAGAAGGCCAAGGGCAAGAACCTCGTGGCGATCGCCTCGGGTGCCAACATGAACTTTGATCGCCTGCGTTTTGTGGCCGAACGCGCCGAGCTGGGTGAAAAGCGCGAAGCGGTTCTGGCCGTGACGATCCCCGAAAGGCCGGGTAGTTTCCGTACCTTCTGTCACCTGCTCGGCACGCGCAGCATCACCGAGTTCAACTACCGTTTTGACGATCCGGCGGTGGCGCATATCTATGTGGGCGTACAGGTGCCTAACCGTGCCGAGGGTGAGAAGCTGGTCGCCGCCTTGCAAAAACACGATTTCCCTGTGCTGGATTTATCCGAAAACGAGATGGCCAAGCTGCACATCCGCCACCTCGTGGGCGGCCGTGCGCCGCAGGCCGAGAACGAGGTGATCTATCGCTTCGAGTTTCCGGAGCGCCCCGGTGCGTTGATGCGCTTTTTGGACAGCATGAATGCGGGCTGGAACATCAGCCTGTTTCATTACCGTAATCACGGTGCCGACCATGGCCGCGTGCTGTGTGGAGTCCAGGTTCCCCCCAAGGACAAGGCCAAGTTCCAGAAGTTTTTGGATGGCTTGGGCTATCGCTATTGGAACGAAAGCCGCAACCCGGCGTACAAGCTGTTTCTGGCGTAAAGGCCCCGGACACAAAAAACCCGGCGCGAGCCGGGTTTTTTGTGGGGATGAAGCCGGTTACGCCGATTACTTCACCTTGCAGGTCTTGATGCCAAAGGGCAGGTAGGCCGGGCACCAACCGATGGCACCCGTGGCTAACGGCACAATACCGGCCCAAGCCCAGATGGGGCCGTCTAGTAAGGCGGCCCAAGCGACCAAGGCCAAGCCAACAACGATACGCAGGATGCGGTCTACACCGCCAACATTTGCTTGCATTACAACCTCCAAAATGGGTTAGGGGGGAGGGACGGCTAATTGTAAGTTATTTTTTGCCGGCCATAAACCATTTTAATGCCATGGCTATTGCCAGCGTTGGGTGGCGGTCTCGTCGCTGTCGCGGGCATCGACCCACTGTCCCCCCTCGGCCGTTGTCTCCTTCTTCCAGAAGGGGGCGCGCGTCTTGAGAAAATCCATGATGAACTCGCAGGCGGCGAAGGCATCGCCACGGTGCGCGCTGGCCACGGCCACCAGAACGATGGGATCGCAGGGAGCGAGAGGGCCGATGCGGTGGATCACGGTGGCGTCGATCACGGCCCAGCGCGCCTGTGCCTCCTGTACGATGGTGGCGAGGGCCTTTTCGGTCATGCCGGGGTAGTGTTCCAGGGCCATCTCGCTGACTTGGCCCGATTCGCCCCGTACCGTGCCGAGAAAAGAGGCGACAGCCCCGACGGAGGGATTGTTGCGATGCAAGGCGGCAACCTCGGCGCTAAGGTCGAAGGGCTCGGTCTGCACGGCGATCTTCATCCTAGCCTCCGGTCACGGGGGGAAAGACGGCCACTTCGTCGCCTTCGCTGAGCGGCGTGTTGAGGCCGGCCATTTCCTGATTTACCGCGATGCGGAAATTTCGTCCCGCAGCCAGTTCCGTGGCCCAGACTTCGCCTCGCGCACGCAGATGGTCAAGGAGGACCTCCACCGTGGCCGGGGGCTCTAGCGTCAACGCCTCACGGGAGACGCCCAGGGTCTCGCGCAGACGGGCGAAAAAGAGCAGTTTCAGGGTCATGACAGCAGGCTCGCCAAGGGGATGTACTGAACAGGGTCGCCGTGTTTTATCGCCGTATCGGCGGGAATGTCAACCAGGCCTTCGGCCCAGGCCAAGGACGACAGGGCGCCGGAACTCTGGTTTGGGTAAAGGACGGCCTGGCCGTTTTCGATACGGGCGCGCATGAACTCGCGCCGGTTGCCGGGCCTGGGCTTGTCAAATCCGCTGGGCAGCGTGAAGGCAGTCAGGGGCCCCGGGGTCATGCCCATGCGCGCCTGCAGGAAGGGGCGCGCAAACAGGCAAAACACCACGAAGGCGGAGACCGGATTGCCGGGCAGGCCAAGGAAATCTGTTTCGCCGATGCGGCCGAAGGCGAGCGGTTTCCCCGGCTTCATAGCGACCTTCCACATGTCGAGTCGGCCAAGCTGAGTCAGGGCCGCCTTGACATGGTCTTCTTCGCCGACGGATACCCCACCGCTGGTGACGATGACATCGGCGCTGGCGGCGGACTGCTGCAGCGCGGTAACGGTCGCATCCAGGGTGTCCGGGACATCGCCGAGATCAACGACCAAGCAGCCCATCTGGTGGAGGAGGGCGGTGAGGGTGGCGCGGTTGCTGTTGTAGATCTGGCCTGGGCCGAGAGGCTCACCCGGTGCCTTGAGTTCGTCGCCGGTGAAGAACACGGCCACCTTGAGGGGGCGGATGACCTGGAGGATGGCGGCCCCCGCAGCGGCAGCGAGTCCGAGCTGGGCCGGGCCCAAACGGGTACATGCGGTCAGGATGACCTGCCCCTCGGCAAAGTCCTCGCCGGCGCGGCGGATGTGGTCGCCCGGCCGTGGTGGGCGCGAGATGCGAATCTGCTTAGCTTCGGCAACGCAATCTTCCTGCATCACGATGGCGTCGGCACCGGGGGGCACCGGAGCGCCGGTGAAGATGCGCGCTACCGTACCGGGATCAAGGTCGGTGCCAAGGTGTCCGGCGGGGATGCGTTGGGAGACGGGAAACAGACGGTCTTCTGCCCATTCCGAGCAACGCACGGCATAGCCGTCCATGGCCGAGTTATCGAGGGGCGGGACGCTGACGCGGGAGACCAGGGGGGTGGCCAGGATACGGCCCTGAGCTAAGGCCAGCGGCAGCCATTCGCGGGTGTCGACGGGGTGGGCGGCAGAAAGCAGTGTTTGCAGGGCTTCTTCGATGCTCAGCATGGGATGTCCAGTGTGTCGAGGATGAAGGCCGCGAGGGCGGCGCTGTCATTAAGGTCAAAGTGGGGCAGGTCGCCGGGTGGGGCACTATCGCTGGCGATAGCGATGACCCGGGCATCCGCCGGATGCAGCCAAGGCTGGCCGTTGGCAATACGCCAAACCTCCAGCTTGGGCAGATCGGCATGGCGAAAGCCCTCGACGAGGACTAGGTCGCAGGGACCGAGGCGGGCCAATAAGGTGTCGAGGCCGGGCTCCGGCGCAGCGCGTAGTTCCCCGACCAACATCCAGCGCTGGGGAGAGGTCAGCAGGACCTCGTGCGCACCGGCTTGGCGGTGACGCCAGGAATCCTTGCCCGGCCGATCGACCTCGACATCGTGGTGACTTTGCTTGATGACGGAGACGGCCAGCCCACGCGCGACAAAGGCCGCGAGCAGTTTCTCGATCAGGGTGGTCTTTCCCGCGCCGCTGTAGCCGGCAATGCCGAGGATCTTCATGCGTCGCACGCTGCGAGGGCGGCACCTTTGAGGCCGATATCGGGATCAAGCACGACATGCAGCGGGATGGCGCGCATCCAGTCCGTAAAGCGGCCCTTGGCAAGAAAGGCCTCCAGAAAGGCCGGTGCCTGCAGAAAGGGCAGGATTTGTGGGGCAATGCCCCCCGCCAGATAGACGCCACAGCGTGCCCCGCCAGCGAGCGCCAGGTCCCCGGCGACTTGCGCGTAGATCCGCGCGAAGAGCTGGAGTGCGGCCTCTGCGGCGGTATCTGAGCGGGCCAGGGCGGCTGCGCTGACGGTGGCGGAGTCTTGTAGCGCCGGGGTTTGGTTGAGTCGTGTGCACTGGAAGCGATACAGGGACAGGATGCCCGGGCCGGAGAGGATGCGCTCGACGGAGACTCGGCCATGATGCGTGCTACGCAGGAAGGCCAGCAAGGCATCCTGTTCGGCATCCAGAGGGGCAAAGGCGATGTGACCGCCTTCACCGGGGAGCGGTCGCCAGGCCTTGCCTTGCGGCGCGCAGAGAGCTACGCCCAGACCGGTGCCAGCGCCCAGTACGACACGGGCGGCGTTGGATTTGGGGTCTCCGGTTTGCAGGGTGTGGATATTTTCCGGGTTCAGTGCGCCCACACCCCAGCCAACGGCGGCAAAGTCGTTGAGCAGGGAGAGACGCAGGCCGAGTTCGGCACCCAGTTGGTGTGCGTCAATTTGCCAACCCAGATTGGTCAGGTTGCACGATTGGCCATCGGTGGGCCCAGCGACGGCCAGACTGGCACGGGTCAGGCGTTTCTGGGTGGTCAGGTAGTCGCGCAGGGTGACGGTCAGATTGGTGTGTGTTTGGTTGAGGAAGCGCTTGACCGGGGAGATGCGTACCTTGCCGCCGATGCCGACCTCGGCAATGGCGAGGCGGGTGTGGGTGCCGCCGATATCACCGACGAGGAGGTTCATGGCTTGAGTCCCTGGATCCAGCGGCCGTACAGCCGATCGGCGATGGCCGTCATGGCGGGTAGTTTGGTGGGTGTTTCGGCCTGCATAACAGCGGCGCTTTGCACGGCGGGGCTGTCGGCCGCCCCGGCCAGATAGTCAGCCCCGACGCGGCACCAGTCGTGGATCATGGGCGCGGTCATTTCGACATGGCACTGCAGCCCCAGATGCGGGCCCAGCGCAAAGGCCTGGTTTGGACAGTACGCGCTTTCCAGGATGCGCGTCGCCGCATGGGGGATAGAGAAGGTCTCGCCATGCCAGTGAAAGGCGTCAAAACCGGGACTGTCGCCTAGCCAGTGTTGCGCGATCGGGCTGTCAATGGTTGAGACGCTGCCCCAACCGATTTCCTTGATTGGGTTGGCCGATATCGTGCCTCCGAGGGCCTTGGCCATGAGTTGGCCACCCAGGCAATGGCCCAGTACCGGGATGTCGGCCGCGACGGCGGCGCGGATCAGGGCCAGGCTGTCGGCAATCCAGGGGAGGTCGTCGTTTACACTCATCGGCCCGCCCATGAAGACCAGGCCCGAGCTGTCGGTGGCGGAGGTGGGTATCGGATTGCCCTGATCAACAAGGTGCAGAACAAACGGGATGCCCTGTGCGCGAAGGAATTCGGCAATATGTCCGGGCCCCTCGCTGGGGGTATGGCGGAAAATGGTGATGGGTTTCATGATGGCGGGGAAAGTTTGCGCCATTATGCCATTGCCACAAACAGATGGTCTTGACGAAAGCAGGGGGGGTGAAATGGATCGACGGCAATTTTGTCTGGCGACCTTGGCCACAATGACGGCTGGGTTTGGGTCTTCCGCGTGGGCGGCCGATTTATTGTTGGCCGAGGTCTGTCCGGACTCGGTGGACCCGGCGGATTACTGGGTCAGTGAAAAACTCGACGGGGTGCGGGCCTATTGGGATGGTCAGGCCTTGTTGTTTCGCAGTGGTCGCCGCATCGCCGCACCGGATTGGTTTGTCGCCAGCCTGCCCAAGGCCCCGCTCGACGGGGAACTGTGGATGGAGCGTGGGGCCTTCGAGCGGCTTTCGGGTACGGTGCGGCGATCGGTTCCGGTGGACGAGGAATGGCGGGCCGTGCGTTACATGCTCTTCGAACTCCCCGGCGTGGAGGGGGATTTCACGGCGCGCGTCGCGGCCATTCGCCGCCTCGTGGTCCATATCAACCGGCCTTGGGTGCAGGCGGTGGAACAGTTTCGGGTGGCCGATCGGGCCGCGTTGCAGCAGCGTCTAGAGGCCGTGGTGGTTCAGGGTGGCGAGGGATTGATGTTGCATCGGGCTGATGCGGCCTATGTCACGGGCCGTTCGGAGGCCTTGTTGAAGCTGAAGCCCTGGCAGGATGCCGAGGCGGTGGTCATCGCCCATCAGCCAGGTCAAGGCAAACACGCCGGACGCCTAGGCGCGTTGCGGGTGCGTTCGCCGGAGGGGCTGGAGTTTGATTTGGGTACTGGGTTTACCGATGCCGTGCGGCGAGACCCGCCGCCGGTGGGCAGTACGGTGACTTATCGCTATACGGGACGCACGGCTGAGGGGATCCCGCGTTTTGCGCGTTATTGGCGGCGACGGGAGCCGGAGTAATCCCTGCGGGGTTTGTAGGCCAGTCCTCGGGCCGAGCCGTTTGGCCTATTTGGACTTGTCGCGCTCAATCAGCGCGTAGGCCGAGTGATTGTGGATGGACTCAAAGTTCTCTGCCTCAACGACATAGGCGTCGATGCGCGCATCGGCATTGAGCGCCGCCGCCACATCGCGCACCAGGTCTTCGACAAACTTAGGATTGTCGTAGGCGCGTTCGGTGACATATTTTTCGTCCGGGCGCTTGAGCAGACCCCAGAGTTCGCACGAGCCGTTGTCCTCGGCAAAGCGGACGATCTCTTCGATCCAGACAAAGCTGTTGGTGCGCACGGTCAGAGTGACATGTGAGCGCTGGTTATGGGCGCCGTAGTCGGAGATTTTTTTGGAGCAGGGGCACAGACTGGTGACCGGTACCACGACCTTGATCCACTGCCGGTATTCGCCCTTGTCCACTTCGCCGATGAAGGTGACATCGTAGTCGATCATGCTTTGCACGCCCGATACCGGTGCGGCCTTGCTGATGAAGTAGGGGAAACTCATCTCGACATGGCCGGATTCGGCCTCTAGGCGTTCGACCATCTGGCGCAGCATTTGTTCGAAGTTCTCGACCGAGATCTCACGCTCGTGGCTGTTGAGGATCTCCACAAAACGCGACATGTGCGTGCCCTTGAAGTGGTGCGGCAGGTACACATACATATTGAAATTGGCGACGGTATGCTGCACGCCCTGGGTTTTGTCGGCCACCTTGATGGGATGGCGGATGGCCTTGATGCCGACCTTGTCGATGGCGATCTGCCGGGTGTCGGCATAGTTCTGCACATCGGCGATAGCCTCGGTGGCGGGGCAGGGGGCATCGGTGTTGCAGGCGCTCTGACAGTCAGCGTTGCGGTCGTTCTGAGACATGTTGGGACAATTCCGTGTGAAGGTATGCTGCGGATTCTACCCGAGGCCAATACCAAAGTAAATTAGTCAAGTAATGTGCGCAGGTGGGTTTCGATCCCGGCCGCATCCAGTCCGCAACGCGCCAAGAGGATTTGTGGGTCACCGTGCTCGATAAAGCGGTCGGGCAGGCCCAGATGCAGGATGGGGGTGTCGATGCCCATCGCGGTCAAGGCCTCGGCCACGCCCGAGCCGGCGCCGCCGGCCAAGGCGTTTTCTTCCACGGTCACCAGCACACGGTGGGTCTCGGCCAGCGTGCGGATCAGGTCGACATCCAGCGGTTTGACGAAACGCATGTCCACCACGGTGGCATTGACGGCCTCGGCGGCGGTCAGTGCGGCCGCGACACGGCTACCGAAGGCGAGGACGGCGATGCCCTCGCCGTGACGACGGATGACGCCTTTGCCGATCGGTACGCTATCAAGATCGGTGGGGGTCTCGACGGCCGGGCCGGCGCCACGCGGGTAACGCACGGCGGTCGGGCCGGGGTATTGATAGCAGGTCGAGAGCAGGCGTCGGCATTCGGCCGCGTCGGAGGGCGCGGCAATAACCATATTGGGGATGCAGCGCAGGAAGGACAAGTCAAACGCGCCGGCATGGGTGGGTCCGTCGGCGCCGACCAAGCCGCCGCGATCGACGGCCAGCAGCACCGGTAGATTTTGCAGGGCGATGTCGTGGATCAACTGGTCGTAGGCGCGCTGCAGGAAGGTCGAGTAAATGGCCACGACCGGCTTGACGCCTTCGCAGGCGAGGCCGGCGGCAAAAGTGAGTGCATGCTGTTCGGCAATGCCCACATCGAAATAGCGATCGGGGTGGCGTTCGGCGAAGGCCACCATGCCGGATCCTTCGCTCATGGCGGGTGTGATGGCGTAGAGGCGCGGGTCGGCGGCGGCTTGGTCGAGTAGCCACTGGCCGAACACCTCGGTATAGGTGGGTTGGCTGTTGGTGGCTGCCTCGAAGCCGGCCTCGACCTTGAATTTGCCCACACCGTGGTACAAGGTCGGCTCGCTCTCGGCCGGCTCGTAGCCTTTACCCTTCTTGGTGACGATGTGCAGGAGTTGCGGGCCGTCCAGTTTTTTCAGGTTGGCCAGCGTGGTGATCAGGGTGGGTAGATCGTGGCCGTCGATGGGGCCGTAATAGTTAAAGCCGAATTCCTCGAACAGGGTGCTGGGGGTCACCATCCCCTTTATGTGTTCTTCAGCCCGGCGGGCCAGCTCATAGAGCGGCGGCATCGTGGCGAGGATCTTTTCCCCCTGGCTGCGCATGGAGTTGTAAAAGCGGCCAGATAGGAGGCGGGTCAAGTAATTCGACAGGGCGCCGACATTGTTCGAGATCGACATCTCGTTGTCGTTCAGGACCACGATCAGGTTGGCATCGGATGCGCCGGCATTATTAAGGGCCTCGAAGGCCATGCCGGCAGACAGGGCGCCATCGCCGATGATGGCCACGGTGCGACGGTTTGACGCCGAACGCTTCGCCGCGATGGCCATGCCTAACGCGGCAGAGATCGAAGTGCTGGAGTGGCCGGCAACAAAGCTGTCGTATTCGCTTTCTTCCCGTTTGGGAAAGCCCGACAGGCCATCGGTCTGGCGCAGAGTGGGCATGCGGCTACGGCGGCCGGTGAGGATCTTGTGCGCGTAGGTCTGGTGACCCACATCCCAGACCAGTCGCTCATCGGGCGTGTCAAAGACGCGATGCAGGGCGATGGTGAGTTCGACCACGCCAAGGTTGGAGGCAAAATGCCCGCCCGTCTTCGAGACGCTATGGATGATGTCGTTGCGTAGTTCACCGGCCAGGGTCTTGAGTTCATCCAGGCTGAGGTTACGCAAGTCAGTCGGGCTGGCGATGCCGTCGAGTAGCGGGGTGGTAGGAGCGCTCATCAATAGGCCCTCGTGACCACGAAGTGGGCGATGTCGATGAGGTGTCTTGCGCGGTCACCGAAGATTGAAACTGCCGCGCAGGCCTCATCGACCAGCGTACGGGCATAGGCGCGCGCCTCGGCGGCGGGCATCAGCGTGAGGTAGGTGGCCTTGCCGTGGGCGGCGTCCTTGCCGGCGGTTTTGCCCAAGGTGGCGGTATCCGCCTCGGCATCAAGGCAATCGTCCATCACCTGGAAGGCCAGGCCGATACAGTGCGAGTAACGCTCCAGAGCGCTCCGCTGCGTCGCCGTCAGGGGTTTTCCGCACAGACCGCCGAGCAGGGTGGCGGCCCTAATCAACGCGCCCGTCTTGTGGATGTGCATGAACTCCAGCTCGGCCAGATCAAGCTGTTTTCCAGTGCTGGAGAGATCAACCGCCTGACCGCCGGCCATGCCGCGTGAGCCGCTGGCGTGGGCCAAGAGGTGCAGCATCTCGACCTGGGTGGCGGCCTCTTCGTGCAGTCCCTTGCGTGCGAGTTGTTCGAAGGCCAGTGCTTGCAAGGCATCGCCGACCAACAGCGCGGTCGCCTCATCGTAGGCGACATGACAGGTCGGCTTGCCCCGGCGCAGGTCGTCGTTATCCATGCAGGGCAGGTCGTCGTGGGTCAGCGAATAGACATGGATCAGTTCGACCGCGCAGGCCGCCGACTCGGCGCAGACGAGGTTGCCGTCCACGGCCTCGGCCGCCGCGAAGACCAGCATCGGGCGCACCCGCTTGCCGCCGCCCAAGCAGACATAGCGCATGGCCTCGTGCAGGCGTTCGGGCGCGACATGGGCGGGAATGGCGTGTTCGAGGGCGGATTCCATGCGTGCCTGCAGGGCCCGCGACCACGCGGCAAAATCAGGCATCACCGGGGGTATCCAAGGTCAGGGGTTTGAGGCTGTCGTTTTCCAGCACGGTGAGTTGTTGCTCGGCCTGGGCCAGGAATTGCTGGCAGAAACGGGTCAGTTCCACACCGCGTTTGTAGGCCGTCAGCGAGGCCTCCAGGGTGAGATCACCGGACTCCAAGGAGGCGACCAAGGTTTCCAGATCGGCGAGCGCGGTCTCGAAGTCCTTCGGCGGGGCGGTTTTGACAGTCTTACTCATGGTTGATTGTTGCGATGCAAGGTCACCTGATGATAGCCGATAAAGCCATTTTAGAGGGCCTCGAGCGGTTGCCCGTGCCTGTTCCCGAGGGGATAATCGGCCTGATTGCAGCAATTTTCATGTTTTTCGCCTCATGTCCGAATTGATACACGCCTCCACGCTGGGCCAAGTGGGCCAAGCCCTGCCGGTGGAGAGCTACTTTAATCCACAGATTTACGAACTAGAGATGGAACACCTGTTCCGTCAGGGACCGGGCTATGTCGGTCATGAGCTCATGCTGCCGGAACTGGGTCATTACCAGGTGCTCGACTGGTATGCCGGTGGTGGCAAGATGCTGGTCCGAAACCCCGGTGGGGTGGAACTGTTATCCAATGTTTGCCGTCATCGCCAGGCCTTGATGCTGAAGGGACGCGGCGCGGCGCAGAACATCGTTTGCCCCTTCCATCGCTGGACCTACGACCTCGAAGGCCAGTTGATGGGCGCCCCGCAGTTTCCCAACAACCCCTGCCTGCATCTGGGCAAAAAGCCCCTGCAAAACTGGCATGGCCTGCTCTTTGAGGGTAAGCGTGATGTCAACGCTGATCTGGCTGGGATGCTGGCCGCGGCTGATCTCGATTTCAGCGGTTTCGTCTATGACCGGACGACCGTGACCGAATACGCCTTCAACTGGAAGACCTTCATTGAGGTCTATCTGGAGGACTACCATGTCGTTCCCTACCATCCGGGTCTCGGACAGTTCGTCGATTGTGACCAACTGAAGTGGGAATACGGGGCCAACTGGTCGGTCCAGACGGTGGGCGTATACGAGCATCTGAACCGTGCCGGCTCACCCGTTTACAACGCCTGGCGCAATCAGGTGCGGCGTTACAACGAGGGTCGCGACCCGAAACAGGGCGCGATCTGGCTGACCCTCTATCCCAACATCATGGTCGAGTGGTATCCGCATACCCTGGTGGTCTCGCACATCGTGCCGACGGGCGTGGAGTCCTGCCTCAATGTGGTTGAGTTTTATTACCCGGAAGACATCGCCCTGTTTGAACGCGAGTTTGTCGAGGCCGAGCAGGCGGCCTATCGTGAGACGGCGGTCGAGGACGATGACATCTGCTACGGCATGCACCACGGCCGTCGTGCCCTGTACCGACAGGGCCTCAATGAGACGGGCCCCTATCAATCGCCGACCGAAGATGGCATGGTGCACTTCCATGAGTGGTATCGCCGCGCCCTCTCCTCGCCGCTTTGACGGGATCGTCCCGGCACCCTTCGGGGCGCTGGGCGTACGCATGGCGGGCGAGCGACTGGCCGAGTTGGTCTTTCTACCCTCTGGCCGTCGTCAGGTCCCGGCGCGGGTGCGCCCGGTGGCCCAGGCGCTGGAGGCCTATTTCGCCGACCCCGCGCGGCCGTTCGAACTGCCGCTGGCCCTGATGGGAACCCCGTTTCGGCAGCGTGTCTGGGCGGCCCTGAGCACGGTTCCGGCGGGCGGGACGACCACCTATGGGGCCTTGGCGCGGCAGATCGGCAGCAGCGCCCGTGCGGTGGGACAGGCCCTGGGCGACAATCCCATCCCCATCGTCATCCCGTGTCACCGAGTGCTCTCTGCGACCGGGCTGGGCGGTTTCATGCATACTCAGGACCCTATGCAAGATCCTTTCCCTCTCACCGTAAAACGCTGGCTACTGACGCATGAAGGCAGCTGTCCTTCCTGAACTCGACGCCTTTTGCGACGCGCTCTGGTTGGAGGACGGCCTCGCGCCGACCAGCCTGGAGAGCTATCGCCGCGACCTGACCCAGTTCGCGTTGTGGGCCAAGGGGCGTGATTCCGGTTTGTTGACGGCAGATGCCGCCAGCATCCAGTCTTTTTTGGCCGAGCGCACCCTGAAACAGGGCATTGCCGCCCGCAGCCTGGCCCGCCAGTTGACCGCCCTGCGCCGTTATTACCGCTGGCTGTTGCGCCAGGGCCAGCGCAGCGATGACCCGACCATCAACATCGAGGCGCCGCGTCTGCCCCGGCCCTTGCCGAAGAATCTCAGCGAGGCCGAGGTCGAGGCCTTGCTCGCCGCGCCGCAGACGGCCACAGCGCAAGGCCTGCGCGACCGCGCCATGCTTGAGTTGCTCTACGCCTGCGGCCTGCGTGTCAGCGAATTGGTCAATCTGCCGTTTTCTGCCGTGCAGATACAGATGGGCGTGGTGCGCGTCATGGGCAAGGGGCGCAAGGAAAGGCTCGTGCCCACGGGCGAGATCGCCCTCGACTGGCTGACGCGCTACCTGCGCGAGGCGCGGGTCGATCTACTGAACGGGCGGATTAGCGATGCCCTGTTCGTCACCGCGCGGGGTGCCGCCATGACCCGCCAGGCCTTCTGGTACCGGATCAAGCTACACGCGGCGACCGCCGCCATCCGTGCGCCGATCTCGCCGCACACCCTGCGTCACGCCTTTGCCACCCACTTGCTCAATCACGGTGCCGACCTGCGTGTGGTGCAGATGCTGCTCGGCCACGCCGATATCTCCACTACCCAGATCTACACCCATGTGGCGCGCGAGCGGCTGAAGCAGTTGCACGCCCAACACCACCCGCGTGGTTAAGGCTACGCCGTCAGATTGTTTCCTACAGCGTCCCCTACAGCGCCTTAATCCACAAGGCGACACCGCTGCCGATCAGGATCAGGCTGATGAGGCGGATCATTTGCGCCTGGGTCAGCCGGCTGTGGACATGGCTGCCAATCCATAAAGCGCCCAGCGTCAGCGGCAGGGCGCCGGCATAGGCGATGAAGAGTTCGCGATGCAGCAGCAGTCCGCTGGCGGTGAAGGCGGTGATCCGCGCCAGCCCTTCGAGGAAAAACAGGCCGGATAAGGTGGCGCGCAATTGGCCTTTGTCGAACAGGCGGTGCGAGAGATAGATCACATAGGGCGGGCCGCCGGTGCCGAACAGGGCACCGACCGCGCCGCCGGTGAGACCTGCTGGCCAGGCCCAACGGGTACTGGCCAGCTGCGGGTGTTCGGTGTCGAGGAGCAGGTTGCGCAGGGCGTAGAGGATGATGAAGCTGCCCAGAACCATCAGCAAGGGTTCGCGCGGCAGAGACACCAGTAGCCAAACCCCGATCAGCACCCCGGTCAGGCCGGGCGCTAACAGGCGTTTGATCTCCGGCCAGGCGACCTTGTCGAAGTTGCGCCCACCTAGGATGAGCGAGGCGGTGAAATCGGTGAGCAGGATCAGGGGGACGACAAAGGTGAGCGGCCAGTGCAGGGCGAGCAGCGGGACGGCGATGAGACCGGAGCCAAAGCCGGTGATGCCACGGATGAAATAGGCCGCCAGCAGGACAGGGGCCGCCCAGAGGAGATCAGTGAGTTCGGGCAAACCCCGGGTCCTGGCTTAATGCAACTTAGCGCAGACCGGGCATCTTGCCGGCCATGCCGCGCATCATCTTGGCCATGCCGCCGCCCTTGCCCATGGACTTCATCATCTTTTGCATCTGCTCGAATTGGGCCAGCAGGCGATTGACATCCTGCACCTGCAGGCCGGCACCGGCGGCGATGCGGCGCTTGCGGCTGGCCTTGAGGATCTCCGGTTTGCGCCGTTCCTGCGGGGTCATCGAATTGATGAGGCCCTCGATGCGGCGCATCTGCTGTTCGCCTTGGGCGATGTCACCTGCGCCAAGTTTGGCCGCGCCGGGCAGCTTGTCGACCAGGTTGCCCAGGCCGCCGAGTTTTTTCATCTGCTGCATCTGTTCCTTGAAGTCTTCGAGGTCGAAGCCCTTGCCGGACTTGAGCTTCTCGACGGTACGGCGGGCGGCCGCTTCATCGACGCCCTTCTGCGCTTCTTCGATCAAGGACAGCACATCGCCCATGCCGAGGATGCGACTGGCCATGCGTTCGGGGTGGAAGACCTCGATGCCGGAGAGTTTTTCGCCCACGCCGACCAGCTTGATCGGCTTGCCCGTGATGTGGCGCACCGACAGCGCCGCACCGCCGCGGGCATCGCCATCCAGTTTGGTGAGGATGACGCCCGTCAGCGGCAGGGCCTCGTTGAAGGCCTTGGCGGTGTTGACGGCGTCCTGACCTTGCATGGCATCGACGACGAACAGGGTCTCGACCGGCTTGACGGCGGCGTGGATGGCCTGGATCTCGGCCATCATCACGGTGTCGATGGCAAGACGGCCGGCGGTGTCGACGATCAGGACATCGAAGAAATGTTTTTTGGCGTAATCGAGCGCGGCCAGCGCGATGGCGACCGGTTGCTGCCCGACCTCGGAGGGGAAGAACTCGGCCTCGGCCTGACTGGCCACCATCTTCAGCTGCTCGATAGCGGCGGGGCGGTACACATCGGCCGAGACCACGAGGATCTTTTTCCGCCCCATGTCACGAATGACGCGCACTAACTTGCCGGTGGTGGTGGTCTTGCCGGCGCCTTGCAGGCCGGCCATCAGGAATACGGCGGGCGGCTGGCTGGCGAAGGACAGCGGCGCTGTGGCCCCGCCCATCAGGGCCGTGAGCTCCTTGTGCACCACGCCGACCAAGGCCTGGCCCGGCGTCAGGCTACCGATGACTTCCTGCCCCAAGGCGCGGGTCTTGATCTGATCAATGAAGGTGCGCACGACCGGCAGGGCGACATCGGCCTCCAAGAGGGCGACGCGCACCTCGCGCAGGGCGTCCTGGATGTTGGTTTCGGTCAGGCGACCCTGACCGCGCAGATTTTTAACGACGGTGCCGAGGCGTTGGGTGAGATTGTCGAACATAGGCTTTGAGGGAAATTAGGCTAAACTGGCGACCGCTAGTCTAACAAATCGAGAACTGCCCGGATGCCTGATCTTTTGCCTTTCCTGATTTGTGCGGTGGCCTACGCGGCTCAGGCCGTGGTTTTTTGGCCTGGCCGCATTACTTCGCAGCGCCCGGGATACTGGAGGTTGGTGCCTCTGGTGCCCCTTATGCTGCACATGGCCTTGCTGATAGGCGCCTTTTTGGGCGGTGACGGGGTTCGTTTGGGCTTTTCCACGATGCTGTCAGCGATTGCCGCCCTTTCGGTGTTGGTCTATGGGGCGGCTTCTTGGCGCTATAGCCTAGGTGGGATGCAGGGCGTGGTGCTGGCCATTGCGGCTGTGGCGGTCTTGTTACAGGGCATGATGGGCGACGGTCAGCTCGTCCCGCATAGCGACAATCCCGCCTTCCGGGCCCATCTGCTGATGTCGATGACGGCCTATAGCCTGTTCCTGATTGCGGCCCTGCATGCCGTGTTTCTGGCCGTGGCCGAACAGGCGCTGCAAAGGCCGGCTGAGAAAACGGCCCCGGCCGGGATGTTGCCGCTACTCACCATCGAGACCCTGCTGTTCCGCCTCTTAGAGATAGGTTTTGTCATACTGACCCTGACCTTGCTGACCGGTGTCGTGTTTTCCAAACAGACCTTTGGCGAACATCTGCCTTTCACCCACATGACGGTGTTTGGTATCGCCTCTTGGCTGATCTTTGCGACCCTGTTGTTAGGTCGTCACCGTTACGGTTGGCGTGGCAAACGGGCTATTTACGGCACGCTGACCGGTTTTGCCATGCTCTTCCTGTCCTACATGGGCGCACAGTTTGTCCTTGAAATCTTGTTGGGGCGCACCTGACGCCACCCCCCACCGCTGTGGACGACATCCCGATTAATGCCCTCCTGCTAGTCTTGGCCGCATTGCTGTTGTTGTCGGCCTTCTTCTCTGCCGCCGAGACGAGCATGATGGCGGTTAATCGCCACCGCTTGCGCCATCAGGCCAAGAGCGGTCATCGCGGGGCTCGTCTCGCCGAGGTCTTGCTGGCTCGCACGGACCAGCTTCTGGCGGTCATCCTCCTTGGCAATAATCTGATTAATGCGGCCGCAGCCGCACTGGTTACTCTCATTAGCATGCGGCTCATGGGCGATAGCGAGTTTGCGCTGACGATCGCTACCCTCGGGGTGACCTTTTTGATCCTGGTTTTCTCGGAAGTGACGCCCAAGGTGTTGGCGGCCGCTCATGCCGACCGTGTGGTGCCTTGGGTCAGTTTCCCGTTGACGCTGCTGACCCGTGTGTTGAGCCCGGTGGTCTGGTTTATTAACCTGTTCGTTCGCGGCTTGATCTACCTTCTGCGGATCCGTTTGCCGGATGCCGGTTCGGTTAACCGGATGGGCGTCGAGGAATTACGCACCTTGCTGGCGGAGTCGGGGCAGTTTTTGCGCTCCACTCATCGCAACATCTTGCTCAACCTGTTTGAGCTGGAGAAGATCAGCGTCGATGATGTTATGCATCCGCGCAGCCAGATTGAGGCCATCGACATGGAGTCGGAAGACGAAGAGATCGTCCACCAACTGGAGACCAGCCACCATTCCTGGTTGGTGGTCTATGCCGGCGATCTGAACGAGGTGCGCGGTATCCTGTCGGTGCGTAGTGCGCTGGCACGGTTGCGTGACGAACCGTTTGACCGTGCCGAGTTCACCACCTGTCTGCGGGAGCCGTATTTCATCCCTGCCGGGACGCCGCTGCTCTCGCAACTGGCGCAGTTTCAGCACAATCGACACCGCATCGGGCTGGTGGTGGACGAGTATGGCGAACTGGAAGGCTTGCTGACCATGGCCGATATCTTGATGGAGATCGTGGGGGAGTTTGATTTGGGACACCCGCTGGAGAATCCGGAATGGGTGGCGCAAGCGGATGGGAGCTATCTCGTTGAAGGGGGCGCTAGTTTGCGCGACCTGAATCGTAAGCTGGGCCTGGAGCTGCCGATCGAGGGCTCGCGCACCTTGAATGGCCTGATCCTGGAGCGTCTGGAGGCGATGCCAGAACCCGATGTCACCCTGCTTGTCGCGGGCTATCCGATTGAGCTGTTGCAGGTCCAGGATCGCATGGTCAAGACGGCACGGATTTACCCACGCACGGATTGAGCGGGGCGATGGAACCGACGGCGATGGCAGGCTGGGATGGGTTTGCGGAGCGCCGTAGCGGGGTTCCCTCAGGAGACGGCGGGGGCGAGGATGCCCTTGTTATTCGGACGCTTGAGACGCTGCTGGCTACGGCATTGGTCGAGGAGGCCTCCGATATTCACCTCGAACCGGGTGAGAGCGAGGCGCGGATCCGCTATCGCCTCGATGGCATTCTGCATGAGACACAACGCCTGAGCCTGGACCTGCATCTGCGGGTGGTCTCGCGACTGAAGATCCTCGCCCGTCTCGATATCGCTGAAAAGCGGTTGCCGCAGGACGGTCATTTCAAACATAGCCGGGCCGGTGGGCCGCAGGTGGATCTGCGGCTGTCCACGCTGCCGACCCTGCACGGCGAGAAGGTGGTGTTGCGTATCCTAGATTCGGCGGCGGCCCTGCGTCGCGATCTTGAGGATCTGGGTTACGAACCGGGACAGATGACGGCGCTGCTGGAGGCGATCGAACGGCCCTACGGCATGATCTTGGTGACCGGCCCGACCGGGAGTGGAAAGACGCTGTCCCTGTATGCCTGTCTGCGCCGCCTGAACCGGCAAGGGGCCAACATCTGCACGGTGGAGGATCCGGTCGAGATCCATCTGGAGGGGGTCAATCAGGTCAATGTGCATGAACGCGCGGGGCTGGATTTTGCTACGGCCCTGCGTGCCTTTCTGCGCCAGGACCCGGACATCATGATGGTCGGCGAGGTGCGCGATGCCGAGACCGCCGATATTGCCGTCAAGGCGGCGCAGACGGGCCACTTGGTGCTTTCGACCCTGCACACCAACGATGCCCCGGCAACATTGGAGCGCCTGGTGCGCATGGGCGTTGCGGGCTACAACTTGGCCTCGTCGGTGTTGTTGATTACCGCCCAGCGACTGGTGCGCAAGTTGTGCCTGCACTGTCGGCAGTCGGTTCTGCATGATGCGGCGGTCTTGCGTGCGGCGGGTCTGACGGAGGTGGGGTCGGCTGGGGCAGACTGGGTGGCCGGGGCGCAGGCCTATGTGGCCACGGGTTGTCCGCAGTGTCGCGGTACCGGCTATCGCGGACGCACCGGCATCTTTCAGGTGATGCCCATTAGCCCGGCGATTCGCGTCTTGATCTTGGCGGGGGCCTCGGCGGCAGAGGTGGCTGCACAGTCGGCGCGCGAGGGGTATTTGACCTTGCGCCAGGCCGGGCTTCTCAAGGTCTTGCGTGGGGTGACTTCCTTGCACGAGGTCATGGCGGTAACCAATGACTGAGACCCGTCCCGTGCTTTGGGACGCCCCAGGCCAGCGCCCCTTCGCGTGGCGGGGGCGGGATGCGAGCGGTCAACCCGCGCGCGGTGAACGGCTCGCGGCCGGCGCAGCCAGCCTGCGCTGGGCCTTGGCTGAGGCTGGAATCGAGGTGGACGATGTGCGGCCCGTTCGGCGGAAATTTTGGCTTGATTTGCGACGGGGTCGGCAGACGGTGTCAAAGGCCCGCGACCATGTGTTATTCATGCGCCAATTGGCGACCTTGCTGCGCGCCGGTGTCCCGCTGTTGCAGGCCTTGGGGGTGACCGAGGCCAGCCAGACAGGCACCGGTCTGCGTCCGGTTATTCTTCAACTGCGGCAACGGCTTGAGGCTGGGCAGACCTTGTCGGCGGCGATGCAGGCCTACCCACGGAATTTTGATGCCCTGACCTGTCGCATGGTCGCGGCAGGGGAGTTGTCTGGCGCCTTAGAGGTAATGTGTGATCGTGCGGCCGGTTATCAGGAACGCATGCTGAACCTGCGCGACAAGGTACGCACGGCCCTGTTTTATCCGGCCATGGTACTCATGATGGCGCTGCTCCTGACCCTGGCCTTGCTGCTGTTTGTGATCCCCAGTTTTGCCCGTCTGTATGCCGACGCGGGCGCCCTGCTGCCTTGGCCGACGCGGGTCGTGCTGGCGATCTCTGATGGGCTGATGGCGTATGGCCCTTGGATTCTGGCCCTGTTGTTGGGCATGGGCGGTGTGCTGGGCCGATGGGGGTCGCGTTGGCCGGCCCTGCGTACGGCCTTGGATCGGTTCGTCTTGCACATCCCGTTGTTGGGCGGTCTGATCACCAAGGCGGCGCTGGCGCGCTGGGCGGGGACCTTCGCGGCCTTGTTCGCGGCGGGCATCCCCTTGCGTCAGACCCTTGAGGCGGCGGGGGGTGCGGCCGGTCACACGGTCTATGCCGAGGCCGTTGTGTCCTTGCAGGCCGATGTGACCGCGGGTCAGACGGTGTCGGTGGCCTTGGCGCGTGCGCGGGTCTTCCCGCCGATGATGGTGCAGATGGCGGCGGTGGGCGAAGAGAGCGGTTCGCTGGACGGGTTGATGGCCAAGGTGGCTGATTATTACGAGCAGGAGGTGGCCGAGACCGTCGCGCGCTTGTCGAATCTGATCGAACCGGTGCTGATGGTGGTGCTGGGCCTCTTGATCGGCGGCGTGGTGATCGCGATGTATCTGCCCGTTTTCCGCATGGGGAGTGTGCTGTGATTGAGGCGCTGGTGGCCATCCTGGGCTTGGTGATAGGCAGCTTTCTGAATGTCGTCATCTACCGCATGCCCAAACAGATGGAGCACGATTGGGCGCTACAGTGCGGTCAAACGATGCCAGACCCCCGCCCTAGCTTGGTCCTGCCGGGGTCGTGCTGTCCGCAGTGTGGACACGCGCTGGCCTGGTTCGAGAACATCCCCTTGCTGAGTTTTGCCTTCCAGCGTGGCCGTTGTCGGGCCTGCGCGGTTCGAATTCCTTGGCGTTATCCGTTGGTCGCGTTGGCGGCGGCGGGCCTGGCGCTGGCTGCCGTGGGGGCCTTGGGCCCGACCCAGGAGGTGGCGCTGGTCATGGGTTTTCTGTGGACCCTGCTGGCGTTGGCGGTGATTGATGTCCGAACCCTGTTGTTGCCAGATCGCCTGACCTTGGGGCTGCTGTGGGTCGGCTTGCTGGCCAATGCACTGGGTTACTGGGGCGTTGTTTCTCTGCCAGACGCGGTGTTGGGCGCGGTCGCCGGTTATGCAGCCCTGGCTACGGTGGCCTGGGGCTATGCCCGATTGACCGGGCGCGAGGGCATGGGCCTGGGTGATGCGAAGCTGCTTGCCGCATTGGGGGCCTGGTTGGGCTGGATGGTCTTGCCGTTGCTGGTCTTGTTGGCCAGTCTTCTGGCCTTGCTGGTCGGAGGGCTGGCCTTGTTGCGCGGGCGTGCCAACCGGCATACGGCCTTGCCCTTTGGGCCCTTTCTGGCGCTGGCCGGGGGCTTGGCTATTGTCTGGGGGCGGGAATGGGTGAGGCTGTGGCTGGGCTGAGGCGTCCTTTCTGTGTGGGATTGACCGGCGGGATTGGCAGCGGCAAGAGCACGGTCGCGGCCCTTTTTGCCGCGCAGGGCGTGGAGATCGTCGATACGGATTTGCTTGCCCGCGAACTGGTCGAGCCGGGACAACAGGCGCTGGTTGAGATTGCGGCACAGATCGGGGGCGATGTTCTGGTCAATGGCCGGCTGGATCGTGCCGCCCTGCGCCAGCGCATGGTCAGCGAACCGGAGACGCGCCGGCGACTAGAGGCCATCCTCCATCCGCGCATTCGTGCCCTGGTCGAGGCGCGGGTGTATTCCGCTACGGAGCCCTATGTCATCCTGGTCATTCCCCTGTTGGCGGAAAATCGAGGCCAACATACGCCCAACCCCTATGCCGCCTTGTTGGATCGCGTCCTGGTGATCGACTGTAGTCCGCAGCGGCAGCTTGAGCGCGTGCTGCGTCGTGACGGGATAGAGGTTGGACAGGCGCAGGCGATGCTGGATATGCAGGTGACACGGGCGGCCCGCCTGGTGATCGCCGATGATGTCCTGCTGAACGAGGTGGATACGGAGGCAGGCGGAGGGGGTCTTGCCACGCGAGTGAGAGATCTTGATTTACATTACAAGGTATTAGCGGTTGCACAAGGCCAATAAATGTGGCAAAAGGTCGAATTATGACAGTTGTTCGCCCACGCTCCTGACCCCCCATGATCGCCTACGAATATCCGCTTAATGAACGGACGCGCACTTGGTTGCGTATTGAGGATCTGTTTGCCAAGGCATCGGAGTTTATGGCGCGCACGGAACAGCGCGACCACCACGCATCCTTGCAGGCAATCTTTGAACTGGTTGAGGTGACAGCGCGTCCTGACCTAAAGTCTGAATTGCTGCAAGAGATTGAACGCCAGCGCATCGCGTTTGAACCGCTGCGCAATAATCCTGCCGTCGATGGCCGGGCGCTGGAGGCCATTCTGACTCAGATGCAGGCGATTCGTGAGGCTCTTCTGGCGACTTCCGGGAAGCCTTGCCAGTCCCTGCGCGACAACGAGTGGCTCGGGACTATCCGCAACCGCAGCTTCATCCCCGGGGCCTCATGCAGCTTTGATATTCCGAGCTATCACTATTGGCTGAACCTGCCGGCCGTAGAACGGGCCGTCGATCTCGGTGGCTGGCTCGCGGTGCTGGATCCGATTCGGGAGGCTGTCCTGTTGGTGATGCGCCTGCTCCGCGAAGGTCGGCAGCGATCTGACTTGCGGGCAGAGAAGGGGCTCTATCAGATCAATCTGGGGGGGCGAACGCCGATGCTGTTGACGGTGCGTGTGCGGCCGGACTTGCCTTGCGTGCCCGAGATCAGCGCCGGGAAACATGTCATCAATCTGCGTTTTGTGACCATCGACAAACAACATCGTCCGCGCCTCTGCGAGCAGGATATTCCCTTCGAGATGATGCTGTAGATCCGCCGTCAGGCTGGATAGATGGCGCCGAGGATGCGTTCGCCGCGGGCGCCGGTCACGGCGGGTAGATTTCCGCTACGGCCTTCCAGGGTGCGTTTGGCCAACCAGGCAAAGGCCGCGGCCTCGACCCAATCAACGGCAATACCCAGACGGTCCGTGGGTTCAACCCGTGCGATCGAAAAAAGGGCCGACAGGCGTGTGACCAAGGTCTGGTTATGTGCGCCGCCCCCACACAGATAAACGGCCTGCGTACCGGGACAATGCTGGCCGATGGCCTCGGCGATGCCCCGGGCGGTGAGTTCCGTCAGGGTGGTCAGGACATCTTCCGGGGTCGCCTCTGTCGGAACGAGGGTGAGTAGCCAGTCAAGACTGAAGTCCTCTCGCCCTGTGCTTTTGGGTGGTGGGGCGGACAAGAAGGGGTGCGCCAGCATCTGCGACAGGAGCGTCGCATTGATGTGGCCACGCGCGGCAATGGCCCCACCCGCGTCGTATTCGCAGCCAAAGCAGCGGCGTGTCCAGGCATCCATGAGTAGGTTTCCCGGGCCGCAATCCCAGCCGCGCACGGTGCCGCCCGGGGGCAGGTCGGTGAGGTTGCTGATGCCGCCGATGTTGACGATGACGCGGTGCTCGTGGGGGTCGCTGAAGCAATGGGCGTGGAAAGCGGGTACTAGCGGTGCGCCTTGCCCGCCCGCCGCAATGTCGCGGCTGCGAAAGTCCGCTACGGTGGTGATGCCGGTCAGTTCGGTCAGACGGGCCGCATTATTGATCTGGAGGGTGTAGCCCCGCGCCGGTTGGTGACGCACGGTCTGGCCATGACAGCCGATGGCGCGCACCGCCGCAGCGCTGACCCCGGCCTGGGCGAGGGCGGTGTGCGTGGCCTCGGCATAGAGATCGGCGAGCCGGTTGGCCAGACGACAACTCTGGTCCAGTTCGTCCGGGCCGGGAGTGTGCAAGGCCAGCAGGGCGGTCTTGAGGTCGTCCGGGTACGGCAACCAGTGCGTGGCCAGCAGGATCGGGGACGCCTGTGAGAAATCGACCAGCGCGGCATCAACCCCATCGAGGCTGGTGCCGGACATCAGCCCAATGTAGAGGTCCGGCGGCTTATCAATCAAAGGCGGCGAGGTTGTGGCCACGGATCAGGCGTAGCTGATCGGCCAGAGGGGCGGCCGCCAGATTGAAGGTGGCACGCTCGCGGGCCTCCAGCGGAACGGAGGTCGGCAGTTTGAGGGCGAGCGGGTCGCGCTGCTCGCCGTTGATGCGGAATTCGTAGTGCAGATGGGGGCCGGTGGCGAGGCCGGTCTGGCCGACATAACCGATGACCTGGCCCTGCTTGATCTGTGCGCCACGGCGCAGGCCCTTGGCGAAGCGCGACATGTGGCCATAGGCCGTGCTGTAGGCGCCGCTGTGTTTTAGTTCAACCAGATTGCCATAGCCGCCCTTGCTGCCGACGAATTGCACGCGGGCATCGGCGATGGCGCGGATCGGCGTGCCGGTGGCGGCCGCGTAATCCACGCCCCGGTGGGCACGCCATTCTTGGAGCACCGGGTGGTAACGGGCGTTGCTGAAGCCGGAGGAAATACGCGAGAAGACCATCGGCGACTTCAGGAAGGCGCGCTGCAGGCTGCGCCCGGTTGGTGTGTAATAGCGGCCCGCAAAGCGCACGGCCTGATGCGCCTCTGTGCCATTGACATACTCGGCGGCCAGCAGGTTTCCGGTCTGAATCAATTCGCCGTTGAAATACTGGGCCTCGTACACGACCGAGAATTGATCGCCATCCTTGAGGTCACGGTGGAAGTCGATCTCGCCGGAGAAGATCTCTGACAATTGAGTGGCAAAGTGGTCGGGCACATCGGCGGCATCCATGGCGCCAAAGAGCGAATTGCTGACCGAACCACTTTTCATGAGGGTGCGGGTTTCAAGCTGGACGAGTTCGTCCTTGGCTGTAAATGCATCGCCTTGACGCACGACGCTGAGCAGGCGCTGGTTGTCGGCCAGGTGGCGCAACAGGAGTAGCTGGCCATCGGCCGTGACGCGCGCGAGGACTGTGCGACCGGGCTTGAGTTGCTTCAGGGCGCGTTGATTGTGAGTGGCCGCCAAGACCCGCTGCGCCTCTTCGGCCGAGACACCCAGTCGGGCGAGGAGGGCAGGCAGCTTGTCGCCGCGTGCGATGCGTTCTTCACGCCAGAAATCGAGGGGGCCCTTTTCGGTCGGGACGGCGGCCGGCAGGGCGATCGTGCCGGTTACCGTTTCGCGCGGCATGCCGTCTGTATCGGTATCGGGCGCAATGCCGAAGGCCGCCACGCCGCCGAACAGAGGGATCGCAACCAGAAGCGTCAGCCAGTTGCGGACGCGCGGCGAAATCCGGTCGAGGAGGTTCTGGGGCAGGTTATCGGCAGACATGGTCGTGGAATCTACCACACCCCCCCCGCCCTTGTCAGCCCAACCATGACACCGCCCACGCGCGCATATCCGAATATCACCCCAGCCGTTCAATCTTTGCTCTTGCGGTTTGAATGTGATGATCCAGTGCGACGATGCACGGAATAAATCGCTGGCTAAATCTTGATTCAGATTGGATGCGACCGAGGAACGCACGCGCCCATTTTTCGGCGTGTCGCCAGGTTTCGTTGGAGACGCTGGCGTGGATAACGGCTTCTGAAAGTGTGTCGGGCAATCCGCCCCCTGTACGCGGCGCAAACGCCATGGGGGTCATGTCGTAGGCCGGGGCCAGGCGGTCGGGGCGTTCCTGTTTAGAGATGAAGGACAGGTTGCCGTGGTGCATGTCGGTATTTCCGATCAATGTGCCGAACGCCCACAGAAATGCCGCCTGATCGGCCGCTTCAGGAGGAATATGTTTTTCTGCGGCCAATCGCTGAGTGAGGAGGGGCCAGCCGTTCGCGCCGGCTCCGACAAATTCCGCATCCAGTGCGGCCAACGAGAGAATGCCCTGCCGTCCCTGAGAACCGATGCGATCAAATCGTTCTGTTTCCAGAAAGCGTTGCCCTTCATGGTCGATGAGGTGTGTTTTTGCTGCCGAGAAGCCGGCTCCTCCGAGCGTGTTCAATGCGTGATGTTCGGCCAACAACAAATCGCGCCAGCGTTCGCTGACGGGGCCTTTTTCCTGTTCGGAAAATTTCACGATGACATGGCGTGGGCCTTCCGGTGTTTCGACAAACGCGGTGAATTTCGGTTGTTCACCGCCGGCGGAAGAACCGGGCAGGTCGCCCTGCGCGGCATTTTTGGCCAGTTGGACATAGGCTTCTGGTTTTTTCGGTGCAGGGATTGAAATGGGGGGAGGGGCCGTCAGAAAACGGTCGCGTGTCCAATCGCCCAATAAAAGATTGCCAATGACATCCTGCCCATGGGCCAGCAATGCCAGCAACGCATGGGTATCCGTCCAGTCGGTCAGTCGTTCGGGCAGTCCGAGCATTGCGCCATGGCGTGCGGCATAGGCACGGCCTAGATAGCCTTGAAGTCGCATGTCGAAAACCCACCAGGGGAGGCTCTCACTATGTTGCGTGATGCCCTCTTCCTGACGCATGACAAAACCTTCGGGGCGCACGGGAATCAGGAGGCCCAGTTTTTGCACCTTTCCTTCGGCGTCCACCCGATAAACCGGGATGTCGGGCAATCCTCGCAGTCGGTCACGCAACGCGTATTGAATAGATCGTGCCGCACCGATTCGAACGATTTCGCTCTCAAGTCCCTTGAGGATGCGCGACACTGTGGGTTGACTGACTCTATAATATTCAATGAGTTGACGCGCAGAGCGCGGGCCTATGGCAAGATGCTTCGAGATGGATTCAGGAGTGGATGACATGCCGGTGAATAGATAGTTGAATGGATAGTTGAATGGATATTACACGAAAATGAAATCGAGCATTGATTTTCCTGAAACTCACAAAAACGGCCCGATTTAAAGCCGGACGCCTAACGCAGATACTCCTCGTGCTCCAGTTTGAGCACGATACTTGCGACAGCTCGGTGAAGGTGTTGGATTTGCGCATGAAGGCGGGGGGGCAATGAATTGGCGGCAGCTTGACTTCTGACGGCAGGGAGAGGTGCGCCGGCCGGGGGGGTATTTCAGCAGCCTGTCAGGGGTTGACCTGGACGCTGAGGCCCAAGGCGCGGATGCGCTCGGCGTGCGCCTCTAGCCAGCTGGCGGGCAGGGCCGAGAGGTGTTCTGCCCCGGCCTGCATGGACGGTCGTGCCAGGCCGTAGAGCAATACGCCGGCGAGGGGCAGTTCATCGGCCAGGGCGCGGCGCAGGAAGGCGAGGTAGGTGTTCGTTTCGGTGGCGCTCGGGGGTTGGCCATCTACGGCAAATACGCAGGTCTGGATGCGGGTGCGGCAGAGGCGGCTGGCAATCGCAAGACGACGCATGACCCGTTGCGGTTCCTGGCGCAGGCCATTGATGCGGGCGTTGCCGGCGGGCAGGGCGGAGTCGATCTTGAACCACAGTTCGCCGCCCAGCGCGTTCAGGGCCGCGAGACCTTTTTGGACGCGGGCCTGGCCGATCAGGCTGCCGTTGGTGATGAGCACGACATTGATCTTGTTGACCCATTCGAAATCGGCCATGACCCGGCCCACCACGGCCACGGCATCGGGAAAGGCCGCCGCGCTGGTCGGCTCGCCGTTGCCAGAAAAGGCGATGTCTTTCAGTACGCGCAGGCCCTCGGGGACATGTTGGGCCATGAAGTCGCCTAGGACGATTTCCTGCAGCATGTGGCGTAGTTCATTTTCCAGTTGCACCAAGTCGATCGGTGGCGGGCCTCCACGGGTCAGGTTAGGAACCTGGCAATAGACGCAATGCCAGTTGCAGGCGTTGTTGGGGTTGAGGTTGATGCCGATCGACACCCCGCCCATGCGACGCGACACCACCGGATAGACATAGGTCATCCCGGACACATTCGTGTTGTGGTTGGCGGGGCTGAGGAGGGTGGTGGTGGCGGCACTCATGGCGGGGATTGTGGCACACTCACTCGCATGGAGACCGAATCTAACGACACCTTTGCTGCCCGTGTTTGTGCCTGGCAGGCCGCGCACGGCCGCCACGACCTGCCTTGGCAGGGGCGCAATGCCTATGCCGTGTGGGTGTCCGAGATCATGTTGCAGCAGACCCAGGTCGAGACGGTGATCCCGTACTACCAGCGTTTCATGGCCCGTTTCCCCGATTTGGCCGCATTGGCGGCCGCAAGTTCTGACGAGGTGTTGGGTCTTTGGAGCGGGCTGGGCTACTACGCCCGTGGCCGCAACCTGCACCGCGCGGCGCAAGAGATGGCCGCACAAGGGGGGCGTTTTCCCGCCGATTTCCCCGCCATCGCGAGCCTGCCCGGCGTGGGGCGCTCGACGGCCGGGGCCATTGCCGCCCTTGCCTTGGGCGAACGCCAGGCCATCCTCGACGGCAATGTGCGCCGTGTTCTGTGCCGGGTCTTTGGGGTCGAAGGCTGGCCGGGCGAGGCCGCCGTGCAGGCCCGTTTGTGGGCGCTGGCCGAATCGCTGTTGCCGGATGTCGCCGATATCCGCCCTTACACCCAAGGCTTGATGGACCTTGGCGCGACCCTGTGTACGCGCAGCCGACCGCGTTGTGCCGAATGCCCGCTGCTCGACGACTGCGTGGCCGCACGCGAAGCTCGTCAGGCCGAACTGCCGCAGGCTCGGCCGCGCAAGGCTATTCCGGAACGAGATGTGGCCCTGTTGATCCTGCGTCAGGCCGATCAGATCTTGCTTGAGCGGCGCCCGGCCAGCGGCATCTGGGGCGGCCTGTGGTCACTGCCTGAGGCTACGCCGGACACGCCAGCGGCCCTGCTGGAACAGCGTTTCGACGCCGCTTTTGACGAGCTGCCCGAGGCCACCGCGCTAACGCACACCTTCAGCCATTTCCGCCTCAACATTCGTCCGCGCCGCTTTGCCGTGCGCCGTTGGCCGTTACAAGAATCACTGCCGGGACAGGTCTGGTTGGCGCTGGACGACATGGACGGCGCGGCCCTGCCCGCCCCGGTGCGGGTCTTGTTGGAACGGGAGCGCGGCTGATGTGGATCGACACTCATAGCCATCTCGATGCGGCCGAGTTCGATCTCGACCGCGATGCGGTCTATGCCCGGGCGTGGGCCGCCGGGGTGGAGAGGCAGATCATCCCCGCCGTCTCGCGCCCCAATCTGACGGCGGTGGCCGATCTATGCCGGCACTATCCGGGTTGCCTGCCGGCTTGGGGGTTGCACCCCATCTACACGCATCGACCGGACGACATTGACGCCGTGCGTGCCCAGATCGAGGCCTGGCGGCCGGTCGCCGTAGGCGAGATCGGACTCGATCTGTTTGACGGTCATCCCGACTTCGCCGCCCAAGAACAGATCTTCATCGCCCAACTTGAACTCGCGCGGGAGTACGACCTGCCGGTTATCCTGCACAGCCGCCGCGCCGTTGATCTCTGTCTCAAGCATCTGCGCCGCATTCGCGTTCCCGGCGGCATTGCCCACGCCTTTTCCGGCAGCGCGCAACAAGCGCAGGCCTTCATCGATCTCGGCTTCAAGCTAGGTTTTGGTGGGGCATTCACCTACGAACGCGCCACGCGCTTGCAACAACTGGCGCGTGAATTACCGCTGGACGCCCTCGTGCTGGAGACCGACAGCCCCGACATCCCGCCGGTCTGGTTGTCCCCCGACAAGCGTCGCAACGAACCGGGCGAATTGCCGCGCATTGCCGCCGAGCTCGCCTGCCTGCGCGGTGTCGATGACGCCACAATCGCGGCAGCCACATCCGCCAACGCCCGCGCCGTGTTGCGGTTGGAGGCCTGAAACCGTATTGTGCGCGGCATGGACAATCGCCTGTACACGATTCCCAACCTGCTCACCCTGGGGCGCTTCATCCTGGTGCCCTTTGTGGCGTGGCGCTTGCTGGAAGGCGACCTGCCCGGAGCCTTCGTCTATTTCGTCATCGCCGCCGTCACCGACTTTTTTGATGGCTACCTTGCCCGGCTTCTAAATCAGAAAAGTGCCCTCGGGGCCTGGCTTGACCCACTGGCCGACAAGGCCATGCTGCTCACCGTCATCCTGCTCCTTGCCGATCAAGGCATCCTGCCGGTTTGGCTGGCCCTCATCGTTGTCCTGCGTGATGTCACCGTCCTGGTGGGCGCAGCCGCTTGGCTAAACCTCACCGGTCATCTTGATGTGGCCCCCACGCTGGGCGGCAAGGTCGCCACCTTCGCCGAGTTCGTCCTCATCAGCCTGTTGCTCGGCCAGCATCTGCTCAGTACCGAAATCGTGGCCGTATTCCCGCTGCTCATCGCCCTGACCGCCGCGCTGGCCACCTTTTCAGGTACGCAATATGTCTGGCGATGGGCGCGTAAGACGCGCGTCTGGCTGAAGGTCAACCCGCCGGAGGGTTAGCCGCGAGCGGCCCTCTTTGTCCGGGCATCCCGATGGCCGGTGGCCACGGATTACCGGACGCCAAGCCGGCGGATGGATTTTTTGTAGGCTTCCACAAAACAACGCTCGAAGAGCCTGATGTCGCCCAGTTCATAGAACGCCAGCGTTGAAACGATGTAGTCCTGTTTGCCGAAATCAACAAACGATATCGGCGGTAGCTTTGCCTTGATCAGAGGCACATTGCAGATTGCCCGGGAGGTACGCTTGTTCCCGTCCTGGAACGGCTGCAGGTAAGCAATCCGTGTCAGCAGATAAAACGCCGCCTGGATCGGGTTGGTGATGTCGGCGGCCGTGGCCAATACCCGTTCCAGCATCGTTTTGATATAACCGGTACCCGGTCTGAAGGGCGGTAGGTAGGTGCTAAAGCGGATGTCCACTTCACTGTACTCGCGCGCCACCCCGCGGTACTCATGGGAAAGGAAGTGGGCAGAATCCTTCAACTCCGGGAAATCATGGTCGTTGGTCAGCAGGCCATGCACCGTGTAGATCGAATCCAGTTCCATATGGTCGTAGAGATACTCAAAGGCATCCTTGTGGTTCAAGACCAGGACGGCGTCTTCCAATGACTTCCCTGCGGACTTCTCACCGTACTCAAGCAAGGCTTGCGTATCCAGCAGCGAATAAGTTCCACCTTCGAGAATCGAGGACGAGCAGGAAAAATCGATCAGGAACTTCCCGAGTTCACGCCTATTCAGCAGGTATTCTGGGAGATCTGCAAACGGTTGCACGGATTCGGCAGCCAGATCGGGCGTGGGCTCGAGTTTCGTTTCAAGATAGGGTGCCACCACCCGCTCCGTATACGGGTTCGCAAAGTAAGCGCGCAAGGCAGATAGCGGGTCGGCGCTGTGGTAACGGGTGGCTGGGCCTTTCCCGGTGACCACCAGGGTTCCCGCCAGCCGCTCACCCCTCAGACGGCGATTCAATGTCGTACGGCTGAGCTTGAAATGTCGTTCAAGCTCGGTCGCTGACACCCCCTTTGGATGGGCGCTGACAAAATCAAGCAAGTCATTCATGGTTAGATTTACCTCATGATTCTCAAGGAATTATCTACTATCTAACCATATTTGGAAAGATTATTGGTTAGATACCCCCGGATGGCTACAATGTCGAACCAACAGCGGTCGCTACCGCAGTTGTCAACGGCTTGAAAGGAAAGATCGCCTTCCCGCCACCCATCGTCATTACCGCCGCGCTGGCCGCCTTTTCGGGCACCCAATATGTCTGGCGATGGGCGCGTAAGACGCGCATCTGGCTGAAGGTCAACCCGCCGGGGAAATAGCCGAAGCGGATGCTTTTGGTTGGTGCGGGTAACCCTCCCTTGGATTAGCCGTAGGCTTGACAAGATACTGTTTGTTAGTATCATAAGACCGATGAAACGCAAACACGCCAAAACACTCGTGCTGATCTTTCACCGACCGGTATCGGCGAATGTAAAGCACAGTGATGTGATGGCCTTGCTGACCGAACTCGGCGCGCTGATTGAGATAGACCGCGAGGGTTCACGCGTAGGTGTGGTGCTGTTTGGCGAGGTGCGAGTGCTGCACAAACCCCATCCTTCGCCCAATATGGACAAAGGCGCGGTCACCGCCATACGCGACTGGTTGGAACAACACGGAGTAACGCCATGACGATGAATACGATGGAACTGGACGGCTACACGGCCGTGATTCGCTTTAATCCGGAAACCGACGAATTTCGTGGTGAGATTCAGGGGCTAAACGGGGGCGCGGATTTTTATGGCCGCACGCCGGACGATTTGCGTCGTGAATTTCGCACATCGCTCGATTTTTTTCTTGAGACTTGCGCCAAACACGGCATGGAGCCGCGCAAGCGGGCCAGTGGGAAATTTGTAGTGCGCCTGCCGCCGAGTCTCCATGCCAAGGCATCGGCGGTGGCCGTTGCCACTGGCATCAGTCTGAATGCACTAGTTGAGAAGGCGATTCGCCACGAAATTCACGCCGCTTGATTAGTCGTAATGGTGCTGTTTTGTAGTGTCACGCACCCGGCAATGCCCTTACCTACTCCAAATCACCTAGCGCCTTATTTATTCGATTCCGCCTACGGTTCTATAAGCTAACCACGAATGGAATTATAGGGTTACCGTTCGTCCTGAGCCTGTCGAAGGATTTGATCAGTGCTTCCCTAACATTACGCCAGCCGCGCATTTGTCCCATCCCCATGCCATCGGCGTGGTAGTGTTCGCCCCCCAAGTCCCCCGCCCCCCGCCACAGGAGAAAATTGGTATGCCGTTTTGGCGCTCCCTCGTCTTTGCCCTCACGCTACTGCCGCTGGCCGCCAGTGCCGAACCGGACATGACCGCGCCCGAGGCGTTTGAGGCCGCCCAAAGCGGCAAGGTGAGATTGATCGATATCCGCACCCCACAGGAATGGCGGCAAACGGGCGTGGCCCCAGGCGCGGGCCGTGTGGACATGTATCGCGGGGCAGAGCATCTGCTGCGTGGTGTTCTGCAAGAGGCCAAGGGCGACCGCAATGCGCCCATCGCCCTCATTTGCCGCACCGGAAACCGCACCACTCAAGCGCAGAAATTCCTGCAACAGCAGGGCTTCACCCAAGTGTTCAATGTCAAGGAAGGCATGGCCGGCAGCGCCGCCGGCCCTGGCTGGACCCGGCGCGGACTACCGCTCGAAAGCTGCGCGGCGTGCTGATCACTTGTTTGCAAAGACGGGGTCAGGTCTTTCACTATCACATCCCCTGTGCCATGCGAGTGTATGAAAATTCAGCAAAAATGTAATGTTATGTTGAAAGACCTGACCCTGTTGCCGCTCCTGCTTCTTGTGCCGGAGAATCGGTTGTAACCCCCACCCCGGGTTCCCGCCCTGTTGAACTAAAATGGCTGCCTGTCGCAATACATTCAGAGTTGGCGCATGAACGAAGAACGCTTGGTGAATATTGAAATTAAACTGGCCTTTCAAGAAGACCTGATCGAAACGCTCAACAAGACGGTTTACGCGCAACAGCAGAAGTTGGAACAGCTCGAAACCCTTTTCGAGACGCTTGCCCGGCAACTGCGCACGCTATCCGATGCGGGAAACGAAGGCCTCATCGCACAGGAAAGACCGCCGCATTACTGAGCCGATGTCGACGGGGGAAAGGGCTTGCAGGCGCGGCACGACCTGCGGGTCGCCGCGAAGGTAATAGCTGATGATGTTACTGATCGAAGATCAGCACGATCTGCCCCTCAAAACCCGATGCGCGGCGCATCGGCCGGCATGCCGCTTGAGCCGTCAGCCTCAAGCAAAGGGAAGTCCGGGAACTTTCCGGCCAGTTCCAGGCAGGCCTTGGGCCACTCCTGATGAGCGTGCTTGCGGATAATCTCCGCCACCCAACGGCTTTTCGACACCCCATTGGCCTGAGCGGCCTGATCCACTAATGCCCGCGTGGCATCATCCAGATAGAGCGTGATTTGTGACATAGCGGCTCCTTGTAACGGACCGGGCGCGGATTGAAACCAAATCCGATGCTTGTAGCATCTCCACCGCCCCCTAGCATCGCCCGGTCTTCGGACCGGGCGCGGATTGAAACCCGTGCTCCTTATCACCTGCCTCAACCAGGCGTGGCATCGCCCGGGCTTGATGGGCGAGTAGCTGGAATTCGTTTCAGCGCCGTATTTCTGCCAACCGTTTTTCTAGCCGTTTGATCGAGATGGGTTCGGGGGTCTTGAGTTCTTGGGCGAACAGGGAGACGCGCAGTTCTTCTAGTGCCCAGCGAAACTCGGTGGCTTTTTCGCCCTTGAGGGTGGCGGTGGCTTGGATAAGGGGGGCCATGTCGCGCAGGTTTTGGGTGTCGCGGACTAGGTCGCGGGGGAGCTTTTCTAAGCGGCGCTCAAGGGCGGTGAGGTAGCGTGGCAGGTGGTGCAGGCGCTGGGGTGGGTGGCTGGCGATGAAGCCGACGGAGACGAGGCCGGTGAGTTGTTGGCTGATGTCTTTCGCGGCGGCGGCACAGGGGGCGGGAAGCTTGGCTAGTCGCCCTTGCAGGGTGTGTGCGTGGGTGATGCATTGCGCGGCAAGCTGGGCGAGGCGGTCGGCCTCGCTGGAGAGTTCGCCGGGCGGCAGGCGGTTTAGCGTCTCGAAGGCGGCACGGTCGCGTATCTCGGCTGGGTCGCGAAGGCTGGCGGGATCGGTGGGGGCGAGTTTGAGCGCGGCGGCGTAGAGCACATCGCGGATCAGGATTTCGCTTTGACCGCCCCATAGCCCGTAGGCGAGCAAGGCGGTCTTGAGGCGCTGGGCGACGGTCGCGTGGGTTTGTTTGAGGCGTGCGCCCTGGCCCAGCCAGTAGAGGCGCAACACGCCGCGCCGGTGGGCGGTGAGGGCGGCGTCACGGTGGTCGAGCGGTTTTAGGCTGACGCGCCCGTCGGCCTCTTCAACGAGGGCGGGCCAGGCGGTGAGGGTCTGTTTGCCGCGTTGCAGGCTGATCTGTTCGGGCAGGGCTTCGAAGTCCCAGTGGGTCAGGTTGTCGCGCTCGAGATGGGTCGAGGCGCTGGCCAGGTGGCTCTGCGCGGTGTGGCCGTGGGTGTTGCGTAGGGCGTCAAGGTCGCGGGATTCGTCGATGCGGTGACCCTCGGCGTCGAGGAGGCGGAAGTTCATGCGCAGGTGGGGTGGCAGGGCTTCCTCGCGCCAGGCGTCGTGCGGGATGCGCACGCCGCTGCGGGTCTCGAGAAAGTCGGCTAGTGTTTCGGTCAGCGGGGTGTCGCTGGGGGTGAGTGCGGCGGCAGCGGCGCGGGCGTAGTCGGGCACGGGGACGAAGTTGCGGCGCAGGCCTTGCGGCAGGCTGCGGATCAGGGCGTCGATGCGGGCCTCGATGAACCCGGGGACTAGCCATTCGCAGCGTGCGGCGGGGATCTGGTTGAGGGCCTCGATGGGGGCCACAAGGGTGACGCCGTCGTCGGCCGCGCCGGGCTCGAACCGGTAGCTGAGTTTCCAGTGCTGGTCGGCCCAGTCGAGCCTTTCGGGGTGGGCGTCAAGATTGGGGTGGTGGGCTGGGAAGAGGTCGGCGCGTTCCAGGAAGAGGAGGCGCGGGTCGGCCTTTTCGGCGTTGCGTCGCCAGCGGTCGAGCCCCGCACCGGTGTGGATGTCGGGCGGGAGGCGGGCAGCAAAAAAGGCGACGACCACTTCTTCGTCCACTTCGATGCGGGCGTTGCGGGTGCGTTGTGTGAGTTCGTCTAGCTCGGTGAGGAGGTCGAGGTTGTGGCGGAAGAAGGGCGCGCGGCTTTCCCACTCGCCCCGTACCAGGGCATGGCGGATGAATAGGTCTCGGCACAAGGTGGGGTCGACAGGGCCGTAATGCACGCGCCGCTCATTGACGACGGGTAGGCCGTAGAGGGTGGCCTTTAGCAACGCGTTGACTTGGGCGGGCTTCTTTTCCCAATGGGGGTCGCTGTAGCTGAATTTCAATAAATGCTCACCGGCGGCCTCGATCCATTCCGGTTCGACGCGGGCCACGGTGCGGGCATAGATGCGGCGGGTCTCGACGATCTCGGCGGCCATGATCCATTTGGGTTTCTGCTTCACGCTACTGCCGGGGAAGGGCAGGAAGCGGATGTCGCGTGCGCCGAGATAGGTGTTGTCTTCGGTGAGAAAGCCGAGGTTGCCGAGCAGGCCGGTGAGCAGGGCTTGGTGGATGGGGGCGTAGCGCGCGGCCCACGGGTCTTCGCCCGGCGCAGGGGGTTCGTCGCGGGTGGGGAAGCCGAGTTCTTTCACCAGGCTGGTGAGCTGGTTGTAGACCTCGCGCCATTCGCGGATGCGCAGCGGCGAGAGGAATTCGCCATGCAGTTGTTCGCGCAGTTTGCGTTGCGATTTGCGGTGCGCAACCTGGGCCGCGATGTGTTGCCAGAGGTTGAGGATGGCGAGGAAGTCTGAACGCGGATGGGTGAAACGGCGGTGTTTTTCGTCGGCGGCGGGGGCGCGGTCCATGGGCCGTTCGCGCGGGTCTTGCACCGAAAGAAAGGCGGCGATGACCAGGATCTCGTGCAGGCAGGCGTGTTTGTGACCGGCAATCAGCATGCGCCCGATGCGCGGGTCCACCGGCAGGCGGGCAAGCTGGCGACCGATCTCGGTGAGGGCGTTGTCGGCATCGATCGCGCCCAGCTCGGCGAGGAGTTGTTGGCCGTCTTTGATGCGGCGCGGTTCGGGGGCGTCGAGGAAGGGGAAGTCGGCAATGTCGGGCAAGTCCAGCGACTTCATGCGCAGGATGACGCCGGCCAGCGAGGAGCGTAGCAATTCTGGGGTTGGATAGTTGGGGCGGGACTGGAAATCGGCCTCGGCATAGAGGCGGATGCAAACGCCAGGGCCGAGGCGGCCGCAGCGGCCGGCGCGTTGGTTGGCCTGGGCTTGGGCGATCTTTTCGGTCTTGAGTTGCTCGATGCGGTTCTTCAGCGAGTAGCGTTTGACCCGCGCCAGCCCGGTGTCGATGACATAGCGGATGCCGGGCACGGTGAGCGAGGTCTCGGCGACATTGGTGGCGAGGACGATGCGCCGCCCGGTGTGCGACTGGAAGATGCGGTCTTGCTCGGCAATCGATAGGCGAGCAAACAGCGGCAGGATCTCGGTGTGATCGGGGTGGTGTTTGCGCAGCGCTTCTTGGGCCTCGCGGATCTCGCGCTCGCCGGGCAGAAAGACGAGGATGTCGCCGGGCCCGTGGCGGGCGAGTTCGTCGGTGGCGGCTAGAAGCGCGGCGTGTAGGTCGCCATCGGCGGCTTCCTTGGCCGCCTCGGCCTCTTCGATGGGGCGGTAACGCATCTCGACCGGATAGGTGCGGCCCGAGACCTCGATGACCGGCGCACCGTGGAACCACTTGGAAAAGCGATCGGCCTCCAGCGTGGCCGAGGATAGGATGAGTTTCAGGTCGGGTCGGCGCGGCAGGAGGTCGTGCAGGAAACCGAGCAGGAAGTCGATGTTGAGGCTGCGTTCGTGGGCCTCGTCGAGGATGATCGTGTCGTAGGCGGAGAGTTGCGGGTCGCCCTGCGTCTCGGCGAGCAGGATGCCGTCGGTCATGACCTTGATGCGGGTGGCGGGGCCGGCCTCGTCGGTGAAGCGTACCTTCCAGCCGATGAACTGACCGAGTGGGGTTTCGGTCTCTTGGGCCAGGCGCTGGGCGACACTGCGCGCGGCGATGCGGCGCGGTTCGGTCATGCCGATGCGGCGTGGGCGGCGGGTGTCGTTGTTTTGGCCTGTGCCTTGACGCGCCAGCCAGGCGAGCTTGGGCAGTTGCGTTGTCTTGCCCGAGCCGGTCTCGCCGCAGACGATGATGACCTGATGCTGCTGGATGGCCTTGATGATGGCGTCGCGATGCGCGGCGACGGGCAGTTCGACGGGGAATTCGATGCGGGGGGCCGCCGGCGTCGCGGTGGGCTGATGGGGGGGTAAGGGCACGACTTAGCGGTTCAGGTAGCGACGGTCATCGAAGGTGGCGATCCAGGCCGGTTTGTATACCACGATGATGGTGATCAGCATGCCGGTCGAGAAGGCCTCGGCCCACGCCATGAGCAGGCAATAGGGCAGGTATTGATCGAGCAGATAGTCCAGCGTATAGGCCTCGGACAGGGCCAGGAAGCCCGTTGAAGTGAGACCGGTCAGGCTGACGGCAAGGGCCGCACCGAAGAAGGCATTGAGAAAGATGTAGACGAAGAAATGGTTGGTGAGGCGCTGGTCCACAAACCGGTATAAGCGCCAACTAAATAGGATGGGCAGGGCGCCGTAGATGAGCCAGTTGATGGGCAAGGCACTCAGTTGTCCGAGCCATAAGGCGAGCGCGGTATTGATAAGAGCGAACGCGAGGAGGGCGAACCAGGGGCCGAACATGAGGGTGAGGGCACTGGCGCCGAGGAGATGGAAGGACAGGCCGGGCCGGATGCCGGTGTGGATCATCCAGAGTCCGAGGACGGCCACCGTCGCGCCGAGGAAGATGTTGAGATCGTTCTCTTGCCGCAGGTGTTTCCAGTCGAGGCGTTTGACCATGACGAGAAACAGAAGGGCGGCTATCGCCCAGAGCGGGATCAGCCAGTCGGTGGGGATGTTGGAGGTCACTAGGTTCACGCCTTGAGTATACTGCGGCCTCTTTCCTGATGACTGAACCGGTACCTTGTACCGGAACCCGAGACCATGCGCTTAGCCTTGTTTGACCTCGATAACACCCTGTTGGCCGGTGATTCTGATTTTGAATGGGCACAGTTCCTGATCAGCAAGGGGGTGCTCGATCGTGAGGTGTACGAGGCCCGCAATCAGCAGTTTTATGACGACTACAAGGCGGGCTGCCTCGATATCCATGCCTTCCTTGATTTTCAGTTGCGGCCGTTGTCGCGTCATTCGCGCACGCAACTGGACGCGTGGCACGCTGAATTTATGCGTGATCACATCATCCCCATGGTGGCCCCGGGTACGCCCGCGCTTCTGGCGCAGCATGGCGACGACACTTGCATGATCATCACGGCGACCAACAGCTTTGTGACGGCACCGATTGCGCGCCTCCTGGGCGTGCCACATCTGATTGCAACCGAGCCGGAGGTGGGTGCCGAGGGTGAATTTACCGGCGGCGTGGCGGGCCTGCCGCCGTTTCGCGAGGGCAAGGTGGCGCGTCTGGAGGCGTGGTTGAGCGAGCGTGGGCTGGGCTTCGAGGATTTGGAGGAAAGCTGGTTTTACAGCGATTCGCTCAACGACTTGCCCCTCT
The DNA here is from genome assembly GCA_945890495.1 of Bordetella parapertussis. Taxonomy (GTDB): domain Bacteria; phylum Pseudomonadota; class Gammaproteobacteria; order Burkholderiales; family Thiobacillaceae; genus QYQG01. The sequence continues at coordinate 6,338 of CAMDCO010000006.1, read as the reverse complement.
TGGCGCGGGTGAAGTCGCCGGTGGCGGTGGATCCGGATGCCACCCTGCGTGCCCATGCCGAGGCGGCGGGCTGGCCGGTGCGTTCGCTGCGCTAATGCTCATTGCGACGCACGCTACCCCAAATCATGAAACCGATTGCAGGGGCCGCCCTCGTGCCTGCCCAACCAGGGCAACCACAGGGGGTTGCCCCTACGCCTGTTGAAGGGCGGTCACCTCGTAGGGGCAGGCCCCTGTGCCTGCCCTGGTGGTAAATGGGCGACCACAGGGGGATGCAGGGCAACCACGGGGGGATGCAGGGCAACCACGGGGGGTTGCCCCTACGCCAATGACCGTGTTGTTTTACGCTAAGGGGGTGCGTTTCACATTAACGCCGTTCAGCCGCCGTTGTGGGCTGCGTTGCCGGTGTCGTTGCGTAATTGCAGGTTCCACAACTCGGCATAGCGGCCATTTTGAGCGAGCAGGGCGTTGTGGTTGCCGCGCTCAACAATGCGTCCCACTTCCAGAACGAGGATCTCGTCGGCGTCAATGACGGTGGAGAGACGGTGGGCGATGACCAGGCTGGTGCGGTTCTGAGCGGCAAGCTGGATCTCGGCTTGGATGGCTTGTTCGGTGATGGAATCGAGCGAGGAGGTGGCCTCGTCGAAGACCAGAATGGGCGGGTTTTTGAGTAGGGCGCGGGCGATGGCGACGCGCTGTTTTTCGCCCCCGGAGAGCTTTAATCCGCGTTCTCCGACGCGGGTCTCCCAGCCATCCGGCAGGCTGGCGACAAAGCCATCGAGACGGGCGGCGCGTCCGGCCTCAATGACGGCTGCATGGTCGGCATCGGGGCGACCGTAGGCGATGTTGTAGTAGAGCGTGTCGTTAAACAGGACGGTGTCTTGTGGAACCATGCCGAGTGCGGCGCGCAGGCTGGCCTGGGTGACCGCGCGGATGTCTTGGTCGTCGATCAGGATGCGGCCGTCATCGACCTCGTAAAAACGGAATAACAGACGCGCCAGGGTGGATTTTCCGCTGCCGCTGGCGCCGACGACGGCGACCTTGTGGCCGGGCGGGATGCTGAAGCTGATATCGGACAGGATGGGGCGGCGCGGGTCGTAGGCGAAACTCACGGACTCGAAGCGTATCTCGCCTGCGCTGACAGCAAGGGCGGGCGCGCCCGGCAGGTCGCGGATCTCGGGCGCGGTGTGGAGGAGGCCAAACAGCTTCTCCATGTCGGTGAGGGCGTTGCGGATCTCGCGATAAACGGTGCCGAGGAAATTGAGCGGTATGAAGAGCTGGATCAGGAAGGCGTTGACCAGCACGAGGTCGCCCAGGGTCATGCGCCCGGCGGCGACGCCGTCCACGGCGAGGGACATCATGGCGATGAGGCTGGCCGAGATGATCAGGGCTTGGCCGGTGTTGAGCCAGGCCAGCGAGCTTTCGGTGCGTACGGCAGCGTTCTCGGCGTCGCTCAGGGCGGCCTTGAGGCGTTCGGCTTCGAAGACCTCGTTGCCGAAGACCTTGACGGTCTCGAAGTTGAGCAGGCTATCGACGGCGTGGGCGTTGGCGCGTGCATCGGCGGCGTGCATGGCGCGCCGGTGCTCTAGTCGCCAGTTGGTGACGAGTAGGGTAAAGCTGATGTACACCACGAGGGTGAACAGGGTGATGGCGCCGAAGGCGGGGTCGTATTTGACGAACAGGATGCCGGCGACCAAGGCAATCTCAAGCAGGGTCGGGCCGATGTTGAAGAGCGAGAAATTGATCAGAAAACGGATTGAACGGGCGCCGCGTTCGATCTCGGCGGCCAGTGCGCCGGTGCGGCGGTTGAGGTGAAAGCGTAGCGACAGGGCGTGCAGGTGGCGGAATACATCGTGAATGACGCCGCGCATGGCGCGTTGCAGGACGCGGGCAAAGAGGCCGTCACGCAGTTCGGTGCAGGCGGTATTGGCAAACCGCAGGGCACCATAGGCAACCACCAGCGCCAGTGGGGCCGTCAGCAGGCTTGGGGTCTGTAGGCCATCGACGATCTCTTTTAGGATCAGTGGGACGCTGACGGTGGCTAGTTTGGCGGTAATAAGGAGGGCGAAGGCGGCAATGACGCGACTCCGGTACTGCCAGATATAAGGGAACAGCGAGAGCGCTGCGCGCCATTGGCTCAGGGTAACGGTGGGCTTTTCGGTCGCTTCAGTGGCGGGGCCATCGGGATGCTCCATCAAGCGTTGTCGTCTAGATCGGACGCAGCGTCGGTCTCCAGATCCGTTGTGGGCGTGGCGTTCAGAGGGGGTTCGATGGCCTCGCGCAGGAGCCGGAATAGTTCGCGACTGGACTTGGGCGGCTTGGCTTGAGCCGCCTCGCGGGCGGCGTTGCGGATCAGCGTGCGTAATTGTTGGGTATCGCTGTCTGGGTGTTCGGCCATCCAGGCGGTGAGACCGTCGGGATCGGTGAGCAGACGCTCGCGCCAGCGCTCCAGGCTGTGGAAGTGGGCCTTGGCGGCGGTGGACTCGCCGCGCACATGGGCGAGTGCCGCTTCGATGGGGGTCGGATCAACCTTGCGCATCAGACGGCCAATGTATTGCAATTGACGACGCTGAGCCTCGTGCTTGGGAAAGCGGTGCCAGTCGAGGACGGCATTGCGCAGGTCGTCCGGCATGGGGATGCGTTTCAACTGGTCACGCGCCAGTTCGGTCAGGGCGCGGCCAAGGGTCTGCAAGGCCTCGACTTCGTGTTTGCGCTGGGTGCGGCTGGGGGTTGTGTTATCAGACTGGGGATCAGGTGTGTGCATGGGGTGCGTGAGACGGTGTTGTGTGCCTGTATCATAACGGCTTTGCAGAGGGACAAGAAGGAATGGCCGAAGTGGCAGAACAGGGCTTTTCATATACCGCGCAGGCCTTAAGCGACCTGGCCCGGCAGGTGTTGGACCAGGCGCGAGCGGCTGGGGCGACGAGTGCTGAGGTGGAGATCTCCGAGGGATCGGGTCAGGGCGTGACCGTGCGCCATGGCGAGATTGAGACGATTGAGCACAATCGTGACAAGTCGGTGAGCGTAACGGCCTATGTCGGGCAACGGCGAGGGCACGCGGCGACCTCCGATTTTTCTGCGGCAGCGTTGCGTCAGACCGTTGAGAAGGCGGTGGCGATTGCCCGCTTTACGGCTGAGGATGCGTTTTCGGGTTTGGCTGATCCGACCCTGTTGGCGACGCAGTTTCCGGCCCTTGACCTGTTCCATCCGTGGGGACTGGCGGTGGCCGATGCCGTAGAGATGGCCCGTGCCTGCGAAGCGGCGGCGCTGGCGGTGGATCGGCGCATTGGCAATACCGAAGGGGCAACGGTCAGTCAGCAACAAGCTCAGTTTATCTATGCCAATTCGAACGGTTTTTGTGCCGGCTACCCGACCTCGCGGCAGTCTGTTTCCTGCTCGGTGATTGCTGAGGAGGATGGCGCGATGCAGCGCGATTACTGGTACACCGGTGCGCGGGCGGCCGAGGACTTGGAGGCGGTGGAGGGCGTGGGACGGCGTGCCGGTGAGCGTGCTGTGCGGCGTCTTGGCGCACGGCGTTTGCCAACCCAAAGTTGTCCAGTGATCCTTGAGGCCCCGATTGCCACGGGCCTGATTGCGAGTTTTGTTTCGGCCGTGTCGGGCGGCAATCTGTACCGAAAATCCAGCTTCTTACGGGACAGCCTGGGTACGCCGGTGTTTCCGGCGTTTATGCAGATTGAGGAACGCCCCTTTTTGCCGCGCGGTGTGGCCTCGTCGCCATTTGATGCCGAGGGCGTGGCGGTTCGCGACCGTACCGTGGTGAAGGATGGGCGCGTTGAGGGCTATTTCTTGGGGAGTTACAGCGCCCGCAAGCTGGGGATGCAGAGCACCGGCAATGCTGGCGGTAACCACAACCTGATCATCCCGTCGACGGGCGAGGATTTTGCGGCGCTGTTAGCCCGCATGGGTTCTGGTTTGTTGGTCACGGAGATGCTCGGTCACGGCACCAATATGGTGACCGGCGACTATTCGCGGGGCGCAGCCGGTTTCTGGGTGGAGGGGGGCGAGATCGCCTATCCGGTTGAAGAGATTACGGTGGCGGGGAATCTGCGCGATATGTTTGCCGGTATTACGGCCATTGGCAGCGATGTCGAGACGCGTGGCTCGCGTCAGGTGGGCTCCATCCTGATTGACGCCATGCGTGTGGCGGGCGATTCCGAAGGGGTGGACGGGTGATGCAGGGCTTGCTGCGTTTTTCGGGCTGGATCGATGCGCTGAACGAGCGGGTCGGGCGCATGGTGAACTGGTTGGTGCTGGGGGTGGCCCTGGTGTCGGCCGGTAATGCGATCTTTCGTTATGCCTTCGGGTTGGGCTCGAACGCTTGGTTGGAATTGCAGTGGTATCTGTTCGCGGCCATCTTCTTGCTCGGCGCGGGATACACCTTGCGCCACAACGGTCATGTGCGGGTGGATGTGTTTTATAGCCGGTTTTCGCCGCGTACCCAGGCGTGGATTGACCTGTTCGGTGCAGCGCTGTTTCTGTTGCCGGTGATGCTGTTGATCCTTTGGTTTTCTTGGGAGGGCTTCGTGCTTTCCTGGCAGAGTCAGGAGATGTCGCCTGACGAAGGGGGGCTGATTCGCTGGCCGGTACGCTTGTTGTTGCCGCTGGGCCTGTTCCTGCTGGCCTTGCAGGGTGTCTCTGAGATGATCAAGCGGGCCGCCTTTTTGCAAGGCCGCGTTGCGTGGGTGGATGAACAGCCAGAGGAGCGGGTCTGATATGGGTCTCGATCTGTTGCCGTTGATGGCCCCGCTCATGTTCATGGGCTTGGTGCTGTTTATGTTGCTGGGCTATCCGGTGGCGTTTGCGTTGGCGGCGAATGGCCTCTTGTTCGCCGTGATCGGCATCCAGGCGGGTTTCTTCGAGGTGGTCTTTTTGCAGGCCTTGCCTGAGCGCGTGTTCGGGATCATGTCGAACACGGTGTTGTTGTCCATCCCGTTCTTCACCTTCATGGGGCTGATCCTGGAGCGTAGCGGCATGGCCGAGGATCTGCTTGAAACCATCGGCCAGATGTTTGGTCCGGTGCGCGGCGGGTTGGCGTATGCGGTGATCTTTGTCGGTGCCCTGCTGGCCGCGACCACGGGCGTGGTGGCGGCATCGGTCATCGCCATGGGGCTGATCTCGCTGCCCATCATGTTGCGTTATGGCTATGACAAACGCTTGGCCAGTGGGGTGATTGCCGCTTCGGGAACCTTGGCGCAGATCATCCCGCCTTCGCTGGTGTTGATCGTGCTGGGCGATCAGTTGGGCGTGTCGATCGGTGACATGTATAGCGCGGCGATGGTGCCGGCGTTGATGTTGGCGGCCTTTTTTGTGCTCTATGTGTTTGCGCTGTCCTGGCTCAGGCCGGAGAGCATGCCAGCCTTGCCGCTTTCGGCGCGCAGCCTGCGTGGTTGGGCGCTGGGTCGGCGCATGTTGGTTTCTTTGTTGCCGCCGCTGGCGCTTATTTTTCTCGTGTTGGGCACCATTTTCATGGGTATCGCCACACCGACCGAGGGCGGTGCGATGGGTGCCGTGGGTGCGCTCGCGCTGGCGGCGGCGCATCGGCGTCTGAATCTGACCTTGTTGCGCGAGTCTATGGGCAGTACGGCGCGGCTCACCAGTTTCGTGATGTTCATCTTGATCGGCTCGACGGTGTTTGCGTTGGTGTTTCGCGGTCTGGATGGAGATCGCTGGGTCGAGTCTTTGCTGACGGCGGTGCCTGGTGGCGAGATCGGCTTTCTGCTGTTGATCAACCTGTTGGTGTTTTCTCTCGGTTTCTTTATCGATTTCTTCGAGATCGCCTTCATCTTGGTCCCGCTCCTGGTGCCGGTGGTGCATGCGCTGGGGATTGATCCGGTCTGGTTTGGCGTGATGTTGGCGCTGAACATGCAGACCTCGTTCCTGACCCCGCCGATGGGCTTTACCCTGTTCTACCTGAAGAGTGTGGCCCCGGCGGGGGTCGAGAGCCGCGACATCTACCGTGGCGTGATCCCCTTTGTGATCCTTCAGCTCGTGATGCTGGCGATGGTGCTCGCCTTTCCGTCGCTGATTGGGGTGGCGCCGGTCGCGGATGCCACGGTTGAGATGATTGACATCCCCTTTGATCCTGCGGCGGCGGGCTACTAAGGCGCTACGGGAGCGTAGCGCTATCGCGGGCAAGGGCCGCTTGAAAAAGGCCGCCGGATTGTCCGTTAGTTAGTCGTCCCTGATTTATTCATTTCCACACCCTCGCAAGCCGGTATTCCGGCGGCGCGACGGGTTCGAGTGAAACTTCGAGCCATTTCCCGAGTCGGGTGAGCGCCTGGCACAGGCGCAAATAAAGACCGTACAAGAAGGTGATGCCC